>JADCIX010000005.1 GCA_020247545.1 Rhodocyclaceae bacterium | reverse complement strand
GGTAAGGTCCGAACGTTTCATGGCAGTGTCCTTTCGTCTTGAGAAACAAAAGGGTACCGCCGTTCGATACCTTACCCCCTAAATCAACCCCCTAAAGGTCGTCGACATTTGCTGTTGAATTCACGCAAATGTCTGGAGATACCCGTGGAATGGCGAGTTTAAAAAGACGCAATGATTCTTGGCATGAGTTGGCGCTAGCGCAGCAAGGCTGCTTTAAGCGGTCACAAACATCAAGGAATGGATGAGATGAAAAACAATTTGACTCTGACCCCTGGTGTTTTCCGGAGGGCAGCATGACGAACATCCTGTCGAAGCTGAAGGCTTCTTATAGGCAAGTCGTTGCCATTGCAATCGTACTTGTCGCATTGGTCGCGTTCGGAATTTTGTTGGCGATGGACAAGCGCATCAGTTTCAACGAAGAAGTTGGCTTGGCCGATGGGAGAGTAGTCATTATCGAACGCTTGATCAAGGCAAAGCCGCTCGGCGAGGTCGGCGGGCCGGGCGGGTGGGATCCGCTTTACAACAGCTTTGAGTTTGTTGGTGTGCCTGAACCAGCCAAGCCCTCAAAGTGGGAATCGGATCGCGGGCTGATGCCGATGCTCGTCGACCGCGACCCCGCCACAGGGGAATGGTTTGTGGTCGCGACATTCTTTACCTGTGAGCCGTGGTACGCGCTAGGTCGCCCGAAGTTGCCTTATACAGAGTTTCGCTATCGCAACGGCGGATGGCTGCAATCAGACCTTTCATCAAATCTGATTGGGCGCAAAGCCAACGTTTCGACTGGGATCAAGTATTCCGGCGAAGCTGCTCTTCTCACGCGCGCTGAGAAAGTAGTGCGAGAGACGGACGCAAGAATCGTTAAGAAGTATCTTGAGATCGTTCCGGTTTGGAAAACCAGCTGCTAATCGAATTCAGCCCTGTATCAGGAGAACAACATGCCTTCCAACATTGAATATGGCCAGCTCGCTGGTCGCGCATATAGACGTACAGATGCAAATCGAACACCTCTACCAACAGGTTGGTCAGATGTGCGATTGATCCCCGACCAAGCGACCGGCTTTTCTGCTGGCGTGTTTCAAAGGGGAAACGATGTTGTGATCGCCTACACGGGGACAAACGAACAGAAGATCGCTGATTTCGCTGGAGGCAACATACCAGCCGCAGTTGGGCTGCCCGCCGCTCAAGTACTTGAGGCCATGAAGCTCTATCTGGATGTGTAGCAGGTGTACTCCAACGCCAACATTACGTTTACAGGACACTCGTTGGGTGGCGGACTCGCTTCGCTGATGGCGGTCTACTTTGATCGACCGGCGACCGTCTTTGATCCGGCACCATTTGAGGCGAGTGCGAGTAACGCGCAGATTCTGCTCAACGGCTACCGGGTCTCACTGCTCACTTCCGGGTATTCAGACGCCGCATTCAATACGCTCGCCAGCAGTCTCTCGAACGAGACATTTTTAGCGCGCGAACAACGAGTCGATTCTGTTGAAGTGGCGGGAGAGGTGCTCGCGCCGGGCCGCCTTAGCGGGACAACTATCATGGGGACTCGCACAATTTTGCCCGTGGGAGCACAAAGTGTGAGCAGCGTGGATTTGCACTCCATCACCTTGCTGAACACGATGATGCAGTCGACGGCGTTCGCGCAGGTAGTCAACGAGATTCCTAACCTACTCAAGCCATTCTTCGATACAGCCTTGTACGCAACCGATCCGGCGTCTTCGCAAACTGCGAATTTTCTGGATCAGTTGCTCATTCAGAACAGCGGCCCTCAGGGGAGTACCGGGTTCCTCGACAAATTCGCCGCCGACCTACAAAAGCTCGCGGGCTCGGTAGGTACCGCGCAGTCTGATCCGAAGTTGCGCGAAGCCCTCATTGCGACCGCCGTTGAGTACTACTACACCGCCACCAGCAATTCTCCGAGTGAATGGTTCACATCCACAAGTCAGGGCGCGCAAACATTCGAGTTCACTTCAAGGATGTTGGCCCCGGAAGCCAACAAAGCCAAACCCCGCCTCGACGCTGCCATTCAAGCGGAAATTAAAAAAGAGCTTGGCTCAACCTCGTTGCCGAGCATCAACTACCGCGACTACAAGAACTACGCAGTGCAAAGCGGCACTGGGGTGATGGAGACTAACGGTACTGCGAACAACGACATCATCGTTGGCGGCACCGGCTCAGACAGGCTACGAGGTGGTGCGGGCAACGACGTCATCTACGGCGGCGCTGACGCAACTACCGACGCGCTCACCGGTGGCGCTGGCAATGACCTGCTGATTGGTGGACGTGGTTCAGACAACTACTACTTCTCAGCCAATGAAGGCACCGACACCATCGTCGATAGCAATGATCGCGATGGTCGTATTTACATCGGCCCCAAAGCGCTTGACGAGGCCAAAGCCGCCGGCAGATTGGGCTGGAAGACCGAAGACAGCAAGTACACCTTCCGTCTCATCAACGGCGACTTGAAACTCAGAATAATTGGGGACAGACCACTATTATTTCTGCTGTCGCAATTCACTAACCTCACTCTCTAAAGATGACCGCAAGAATCTCAATGTCGGGAGATGAATCCACAATTAATCGTGGTCTGTCCCCAATTATGCACCCCTACCTTCTGGCTGGGCGCAGATTCGCGAGCTTACCGACGGAGCTAACGGTTTCTCCGTGGGGGTGTACGGAAAAGGTGACGAAATTGTCATTGCGTATACCGGCACCAACGAGACGGTGCCTGACTACGTCAATGGCAACGTACCTGCGGCGACACAAGTAATCGGGGACAGACCACGATTATTTTCTGCTATCCTGTCGTTTCTAACACCTTTGGAACGTCCCAGAATAATCATGGTCTGTCCCCGATTAGTTTGTTGACCACGATTATTTTCTGCTATCCTGTCGTTTCAAACACCTTTGGAACGTCCCAGAATAATCGTGGTCTGTCCCCGATTAGTTTGCTAATCGTTTCCAACCAAGCGGGCCCCTTGAGCCACACCCCCGTCAGAAGCTATCCTACGCCAATTCGCCGAACTCTTCATCTCGCAAATTCGGAGAGTAGAGCCCCTTTATTCTCCTTTAACTACTCGGTTTTGCACTTTGTTTGGGCAGATGCGCATTGCGTCCCGCAACCCGTGCTGACAGAATGTCGGCTAGGCACTTCCAGCCAAGAATTCGTCTTCACATTCCGGGGTAGTTCAGCGGGAGAACACTCGGCTCGTTACCGAGTGGGCGCTGGTTCGAATCCAGCCCCCGGATCCCAGAATTGACCATGACATGATAGGTCGCGAGAGCGGTAGTGGTGAGAGCGTCGGCGGAGTAAATCCCCTGTACGCAGACCATCAACTCGCCAAGGCGCAAACTGCCAGCGAAGGTCACGCGGACGAGGCTACTCGCGAGCGCGCAAAAGTGCGAGTAGCGCAGTGGCAAGCGGTTCTCGAGAACATCCGTAGTGGGTTGGTCGGCTACGGTTCAAGAACCCCGCTTCAAGATGTGCCCGCGTGGGTCACGCTTGAGGTCGTTACGGGGGGATTCGCCACAGGACAATACGTGGCAAGCGGGCCTCTTAGGCCGCATGAAGAAGCGCTCGTTCTCAAGTTGCCACAAGTTGAAAGCGGTTGCGAACGTGCGGCTTTGAATAGACATTTCCTTTATGGACAAGGGCTGCTCAGTCTCGGCGAACGTTTGCGGCATGGGCACTACGACATCGAGGTTCCCGAGGAGGGGGCATTGCTCGTTGTCGCTTGGCTTGTGGAGCATGGCTTCGATGAGGCGGCGTATAAGCTAGAGAAAGAACTACAGCCCTTTCTCGCCACGTTGCGTTTTTATCCGATTCCACTTGCTCAGCCGCGTACGCTCGGCTCGCGGGTGCACTTACAAGATGTCGAGAGCACGATCAAGGATCTGAGGAAGATCAAGCCCAACCAGCGTCTCCTAGCTCAGAGGGAAGCGGTTGACGTCTGGGCGCCTTACTATGATCGAGTCATCACTCTGTTCTTGGAAACCCTTGAGCCGGGAAAATCCAGTTCGCGTTTCTCGCCCGGCTGGGCCGATCGCGCGACAGAGCTGGTCAAGGAGTTCGACACACTCAGAAAGCGACACTGCCTCTGCTCCAAGCCCAAGCGCACCAAGGGCCACTTTGCCCAGCTTCGCATGTTGCTCGAGAAAGCCGCAAAGGCACAGGAGTCTTTCGCCGACAAAGATTGGAAACGCTTGCAGAACATCATCGACAAGTACGTACAAAAGCGTGGGCGGCCTAGTTCCGAAAAGCACCTTCAAGCGCGCAGTCGGCAAAGGAGCGATGTCCGGGGGCCCACTTTTTGCGATGTCGCCCAAGTTGTCATCACTCGCCTTGAGTCCTACGAACAGCGGGAGGGGATCGATGAGGCTTCCTCATTAGGTCAGGTCGTCACCGATCAGGAAGCCGCAGGCAACGAGCAACTGCGGGGCGCACATATACCTGACACAGTACAACGGAAGGTCGAGAGATGCTTCAATGAGACGGTTGCAGTTCTAATCGAGCGAGATCTCATCACATCCGGCGAAACGCTTGCGCGGGTGCTGCCGCAGATAACTGCCGGGATTCGCTCCGCCGGCATTGCTGATCCCGCGCTCCGCCAGTTGTATGCAGCAATCTACCGCGCGTTCCGTCGCCGGCGCTCGCTGCTGCTGCTAAACCTTGAAACGCAGGTTCAGATCGAAGAGCTACCGTGGGTCGCAGCGATCGACCGCTTCCGCAGCGAATCACTTACGGAGCACGAGTCAGCGAGGCAGACTCTTGAGGAAGTTGCGCTGCTCACGATAACCTCATTCCCGCACGCCATCGTTCCCAACAAGCTATTGCAAGAACTACGTGCATTGATTAAGACCGCGAAGCTGGACCTGCCACTCGTAGATGAAGTCGCAGCCGATATCTTCATGGGCACGTTCTCCGACAAGTTTCTGCATGCCGCCAAGATCGCGGCGGAAATCATGCAGGGAACGCTCTACGCACGGTACTTCGGAATTGACTACGACGAGATCACCCGGATGCCAGATATTCAGGCGGCGCGTAAGTCGAAATCGTTTTGGCACCGCGCCCGCGAGCAGCCTGATCACTTTGTGCAACTCTGCGCCAGCCGTGCTGGTGTACCGCTCGGCACGTGGAGTCCTGCAACGAACGGCATGATCATCGAGCAACAGCAGATATTGACGACTCAGAACCTTGCGGGGCTGTTTGCACGACTGGATCTGACGCGCAGCGTGGGCAGTCAACTGGGCGATATGGCCAAGCAGTGTTTCATTTGGATCTGCAAACGCCAGCAGATGAGAACAGACAATTGGCACGGGCGTCTCATCATGGTGAAGAACACCGCATATGCCTGGCGGCAAATGGTTTTCTTTCTAGCGTTGCTTCCCGCCGAACGAATAACGGAGTTTCTGTCATGGGCGGAAGATCATCTCGATGCGCAGTCGGCTTCGTTTAAGCAGCGCTTTGCGCCAGCCCTGAAGGGCCTGCAAATTGCGGCGGAGGGTAATTCGACCGACAAGGACTCCTTAACGGCTGCGGGAGCCCGGCAATTTCTCGGCTGGTCAAACTCGACGCACTGGTTGCTGGGATGACGAACGAAAGGGATTAGCGACATCCTTCTCGGCAATCGCAGAATTATCGTCGTTGACCTCTTAAATCTACATGCCAGTGATACCGCGCTGCCTTCCCGGATGAGCATCGCGAAAGCACGAGGCGCCTTTGCTTTACCCACCGAGCCGAGGCTGATCGTAAACCAGCCGCTCAGGGTTTGGCACCACCCCGAGCGTGGAACACAAGATCCCCAGCATCAAAGCTATACAGCACGGGCTCGCCAGAGTGGACCTGTTGGTAGCCACTTCGCGTTAGCAGAGCCTGACATCGAGTGTTTTCGGGCACAGTCGTCGCCCAAAAACTCGTCACGCCGGAAGTGTGCTCGATTTCTTCGTGGAGCCATGCGAGCGCTTCGCGTGCGAAGCCTTTGCCCCACTGATCAGGATCAAACAGAAAGGCGACCTCGGCAATGGAGTCATGCACCGTCGCTTCTAGACGGCCAAGCATGTTATTGCTTGATCGCTCTCTCACGAGAAAGTTAAGCCAGCGCTCGTCAGGCGCTGCTGGACCTGGACCACGCAATGCAATTTCCCGGTCAAGAATGAAGTCCTCGCGGGAGGGTAATCCACCGATGTGCTCGTAGACCTCATTGCGGTGCAGGCACTTGGCAAGCTCAGCCAAGTGCTCAACCCGCAGTTCCTCAATGACAAGACGAGAGACCAAGATTGTTCGGATGGGAATCAAAGGGGGCGGGGTGGATATTCTTTAGCTTGGGGAAGATTCGAGCCTGACCCATTTGACTTTGCAGGGGGTGACGGGGTTACCGTCGGCAAACAAAACTCCGCGTCCACGCCAGCCACACGTCGGTCTTGGTAGATGATGCGCTCTGTCTTGCACGCGCCATCCCGAGGCGGATTTGCGATCGGCGTTGCGCCGCATCTTCCGCTTATGCAGACCCAAGCCGCGCCGCCGTCGTGAACGAAGTTCACCACATAAGTTTGGTTTCCAAGCTTCTCCAACTTTGAAGGGATGCTGCTTGACCCATTGAGGCTTGAATGTGCGTTTCCAACGAGCACAACCGTCCTACATTTTTTGTCTCCCGGGCGGCATAGGTCTGCGATTCGTCGCGCTGCGAGTTCATCGAACAAGTGGATTTGGTCGACGCTCTGCACAACATCTGCAAAGCCAATCACGTTTGCCACGCGTGAGTCAGGTGTGCCGATTGAGCGAATGAGCTGCAGCATCGAAGTGCTTGAACGCCCGTCTTTGCCGTGCGTCCAGAACTTAGACGTTGGCTCGCGCAATGGGTAACTGACTGCACTAGCGACACCCTGATTTGGAACTTCAATCGCAAGGTTCACTTTGTAGCCCAATTGGACGTATGACCGTACGACGAGCTGCAAAGTATTCGGCGCCTCCTGCGTGCCATGCACCTCACCAAAGACGACCACCTGCGCTTTGGTAGCGATCTCCTCGACGAGCGCCTTCGCGGTGCTCGCTTGCGCAAGGGAAGCCATCGTCTGGCCCGCAACCAGCAGCACACAGAGAATCGCGTGGATCGTTTTGTTCATAAGCCCATTGTCCAGCAAAAGACGATTGAACGGCGACGACGTGCTCTTTCCAGCGTGCACAGACTAAAACGTCGCTCATCCTTTCGCTGAAGCATCACCACATTTCGAGACCCAAGTTGCGTGCGCAGCGACGCACTGCCCTGTGAGGCAACCCCAAAACTGTCGTCCCGGATGAGCAACGCGACAGTCCGGGACCCAAGTTCCATTCCCACCGTCACCAACGCAAAGTACGAAGTTAGAAGGTGACCGAAGGACGGGCGTTTTCAGGCAAAAGTGCTTGAAAGTGCACGTGGATACTGGGGTCGAACAAACTGAAAGAATCGACCCTGGCATCGATAAGTCCCGGCGATAACTTGCTTGACAACGTCGTTTACATGTGTAGACTTCGCAACAGTTTACAGATGTAGACGTACGTGCAAGTTGCCGTTACTTCACAACGGAAGCCGCCGATGACCACCTCAAACCCACGCAAGCGCAGCACGTCTGCAAGCCCTTCTCCGAGCCCGCCAAAGCTGACAGCCGCGGATTTGCCGCCGATCTCTGAGTCCGAAGCCAAAGTGATGGATGTGTTGTGGCAGACGCAGCCCGCGACGGCTGAGCAAATTTTTGCGCAATTGCAATCCAGCAAAGGCTGGCATGTGAGTACGGTCAAAACGCTGCTGGGTCGATTGGTGAAGAAAAATGCCATTGCCACAGAGACCGACGGTCGACGTTTCCTGTATCGATCCCTACTCTCCCGCGATGTATATGTGTCGTTAGAAAGCCGCTCGCTGCTCGACCGTCTCTTCGGCGGGAAGGTCGCGCCGCTGGTCAGTCATTTTGCCGAGCAACGCAAGCTCAGCAAACGCGATATCGCCGAACTGCGTCGCCTGCTAGACGAGCTCGATCATGATTAACAGCGCGTTCTTCAATGGCGCTCAATTCAATTCCTTTCTGAGCGTAGGCCAAGACATCATCATCGCAACCAGTGTCGCGATACTTGTGATCGCCACCCTGCGTCCTGTGGTCAACCATTTCTGCGGCGCGATCGCCACGCTCAGGCTGTGGTGGGTGCTGCCGCTTGCGATCTTGAGCGCACTCATTCCAAAAGTACAGCAGGTCGTCATCTCAGAAGCGGCCACAACTTCCGCAGTTACGATGAGGACGGCAATAGAGGTCGTTGCTCCTGAAGCGACGTGGTCATGGCAAGCGCTCTTCGTTGTCGTTTGGCTTATCGGTTTTGCGTGTTACGCGGGCTGGCTAATTGTTGCGCAGTGGCGCTTTGAGAAGGCAGTGGCGTGGCGCAAGCGTTTTGGAATCTCGCCAGCAGGCACGAGCCCCGCGATGCTCGGCATCTTGCAGCCACGCTTGGTATTGCCGCGTGATTTTCAGCAGTGCTACTCGCGTGCTGAGCGGCGATTGATCTTGCAGCATGAGCGCACGCATGTTGAGCGTGGTGACAGCATCACCAATCTTGCGATGGCTGTGTTGACGGCAAGTCAGTGGTGGAATCCCTTGGTCATCTTCGCCAGCCGCGCGCTCAGCCGCGATCAGGAGCGCGCTTGCGATGCGAGCGTGATCCATCGACATCCCAATCAATTGCGCACCTACGCTGATGCGCTGAGTAAAACTGTTTGTCGCACCTCTTCCCACCTGCCCTTGGTTTGCCAATGGCAGTCTTTCCACCCGACCGTTGAAAGGATTGCCATGTTAAAACGTCATCGTGACCGCCATGCCAGGTTGAATCTCGCCGCGACCATCATCGCCTGTGCGGCCGCACTTGCCAGCGTGATCGGCTACGCAGCGCGCCCCGCAACGATTCAGGCAGTGATGCCGCTCTCGGCGGCAGCCACCGTTAGCGAGACGGTAACCACCGCGGCCACCACCGCGGCCACCACCGCAGCCACCACCGCATCCATGACCGCAACCACCGCGCCATCGAGCAGACAAGCGCCGGCTTCAACTTCTCCAACGTTGAAAGCGGCGCCGAGCGCATCAACCAATACAATCTCATCGGCTTCAAAAAATCCGCAGCTAATACAAACCCAGGTGCGCGCTGCCGATGCCACACCTGTCGCCAGCGCGCCAACCACGAACATACGTGCCGCACAGCCTATCGATCCAACAGCAAGCTACTACCAAGTTAACTTTGCGCTCACCAAGGCAGGGCCTGATCCCGCAGCGGCCGGGCAGGTTTGGACCAAGCGAGTCGAATTCAGCACGGTGATTAAGCAAGGCTCGACCTTCTACGGCGAGCTACCGGCTGGCGATGTTCGCCTAACCGTCACCGTTAAGCCCAACGATGACGCGATCCGTATTGAAGCGATCATCGAGTCCCTCTCGACGCAGAAAGTATTAGCCAAGCCTGTACTGGTGACGAAATCTGGTTCCACCGGCACGGTCCGCATTGGCAAGTCTAGCGATAACGATTTAGCCGGTGATCTTCAAATCGAACTGACGCCAACAAGTCTCACGGGTGAAGAAGCGGCAGTTGTAGTCGCTAAAGCGGCTGAGGCAAGAGCGAAACGTGAGGCGGGCGCAACGCCCCAACCAAATGGCGCGAGCTAGCCAACGGCTAGACATTTGTCGGCGACTAATTAATGAGGTCAGTGAGGCAGCCATTTGATCTGAGTCGCCTAGTACCTTTCGCGATCAAACGAATGTCTGCTATCGGGAAAATCGAAGGATCGCAATGGGTCAGGTACAGCGGTTCTCCGAACGGAAAATCCGACTTTCCGTACCTGCATGAATGCACCGCTGCTGCCACCTAACGATTAGGTCAACTGCCGCGAGTACAAACGCAACCTAGCTGTGTATGCGGTGGCGAAGCAGACCTACATCCGCACAAATTGCGTTTCGATGGGTACGCCTTTGGCGAGCGTTTGGTACACGACGCAATAACGGTCGGTCAATTTTTTGAGTGTTTCGAGTTGTGCGTCGGTGGCGTCGGTGTTGAGCACAAAGGTCATGCGGATTGCCGTGAAGCCGACCGCTGCGGTTTTGTCCACGCCGAGTGTGCCGCGAAAGTCGAGATCGCCCTCGGCATCAATTTTCGAATCACGAATCACCACGCCGATTGCGGTGGCGACCGCCGCCAGCGTTACACCCGCGCAGCCAATCAAGGCCTGAAGCAACATATCACCGGAGCACGCCAACGTGCCATCACCACCGGTGGCCGGGTGTAGGCCTGAACGCGTGGTGCCGAGGTGTGTTTCGACATCACACGCAATTTTTTCTTGCGCGACTTTGCCGTGGGCCGTGAGCACAAGTTGCGCCGCACTTGCGTCTTCTCGATAACGCGTCTTTAACGAGGCCTGCGCCGCCGAGAGTTGTTCGGCAATTGTCTTTACGTCGGGAAAAGAGGATGACATGAGCGCTCGAGGCTAGCGATGTGCCGCCTGCTTATGGTGGTGAAGGGTGGCAATAATACCTTCAACTTCACGAAACTTGTCCGCCGGATCCGACGACGGTCGGATATCTGCGCAAATGGTTGCTCCCGCTGCATCGGGGGGCGCCGTCGAAGAGTGTGCAAGTACAACGACCCTGTCCGCAAGTCGAACCGCCTCGTCGGGGTCATGGGTAACAAGCACTGTGGCGGTCTGAAAATGCGCGGTGATTTCGCGTGTGAGACTGATCAAGCGTCGCCGCGTGAGGATATCGAGCGCCGAGAAGGGCTCGTCCAATAACAAAACGTCGGGCGCTCGCACCAATGCCCGTGCGATTGCAACTCGCTGCGCCATACCGCCGGAAAGCTGCTTTGGCAAGCAATGGCGGGCATTTTCGAGGTAAACCGCCTGAAGAAGCCCGTCAATACTAGGGTTTGTGTTTTTGTTGGGCGCGTCCACGGTTTGCGTCTGGTTACTCTCTGGCGCTGGCTCCGCCGCGACCAGTGTCAGCGCGATGTTTTCTTCCACCGTTAACCATGGCATTAAACGTGGTTCTTGATAAACCACGCCGACAATCGGCGCGCGGTGGGCGTTTGCGGCATGAATCTCAATTGCGCCCTGCCAGTCTTGATCCAACCCGGCAATCGCGCGCAGCAGTGTGCTTTTGCCACAGCCCGACGCCCCCAACACGGCGATGATTTCGCCCGCATGGACGTCAAACGCAACCTTGCCCAACACCGCTTTGGCACCAAATCGCTTTTGTTGAATCGCAATGCGTAGCCGGGGGCGGGCGGTGTTACGCTCATGGGTACTCGCGTACTCCGGAGCGTGAATCGAGGCTTCCATCATTTCGTTGTCCGACTGCAATCCGGCGTGGCTAGACATGCTTGATGCCCTCACGATCGCTGTTCGCCTGTGGATCTGCGACGTCGCGCCAACGCAAACTTAGCCGTTCTATGTACACCAGCACGGCATCACTCGACTTGCCCAGAAGTGCCAGCGTGATGATGGCCACCAGTACCAGATCCGTGCGACCGGTTTCGCGGCCATCCGTGAGCAAGTAGCCGAGGCCTGAGGTTGCCGCGATGAGCTCGGCTGCGACCAGAAACATCCAACCCAAGCCCAGTGCCGTGCGCAGCCCGGTAAAAAGCCCGGGAAGGGCGGCCGGGAGATATATCTTGGTGAGCAGCTGCCGCTTGCGAAATCCGAGTTGGCGGCCGACCTCCACCAGCTTACGGTCGACGTCACGAAGACTGGCGACGGTGGCGAGGTACATCGGGAAAAATGTGCCGATTGCGATAAGCGTTAATTTCGGGGCGACATCAATTCCCAGCCACAGCAGCAGCAGTGGCACCCACGCAAGCGACGGAACCGCGCGCAGTGCCTGCAGCGAGGGATCGACTAAATCATTCACGCGACGGTTGAGGGCCACTAACGCGCCAATGAGCAGCCCGCATGAGCCGCCGATGACAAAACCTGTCAGCACACGTGCCGCACTTACGCCGATGTGCACCGCCAGGCTGCCGTCTCCGGCGAGTGCGGTGAAGGTACGCAACAGCGCAGACGGCGGCGGCAACAGGTGTGCTGTGATCCAGCCCAGCGCACTGACGGCTTCCCAGATCAGTAAAGCGGAAATCGGTAGCACCAGCCCCAACGGAAACGCTGGGAACCAATTGCGTTTTTGGTTGTGTATGGTCGAGAGAAACAACGCAGTCGGTTGGGTACTGATGGCGGTCGTCGGCGGCGTGGTGAGCGAGTTCATGCGCAGTGAATCAGCGTGTCGTGCCAAGCGGGAAGAGCAGCGCGACTTTCGTTGCGGGCGCTTCTGTGACCAATTCGTCAACTACCTTTGCGACATCGGTACCCGGCTTTACCAGCCCTTCGGCAATCAGAATTGGTGCGGCGGCCTTCAACGCGGCGCGATGTGACTGGCCGGGAATCGATTCATCGAAACCCGTGCGTGCCAGTTGGCGCTTGGCGACGTCGATGCTGATCTTGGCTTCGTCGGCGAGTAACTTCGCTGCTTCATCCGGATTCTTCTGGATCCAGTGGCGTGCACGTCCATAGAGACGCACGGTACGTTCAACCGCCTCCGGATACTGCTTGGCAAACTTCTCTGTGGTGTTCAGGAAACCGTAAGTGTTGAAGCTGACGTTGCGGTAGATGATACGGGTCCCGGCCTCCAGTTCGCTTGCCGCGAGCAGCGGGTCTAGCCCCGCCCACGCATCCACACGTTTTTGTTCGAGGGCCGTGCGTCCGTCGGCGTGCTGAAGGTGTACCAGCTCAACATCGTTTTTCGACAACCCGACCGTCTGCAGCGCGCGCAGCGTAAAGAGGAACGGGTCGGTGCCTTTGGTCGCCGCAATTTTTTTACCCTTCAGGTCTTGCAGCGTCTTGATCGGTGAATCTTTCGGCACCGCCAGTGCGGTCCATTCCGGGCGTGAGTAAACAAATACGGTCTTGATCGGGTTGCCATTCGCCCGCGACAACACCGCCGCCAGCCCGGCGGTCGAGCCAAAATCGACCGCATCCGCGGCGAGGTATTCCAACGCACGGTTGCTACCGACCGACTGTACCCAGCGTACCTTGGTGCTCGATTTGGCGAACTCCTGTTCAGCCCAGCCAAACTTGCGGATGACCAAGCTGGGCGGCGAGTAAAACGCAAAGTCGAGCCGAACCTCGGCGGGGCCGGCCTCGGCGGAGGCCAGTGTGGGCAAAATCAGGGCAGACGCAGCAACCAGTCTACCAAGGTTGGCGATAAAGGCGCGGCGGGTTTGGGGGGAGTTAAAAGCCATTTGGGTACGCAATCTAAGTGAACAGGCTGACATCTTAGGCGTCGTTGTATATAATGCAAACGACTTAATAGTAGTTATATATGCGGTAATCACATATAGCGCAGGGCGAAGAATATGCCGTAACTTGTCAGCCTTGCACGTCGTCGCCGCATCAAGCCGTTCTGCGCTCGTGTGCAAACCAAACCAATCGCTTCCTTTTTTCTGTTAGTGCTGCCATGAATCTCCAACAAATCCGCTATGTGCGCGAAATCGCCAAGCAGGATCTCAATCTCACCCAAGCGGCGCTGGCATTACATACCTCTCAACCTGGGGTCTCGCGCCAAGTGCGTGAATTTGAGGATGAGCTCGGTGTTGACGTCTTTGTTCGACAAGGAAAACGTCTGACTGCGCTAACACCGGCGGGTGAAGCGGTCGTAAAAATATGTGAAAGGTTGCTCGGTGAAGTCGACAGCCTCAAGCGTGTCGGACGTGAGTTTGCCGACGCTGATCGCGGGGAGCTGGTGATCGCGGCAACACACATGCAGGCGCGATATGCGCTTCCGCAAGTAGTGAAAGCGTTCCTCAAGAAGTATCCGGATGTGAGGCTCAGTTTGCGTCAAGGCGCTCCCCGCGAGTTAGCCCAAATGGTGATTGCGGGTGAGGCTGATCTGGCCATCGCGACCGAGACACTCGACAGCTACCCCGAGCTGGTCACCGAGCCGCTGTATCGCTGGCACCATTGCGTGATCTTGCCCAAAGCCCATCCGCTGGCAAACGAAAAACGCCTCACGCTGGCGAAGATTGCGCAGTACCCGATCGTGACCTACGACGCGGCCTTCTCCGGCCGGTCCGCGCTGGACGAGACGTTTGCCGCGGCGGGGCTCGACATTGATGTTGTCCTGACAGCCATCGATACCGACGTCATTAAGACCTATGTACGTGAAGGTCTTGGTGTTGGCATCATCGCGGGAATGGCGGTCGAGACGCGCGACCAAGACTTGGTGGCGCTGGATGGCGCCAAACTCTTCCCCGAGCGCGTCACGAAACTTGCCTACCGGAAGAATGCCTACTTACGCGGATTTGTCCGCGATTTTATTGACAGCCTCGCTACACACTTGAGGACCAAATGAATTCAATTGAACAGACAATTGGAAACACTCCGCTGGCGCAGCTACAGCGTATTCCAGCGCGATCCGGTGTCCATGCCAGTAACACGCTGCTGGCCAAACTTGAGGGGAACAATCCTGCCGGCTCGGTAAAAGATCGTCCCGCAATATCGATGATCAGCCGGGCCGAGGCGCGCGGTGAGATCAAGCCGGGCGACACACTCATTGAAGCGACCTCCGGTAACACCGGTATCGCACTTGCGATGGCTGCAGCGATCAAAGGCTACAAGATGGTGTTGGTCATGCCGGATAACCTTTCCGTTGAACGTCGCCAAACCATGCGTGCGTTCGGTGCCGAACTGGTGTTAACGCCCAAAGACAAGGGCGGTATGGAGTACGCGCGTGATCACGCCGAGGCAATTCAACGCGAGCGCGGAGGGATGATCTTGAACCAGTTCGCCAATCCGGATAACCCATTGGCCCACTACGAAGGCACCGGACCGGAGATTTGGCAGCAAACCGGAGGCAAGGTTACGCACTTCGTCGCCACGATGGGGACGACGGGAACCATCATGGGGGTTTCGCGTTACTTGAAAGAAAAGAACCCCGCGATTCAAATCATCGGCGTTCAACCTGCGGACGGATCGAACGTTCCCGGTATTCGCAAATGGAGCGAGGCCTATCTGCCCAAGATTTTCCGCCGCGAGCAAATTGATCAAGTCATCGAAGTCACCCAAACCGCTAGTGAGGAAATGACTCGACGGATGGCGGCTGAAGAGGGTATCTTTGCTGGTGTTTCGTCCGGCGGCGGATTGGTAGCGGCACTTGAAGTGGCACGCGCCACCAAGGATGCAGTAATCGTGCACATCGTTTGTGATCGGGGTGACCGCTATCTCTCGACCGGCGTGTTTCCTGCTTAACTGGTAGCGCAGGTTCAAGAGGCGCGGACACCTGTCGGGAAAATCGCGCCAGAGATGCGAGAATGCGTCGATTGTTCATTCGGCGTAGACCATGACACCAATTCTTGTCTTTGATATCGAAACCATTCCCGACGTGGAGGGGTTACGCCAACTTCACGAACTTGACGCCGAGCTTAGCGCCGAAGCGGTTGCTGAGTTTGCGTTTCAACGTCGCCGTCAGCAAACGGGTGGTGATTTTTTGCCGCATCACGTGCAGCGTGTCTGTGCCATCTCGTGTGTGCTGCGCACCGACGATGGCCTGCGCGCCTGGTCGATCGGCAAAGCTGAGGACGATGAAAAGTACATCATCCAGCAGTTCTTCAAAGGCATCGAAAAGTACACGCCACAGTTGGTGTCGTGGAACGGCGGGGGATTCGATCTGCCGGTGCTTAACTATCGTGCATTGGTGCACGGTGTGGCCGCACCGCGTTACTGGGATATGGGCGAAGACGACCGCGACTTTAAGTGGAACAACTACATCAGTCGCTACCATATGCGGCATTTGGACTTGATGGATCTGCTGGCGATGTATCAGCCTCGGGCCAGCGCGCCGCTTGATGCCCTTGCACAGCTGTGTGGATTTCCCGGCAAGCTTGGAATGGACGGTGGACAAGTTTGGAATGCCTACCAACGCGGCGAAATTCAAGCGATCCGCGATTACTGTGAAACCGATGTGATGAATACCTATCTCGTATTCTTGCGCTTCCAACTCATGCGTGGCGCGTTGAACGAAGCTGCGTATCGGGCAGAGGAAGCCGTTGTGCGCGACTTCCTAAAGGCTAACTCTTCGGCGGAGCATTGGCAGAAATTTAACGCTTCTTGGATAGCCCAATAAGATAAACACCATTATTGACGGGCGTTTAGGGACGTTTTTGCCTGAAAGTGCAGGTCGATAAAGGGGTTTTTCCCTTTGTGTGTTTTTTTCGTGGCGTGTTCGTTGTCTCGTTTGTCCGGTGGCATGATGCGCACGCTGCGTGTACCCTGCGACGCCAGCCCTACACACAGGTCATGCCGACTAGGTTGCGCGTCGTGCTGGGAATGCCACTACGTGGTCGATTTCGGTACGGATGCCAATCTTTTGACCCAACTCATGGTTGTGATGTGATGGCACCAGTGACAATAACTGGGTGCCGCTGTCGAGCCTCAGCGTGTACAAAATGTCAGCGCCGCGAAACGCTTTATGTATCACCATCGCGGTGGTCGGGCTGTGGTCATCGTGCTGAATATCGTCAGGCCGGAGCAGAACGTCGTATGACCCGCCGGATTCGATCGCCACGCTGGTATCGTCGGCCGCATGCATATTGCCGAGCTCGGTGTCGATCATTCTGTCCGCCATGCCGCGGCCGGCAATCAATACACCTTGGCCGACAAAATCCGCGACAAACCGGGAAGCAGGGCGGTGGTAAAGATTGTACGCAGTGTCGGTTTGCTCAATCACGCCCTTATTCATCACGCTGACCGTATCGGCGATGGAGAACGCTTCGTTTTGGTCGTGAGTGACAAACAGTGCTGTGATGTGTTGCGACTTCAGTAGTTCGCGTACTTCCAAGCTCAGTTTTTCGCGTAACTCGATATCCAGGCTGGAAAACGGCTCGTCCATCAGCAACAGTGACGGACGCGGTGCAAGCGCGCGCGCAAGAGCAATGCGTTGCCGCTGTCCGCCGGACAACTCATGCGGGTACCGTGCACCATACTTGCTCATGCCGACGAGTTGAAGCATTTCTGCGACGCGGTGATTGGTGGCTTCGCTAGACATATTGCGCAAACCAAACGCGACGTTTTTTGCGATGGTCAGATGCGGGAACAACGCAAAATCTTGGAATACGTAACCTATTCCCCGATCCTCCGGTTCGACGAATGCGTGGGGGCTCGTGAGTTCGCGTCCGCCAACTTGAACGCTGCCGGCGAGGGGTCGCTCAAATCCAGCGATCAATCGTAAAACAGTCGTTTTGCCGCAGCCACTTTGGCCAAGTAGGCACGCAATTTCGCCTTCGTTGATCTTGAAGTTGAGCGCTTTGCAGGTGGATTTGCCGGCGGTATAGGCAAATGACAATTGCTTGATGTCGAGGAGGTGTTGGGTCATATGTTGGCTGTTTGGCGCAATTAGGCTTTGATTTTCGCACGCCGTCGGTTTGACAAATGAGAATCATTCGCATTATAGTCGGTTTCATCGGGCTTGTACAACGCCGTTTTGAAGTCTGACTTAAGCACCTTTGGATACCATCATACCGCTATGAAAAAACCCATTTCCACAATTCTTGCCGCCGCCATCACCACCGCCATCTCGACAGCCGCTGCCGCCGACAGCAGGGTGCTCAATCTCTATTCGTCACGGCACTATCAAACCGACGAAGCGCTGTATACCAATTTTGAAAAGAAAACCGGCATCAAGATTAACCGTATCGAGGGTCCGGAAGATCCCTTGCTCGAGCGCATGAAAAGTGAAGGCACCCGTAGTCCGGCGGACGTCCTTATCACCGTAGACATGGGCCGTCTGATGAAGGCACGAGAGGCCGGACTGTTCCAGCCAATCAAATCAAGCGCCCTCGAGAACAGCATCCCGGCTGAATTGCGTGCGGCAGATGGCTCGTGGTTCGGCTTTTCGATTCGTGCCCGTCCGATCATTTATGCAAAGGGCAAACTCAACCCAACTGAATTGCCTGATTACGAAAGCCTTGCCGACCCAAAATGGAAAGGCAAGATTTGTGTGCGTTCCGGCTCCCACCCATACAACATCTCCATGCTAAGTTCGATCATCGCCGCACATGGTCCGGCCAAAGCAGAAGATTGGGCGCGCGGGGTTGTGGCCAACATGGCGCGTGCACCGAAGGGCGGTGATACCGACCAGATCAAGGCGGTTGCGGCAGGCGAGTGTGACATCACCATCAGCAATACTTATTATTTCGCGCGACTGCTTCGCTCCGATAAGCCCGAAGATAAGGCGCTGGTTGCCAAGGTCGGTGTGATTTTCCCTAACCAGACTGGCGCGAACGCTCGCGGTACCCATATCAATATTTCGGGCGCCGGAGTCGCGCGTTATGCACCTAACAAAGATAACGCCATCAAGTTCCTAGAGTATTTGGCGACGCCGGAAGCGCAGCGTCACTTTGCCGATGGCAACAACGAGTATCCGGCGGTCGGCAAAATGAGTAGCGCGGCGCTGGATTCACTCGGTACCTTCAGGCGGGATCCGCTTAAGATGGAAATGGTCGGTAAGAACTATGCCGCCGCCGCACAGATTTTTGACCGGGCTGGCTGGAAATAACCACGCGCCAAAACAAGGTATCGGAAGGCCGCTGTCAGTCTCATGTCATATTGCTCGGCGATAATGTCGGTTCATTAAACTTGAACTGGAGCGGAAATGCCACGCACGAATCGACTTGATACTTTGATCGCGAAAGCGATATCCCGACGGCAGTTCCTGCAAGCCACGTCCGCGCTAGCGGCGAGCGGATTGGTCGGCGGTTGTGCAACCTCGTCGAACGCCACAATGGGAACTCCGTCATTCACTTTTAAATCGGTTGCGCCCTCAGTGGCGGATCGGGTGGTGGTCGCTGAGGGCTACACGGCGGTACCGTTTTTTCTGCATGGTGATCCCGTCTCTGATGGGCCGGGTTGGAAGTTCAACGCCGCCAATTCGTCGGACGAGGCGATGCAGCAGGGCGGTCAGATGCACGACGGGATGTGGTTTTTTCCGCTGCCGGTGGGCTCGAATAAGTCTGACCACGGCCTGTTGGTCATGAATCATGAATATCCCCGCGCCGCACAGCTTTTTCCCGACGGTGATAAAGATATGTCGGCCGAAAAAGTGCGCAAGATGCATGCGACGGTGGGCGTGTCTGTACTGGAGGTGAAGTTCGAGAACGGCGTTTGGAATATCGTGCGACCTTCAAAGTACGCGCGACGCATCCACGGGCTGACACCAGCGCGCCTCGGCGGGCCGGCCGCCGGCGCGGCGCTGATGAAATCAGCATTCGACCCGACGGGCTTCGCCGCGATGGGCACAATGGGTAACTGCGGCATCGGCACCACGCCGTGGGGCACCTATCTGACGTGTGAAGAAAATTTTCACGACTATTTTTCGAGTATGGGTGGACCGGTGAACCCAATGCAGGCGCGTTATACGCTCAGGCCAAAGCCTCTTTACAAGCATCCCGAATTTGATCTGCGACACGACGCTTCAAAACACCCGAATGAATTCAACAAGGCGGGCTGGGTGGTTGAGATCGACCCGTTTGATCCAACCTGGGTTCCGGCCAAACGCACCGCTCTCGGGCGCTGCTGCCACGAGAGCGCGCACTATGCGGTGGCGAAGGATGGACGGTTAGTGGTTTACACCGGCGACGACGCGCGTTTTGAGTATGTGTACAAGTTTGTTTCGCGCGATCGTGTCAACACCACCAACCGCGCCGCCAATCGCGATTTGCTCGATCACGGCACATTGTATGTCGCGCGCTTTGATGCCGGCGCGGATGGCAAAGCGCAAGGTCGGGGGCGCTGGATTGCATTGGAACAAGGGCAAAACGGCCTCACGGCCGACAAGGGTTTCCCCACGCAAGCGGAGGTCGTAACCTTCGCCCGCGCAGCGGCTGATGTGGTGGGAGCCACCAAGTGTGATCGCCCGGAGTGGATTGCTGTTGAACATAAGTCCGGTGAAGTGTATGCGGCGTTTACCGGCAACGGCCAGCGGGGTCGCCCGGATAAGGAAGGGGCGAATCCGGTAAACCCGCGCGTCAATAATCTCTATGGGCACATTGTCAGGTGGCGTGAGAATGGTGGGGACGCGGCGTCAACGACATTTGAATGGGATGTATTTTTGAGTTGCGGCAACCCGGAACAAAACGAACCGGCGCTACGCGGCAATCTCAAGGGCGACTTGTTTACCAATCCAGACACGCTCACCATCGACTACGCCGGGCGACTCTGGGCTTGTACTGACACCGCGGAAGCAACCGAAGACGAACTGTTGAAGTTACGTGGCAACGACTCGGTGATTGCGATTGATCGCGCCACTGGTGAGTCGCGGCGCTTTTTGGTCGGCCCGGTCGGTGCTGAGTTGACCGGGCTCACGTTTACGCCAGACATGCGCACTGCGTGGGTCAATGTGCAGCACCCGGTGAAAGACTGGCCGAACACGGCGGTCGACGGCAAACCGCGAACCGCGACGCTGGTCATTCGCAAGACTGATGGTGGTGTGATCGGCAGCTAAGTGCCGCTGCTAGGTGCGGCAGCGCGGGCAAAGTACAAAACCCTAACAACCACGTGTATCTTCAGGCCAAAAGGCTCGAAGATGCCCGTCTTTATTTGACTTTTTTTATTTTCAGCGCTTACTGTGTGGACTGCGGCTTGAATTGCAGCTTGGCGACGTCAAAGCCGCGCGCGGTCAGGCGGGTCTTGATGCCGGCCAGAGTGCTCTCGTTGAGCGCCGGTGTGCGGGAGAGTATCCAGAGAAACTCGCGATTGGGTTCGCTCACCACGACGAACTGATAGTTAGCGTCAAGCTCAATCACCCAATAGTTGCCCCAGACCTGCGGTAGCCACGCCAAGTATGCAGGTGCGAATCTCACTTTGAGTTTTGCGTTACTGCCATCCTCAACCGCGAGCTTGGCTTCGCCGATGGCCACGTCGGTCTTGCCGTCCTCGGTGCGGCACCGGTTGGTCACTTCGATACGTCCATTCGGCTTTAGGGCATAAGTCGCAGTGGTATCGCCAATACATTGCGCTTGGAAGCGGTTGGGAAAAAGGGCGATCTCGTGCCACTTGCCGACGTAACGATTTAAATCCACCTTATCGACGGTGGTCAATTCGCCGGGTGATTGCGTCCGGGCATTGGCGTGGGCGGGGCCAAGTAACAGAACGGCGATCAATACAAAGGCTTGGCACAGCATCATCATGTGACTTTCAATTAGACGTAGAGCGCTGCCGCGACGTTGCGGCCTTCACTCATGAGTACGTTATAGGTGCGGCATGCAGCGGCGGTGTCCATGACTTCAAATCCGATACGCGCCTGAGAAAAAGCAGCGAGGATTGGTGTGGCTGGAAAACGAAAGCTTGCGCCCGAGCCAAACACGACCAGTGCGGGGTTCAGTGCCAGGAGCTGCGAAAAATCGGCAAAGCTTAACGCTTCGAACGCGGGTGCCGTCCACGGCGAGATGAGGGTGTCGGGCGCGACGATAAGTGGGTTGGCGACACGCACACCATTGATCTGCACATATCCCGTGCCGTGACCAGTGATGGCGTTTTGACCTGAGACGTCGTGCAGGTGGAGCTTCATTTTCTTTCCGCTAGGTGTCGTTCGGCAAAATCGGTGCCGCGTCAGCTACAATCAGTTTTTTGCACTGCACAACGATTATAAATTAGTGGGTGGCCGTCACCGCCCGATTCACCGACCCATTCGACTCGCTGTCCGTCACAAGTCGCCGCAACTACTCACATGACTCACGAATTTTCCCGCATCAAGCGCCTCCCACCGTACGTCTTCAATATCACCGCTGAGTTAAAGATGGCGGCACGCCATCGCGGCGAAGATATTGTCGATATGTCGATGGGCAACCCGGACGGTGCGACTCCGCAGCATATTGTTGATAAGTTGGTCGAGGCTTCCAAACGCCCGAACACCCACGGTTATTCGGTCTCAAAGGGCATTCCGCGTTTGCGTAAAGCCATCTGTGATTGGTATCAGCGCCGCTATGACGTCACGCTTGACCCCAACACGGAAGCGATCGTCACGATCGGCTCCAAGGAGGGGTTGGCACATTTGATGCTGGCAACGCTGGACAGCGGCGATACCGTACTGGTGCCGAACCCGAGTTATCCGATCCATATCTACGGTGCTGTGATCGCCGGGGCGCAGATCAAACACGTACGGATGACGGAAGGTGTGGATTTTTTTGCCGAAGCAGAAAAGGCCATCCGCGAAAGCTACCCTAAGCCAAAGATGCTGATTTTGGGGTTCCCGTCAAACCCAACCGCGATGTGTGTCGAACTGGATTTTTTTGAACGCATCGTCGCATTGGCCAAGGCAAACAACGTGCTGGTGGTTCATGATCTGGCCTATGCCGATATCACTTACGACGGCTGGAAAGCGCCATCAATCATGCAGGTGCCGGGCGCTCGTGACGTCGCAGTGGAGTTTTTTACCATGTCGAAGTCCTACAACATGGCGGGCTGGCGCATCGGCTTTATGGTCGGCAACAAAGAACTGGTTGCCGCGTTGGCGCGCATCAAGGGGTATCACGATTACGGCACCTTCACGCCGATTCAAGTCGCCGCTATTGCGGCGCTGGAAGGTCCGCAGGATTGTGTCGCCGAAGTGGTGGCTGAATATCAGTTGCGACGCGACGTCTTACACAAGGGGTTGGCCGAAGCCGGCTGGGAGACCACCAAGCCGAAAGCGTCCATGTATATCTGGGCTAAGATCCCCGCACCATATGCAAAGCTTGGCTCACTCGAGTTTGCCAAGAAACTCCTCGCGGACGCGAAGGTATCGGTTTCACCCGGCATTGGATTCGGTGAATACGGCGATGATCACGTGCGGTTTGCGCTGATCGAGAATGCTGAACGCACGCGTCAGGCGGTGCGCGGGATTAAAGAAATGTTTCGCAAGGATGGTTTGTTGTGATGGTAGATCGCGAACGTTCGGTGTTTCGGCGTAGGCTAACCGGCAACGCCGCGTTAAGCCCGCAGGGCGGCCGAAGCCAAAATCCCTCGCGCACGCGTCAGGCGGTGCGCGGGATTAAAGAAATGTTTCGCAAGGATGGGCTGCTCAAATGAATATCGTTCACATTACTAACGACCGGCGCGAAGTCGTCGCACTCGACTGGCTACAGGCGGCGGAATCGGTGCATCGCCAGTTGCGACCGAACCTGTCTGCAGATTACGTCACCCGCATGCAACAGATATTTGCGAGCGGAGCAGAGATGTTGGTTGTAACCGAGGGGGAAGATGTTCTCGGGGTGTGTGTGTTTCGCATGACCGAGAAGACCCATTACGGGCGCGAAATTTATTGTGATGATCTGATCACAAATGAGCAAAAACGATCGGGTGGTGTGGGCAAGTTGATGCTGGATACGCTAAACGAAATGGGTAAAACCCGAGGTTGTGACTACCTGTGCCTCGATTCCGGCACGCAACGCCAAAAGGCGCACCGCTTTTATTTCCGTGAAGGGTTGACTATCACGGCATTTCACTTTGTGAAGCCGCTGAAATGAAACCGATCAATGTTGGCCTGCTGGGCTTGGGAACCGTCGGATCTGGGACCATCGAAGTACTGCGCAGGAACGGCGAGGAGATTTCCCGACGCGCCGGTCGGGAAATTCGCATCACCCATGCGAGCGCCAGAGATATCAATAAGCCTCGCTCCGTGTCGCTGGAAGGGATTACGTTGGTGGCGGATCCATCGGGGATCGTCACCAATCCGGACATCGATATCGTCTGTGAGTTGATCGGTGGTGACACGACCACCAAAACGTTGGTGCTCGAAGCGATCGAGAATGGCAAACATGTGGTGACGGCAAATAAAGCCCTCTTGGCCAAGCACGGAAACGAAATCTTTGCCGCCGCACAACGCAAAAAAGTGATGGTCGCATTTGAAGCAGCAGTGGCCGGCGGTGTGCCGATCATCAAGGCATTGCGGGAAGGCTTGAGCGCCAACCGTATTGAGTGGATCGCCGGCATCATTAATGGGACATCGAATTTTGTCTTGTCCGAGATGCGCTCACGCGGTGCGAGCTTTGATACCGTGTTGAAGGAAGCGCAGGCAAAGGGATATGCCGAGGCGGACCCGACATTCGATATCGAGGGCATCGACGCCGCACACAAGCTCACCATTCTCTCGGCAATCGCCTTCGGTGTGCCAGTCCAGTTTGAAAAGGCGTACACCGAAGGCATTTCGAAACTCACTGACAAAGATATCGCCTACGCCGAACAACTCGGCTATCGGATCAAGTTGCTTGGCATCACCAGACACGTTGCTGCGGGTATCGAGCTTCGCGTGCACCCCACGCTCATTCCGGCCAAACGCCTGATTGCCAACGTTGAAGGCGTGATGAATGCCATTCTGGTAAAAGGCGACGCGGTCGGTGCGTCCATGTACTATGGGCGCGGTGCCGGGGCCGAGGCAACCGCCAGCGCAGTGATCGCCGATTTGGTCGATGTCACCCGAATGTTGACGGCGGACCCCGAGCAACGCGTGCCGCATCTTGCCTTCCAGCCGGATCAGCTACATGACACACCGATCCTGCCGATGGGCAAGGTGGAGACTGCGTACTACTTACGCCTATCGGCTTTCGATCGTCCCGGCGTCATGGCGGACGTCACGCGCATTCTTGCGGATAACTCGATTTCCATTGACGCCATGCTGCAAAAGGAAGCAGAGGATGGGGAGGATGTGGTCGACGTCATTATCCTCACGCATCGCTGCTTGGAACAACAAGCGAACGCCGCAATTGCCAAGATCGAGGCGTTAACCAGTATGGCGAACAAGGTGGTACGCATCCGCTTGGAGGAGTTGAACTAATGGTTCAATCCGCAAAATACGTCTCGACGCGCGGGGCCGACACCGACGACCCGAAGTCTTTTTGTGACATCCTGCTCGCCGGTTTGGCCACCGATGGCGGCCTGTACGTGCCGCAGGCCTATCCCTCCCTGACCGCTGAAGAACTGGCGGAGATGCGAGGGCTTTCGTATCCAGCGCTGGCCTACAACATCATTTCGCGTTTTGTCGACGATATTCCTGCGGATGATTTGCGCAACATCATCAATAAGACCTATCGCGAGGAGGTGTTTGGATCAGCCGATATCACGCCGCTGGCAAACTTGGCACCTGGATTACACCTGCTGAAGTGTTCAAACGGCCCCACCCTAGCGTTCAAGGACGTGGCGATGCAGTGGCTTGGACATTTGTTCGAGTACGTTCTCGCGAGGGATGGGCTCGAACTGAACATTCTGGGTGCGACCTCCGGCGATACCGGCTCGGCGGCGGAACATGCGATGAAGTCGAAGCAGGGCGTTCGCGTGTTTATGCTCTCGCCGAAGGGCAAGATGTCGCCATTCCAAACGGCGCAGATGTTCTCCATTCAGGATACGAACATCCATAATTTTGCCGTTGAGGGTGTGTTTGACGATTGCCAGGATATGGTCAAGGCAGTATCCAACGACCTCATTTTCAAGGCCCAGTATCGTATAGGCGCGGTTAACTCAATCAACTGGGGGCGTATCGTTGCGCAGGTTGTTTACTACTTCAAAGGATACTTTGCCGCGACCACCAGCAATAACGAGAAAGTCAGTTTTTCCGTACCTTCCGGCAATTTCGGCAATGTTTTAGCCGGGCACGTCGCGCGTATGATGGGGCTGCCGATCAAACAATTGATTGTCGCAACCAACGAGAACGATGTGCTCGATGAGTTTTTCCAGACCGGCAAGTATCAGCCGCGACAAGCGAGCGATACAAAACAAACTTCCAGCCCGTCGATGGACATCTCAAAAGCGTCAAATTTTGAGCGCTTTTTGTTTGACCTCGCCTGGCGAGATCCGGCAGTCGTTCGAGAGCTGATGCAAAAAGTGGACAGCGAGGGCGGCTTTGACCTTGCCGCGTGTGACCAGCTTTGGGGTCGTGTCCCGGCATTTGGGTTTGTATCGGCAAAGTCCACCCATCAAGATCGTCTGGCTACCATACGCATGGTGCATCAGAAGTACGGCGTCGACATTGATCCGCACACGGCAGATGGCATCAAAGCTGGGTTGCAAAGGCACGATGGAAGTGTACCGTTGATTTGCTTGGAGACCGCGCTACCTGCCAAATTTGAAGCTACTATGGCAGAAGCGCTCGGACACCACCCGCCCCGCCCCGAGAAGTACATCGGTATCGAGGCGCTTCCCCAACGGTTCGTGGTATTGACAACCTCAGTCGATAAACTCAAAGAGGTGATTGCAAAGGGTTGCCAATTTTAGGGTGGCGGTAATTTGAGCCCTTATGTTGCTGAGCTTTAACTAATTCCAGTCTCTCATGAATACGAGATAGCCGGTAATTAACGCGAGTAGGGCACCTGCGATAATTGCGCCGAAAAGTACCTTTACCAAGCGAATGTCTTCGTTTTCAATGGCCTCTGCGCTCATGGGGGCGACGTCAGACAACCCATCGACCAGTCTGCGTTCACGGATACAGAACGTCAGCACTGCACCCATAATGACGCAGAACGCCAAGAACACCACCAACAGGCTGATTTCTAAACTGCTCATTTTGGCGGGACAGGCTTGGAGGATGCAGCTGCGGGAGGCTCTATATCCTCTTCGAGCTTCTCGCGTAGCGCCTGGGGCACCTTACCATCATGTACTTGGCTCAAGCGGCGCTGGAGAAAGGCATCTCGCAAGAATTGATATTTATCCAATGACGCTTCTTCAAGGGTTTTGCCAGTTGCCAATAACTCAGCCCGTGTGCGGATAATATCTAGACCGAGCAAGCTGTTGCTGGTCGGTACGTGTTCCACCTGTTGGCTATAGGAAGTGTAACGGTCAGGCACCCGACCAATCGCGTCTCGTAGCGTGGAAGGGCCGAGTAACGGAAGTACCAGATACGGGCCCGATCCAACGCCCCACTTACCGAGTGTTTGGCCAAAATCCTCATTATTTTTGTCGAGTCCCATTGGTGAGGCCACATCAAATAACCCAAGAATGCCGAGTGTGGAATTGACCAACACGCGACCAAAATCGGATAACGCGCTTCCGGTTTTGCCTTGAAGCAGGTTGTTCAGCCCAGTACCCACATCGCCGACGTTGCCAAACGCATTCGACACACCTGAGCGGACAAAGCTCGGTGTCACCGCCTGATAACCCTTTGCCGCCGGCGTCAACAACGCTTTGTCGATGGCTTCGTTTACGGCAAACGAACCACGGTTAAAGCCCTCCCACGGATCTGCTTTCGGGGAGGAGGTTGAGGCGCACCCCATGATTGTAAACATTGTTGCGACTGCAAGTAGTAGCTTGGTCAATCGAGTCATGAGTCGTCCTAGTAAAGTTTGAAGCGCATGGACAGATCCAACGCCTGAATATCTTTGGTCAAGGTGCCAATCGAAATGCGATCCACGCCAATTTCTGCAATTCGCCGAACCGACTGGAGAGTGACCCCGCCAGAGGCTTCTAGTTCCGCGCGACCCGCATTAATACGTACTGCGTCTTTCATGGTGTCAATAGTGAAATTATCTAGCAGAATCAGTCTCGCCCCGGCGTCGAGCGCCTCTTCGAGCTGTCCCAACGTTT
The DNA here is from genome assembly GCA_020247545.1 of Rhodocyclaceae bacterium. Taxonomy (GTDB): domain Bacteria; phylum Pseudomonadota; class Gammaproteobacteria; order Burkholderiales; family Usitatibacteraceae; genus UKL13-2. The sequence continues at coordinate 224,348 of JADCIX010000005.1, read as the reverse complement.
CGACTTCAATTTCGATCATGGTATCCGCCGCAGCAGCATGCTTGACGAGCTCAAAAGCGGATCTCAGAGCCGCAGCGATGCCGCCCACCGCCGCAATGTGATTTTCCTTGATTAGAATGCCGTCGAACAAGCCTAGGCGATGGTTCACCCCGCCGCCGACCGCGACTGCGTACTTCAGCGCCAGGCGAAGCCCTGGTACCGTCTTTCGAGTGTCGAGAATTTTCGCCTTGGTTCCTCGAACAGCAGCAACATAGGCGGCCGTCTTGGTCGCCACTGCGGACATTGTCTGCAAAAAATTGAGCGCCGTTCTTTCTGCGCTGAGCATGGCGCGTGCGTTTCCCGACACCTCGCATAACGGCTGTCCTGCGGTAATGGCATCACCGTCCTTGACATGCCAGAACAACTCGCAGTCGGGATCAAGTTCGGTAAAGGCGCGCTTGAACCAATCCTGACCAGCGAGTACGCCGTCCACGCGTGTCATAACACTTGCCACTGCCTGCTTATCTGCGGCAATCAGTTGTGCTGTCAGGTCGCCGGGTCCGACATCTTCGTTGAGTGCCAGGGTGACATCCTTGGTTATGGTCGCTTCGATGTCGTGGCGAAGGTGAGCATTGGTCTCCGAGACCGTGATTTCAGACGGTTTTGCCATTGTTCACCTTGAAATGTCACACGATACACGCATATATACCTCGATTGCGGCGCATTTGCGAGAAGGCTTGCGCGGCAGAAGACAGACTAGATAGAGATATCATAGACCCATGAACGAGGATATCACGCCATGCGTACTGACAAACTAACCACGCGCTTCCAGCAGGCGCTCGCTGAGGGGCAGTCGAACGCGCTCGCCAACGACAACAGCTATATCGAACCGCAGCACTTGTTGGTCGCGCTGATCGATGACGCGGATGGTGGAAACGCTTCACTGTTGTCGCGCGCGGGAGTTGCCGTACCAAAGCTACGCGCTGCGCTCGAGCAATCGATTAAGCGGTTGCCTAAAGTTGAAGGCACAGGGGGAGAAATCTCGGTGTCGCGCGATCTGTCCAATTTACTCAATCTGACTGACAAGGAAGCGAGCAAACGTGGCGATCAGTTTATTGCCTCTGAATGGTTTCTGCTCGCCGTCGCCAACGATAAAGGCGAGTGTGGCCGTCTGCTCAAAGAACACGGTGCCACGCCAAACGCGCTGGAGGCCGCGATCATGGCGGTGCGCGGCGCTGCATCTGTCGATTCTCAAGATGCAGAAGGCCAGCGCGAGGCGTTAAAAAAATACACCATCGATCTTACCGAGCGCGCTCGTATGGGCAAGCTGGATCCCGTCATCGGTCGCGACGACGAGATTCGGCGCGCGATTCAAGTGCTACAACGCCGCACCAAGAACAATCCGGTGTTAATCGGCGAGCCTGGCGTCGGCAAGACAGCCATCGTTGAAGGTCTGGCACAACGCATCATCAACGGTGAAGTGCCGGAAAGCCTGAAAGGCAAGCGCGTGCTATCGCTTGACATGGCCGCCTTGCTTGCGGGTGCCAAGTATCGGGGAGAGTTTGAGGAACGCCTCAAAACTGTCTTGAAGGAGCTTGCGCAGGATCAGGGGCAGACCATCGTCTTTATCGATGAGTTACACACCATGGTGGGGGCGGGTAAGGCCGAAGGCGCCATGGACGCCGGCAATATGTTGAAGCCCGCGCTGGCGCGCGGCGAGTTACATTGCATCGGTGCAACCACACTCGACGAATACCGTAAATATGTGGAAAAGGATGCGGCGCTTGAGCGTCGGTTTCAAAAAGTGCTGGTCAATGAGCCGTCGGTGGAATCGACCATTGCCATCCTGCGCGGGCTGCAGGAAAAGTACGAACTGCACCATGGTGTAGAAATTACCGATCCGGCTATTGTGGCTGCTGCTGAGTTATCCAACCGCTACATCACGGATCGCTTCCTGCCGGACAAAGCGATTGATCTCATCGATGAGGCTGCCGCGCGCATCAAGATGGAAATCGATTCCAAACCTGAGGTGATGGATAAGTTGGACCGGCGTCTCATCCAGCTGAAAATTGAACGCGAGGCGGTACGCAAGGAAAAAGATGAGGCTTCGCAAAAGCGTTTCGCGTTGATCGAAGAAGAGATTGATCGTGCGGAGCGCGAATATTCCGATCTTGAAGAGATCTGGAAATCCGAAAAATCGCAGTTGCAGGGCACCCAACACATTAAAGAAGAGATCGAGCGCATTCGCGCGCAAATGGCGGATCTCCAGCGCAAGGGACAATTCGACACGCTTGCCGAACTCCAATACAGCAAGCTGCCGCAACTTGAAGCGCAGCTGAAACATGCAGAGAAAGACGACGCCAAACCTGCCAAAACACAACTTCTGCGTACCCATGTCGGAGCCGAGGAGATTGCCGAGGTGGTGTCGCGTGCCACCGGTATTCCTGTCTCGAAGATGATGCAGGGAGAGCGGGAAAAGCTCGTTCACATGGAGGCCAGATTACATGAACGCGTGATCGGTCAAGACGAGGCTGTTCGTCTCGTGTCAGATGCAATCCGTCGCTCAAGGGCAGGGCTTGGCGACCCAAACCGCCCCTATGGTTCGTTCCTTTTTCTGGGGCCTACGGGGGTTGGCAAGACCGAGCTTTGCAAAGCGCTGGCCAATTTCCTCTTCGACTCGGAAGAGCACATGATCCGTATTGACATGTCGGAATTTATGGAAAAACACTCCGTTGCGCGAATGATCGGCGCGCCGCCCGGCTATGTGGGATACGATGAGGGCGGTTATTTGACGGAAGCGGTGCGGCGTAAACCATATTCGGTCATCTTGCTCGATGAAGTTGAGAAGGCGCACCCGGATGTGTTCAACGTGTTGCTGCAAGTACTCGACGATGGTCGCATGACTGATGGACAGGGCCGCACGGTGGATTTCAAGAACACCGTCATTGTCATGACGTCCAACTTGGGATCGCAGCAGATTCAAGCTATGTCTGGGTCAGACTATGGTGTGGTAAAGCTTGCGGTGATGGCAGAAGTCAAGAACTACTTCAAGCCCGAGTTTGTCAACCGCATCGACGAAGTGGTGGTGTTCCACGCGCTCGACGAGGCAAACATTGCCTCCATCGCCAAGATTCAGTTGGCGGGTCTGGTGGCGCGCTTGGCGGCAATGGAACTGCAACTCGACGTGAATGCGGAGGCGATGACGGAGATTGCCAAGGCGGGATTTGACCCAGTTTATGGCGCACGACCGCTGAAGCGCGCCATCCAACAACAAATCGAGAACCCGCTTGCCAAGGCGATCCTGGAAGGCAAATACCCGCCAAACTCGGTGGTACACGTGGCGGTAAAAAATGGTGGGATCGTGTTTAGCTAACCACGCAAAGCCGCCCGCAGCGTAAATGCGGTAGGAGTATCGGGGTGAATGATCGAGTGAGGCGGCTTCTATCGCGAGGTCAAACTGCTTGCTGCTGGCCGCACTCTTAGCATCATGGACTGCGTGGCGTGAAGTCCGCTTTCACGCTGGTTTCAAGGCGCGCACAGCCCCCGCTGCCCCAATGCCCGGAAAGTCAAGCTGCGGACGGCATCCAGTTGGCTCCCATTCGTTCAGCCGACAGGACTTGGCGTGTCAGACGAGTTGCCTTGGTAGATTGGGCTTCGCGCCGTGACGGTGGGGTTTCGTTACCGCGTAGGCGGGTTTCGTCCAAATCTGCAAGCGGACCCGGCGTAGATGGGATAATGTTCAGGCAGCGGTTGGCGGGTGAGATTAATGGTGGTTTGCCAGCCGCACCTCGACTTTCATCTTATATCCATCTATGGCTTCAAAATTTCGTAAATTTCGCTACGCGTTAGCGCCATTAGGCGCAGGATTATTATTCGGTTGCTCTGGGGATCGCTTACCTCAGACCGCCGCGACGATCGCACTTAAGGAATGCCGGGTTCCGGGTGTCGAAACTGCGCTCAAGTGTGCAACTCATGAGGTCTTTGAGAATCGAGAGACCAAGTCGGGCCGCAAGATCAGTCTGAATTTGGTTGTTTACCCCGCCTCGGCCCGCATCAAGGAGCCCGATCCGATTTTCATTTTTGCTGGTGGCCCGGGGCAAGCGGCAACCGACGTGATTGCCTCCGTCACACCGCAGTTATCCGGACTTATCACCAAGCGCGACGTCGTGTTCATAGATCAGCGCGGCACGGGAAAGTCGAATCTGCTCAATTGCAAGCTTCCAAGTGACGATAGCGCCGCCATGGCTTCGCCTGAGACACGGCGCGATCTGACAATGAAGGTGGTGGCAGATTGTCGTGACAATTTGTCCAAACGCGCCGACCTCACCCAGTACGGAAGCACGACCGCGATGGCCGACTACGACGAGGTTCGCGCTGGGCTCGGCTACGACAAGATCAACCTATGGGGTGGCTCATATGGGACGCGGACGGCGCAAGAGTATCTACGTCGTTATCCAGAGCGCGTTCGCACGGTTGTGCTTGACGGAGTCGCGCCCCCTTCAATGGCATTACCGGCAACGTTTGCACGAGACGCCGGGGCGGCGTTAGAGTCAGCGTTCACGGCATGCGAGACCAATCCCAAGTGCCAACAAGCGTACCCGGATTTTCGCGGCGGGTTTGCGGCGTTGCTCGCGCGTTTAGACAAACAGCCGATAAAGATTGCCATCCGGGACCCGCTTACAAGTCTGACCCGTGAGATAACCGTTTCCCGGCAGATGGTTGCAACACAAGTATTCACCTTGCTATACGTGCCTCAATTCGTGGCGGTATTGCCGGAAGCCATCAAGCAGGCCTCAGTTGGAAACTATGCGCCACTGTTTGCGGCATCCGGTGGGTTTATGGATTTCGCCGAAGAGAAGATCGCCTTTGGCATGCGCCTTTCGGTTTCCTGTAGTGAGGATGTCGCACGAATTGACGCTGCGGCGCGTGATGAAGCGGCAAAGGTGCAGCCGTTTCAAACGATGTTCATCCGCGAGTTTTCCACCGCTTGCGAAAACTGGCCAATGGCTAAGGTCGCCGCTGATTTCCACACGCCAGTAAAGTCCGACAAGCCTGTCCTAATTCTTTCTGGCGGCATTGATCCGGTCACTCCACCAATTTTTGGTGATGAGGTGAAAAAGACGTTCTCAAATAGCGTGCATCTGGTTGCGCCGAATATCGGGCACGGTGTCTCACAACATGGCTGTGCGCCAAAGATGATCAAGCAGTTCATTGAAAAGGCGAGCGTCGAGGGAATCGACGGCGAATGCCTAAAACGCCTGCCACGGCCAAGCTATTTCCAAGCGATGGTAGAAAAACCAAAAGATGCACCGAGCAGCGAAAAGTCTGGAGCAAAACCATGATTGAAGTCCGCAACTTATCGAAGCACTTTGGCAAGGTCGCGGCAGTCGATGGCGTCAGCTTTACCGCACCGAATGGACAGATCACCGGATTGCTCGGACCTAACGGTGCCGGTAAGACGACGACCATTCGTATGATTGGTTCTTTGGTGGAAATTGATGGCGGCAGCGCCTCGGTTGACGGGCTTGACGTGGCGAAAGATCCGGAGAATGCCCGTCGTGTCAGCGGCATTCTCACCGATGCACGCGGGCTGTACACACGACTTACCGCGCGCGAAAACATCCGTTACTACGCCGAGCTTCACGGTATTGAGACAGCAAAAAGCGAGGCGACCATCGCCCGCTTTGCCGACTGGTTGGACATGAAAGACATCATGGATCGCCGTACCGAGGGATTTTCACAGGGCGAACGCATGAAAGTCGCCATTACCCGTGCGCTAGTTCACGAACCGTCAACTGTCATTCTCGATGAGCCGACCAACGGGCTTGATGTTATGACGACGCGTTCATTGCGTGAACTAATCAAGCGATTGAAAGCAGAAGGGCGCACCGTGATGTTTTCGTCACACATCATGCAAGAAGTCGCCGCGCTTTGTGACGAAATCATCATCATTGCCAAGGGAAAAGTTTGCGCGCAGGGCGCCACCGAAGCCTTACTCGCGCAGAGCGGACGCACCAACCTAGAAGACGCATTTGTCGCGCTTGCCGGGATTGACGATGAGTCCCTGACCACAACTTCCAGCACCGCTGAAAAGGCAGCTTGATCATGGCCAACAAACAAGTTCCAAAAATCAAAACCATTCTCACGGTCGCCAAAAAAGAACTGACGGATCATCTGCGCGATAAACGCACCGCAACCATGATTTTTTTGTTGTCAATTGCAATGGGACCGATCATCCTGATGGGGCTAGGCTACTTCATTGGCTCTATCGAAGCGAAGGCAGAGAAAAAAGAAATCTATCTGTCGGGCAAACAACACGCGCCTGAGCTGGTGAATTTTTTGCAACGCCAGGATATGAAGCTGCTCGACCCCAAGCCGGACTTTCGTGAACTGATCAAACAAGGCAATCACGACGCGGTGATGGTGATTCCAGCCGATTTCAGCGAGAAATTTTTGACCGGTGAAGCCAAGGTAGAACTGGTCTACGACGATACGAGGCAAAGCTCCAGTGGTGCGTCGGTTGGTGCGTTGCGCCGTGTGATGAGAGCCTTCAACGCCGAAGTGTCTGCACAACGGTTGATTGCAAGAGGTGTTGCGCCATCGGTTCTTCGGCCGGTCGACGTCCAGGACACTAACTTGGGTACCGCCGCGCAACGTGCCGCCGGACTGCTGTTCATTATCCCGTGGATCACGCTGATCGGCTGCGTGACTGGTTGTACGGCGATGGCGGTTGACCTGGCCGCCGGTGAACGGGAACGAGGCTCACTCGAACCATTGCTGATGACACCGATCGGACGCGATGCGCTGGTGATGGGCAAGGGGGTGGCGGTGTCGATCTACAGCTTGGGCATTGCCGTCTTGACCCTGATAGGTTTTGCGCTAACCCTCAAGTACGGCAACTTGCCGGCGATTGGCTCGGTACTGTCGCTTTCCGGCGCGCAGTACGGCATGTTTTTCTTGATGTTGCTCACTTTCGCACCCGCCATGGCGTCGATCCAGATGCTGCTCGCCACCTATGGTCGTAACTTTAAGGAAGGGCAGACCTACGCGTCCTACGCCATAACATTGGTCGTATTGATCCCTTCGGTGGCGATGTTCGCCCAGCTTAAAGACGCGACTTGGCAACTGTTTGTGCCGGTGCTGGCGCAGCTGATGGTGATTACGCGTCTGTTACGCGGCGAAACCACGGATCTCATTCACTACCTGCTACCCGCAGCCGTCAATGCCGCTATCTTCGTTGTTGCAATGGTTCTCATCGCGCAGTTGTTGCGGCAGGAGAAAATCATTTTCGGGCGGGCCTGACAAACCTTCCCCGCTCGTTTCCGTTTAGCAACGTCCACAATTCAAAACTCTATTATCCACGGCGCTTTCAAGCCAATACGGCTCTGAAAAGCCCGTGGATGAACGAGTTTGGCATATTGCCAATAACTCAGGAGCGTGCCGTATGCCGACGATGATCTTCACCAATGCGCGTGTGTTCGATGGTGCCAACGCGGATTGTGCTGACGGTATGAGTGTGGTGGTTGCGGATGGGCTGATTCAGGAAGTCTCCCGCCAGCCGGTCACAGCCGCAGATGCGCTGGTCATCGACGTTGCGGGAAAAACGCTGATACCTGGCATGATCGATGCGCACATTCATGCGTTCGCCAGTGATGTTTCGGTCGCAACCATAGAGCGTTTGGGCGAAACCTATCGCGCCGCGCACGCGGTGCGGATGTTGCAGCACGCGCTGAACTGTGGCTTCACCACCGTGCGCGATGTCGGCGGGGGTAACTACAGCCTGCACCGCGCGATCACCGATAAGATGTTTGAAGGACCGCGATTTTTCTATTCGGGTAAGGCGTTGTCGATGACGGGCGGCCACGGCGACTTCCGGCAGATTGAAGAACGGCCCAACTATCAGGCGCTGTGTGCGTGTTCGGGCGGTGTGTTCAACGCGCTTTGTGTGGTCGCAGATGGTGTGGATGAATGTTTGAAGGCGGTGCGCGAGGAGTTACGTCAAGGCGCACACTGCATCAAGATCATGGGCTCGGGCGGTGTGGCTTCACCCACCGATCCGATCTGGATGAATCAGTATCGCGAAGATGAAATTCGCGCCATCGTTGGTGAGTGCGTCGAGCGGCGCACCTATGTCTCCGCACATTGCCATCCGGCGAATGCAATTCGTCGTTGTGTGGATTTCGGCGTGCGTACGATTGAGCATGGTACCTTGATCGATGCGGAGACTGCCGCGTTTGTCGCTGAGCGTGGCGCGTATATCGTGCCGACCATGATCACCATCGAACAACTGGTGACGATGGGACGCAAGCTGGGCTTCCCGCCACAGAGCCAGGAGAAAATGGCTATTGCTTGGAAGGGGGCGATATCCGGGTTGGACGAAATGCGCAAAGCCGGTGTAAAGGTCTGTTTCGGCACCGACTTGCTCGGCAGCCTTTATGACCAACAGTGCCGCGAATTCACGCTCAGAAGTGAAGTCTTCACGCCGCTGGAGATTTTGCGCCAGGCAACGTCCGTGAGTGCCGAGATGATGATGTTTGACGGCAAACTCGGCTGCATCAAACCCGGCGCACACGCGGATCTTTTGGTGGTTGATGGTGATCCGCTTAAAGATATCGGGCTGCTAGCGGAGAGTGGAAAACACTTGAAGGTGATTGTGCGCGGCGGTGAACTAGTCAAACACCAATTGGCGTAGGTGCCCTACTTGCTGCGGCCGGTGTAAGCCACTTCCGCTGGGTCCGCAGCGATGCGCCGAATCGCATTTTCAAAAACGTCCGCAGGGAGGCCGCCTTGCAACAGATGCTGGTCATTGATAATGATTGCGGGCACGGCGTTAATTCCGTTGTCATGCCAAAACTGCTCGGCTTGACGCACTTCGTTGGTATACATCGGTGAATGGATCACTTGTTCCGCACCGATTGGGTCAAGACCAACCTCGCGGACCAACTGCATCAACACATCCGGGTCCGCTGGGTTACGGCCTTCACCGTGATAGGCGCGCAGTAGCGCATGTTTCAGTTCACGTTGCTGCGACTTGCCCGTGATGGCGTCCTGATCCGCTGCCCAGAGCAATAAACGGTGCGCGTGAAAAGTGTTCCAGATCCGACCGCGTTCACCGAAGCGAAAGCCAACCGCTGCGCCACGTTCACGCAAGGTATCCCGCGAGCCTTGGAGTTGTTCTGGCGTCATGCCGTATTTGTTCATCAGGTATTCGCCGGCATCCACACCTTCGGCACCCATTTCCGGGTTGAGCTCGAACGGGTGCATGTAGAGCGTCACCGGAATATCGTCGCCGATGTTTTTCAGCGCGGTTTCGAGTGCATTCAAGCCGACCGCACACCAAGGGCAGGCGATGTCAGAGACAAAATCGATTTTCATATTGGCAAAGAGTTTTGTTAAGGCAAACAGTTTACGTCTGAATGTAGAAGCACAGATCAGTCCAAAACAGCGGTCGGCGGGCGCATTTGTGTTAATGACAAAAATGCAAGCCTATCCAATTGACGAGTCAACAAACGATTGGCCGCTGGCAACGGCGTCGAAGCTTTTGAACCTGCTGTTGTGGCAGCCGGTATCGGGCGTGGCCTGCAACAACTGTAGTGCACGTCGTTATGGAAATGCGACATAGATCCAGACTGGATTAAATAGTGGTGTGCCATCGGCATTACGTGGCGTCGATGCATCAACGACAGTGGCATTGTGCAGCGGGCTCAATCCCGCAGCGTTCGTTGGAGGCTCCGCGTTGGTGGTGAGCTGGCGCGAGTTGTTATAAGGCGGTGCCACATTGTCCACGGAAACCGCTGCGCCATACGCCGCCATGCCGATAGCAAGCCAATTGGGCACGATTCGCGACCCGTATGGCACTAGCGGATCCCGCAGGTGGCTAAATCCATACTGGCGTGCTGCGGCGGTCGTGTTCACGCGTGCGGAGATCCACGTCGCAGGTTGTTGCGTGGCATTTCGCCAATCGCCCGGCGACGAAAACTGCACGGCGCGATCCATCGTGTAGAGCTTTGCCATCATGCCCGCATGGCCGCCCCCTTGTGAATGGCCGGCTACGGTGATCTTTGCCCACGCCGGTTGTCCGGCGATCAGAAACTGACCCCAGCCCTCGTTGGGGTACTGTTGGTTCAGATAGGTGAGTAAAGAGACCAGCCGACCAACGATCGCGTTGTTGGAATTGACGTCAACTTTGCTGCTGAGGTTTACCCCGGTGACCACCTCCTCGCGCGCCTTGCCGTGGCAATCTAGGTCGGCATCATCATTGCAAAGTGAGCCAATTGCCTCCTCGTTCGGGTAAGTGAGCCCGATGGTGTGATATCCACGTGCGGCACCCGTGCGCAAAATCAAACGGTAGTTTTGCGCAACGGCACCGGTACCCGGCAAGAAGACAAACAATTTGTTCGCCCAGGCCACACTGTTGGCCGGGTTAATCGCGTAGTGCGCATCTGTGGCGAGATTGATTGCGGCGTCCGTTGTAACCGGCAGGACGGCACGTTCGGTGGACACAGGCGGAAGGCCATAGTAGGTATCGCCATTTCCGCCCGCTTCAAACACAGTAAATCCGATGGGTGCCGAGCCGGCATTGTCGATGATGGTGGGGGCGGTGAAACCGCTAGCATTATTCAGTAACCATAGTGTCAGCGTTCCATCGGCGCGACGCCAAACAACGTCTGCAACGCCGTTGGCGTCGAAGTCGCCGGCAGCATAAAACCTCCAGGTCGGATCTGAGGGAAGTAGATTGAGGTCACTGGTTGCCAATGCGAGAGAGGTTGGCGTACACGAAGCGTTGGGGTCGTCGGGGTTGCCGGTGAACTCAGGCAAGCTCAGGCCGACGCCGGTCATGGTCTTGATCATGACCTGTCCCGTGGTCGGGTTGCGCATCAGAATGTCGCCGCGACCGCTACCCGCGAAGTCGCCCACTTTAATAGCGCGAAAGCCGGCGGGAATAATGCCCGCTGAGAGATTCGCACAGGTGCGGTTCGGGGTGGCCATCAACACTCGGATTTGATTGTCCGGGCTGATGTAAACCATGTCCGCTGAACCGTTGAGGTCGAAGTCACCCGCGCCCAGCAACGTCCAATCGAGTGGCGCGCCACCACGTTTGCGCACGACTGGCGCTTGTGTACCGTTGTTAAACCAAATGTAGGAAACACCGGTGTCGCGCGGGTCCGGGGCAAGGTAGCGCCAAACGATATCGCCTGCGCCATCGCCATCGAGGTCGCCCGTGACCTGCACGTCCCACACTTGTTTAACTTGTCGCCAAAAACGTTCGGTGGATCGTTGGAAATCCGTCCAAATCCTGACATCGCCAAACTGGGTTTGGCTGGTGTCCAGAAAAACTAAGTCGGATTTCCCGTTGCCGTCAAAGTCGGTGGTGGCAACCAACCTGAACTTGGCACCCGGATCATCTTGGGCCGTGAATTGAAACTGGTTGTTGACCAAGCGGCCGACCCGCATTTGTGGCGTTGCCAGGCTGGTGTTACGCAGCAGTATGTTCTGCCGACCGTTGCCATCGATGTCAATGACCCCCGGTTTGACGTTGCTGCTTTTTATGGTGGCGGTCTGTACCAGTGACAGATTCGCTTTTTGAATCGCCGCGCCGTTGGGCGGCACAGTGGTCAATGGCAACTCACTAAACGCACCGCCGGCGTTCACAATCGGCAGTGCCGCGATGGCATCCACCACCGCCATACTCTCCGGTGCAATTTGGCCAAACACGGTGAAGCCGCCGTTTTGGCCATCAAGGGCTGCAGCGTTGTTGGCGAGATTGATAAACCATTGTGAGGTGGCGCTGTTGGGGTCGCCACCGAGTTTTGCCATGGCGATGGTGCCGCGAAGATTGGAGCGCGAGGCGCTGAATTCGTTTTGGATCGGTGGCCGCGCCGGAATTTCTGCCACCGAGGTTGCACCGCCCACCCAAGTGTATCCACCGCCTTGAATGACAAAGCCGGGCACGCTGCGATGAATCAACGAATCGGTGTAGGCACCGCTACGGACATAGGCCAGAAAGTTGGCGACGGTGATGGGAGCCGCCGTGTCGTAGAGGTTGATGTCGATGGCGCCCTGTGTGGTCTGTAACCGAACCGTGGTGGCATTTGCGAAAGGAATCAGCAATGCCGCAAAGGCGGTGGCGATCAGGGCATACAGACCTTGTAATGCAGTGCGGCGGCGTTGTTCGTTTGACATCGGCATTCAGACTCTCCGGGTATTGCCTGCGTACAGGGTGTTTCGGCAAAGTTGCAAGGCGTTTAGTTTACGGGTTGCGGGACGTGCGATGAAAACCGGCTCGTGTAGAATTTGTCCGGACAACTTTATTCGATTGCGAAATATGCCCAACGCCTCTCCTGTAATCAGTACCCAAGTTGTGGTCGCCGCGTTTCCGGTTGGCATGGTCAAGGCCAGTGACATGACCGTTGTGCAAACTGCGCTTCCCCCCCTCGCTGAAGGGCAGGTGTTAATCGAAACCGAATACCTATCGCTTGATCCGGCGATTCGTTATTGGCTCAACCCGACCGATACCTATGTACCCGGTGCCAAACTCGGCGCGCCGGTGCGCTGTTTTGCAGCGGGGCGAATCCGCGAATCAAAACATCCTGACTTTCAAGTTGGAGACGTTGTCAGTGGCCTGCTTAATGCACAGTCACAGGTGATTTACGACGTGGTCGAAAGCGCCAAAATTGGCATGGGGCTTTCGCGCTGTGACCTTGCATTGGGGCCGCTCTCACAACATCTTGGCGTGCTGGGTATGCCGGGGATGACGGCATATTTTGGTTTGCTGGAACGCGGCAAACCGGTCGCCGGCAACACGGTGTTTGTGTCCGCAGCCTCGGGAACGGTCGGCACCACGGTCGGGCAAATTGCCAAACTCAAAGGTTGTCGCGTGATCGGCAGCGCCGGTGGTGCCGCAAAGTGTCGTTGGTTGGTTGAGGAGATGGGCTTCGACGCGGCATTTGACTACAAGGCCGAATCAGCTGCGGTGGCGTTGAAACGTCTGGCACCGAACGGGGTGGATGTTTATTTCGACAATGTTGGCGGCGATATGCTCGATGGCGTGTTGCTCAACCTTGCACGCGGGGCGCGGGTGGTGCTTTGTGGCGCACTGTCGCAATACAACGAAGGTGGTTACGCCGGTCCGCGCAATTACATGAAACTCATCATGGCGAGGGCGACCATGAATGGCATCATCGTGTTTGATTTTTTCCCGCAGTGGCCGCAGGCGACTGCCGATATTGCCGGTTGGATCAAAGCCGGCCACATACGCCCGACGGAACATATTGAAGTCGGTATCGAAAAATTTCCGCAGGCGCTGGTTGCACTCTTCGCCGGCGCGCACACCGGCAAGCAGTTGGTGCAGGTGCTGTCCAACCAACAGGCGCAAAGTTAAACGGCGGCGACGTGATTACACAAAAGTTCGGTAGTTTTGCCGGGGTAAAGCTGCATTACCGTGAGGTGAATCGCGCGGAAGGTGGCGAAGCAGGGATACCGCTGGTGTTGTTACATCCATCACCAAAGAGTTCGGCGATGTTCCTGCCACTGATGGCGCAGTTTCCGACGACCCAACACGTGATTGCGCTCGATACGCCGGGTTACGGCCTATCCGAGTCGTTGGCAACACCGGCTGAATCAATCGCCGACTATCTGCCGACGCTGCGCTCGTTTCTCCAGCAAGTCGCCGGATCGCGCATCAAGTTGTATGGTTCCGCAACTGGGGCGCAATTGGCACTTGGTTATGCCAACGCGTATGCGGATGACGTCGCGCATTTGTTGCTCGATAACGCGGCGCATTTTGAAGACGCCGAGCGGGATGCCATTCTCGAAAAGTACTTTATCGATCTTACGCCGCAAATCGATGGTTCACATCTGACGAGGTTATGGCAGATGTGCCGTCAGTCACTGCAATACTTTCCTTGGTACGAGACTAACGATGCTCACCGGTTTCGCCACACTGAGCCAACAGCGGCCGAAGTCCAGGCGTTGATGAACGAGTACATCTTGGCCGGCCCGAGATATGCGGAGGCCTATAAAGCGGCCTTTAATCACGAGCGTGTTGAGCACTACCAGTCGCTGCGCGTCCCAACGACTTTGTTACGCTGGCAGGGCTCGTTGCTGCTGAAAGAAATTGATCATTTGCTGACCTTTCCGCTGCCGCCGATTGTGCGTGTGGTCGATGTCGCGCCGCCGATGAGTGACCGGTTCGCGGCCATTGTGGCAGCGGCAAGCGGCTAACTATTCTTCGCGGAGAGTCTTTGATTGACGGGCATCTTCAGGCAAAAATGGCTGGAAACGCCCGCCAATAGGCAACTTTCGAAATCGATTGCAGTCGCCCCTACAAGCCGCGAAATTGGGATTGATGGGCGCGAGACACTTCGAGCCTGTCGGTGAGACCCTTCAGCTTGATGCTCATCTTTTCGATCTCGTCCCGCACCACTGCGTCAATGCTCCGCACGTTCACCATTGTTCCGCGGTGAATACGCCAGAACATCTCGGGATCGAGCTCCGTTGCTAATTCCGAAAGCGGCTTACGAATAAAGGCCTCGCTGTTCAGCGTCACGATTCGTGTGTATTTGCTGTCGGATTGGATGTAGACGATTTCCTCGACCATCACAAATCGCACTTGTTTGCCGACGCTGGCTTGAATGAACTTGAGATACCGTGGATTTTTTCCGTCGGCTTGATTGAGCGCTTGGGCGACGCGTTTGGTTGCGCCCAACGTTGAGGTTCGATCGGCGAGCCGCTGTTTGAGTCTCAGAATCGATTTCGCCATGCGCGCCACACGAATCGGCTTCATCACGTAATCGATTGCGCCGTGATCAAACGCTTGTATGGCGTGATCGTCGAAGGCGGTGACAAACACGACCAGAGTATTGGTCGAGATTTGTTCGGCAGCTTCTAGCCCGCTCATGCGCGGCATCTTGATATCGAGAAAGGCGACGTCCGGCGCGCGTTGTTCGATTTCGTTGAGCGCTGAAACACCGTCCGCACATTCGGCGACGATGTCGAGCTCTGGCCACAACTCGGCGAGTGCATCGCGGAGTTCATCGCGCAGCAATGGTTCATCGTCAGCAAGTACGGCGGTGGTCATTGTTCAACTTCCTTTTTTGTCGTTGTATTCAACGCGGCGGGGATGGATAGTGTCGCCACCACGCCGGTCGGCATATTGGGGCTGATTTCGAGAGACGCGTCGGCGCCGTAAAGGCTATGCAGACGTTCACGAATGTTGATCAACCCAATCCCCGTGCCTGATGTGTTCGCGCGACCGAAGCCGATGCCAGTGTCGGCGACACAAACACGCAGACAGTCGCCACCTGGGCTGGCAATGAGCTCCGCGCTGATGAGTATTTCGCCGGGATCGGCGGAAGGCTCGAGTCCGTGTTTGACTGCATTTTCAACCAGTGTTTGCAGCAACATCGGCGGGAAGGTCAGGCCTGCGGTGTCCTCACCAAGATGCACGCGATAGCGGAGTCGATCGCCCATCCGTATTTGCATGATCGACAAGTAACTCGCTGAGAGCGCAACTTCGCGCTCCAGCGTGGAATTGGTCTGGCGCATCCGTGGCAGCGCCACATGCAGATAGTCGCAGAGATGGTCGAGCATGTCGCGTGCCCGGTCGCCATCGCGTTTGATCAGCGAACGCACATTTGCCAGTGTGTTCAACAGGAAGTGGGGTTCAATCTGCGCCTGTAGCAGCCGCAGCTGGGCTTCCGCCGCTTGTTTGGCGCTTTCCTGGCGCTGGCGCTCCATCGCCAGCTGCGCACGCACGGCAATCGCGCGCTCCGAGCGGACAAAATCGCGAACCATCAGCGTGCCACACGACAACATTCCAAAGGCAAGCGCGGGCCACCAGTGTGGCATCAGCAAAGACCAGCGGAACGTGCCCATGCCGATCACTTGAAACCAAATAAGGCTGCCGGCAAAGGCACCCAACGCGGAGCCGAGCACCAGCGCGCCAACGGCCAGCCGAATTTCCGCGCGAGCGCCATGCCAGCGGTTGAGTAGCGCAAGCGCCACCGTGGCGGCGGCATAACCCAACCAAAGCTGGAATGCCATGAGCAGCCATTGCTGGGCGGCGTAGACATAAAGTATTGCGCCGGCAAGTAGGCCGATCATGGTTGGCCAATCGACCAGCCGCGCCAGGGAGAACTGTGCCAGCATACCGCTGGGTGCGTCGGCCTGCGACTTCACCAGATAGTGATAGAGGCGGTGATTCATTTCGCCGGCCCGGTCGGTATTGGTCTGGGCGCTCGGCTCTGCTCATTTCCAATCTCGAGGGGGAGAAGCAGCGGCTGCATCATCGAAATCGTGCCGCTCCCAACAAGCGCTATGCCGCCAAAAAGCGACGATGCATCTTCAGGGACCTCGACCGCAACCGATATCGTAACCCAGTCGCTAGTGCCCTTTAGCGGCCGGTCCTCCATGTCGTCACTTTGCCACCCCATTTGGCCGGGCTTGTCGACCCGTAGCCACAGTCGAGCGCTATCGGAGACGTTTTCCACTTTTACTTGCGCGAATAGCCGAGCCGTCTTGCCGCGCAGGCCATCCAACGGAAAATTGAATCGCGCCGCGACATAACCGGGCGCTGCCGAGGTGCAGCGTAGCGTCACCGGACGTGGCGATGTCAGGGAAGGGCGCTCGCCGGCAAATGCTTTGCAGTTGGCCGTATCCGTGCGCATGCTCGTCCACCGCCAGCCATCAGGCAATGGCTGTTCGCCGCCCCATTCCTGGGCGGCCCACGCGATCAAACACGCCAAAATCAAAATCGAAACCCGCATAGCCGCTGAACAACACTTATCGAAGCCCGAAGAATACAGGATACAGATGCGGCACAAGTCCGCTTCGGGACGAACTGCGGTTTGGCGCGATAGGCTGTGATTTGTTAAGAGGGTTGAAAAATGGTTGCTCTGTCGCGAGTTTTGGCACCTTTGTCTGATTCGTTTTGAATCATGGATGCCGGCTGACTAAACTGCGTGCATCCAACTAAAAGGAGCAGTGAAATGAACGTACGTCCCATCGCCGCCATGATCAGCGCCAGCTTAGCCACCGGTGCAGTATTTGCCACCGTGCTGACTAAGGCACAAAGCGCGCAAGCGTCCGGGTTTTCTGTAGTGCCGCCCATCATTCAAGCGGAGCGCAAAGTGATCACCAGCGCGGACCAGCTGCCGCGCCGTAGTTATCAGATCAGCAAACTGCCGAGCGAACTGATCGAAGCGCCGAAATCAGAATTGGAGGCGGTGGTCGCTGCCCTCGATAAAGACCTCGCCGCCGATCTGGCAGGCTTTGATATTCGTGACCGCGCGACCCGTACCGGCATGATCACTGCACGTGCGCAGATCGCAATCTATCGCGGTGACTTTGCAAAGGCGATTGAACATCTGCGCGATATTCGCAGCCAGCAAGAAAAGGAAGCGGATAAGTTGATGAGCGGCGTCTCGTCCGAAATCGTATTGGGTGCGCGTATCAAGGGCGGCAGCGAGGATTCCCAGAGAGCGGCAGTGCGAGCCGCAGTCGCTGAAGCGTGGGGAAAAATGCCGTGGAGTGTTGTGGGTGACGCCATGAAGAGTGCCAAAAGCGGAATGGAGCTGATGTCCAAGAATGTCACGATTGGTTCCATCAAGAGCGGGCTCGATCCTGCGGTCACCAACCTCAAGTTCAATGTGCCAGCAGAGGTTGTCACCGCAATCGTTAGTGTTCGCAACGCGTTTGATCATACCCTGCCGTTTCGTGATGATTTGGTCGCAGCACTGCAAAACATCATCGATAAAAATCAGGTCGCGAAGGTTGATATCTGGAGCGAGCGTTTGGTTAACTTGCCGGAATCCGCAAAGGGTAAGCCAGTCGTCATCGGCATCTGGGATAGCGGTACCGATGTTGATTTATTCAAGCCAGCGGCGATGCGCGGCATCGCTTTTGATAAAGACGCGAATCCAACGACCCCTCTGGTGCGCCCGATGGGTGAAGCGAGTTCGCGTATGGCGAGTCTGAAGCAATACATGAAGGGTTCGCTTGATCTGCGTGCCGCAATCGACTCAGCCGATGCGCGTGCGCTCAAGCAACGAATCGGCACGCTCAAGCAGGACGAAGTGAAACAGTTTCAGGAAGACATCTCAGCCCTCGGCATGTGGGCGCACGGCACCCATGTTGCAGGTGTTGCCGTCGAGGGGAATCCGTTTGCGCGCGTCACCGCAGTGGCGATGCATTGGGATAACGCTGTTATCCCCCAACTGCCTACGGAATCCTCTGCGAAGCGCACGGCCGCCGCCTATAGCGTCGCAGTGGAAAGCTTCAAAAAAGCGGGGGCGCGGGTGGTGAATATGAGCTGGCGTTATGGCTCGACCCGATACGAAGGCGCGCTCGCGTTCCACAACGTTGGCAAAACCGCCGAGGAACGAAAAGATATGGCGATCAAGTTGTTCGAAATCGAAAAGGCCGCGCTTTACAACGCGATTAAGAATGCACCGGAAATTTTGTTCATCGCGGGGTCTGGCAATGAAGACAACAGCGCCGACTTTGCGCAGTACATTCCAGCAGGCTTTGAGTTGCCCAACCTGATCACGGTAGGAGCAGTCGACCAAGCGGGAACGGAAACGGGCTTTTCCACCTTCGGCAAAACGGTGGTGGTACACGCAAATGGCTTCGAGGTGAATAGCTACATTCCAGGCGGCGAGAAGCTGAAGTTTTCTGGCACGTCAATTGCATCGCCGCAAGTTGCAAACCTCGCTGGGAAGCTGTTTGCCCTCAAGCCGGAGCTCACACCTGTTCAGGTGAAGGCGCTGATTCTGAAAGGAGCCGAACGAAAGGGGCGTGTGAATTTGATTAACCCGAAACTGACGTTGAAGGAAGCCGGGATTTCAATGTAGCCTGCGTTCTTCCCGGTGTGCCTGAATAAAAGCGCAACCTGTCGGTCTGCGTACTAATTTAGTGGCGGGAAACAAGTGCGCTCGTCGGCAAAGCAGGTTTGACTATCAGGCTAGGGGTTTGCGTTGACAAGCAGGCTGCTTTTTATCCCAAATTTTTCAATAAGATTGGAGAGTCACAATGCCTAGATCTCAAGGTAACACTGCCCGCGCGTTGATGGTCGGCGTCGCCGCCTGCACCTTGTCTGTAATCGTTACAGGATGTGCGGTTGGAAGTAACGGGGCTTCCTCAGCGCCGATTTCCATCCAACGTGGTTACATCGTAGATGCAACCACCGCGTGGCAAAAGCTAAACACGGTTGCCTATCGTGGCAAGCAAGACGACATCTCGTTCGTTGATGACAAGACCGGCTGGTACGGTAACGGCGCGGGAAAGCTCTATCGCACCACCGACGGCGGCAATTCGTGGCAGGAGCAGCTCTCCAAGCCCGGCACGTTTGTAAGAACCGTTGGCTTTGTTGATGCCCAACGGGGATTCATGGGTAACGTCGGCACCGATTACTACCCGGGAGTCACCGATACCAATCCCTTGTACGAGACGCGGGACGGCGGCGTGACGTGGTCAGTGGTTCCACAAAGCCGCATCAGCGGCCCGTTGGTGAAGGGCCTCTGTGCGATCGATATCCTGAAAAAGCAGTCGATTTACCAAGGCGTATTGCAAGACCGCACCATCATCCACGCCGCTGGACGGGTAGGCGGGCCCGGCTTTGTGATGCGCTCACTTGACGGCGGAGAAAGCTGGAAAGTGCTCGACCTTAACCAGCAGGTTGGGCCGATTCTCGACATTAAATTCTTTGACGAAAACAACGGCCTAGTTTTTGCTGGCACCGACGCCAACGTCGAGAAGTCCAACGCGCTGATTCTGCAAACCCGTGACGGCGGCGCGACGTGGAAAAAAGTCTACCAATCGACGCGGCCATATGAGAACACTTGGAAGGCGTCATTCCCGACGCGCAAGACCGGCTATGTCACCGTCCAAAGTTATGACCCGGACAAATCGGCATCAAAACGTGTGGTCGCCAAAACGACTGATGGCGGTAATACTTGGAGCGAGATCCCGCTGGTGGATGAGCACGCTGTCCGGCAATTCGGCATCGCCTTCGCCGACGAGCAAACCGGTTGGGTTGGCACATCCACAACTGGTTTTCAAACCGTCGATGGTGGTGTGACGTGGTCGCGCGTCAATATGGGGCGTGCGGTCAACAAAATTCGGCTGATACCGACTGCCGACGGATTGGTGGGCTACGCAATTGGTGTCGATGTCCACAAGCTAGTCGTCGCCAAACGGAAGTGAGTTGTGTCCTTGGGTAGTCTGCGGACTGCGCCGAGTGCGCCCAGTACAGTGCGAGAAACGCGATCACAAACACGAGCACTGACGAGCAGTTTCAGGCTGTTTTGCTTGAAATGGTCCGTCAGAAATCGAATTTCGTTTTTTTGTCCGAGTGCGCGTGTGCCTGATCGCATCCCCTGATACCCTCTCAGGGTGGCCTCAAGCCTCAAATATTCCAAGAAGCTGCCGCACCCGCAGTGGGTCTCATGTTTCGGTGGCGTCCGACGCGCTTACTTGAACCTGCTCTTCTAGAGCGGGGTTAGTTCAACTGCTGGGATTCGATGTCGTCTGAGGCGACACCACTTTCGATGTGATCGGCAGCGCAACCGCGAAACCCAAAACCGCCAGCACTGTGGCGACCCCCAGCGCACAGCCTGTGCCCACAGCGCCCGCTAGGGCACCGAACACGGCAGTGCCAACGAGATCGGCTAGGCTAACCGTAGTGACCGCTGCGGCGAGCATCGCAGTACGATGGATCGATGCCACCGCCTTCAATGCAGAGCTCTGCAGCAACGGCAGTAGCGGCGCGGCGACCGCAGCCGTAACGAACGAACCTAGCACGAGGGCGGGGTCCCTCGGTAGCCACCACAGCAAGGCGATCTGCGCGACGATGCCCGCAAGGCCAACCAAGAGTAGCGTCTTGCCATAGCGGTCTGTGCAGACGGCATGCGTTAGCATCAGTCCCATGGCTAGGCCCATCGCACCCACCGCCACCAGCGCTCCAAAGGTGGAAGCATCGCGACCGTTGCTTGCCAAACGCGCGGGCGCCAACAAGTTATCGACCGGACCGTAGAGAAAACTCAGGCCGGCGATCAGTGCGAACAGCAGCAAGATGCGCGGATTCCGGGGGTCCCGCTTCGGGGCATTGGGTCGCTCGCCAGCGACGCCATGCGAAATCCGCGAATCGCGCGGCATCAGCACCGTCAGTGCCAGCGCAACAAGAAAAGCCAGCACGGCCATACTCGCAGCAAGCCACGTAATCGCTGATGTTGGGCGCATCTCATCACTTATGGCGACACCCGCCATGGCACCGCCGAGAGCGACCCCACCAACGCTCCATAGCCAGTTCGCGCTAGTGAACTGCTGGAGCGGCACGCGCGAGAGGCGGGCCATGAATGGCGTGCGCGCATTGAATGTCACATCGGCCAAGCCATCGGCGGCAATCACGGTCAACGCCACGCCAAATGCCGCTGCGGTGAACCCTAGCAGCAAAAGCGTGGTCGCGATACCGAGGCCGGTGGCGGCCAATAGTGCACCACCGAGCACAACGCGGCGTGATCCGAAGTACTTTGCCGCAAACGGTGCCGCGAGCGCGCCAACCAACGCTGCGGCAACGAGCAGCGCGGGCAGTACACCCAGCCAAGGCGTGCCGAGACTGGCGCGCGTCACGAGCCACGGAAGCGCGACGGCCAGCGCACCTTCTACCAGCGCGCCTGGTAGTACAACAAAGGCGCGCAATGCTAGCGCGCGATGCGGTGCTGTCAGCATCATAGACCAAGCGCCTTCTGGGTGTTGGCCCATGCCACCAGCAGATCGTGCCGCCGGGCGCTCAGGGTCTCGGCGGCAGCAAGCTGCTCAACTTCTTTCTGGACCAGTTCGGGTCTGCTGCCCATCCCTGCAGCTCGCAAGTCTGCCGCTGCGGCGCGATCCGCCACGCGGCGCACCAGCTCGGCCTCGGCGAACGCGGCCCTTTCGCGCGCGGTCTGCGTGGCCGACAAGGCGGTTTCGGCTTCGGCCAGGGCGCTCACCACCAGCTTGCGGTGCTGGGCATGCAATTCATCGACTGTGGCACGCGCCTGTTCAGTGCGTGCCTCGATGCGCCCGCCGTCGAACAACGGGGCCTGAAGGGCTGTTTGCAGGAGCCACGCCAAGGCGTCGCCGCTCAGCCATCGGCGAAACGCCTCACTCACATAGCCCGCGCTGCCAGTCAAGGCCAACGCCGGATAGCGCTCAAGGCGCGCGCGCTCGGCCTGGTCGCTCGCGGCGAGCACGCGCTGCCAAGCCGCCGCCACGTCGGCGCGCCGCTCGAGCACCGTGGCAGGCAAGTCGGGCGTCACTGCGCCGGACAAGCCGAGCCGTGCGAAATAGTCCGTACGGACCTCAACCTGCAACTCACCTGTCGATAGGCCGAGCAGAGTCGCGAGGCGGGCCAGCGTCGCTTGCCGCTCATGGGCGAGGGCGGCCTGCGCGTCGCTTGTTTCGGCGAGCGTCCGCTCCGCCACGCGCAAGCGCTCGCGCGCGACGAGACCTGCCTTCAGGCGATCCTGCTCAGTGTTCAGCAGCTCGCTCAGGCGAACGCTTACCTCACGCGAGAGTGCGGCGCGTTCATCGGCCAGTCGCAGATCAGCGTAGGCCAACACAACTTCCCGTGCCAACCATTGGCGCACGGCGCGCAGTTCCTCGTGGCTCGCTGCCGATTCTGCTGCCGCGGCACGCTCGCCGAGCGCCAGCCGTCCAAGCAGGTCAAGCTCGTAACGAGCATCGAGCCGTGCGGCGAAGTTTGACTGGCGGTAGGCCGGGATCGTCTGCTTGCCGCCTTCCCCATCACGCAGAGAAGTCTTGGAGATACGTTCCCGCGAGCCCACGACCCCCACGTCAACCTGAGGTATCCGGTTCGCGCCGGCTTCTTTGGCGAAAGCGCGCGCTTGACGAACCCGCGCCGCAGCTACGCTCACGTCGGCGCCGTCCCGCAATGCCAGTTCCACCAGCCGGTTGAGTTGGTCGTCGGCCAGTTCTTCCCACCACGCGGCGACCGGTGCAGCAACAGCTGCGGCGGTGTCGATCCGGGCCGACCAGACCGCCGGTGTCGCCACCGGTTCGGGTGCACGCACAAGCTTCGATGCACAGCCGGTCAAGAGCGCCAGCAAGGCGATCAGCATCCCCGTTTTGCAGAACATCATCCTGCCTCCTATCGCGTGTTGGCCAGCAAGCGCACAACAACGCGCTGGCCGATCAATAGGGTTGGCGCGTCTTCGAAACTCACCACGACCTCGACCACGCGGTTGTCCTGCTTTTCGCCCGGATCGTCGCTCGGCGTGCGTGCGCCGACCACGCGCCCCACGCGCAACACGTTGCCGCGCCAGGTCTGGGCATTGTCGGCTTCCAGCACGATTTCGGCGGCTTGGTTCGGAGCGACGACGCTCAGGTACTGTTCCTCCAGTTCCGCCCGCACGATCCTCGGCACATCCGGCGCAAACAGGAAGAGCGGTGTCACGTTGAGTGTGCTCACACCGTTGCCCGGCCGCGCTTGACGTTGGATGACCTGGCCATCGAGCGGTGCGACCACCTTGCGTTCCTCCACCTCGCGCGCCGCAACTGCCTGCCGTGCACGTGCGGTTTCGATGCTGGCCAGGGCGGTCTGGACGGCAACTGCGGCGAGGGCATGGGCATCGCGGGCGCGGTCGAGTTCCTGCCGGGGTACGGTTTCGTTGCGCGCCAACGGTTCGAGCCGCATCACCTCGCGTTCGGCAGCGGCCAGCTCCACCGCGCTCTTCTCGCGCTCCTTTGCGGCCTGCTGCACCTCGCGTTCCGCAAGAGAGAGGTTGCTGCGCGCGGTTGCGTCGTCCAGCAGCGCCAGCACCTGACCGCGCTTGACGCGTGCGCCTTCTTCAATCAGCACCTCAGCGATAACGCCGTCACGCCGTGCCGCTAGCCGGATGACGCCTCCTTCAATGTCCACTTTTCCCTTCGCGCTGGCCAGCGCGTAGCCGGACGCCCCAACCATCGCGGGCGGTGCAGGCGGTGCGGAGTGTTGCTCGTCGCAAGCGGCCAGGAGCAGGCTCACAAGGCCGATCAGAGCCGCGCGGGTCGCAACACTTCTAGAGTGGTGCCAGGGGTAGCTATGCAGCATGGTTGTGGTCCTTTGCGTTATTCGTTGTGTTGTTGTGGGGCGTGCGACGGTCGCGCACCACGTTTCCGTCTTCCAGCTCGATCACGCGATCGGCATGGGAGAGCAAGCGTGGGTCATGCGTGACGCCGAGTACCGTGGTGCCGTGATCTGCGGCAATGTGCTTCAAGAGGTCGATCACGATCTGGCCGTTGGTTTTGTCCAGCGCCGAGGTGGGTTCGTCGGCGAAGATCAGCGCGGGGTTCTTCACCAGCGCTCGCGCAATTGCCACGCGCTGCTTTTCCCCGCCTGACAGCTCAGCAGGACGAAGGTGGGTGCGGTGACCGAGCCCCACCTCATCGAGCGCGCGCCGGGCGCGGGTCGCCGCTTCCGTACCCCGCACGCCAAGGTATTGCAGCGGCAGGATCACGTTCTCCAGCGCGGTCAAGCCACTGAACAGGTTGAAACCCTGAAATACGAAACCGCAGTTCACAAGCCGGAAGCGATCCAGCGCGGCTTCGCCCAGGGGCCACAGGTCCACACCCAACGCCAGCACATGGCCGGTGTCGGGGCGAAGCAGCCCGGACATCATGGACAACATCGTGCTCTTGCCGGAACCGGACGGCCCGATCACGAGGGTCAGTTCTCCAGGCAGGATGGCAAGAGAACTGTCTTTGATCACCTGCAGGTGCACCTTGCCGGTGTCAAACCCCTTGGAGATGGACTGACTGATGATTGTGGGGGACGTCATTGAGGCGTCCTCAACGCAGTAGCGAAGCGGGTTCGGTTTGCAGCAGCGGGCGCAGCGCGAGCAGGCCAGAGACCACCGCGATACCCATCAGTGCCGTGGCCGACGCAAGCAGCATCCACCATGGGAATGACATGGCGATCCGCCCCATGTGGCCGAACCAGGCGACGGTGCCGGTGAGCAGCGCGGTCACCGTCAACCCCGCCAAGCCTACCCACGCTGCCTGCTCGATAACGACCGCGCGCAAAGAACCTTGCGAAACGCCAAGCGCGCGTAGCGCGGCGAACTCTTTGATCGAAGCGAGAATGGTGCCCGACAGCGTCTGACTGGTGATCACCAGGCCAACCAGCAGCGCCAGCAACGAGGCGAAGCCTGAGCCGATGCCCGCTCCCGATTCAAGCAACCAGTAAGTCTGCGAACGGATCGAGAAGTCCTTCGCCGTCCAGACGCTGTAGCGCGGCACCCGAGCGTTGTCTGCGATTTCCCCGGCCACGACATCTGCGGCATAACCGGGCTTGAGCCGCACGAGGGAGAAGGTCGGCAGATTCGCGGTTTCCGGTGCTAGCGCGCGCGCCGTCGCGTGGGACGCAACGACGTTGACACCACCGATGGCGCGCAGGCCCTCGACCACGCCAACGATGCGCGCGCGCTTGCCGTTGATCTCGACAGCCGTGCCGACGCGAGCCCCGAGCTTGCGGGTATCGGTTGCATCGATCAGGATCGCATCGGGTGCACGCAGCAGCGCACGTTGATCGGGCGACAACAGCTTCGCGAACGCGAGGGCGGCGGGTGACGCGTCGATTCCGTTGATGATCACCGACACCGGCACACCGTCTTCACGGCGCAGGTCGCCATAGGCGCTCGCGTAGCGCTCGACACGCTCGACGCCGCGGTGCGCCCAGGCACGCGCGTCGGCTTCCCGCGCAATCGGTCGTCCGAGATCGACGCTTTGGGTGTTTCGATAACCGATCCACAGGTCCGCGGCGGACCGATCGACGACAACGGAGACGGTGCTGAACATGCCGAGTAACAGCGCGAGCTGCACGATCACCAGCAGCCCGGAGAACGTCACGGCGAGCACGGCGGCGAGGTAGCGGCGCCAATCGAACAACAACATGGAGCGGGCGATAGAGACCATGGCGAGATCACTTGCAGTCGGTGATGGGCGTGAGAGCGCGCATCAATTGAAGGCGGTCGATGACGATGCCGAACGCGCCTCTCACATCCAGGCGGGCGCTGTTCTCGGACAGGACGACCACACTCGCTGCGTAGCGCCGCGCCTTGCCACCGGGGGTCATCGACTCGATGTCGTCCGCCCAACCGTCGAGCCGCGCAAGTTCACCTTCTTTGGTCTTTGCGGGCTGCATATCGCCGAGCACTACCAACCCGCACAGAGCCTTTCGATCTTCGGCAGGCAAGGCCGCCGCCGACCTTGGAAGCTGCGTGATCACGCCGCACAGCGTTGCAGCGCCCATGTTGCATGAACGCAGTTCGATGCCCATGCCATCGTCAACAAATCTCCAGTGGCCGCGCGGCTCCGCATAGGCTGGAACGAATAGCAGCCCGATAATAATAAACGGAGTAATCCGTCGCACCGTGAGATGTGTTTTGCCCATGCGATTCTGCCTTGCTTTACGCTCGAATAAAGTGGCTAAACAGAGCCGACAGCGTTGCTGCAGTCGCGGCAGTCGTCGTGCGCGCGCCGATTTCCTGATCAAAGGCTAAGCCCGAAAACACGGCCAAAATCACATTCACCGCGCCATGAGGCTCCAAGGACTTTCGCACCCACCCTTCTTTTTGGCCTCGTGATAGCGCCGCAGCCAGTGTGGCCCGCAACTTCTTGTCCACCCCCAATAGTTGCTTGCGCCCCGCTTCGTCGCGAACCAATTCGAGCCAGCTGTCGGCGCCGAGGTCATAGACCGTTGGACATAGCAGCTCGGAAAGCTCTTTTTCAGTGAGCCGCGTCAGCCACTGCAAACCTTCTCTCGTCGCCAGCCGTTGCACTTCCAGTTGGTAATGCTCCAATTCCCGCGCCGCGATGGCGGCAATCATTGCGCGCTTATCAGGAAAGTGCCGAAACACGGTACCTGCGCTCAAGCCAGCTTCGGCACATATGTCCTCGGTGCGCGCGGCGTGAAAACCTCTTGTCTTGAACACACGTGCCGCCGCCAAGAGGATTTCCTCTTGGCGCTTCTCGTGCAACATATGGTCTTTAGTACGAGCCATTGCTTTATTAAATGGAGTAGTTCGTCGCATTATTAAGATTTTCTGTAAATGTGTCAACCCCCGAGCTTGGGCAATGTCTGGTGCCCGATCACCGTCACCGCCCGCACCGCAGGAGCCTTCGCGGTCGCCCCCCGCCATATCAACCCGTCGATAACACCAACGGGCTACGTCGCCGCGATGCGGTCTTCCGTTGTCACCGTTTTACGGTGCGGGGCACGACGATTGGGGCAAACAATAACCCGCACCACTGCTGGCGGGGCCTAGCAAACACGAGCAGCTGCTGGCACTACCGTTAAATCGGTAGCATGACGTTGATGGCCAAAGCCCTTAATTGGCGGTCATCTTCAGGCGAAAATAACTGGAAACGCGCGCCAATAAAAGACTGATGAAAACGCCTTTTTTCGCGTTGTCGACCATGCCCCGCCTCCTGCGCTGCGTCGCTTTGGAGAAGTTTCGGCAATGGCCGCGCCGGAAAACACAGGCGCAACCTTTCTGGTAGTCTTATGGGTTGAAAACTTTATGAGGAATTGATTCAACATGACCTACCAGCGTCGTTCCACACGTCTACTGCGCTTCCTGCCGCTGTTGGCAGCATGCCTTGTGACGTTCGGCGGTGCCACCGCCAACATCGCCAGCGCGCAAGACGCTGTGTTGCCGCCGCCCGCCGCACTGGTGATGGAAAACGTACCCGCTGTTCCCGCGAGCTTGGCTGCGCAAGTTGCGAAGTACACGGAGTTCAAGCCGACCAGCTTCACCGGCTGGCATCCAACGAAGATGGAAATGCTGCTTTCCCGGCGTCACAAGAACACGCCGCAGATGTACCGCCTGACCAAACCGGGCGGCCAAATGGAGTTGCTAACCGACTACGTCGAGCCGGTGCGCAGTGCATCGTATTTGGCTCCCGAGGGAAAGTCGTACGTGTTTGGCAAGGACACCGGCGGTAATGAAGTCGTGCGTATATATCGCCGTGAGTTCGGGGCTGCCGATGCGATTCCCCTCACGCCGGATGGACTTCGCGTCGGCGGAGTGGCGGTTGCCAAGAGTGGCAATCCAATGGTGTACACCACCGTACCAGTGAATCGCCAAGGGTCTGCTGACAGGATCAACACCACGCTGTGGCTCACTGATCCGCTAAAACCCGAGGCAGTCAAAAAGTTGGCAGAGTTTGAAGGCGGCGGCTGGTTTGGATTCAATTTTTCGCCGGACAACAAACAACTTGTTTACCTAGAATACGTTTCGGCGAACGAGAGTTACCTCTGGTTGTTTGACATCGCCGCCGCCAAGTCGCGCCGTCTCACTGAAAAAGACGGCAAAGAAACTGTTGCCTATAGCGGTGCGCAGTTTAGCCATGACGGCAAAGGGCTCTATGCCTTAACCGATCGCGGCAGTGAATTTCAGCGTCTGAACTACATAGATCTTGCGACCGGCAAACACACGGTCCTGACGGGTGACATCAACTGGGATATTCAAAGTGTTGACTTATCGGATGACGGCAAGATGATTGCGTTTGTTGCCAACGAGGACGGCAATAACGTGCTGCGCCTGATGCGTACCTCCGACCACAAGCTGATGCCATCGCCAAAATTGCCGCTGGGTACCATCGGTGGTGTTGATTGGCATCGTGATAGCACCAACCTCGCGATGAACGTGACATCAGCAACCAGCCCGTCCGAGATCTATTCGGTGAATGTCAAGACCAACGAAGTCACACGCTGGACGACTCACGAAACGATGCAAGTTGATGCGGCAAAATTTGTCGAGCCCGAGTTGGTTCGTTGGAAAACGTTTGACGGTCGCATGATTTCCGGCTTCCTCTACCGCGCACCTGCTGCCAAATTTCCAGGTAAGCGTCCGGTGTTAGTCAACATCCACGGTGGACCCGAGGCACAGTTTCAGCCCGGCTTCATGGGGCGTAACAACTACTTCACCGATGAAATGGGCATCAGCATCATCTACCCGAACGTGCGCGGTTCCAGCGGTTACGGTAAGTCGTTCTTGAAGCTCGACAACGGTATGCTGCGTGAAGATTCGGTCAAGGATATCGGCGCATTGTTTGATTGGATCGCCACCCAGAAAGACCTGGACGCCGGCAAGATCGCCGTCACCGGCGGCAGCTACGGCGGTTATATGTCGCTTGCCGTATCGACCAACTATGCGGATCGCATCGCGGCGGCGATTGATGTCGTCGGTATCTCAAACTTTGTCACCTTCCTTGAGAAGACCGAAAGTTATCGCCGCGACCTGCGTCGTGTTGAATACGGCGACGAGCGCGATCCGGAGATGCGCAAGTTCATGGAGAAAATCGCGCCGTTAAATAATGCGGCGAAGATCAAGAAGCCGCTGTTTGTGGTGCAAGGCAAGAACGATCCACGCGTACCGTATCAAGAGGCGGACCAAATTGTTGCCACAGTGAAAAAGAACGGCACACCGGTTTGGTATATGACGGCTCTGGATGAAGGGCACGGCTTCGCAAAGAAGGCGAACGCGGATTACCAGTTCTTTTCGACCATTACGTTCCTGAGCAAGTATTTGCTGGGCAAGTAAGCGCCGATTAAGAATTAGTTGTTCATTGAAGACGGCTGTTGCGGATGACCGCGGCAGCCGTTTTTGTTGGTACGCTGCAAGTGCTCACGGTTGATGTATCAGCTACGGCCTAGGTCTGAAACGCTGCATGGGCGTGTCGATCGGCACTGGTTGTCTCAGACACTGCGGATGTGTGCGGCCAACCCGCGCCTTGGGGAAGGTTCAATCGCTGTGCCATATCCCAACCGTGCCCACATTTGTACCGTCTCTGCTCTTGCCGACGCACCAACAAGATCGTGAAACTTTCTGTACTCGCCCGCCTGTTCGGGATATTCCTGCAGGGCTTGTGACAACGGGTGCATGGAGAGTCCGACTGCCGCCGCAGCGAGTTGCGCGCGGACATAGGCGCGCCCGGCGTTCACCTGAGTTGCACGAGTGTTGTTGGTCGTCGATAACCAAAAGAAAGCGTTGGTCGAATTCAGGCTGGTTTGAAAATCCGCAAGCTGCGTGGTGATCGCCATGTCATCAGCGGCAGGCACCTTGGTGCGATCAAACAGACCGATTGCCGCCATCACTCTAGGCATCAACTTGTTGACCGAAATCCCGTCGCGGTACTCGGCGATTTCCGCAGGTCCAACTCGCACCACTCGCAGCGACTCCATCATGGTTCGCGGTGTCACCAGTTCAATGCGAAACGCATCCAGGGCGATTCGTCGATGCTGGTCGCATAAATCAGGCGTGTTGCTGTCGATGAAGCCGACCCGTGTATCAAACCCGGCGACACTCTCGGCGATGGCTGCCATCGCGCCGGGGGGTACTGCTAAAGGCAGGTAGGCATCCCGGTTAGTGCGCCGCCGTACAATTTGTGAAAACAACGGGTCGGCCTTGATGTCGGCGGCTTTCTGTAGGCGGATTCGTGCCGTGGGCTGGCTTGATGCTTGCATCAGGTTGAATTCGCCGTTTGGAAAGAGGGTGATTTCAGCCGCCAGCCCGCGCTCCTTGGCTGCAATTACGAGCAGTTCCAAGAAAGTGCCCTGACTGATCATGCTTTGTCGACCGAACGGGTCAGTCTCTGGTAACAATCGAGACGAATCGCAGTAGAGGGTTATCTCATCCGACGTCCTCAAATCCACCAACCACGACTGCAGGTTGTGGGCGTTAGGCGCGAGAATGGCATAACTGAGAATCCATTTGCGTGGATCCGACTCGTTCACTGGCCCCTTCCAAGGCGTGACCGCTACGTCGGGCAGTCGAGTGCTACACCCGCTGGTAGCGGACGTGGCAGCAAGCACCACGCCACCGCCAACAAGTTGGATGAATGAACGTCGGTTCATGTTGTTTTCGCTTTTTGACCTTTGTAGCGCGGACTAGCTGCTGGCCTTCGCACCGGTCGGGACGTTACCTTGCAGCAGCTCGGCCAGAGACTTAGCGTGGTCCGTCATCACTAGTTTAGCTTGCCCAAGTTTTGAGAACGCGCCCGAAAACTGCACAAATTTCCCCTGCGCGGCAACCGACATGGCCGCAACGCGTTCGCCTGACGGGGACTTCAGCTCGAATTCGACGGCCGCACCGCCTTTATCTACCGGCAGAAGGAGCAGCACTGTTGACACAACATTGCCAGCGACACTCGAAGTACGCACATCGGTGATGGTTGCCCGTAGTGAGTGCGAATTGACCGATGGTGTTTTGACGACCTTGTAAGTCTCCTTCAGGGAAGTGACTAGCTGTTTGCGAAGTTCATCAGTCAGTTCCTGGCGCTCATCGGCGGACAGAGACTCTCTTGCGTCAGGTGCAAGCACAACGCCTACATCAGCGATGTGAATTTCGGTCTGGATCTTGACCGGTGCCTTGAGGAAATGTCGCGAACCGTCGCTACTGGTGCGCAGCTCGGCTGAGGAACCGAGCGTGGACTGGGTTGGGGCAATCGAGCTGCACGCTGCAAGCACACTGACGGTTGTAACGGCTAGGACGCGTTTTACAAAATGATGAATAACCATGGTAACTCCTTCGACTAAGTTAGGTTGAAAATTAAGACCGTTGCGAGGTACTACTATCGGCAACTGCAAGCGATGTTGGCAGCGCTTCGTTGCTGGGTTGTGTGCGGGCCTTAGCGCACATCAGTATTCCCAGCGCGACCACCCAGATCAGCCCGGCCGGATTGGTGAACGCCTGAATGGCGGCGATGTTTGGTTCAAAAATTCTTGCGGTCGCGATGACAAGACCAGTGCCGGTCAGGATGCCCATCGCGCTGACCAACGACGCCCTCCAGCCTGCGCTGAATCGGCGCAGCAACACGAAGCCCACACTCGTCATCCAGATGCCGCTCACCAATTGCACCCCGAGCAACTCGCCCACCGAGCCAGCGTACCCATTGAGTGCTGTGTAAGACACTTCGAGCATGCTGCGTGTTTCCGGGTTTGTCGCCGCAACGTACTGCGAAGCCAACGTCGGCATGGATGCTAACCAACGCACAATGCCGAGTATTTTCAGTACCGCGCCAGCGGCACCGAAAAAAGTGATGGTGTCTGCGACGGCATGGCTGACACTTGCGGCGATGAATCGCTCGCGTAACGCAAATGCGACCGGGATCAGCGCGAGAGAGGAAAGCAGGTAGCAGGCATAGCCGAAGATCATCGGCATTCGATTGGCATCAATGCGGGGAAGTACGACTGAGGGGGGTTCGCGCAGAATGCCCGGCCAGCCTATCGCCTGGCCGAGCACAACTATCGTGACCGTGAAGAGCGTGGCAGCGACGAGGGCAAAGATGCCGCCGAATGGTTGATGAATGGATGCGTGGGTTCGCATGTTCCAATTCCGGTAATAGCTAGCGGGATACGCTCGTGGCGAGGCGCGGTGAAGCCTGCGTCCTTTTGGCGGCAGCGCGACCATAGCCGAGAGTTTGGATTGAGGTTTGAACCGCGATATCCAGAGGCGTCTGCGTGAGATTAGGTAACAAATCAGCCATAGAGATGCTTTCGACGGCGTGCGGCACCCGCCACAGATACGACATCCGGGCAAGCTCGCGCCACATCGGGTTGACCACACCAATGATACGAATCACCGACCACGGCATGCTCGAACGTTTGAAGCGGCCACTGGCGATATTCAGTCGCCTTGCGACTGTCTCAACGCTGTCGAGCAATTCTTTGCCGTTGATGTTATGGCCGGCAAAGTGAATTTTCTTAAACGAACCGATGGTTGAGGCCGTTGCTGGCGTGTAGTGCCGCATGACCGGGGCGTTCAGGTTGCCGGCGAGGTCGAGTTCGGCGAGGCCGACAAACGCCCGCGCCAAATCCGGCAGGTAGGCCCAGGCGTGGACGACATCCGTCGGGCCCGGGTAAACAAGTCTGCCGCTCTTGATCGACTTGACGATCGCTTGGTCGAACCAGTTGCCTGTACCGCTTCCAAAAAAATCCCCGGCGCGAATCACCACGCCGCGCAGTCCGCGCTGTATGCGTGTTTGCATTTCCTCTTCGAGCGCCACGCGTTGCTTGCCTCTTTTGGATGTTGGTCGTTGCATTGTGCTTTCGACAAGTCGCGCCGGCATTTTTTCGCCGAATCCATAAACGTTAGCTGGCAGCATAAACAGCGCGCCGAGACGTTCGGCGATACCCATGCCTTGACGCGCTAGCGGCAGCAGCTTTTCATCCCATTCTGTGTACAAGGGATTAACCGCGTATACCACGATGCTGGCATCACGCGCGGCGCTGGCGACCGCTTCGGTGTTGGACATATCAATGCCGAGCTGGCGCGCCTGTGGCGGCAAGTTCTCGATCGGGCGTCTTGCCTGCGCCAAAACCTGCCAGCCGGCAGCGACGAAAGCTTCCAGTACGGTGCCTCCCAGCCGACCATTGGCTCCCAGAATGAGTGCGGTCTTTGATTGCATGCCGATTCCCTTGGTGAAGTTGATGGATCGAACTTTGCGCGTTTGCGAGGTATTCGACAATTGCTTAAAGTTGTAACCGAGATATACAATTCCGCATGGATAAGAACACCTTTGACTGGACTCTCGTCAGAAGTTTTTTGGCGGTGCTCGATGCCGGGAGTCTGATGGGGGCCGCCAAAAGGCTCGGTGCACAGCAGCCGACGCTGTCGCGTCACATTGCCGAACTTGAAGCCCAATTGGGCTCGCCGCTGTTTGAACGCACTGGTCGCGGAGTGCTGCCGACTGCCGTTGCGCTGCGTATCGCCGATGCGGCGCGTGAGATGGAAGGCGGGGCAGTGGCGCTTGGGCAGGCACTCGACAGTCAGCGCAGCGACACTGTAGGAACAGTACGCATTGCAGCAAGCCAAACCGTCGCCACGTTGGTCTTGCCGTCTCTGATCGCGGATTTTCAGCGGGAAGAGCCGGGCATTCAGATTGAAGTGGTGGCTTCTGATGCCATTACAAATCTATTGCGCCGTGAGGCGGATATTGCGATACGAATGGTGCGGCCAACGCAGTCGTCGTTGATAACGAAGAAAATCGCCGACGTGACGATTGTGGCGTGTGCTCATCGCTCGTATCTTGAACGCGCCGGGACACCGAAGCGACCGGAAGACCTGTTCGCACATCGCCTGATTGGTTTTGACCGAGATGACGGCATCATCCGCGGCTTCGCGGCGATGGGGCAGATGGCGACAAAGGAAAATTTTGCGATTCGGACGGACGACACCGTCGTCGTCGGGCAGATGATCGCGGCAGGCTGCGGCATTGGCTTCGCAGCGACCTACAACTTGCGTCACTGGAACGGTGTCGTCGCGATATTGCCAATCCTCAAAATTCAGCCACTACCTTGTTGGCTTACGGTGCACCGAGAGATTCGTGGCAGCGCGATTGTTCGCCGAGTTTATGACTATCTTGGCAAGAGGCTGCCAGCGGCGCTAGCCTGAACGTTTCATGGCGCTCGTTCGCTTGGACGATTGAACCGCGACGTGATTGCCGCTGTGATTGCCAAGCACGCGCCGTCCTCCCGCACACATTTGCCAAACACCGGCCGCCGTGCTTTTGACGGGCAGGCGAAAAAATGCGAGCCCGCTTACTTTTTTTGAACGCGCCCCGACGAAAGGATCAGGCTAGTGCGGCTCACGCTTGGGCCGCCACAGCTGCACCATTTCCAGATAAGTGAATGACGCTGACCAACCGATGAGGACAAAACCGGTGAGGGCTTCCGTTCCGGCGAGGAATCGAATGGGACCGGCGGGTGAGAGGTCGCCAAATCCGACGGTGGTGAAGACCGTCGCGGAGAAATACACATGGTCAACGATGCTCGGGCTGACTGCGCCGGAAATGCTGCCGGTGTCAGTCCAAAGCAGCAGGAAATGATAGGCGAGCCCGAAGAGCCAGATCTCGACTATGTGCAGCAAAATCAATGACAGAACGGCGTAGAGCACCACCCGTCGTTTGGTGCCGCCAATGCGCCCCACATGTCCCAAACGGCTGCTAAGCCAACTCAGCCCTTCAAAGTGGGTAAGTGCGGCAAGAACAACCGCGAGTACCGTTGCGCCGACGACGGCGAGATTGGCTCCCCAGTTTGTGTATTCCGCAAGATGGCTGACAGTCCCCATTGGTTCAGGCTAGCATAGTTGTATTTTGCAAGTTTGATCTAGCGCAGACTGCAGCTGGTTCATTTTTTCAACAAAGACATCCAATTCCATGAGTACCGTTCCTCCTCCGCTCACAGGGTTGATCCAACTTGTGACGGCAAGATTTCCTGCACTGGCGCACTTGCCGCCTGCGACACTCGCACGTACCGTGGCCGTCGCGCAGTATCGGCAGATGGCGACGGGGGAGCAGCTGTTTTCACCAGAGACTCCTTGTGGAGGCTTTCCGCTGCTGCTGGAAGGGCGGGTGCGGGTGGTGCGCGAGGCACCTAACGGGCGGTCGATCACGCTTTATACGGTCGAAGCCGGCGAGCTTTGTATCGCCTCCGCACAGGCGATGTTTCGCCACCCCGGACTCATGGCCCATGGTTATGCAGAGACCCCGATCACGGTGCTGGTGTTGAGCCCTGAGGCCGTGGATGAATTACTCGCCACGGAGGCGGACTTTCGTAAATTCTTTTTTGGATTAATCAGTGAGCGGCTGTCGGATTTGATGCTCGCGGTAGAGGCGATCGCCTTCTTGAAGCTCGATCAACGCATCGCACGCTTGCTTGTGGAACGGGGGCCGCGGGTGGCGATGACCCATCAGGCCATTGCAGACCAGCTCGGGGTGGCAAGAGAAATGGTGTCGCGGGTGATGCGGGGCTTTTCCGAGCGCGGCTGGATCACCCAGTCCCGCGAGGCGATCGATGTCGCCGATGTTGCCGCGCTGGATGAGGTTTCGCAGGGGTAGAGGCAACCATGTCCGTTGGCTCGGTAACAAACGTCACAGACCGCTGGCGTGAAGCGGTGCAGAATGCACGCCATACCTTATGGAGGCGGACATGATGCTGCAATTGTTTGACCAAGACTCTTCGACACTGACCTACATTGTTGCCGACGCCGCCACGCGTGAGGCCGCCATCATCGACCCGGTGTTGGGCCAGCTGGATCGAGATCTCGGCGAATTAGAGCGCCACGGGCTGACCCTTCGCTGGATACTCGACACCCACGTTCATGCTGACCACGAAACCGGGGCGAACGCATTGAAGTCGGTCACTGGCGCATCGAGTGCAGTGGGCGCGGCTTGTGAATCGACCGGGCATGATCGAATGCTGGTTGATGGTGACGTAATCGACATCGGTTCGACCAAGATTGGTGTGATCGCCACGCCCGGGCATACGCCGGGAAGTATGAGTTTTCTTGTTGGGGGCAACGTGTTTACTGGTGACGCCTTGTTGATCGAAGGTTGTGGCCGAACCGATTTTCAAAACGGCAGCAGCGACGAGTTGTACGATAGTGTCACGCAGCGACTGTTTACATTGCCGGAGACGACCGTCGTTTGGCCCGGTCACGACTATCGCGGTAGGGCAAGCTCTACAATCGGCCATGAAAAACACCGCAATCCACGTTTTGCAGGTAAAGACCGTGATGCGTTTCGTTCCCTCATGGCAGGACTGAATCTCGCGCCGCCAAAACATATTGATAAAGCCGTACCGGCGAATCGGTCTGGCGGCGCGTTACATGCGGGCGAGGCGGTGTTGCCGATGATCCAGCCGGCGCAGTTTGCAAGTCGGTTCGATCCTAAGCTAGACGCGCTTGTCGATTTGCGTGATTCCGTAGATGCACAATGTGCGCCCTTCGAAAACGCGGTTTGCCTCAGTACGACTGAGATACCGAAGATGCAGGCAATCGCGTCCAATGCGCGCACGCTTTATGTTTTGTGTCGATCTGGGCGGCGCTCACTCGTCGCCACTGAGGCCTTGGTGAAGGCAGGTGTCACAAACGTGTGTAACGTAACCGGCGGCGTCCTTGCTTTGAACGCGTCTCGATCCAGCACGAGTGTAGGGGCGCAAGCGCATGGGTAATGAATCGTGGTCGTTGTGGATGAGCGCCGTCCTTGGTGGGACGCTGATTGGCTTGGCGAGCGGCGGGTTAATGTTGTTCAACGGCCGTATCGCCGGTATCTCCGGCATGTTCCACCAAACTGTGGCGGGGTCGCATGAGGCTTGGCGCTGGACGTTTCTTGCCGGCCTGGTGTTGGCCGGCGCTGTTGCGCTGCTGTTTTTTCCATCGCTCTTGCCGGCGGCGGCAACGCCGATATCGTCGTCAGGTATTGGCGATACGTTGATGGTTGTGGCGGCGGGCCTGTTGGTCGGCTTTGGTACGCGTATGGCGAGTGGCTGCACCTCAGGCCATGGCGTGTGTGGCTTGGCCAGATTTAGCGTGCGGTCATTGGCGGCGGTGGTGACGTTTTTGACCGTTGGCATCTTGGTCACTTTTCTGATCGGGGTGTTCGGAGGTGGCGCATGAAACATATCACCGCTTCAATTGCCGCGCTGGTATTGGGCTTTATCTTCGGCTTGGGCTTGCTCGTCTCCGGCATGGTCGATCCGGCTAACGTCAAAGGTTTTCTCGACGTCACGGGCCACACCTATGGCGCTTGGCGGCCACAACTGCTGGCCGTGCTCGGTGCAGGCATGATGGTGACCACCGTGATTTATCTGCTCGCAAAGCGGCGCAAGCACCCATTGGTGGAAGCAGGGTTTCATTGGCCGCATGCAACGGTGATTGATCGCCGTCTTATCTTAGGCTCGGCGTTGTTTGGTGCAGGTTGGGCAGTGGCCGGTTATTGTCCGGGCCCGGCGCTGGTCGCGGTGGGTTCGTTTTCGACTAACGCGGTGATCTTTGTCGTGGCGATGGCGGCGGGCGGCTATTTACAACATGTCTTGCAACATAAATTGGCGGCACGTTGATGGGCTATCTCGACGACCCACGGGTGCTTTTTGCCGCCGAACGTACGTTGCTGGCGTGGCAGCGAAGTGGTCTGGCGCTGATGGGATTCGGCTTCGTCGTGGAGCGATTCGGGTTGTTCATGCGCATGGTCACCGGCCAGGCACCGAGCCACGTTGATCGTGTGTTCTCACTTTGGCTGGGTGTGGCGCTGCTGTGTTTAAGCGCCGCCGTGCTGGCGTTTGCGGCGAGGCAGTTCAGGGTGGTCGTCAAGCAACTAGGGGCAACTGAGATTCCGGCTGGTTACGCGACTGGTGCGGCTGTTTGGCTCAACATCGCGCTGGCGGGCATTGCGATTTCGCTGGCGGTGTACTTCATCGCTGGTGGCTAGTCGGGGAATCGTGGTCGAAGCCAAAGATTAAGTCTCCTTATCGGACGGGGTTTTTCAGGCAAAAGTGCCTGAAAAGGCTCGTCAATAAAAGAGTTTTACCGCGCGAGTGATCGGAGCGGCAGGTCTGACCAGACGCACGCCCATCTCGTCTCCACCCGTGCCCCGCGCCGTTGGCTTAACATGCGATCTTCTTTCTTTTCGCTGAGCCGAGGCCAACATGTTGCTTTCACCAAATCGTTTAACGATGCTCAACATCGGGCTAGTCGTCGCGGTGATGTGTTCCACGCTCTTTCCCGTTGTGGGCGGCGCACAGCAAGTGCTGCCAGCGGCAACTCCATCGGATGATGCTGCCGCGGCGGCGGCCATCGAGAGCCTAGCGAAAAGCCGGTTCAAGGCTGATGAACCCGGTGCCACGATCATCGCCACGCGCAACGGCAAGACGGTATTCCGCAAAGCGTATGGGTTGGCCGACATTGCCGCCAAGACGCCATTAAAGCCAGACGACGTGTTGCGCATCGGCTCCGTGACCAAACAGTTCACCGCCGTCGGCATTCTCATGTTGGCCGACGAAGGCAAGCTGGCGCTAGGTGACGATGTCTCCAAGTACGTGCCAACGTTCACGTCGAAGTCAAAGCCGGTCACCATCGAACACCTGCTGACCCACACATCGGGCATCCCAAACTTCACCGATGACGCGGAGTACCGCATCAATCGCGGTAAGTTGTCTAGCCAAGCCGAGGTTGTCGCGCGCTTTAAAGATTTGCCGCTCAGTTTCGAGCCGGGTTCACGCTGGGCGTATAGCAACTCGGGCTACTTCTTGCTGGGTATGGTGATCGAGAAGGTCTCTGGCAAGCGTTATGCAGACTTCCTCGCCGAAAAAATCTTCAACCCGCTTGGGATGGAGAACACCGCGTACGAAGGTTTTGAGCGCAGTGCCAAACGGCGCGTCGAGGGGTATCAAGATGCGGACGGAAAATTCAGCATCGCGCAGAAAATTGATATGAGCGTGCCGTTTTCGGCGGGTGCAATGGTATCAACCGTGGATGATTTGGCTCGTTGGGACGCGGCAATAACCGCCGGCAAACTCTTGAAGCCGGAAACATGGAAGAAGGCCTTTACCGCCTACACACTGACTGACGGTAAAAAGACAACCTATGGTTACGGCTGGGGGATCGTCAAAGTCCAGGGCAAAGATGCCATCACCCATACCGGCGGCATCGATGGGTTCGCCTCAGTCGCCACTCACGTTCCCGGCGACAAGGTGTTTGTCGCCGTGCTGCGTAATTCCATCGGCGGCAGCAGCAACCATACCGATCTGGCGACCCGCACCGCCGCAATTTTGGTTGGCCGGCCGATGCGTGAATTTACGGAAATCAAAATCGCGCCAAACGTGTTTGATGCCTATGTCGGGAGATATGAACTAGGGCCAAATTTTGTGCTGCGGGTGTATCGGGAAGGTAATCGATTCATGACACAAGCCACCGGGCAGGGGCCGGTGGAAGTCTTCGCCGAGACAGAGGACAAATTCTTTCTGCGGGTTGTTGAAGCGCAGATCAAGTTTGTGCGCTCCGCTGCCGGCAAAGTCGAATCGCTGGTGCTGTTCCAAGGTGGACGCGAAATGCCGGCCAAACGTTTGCCGGATGAGCCGGTGGTGGCGCGCAAAGAAGTCAGCCTATCGGCGGCCCAACTCGATAAGCTGGTTGGTGAATATCCGCTTGCGGTGGGTTTTGTCCTATCTGTGTTTCGAGACGGTGAAACGCTGTTGGCGCGTGCAACGGGGCAGGGTGCATTCCAGTTGTTTGCCGAGAGTGAAGAAAAGTTCTTCGCCAAAGTTGCCGACATTCGTGTCGAGTTTAAGAAAGACGCCGCAGGTAACGTAACTGGTCTGGTGTTGTTCCAGGCTGGGATGGAAACGCCCGCCAAGAAGAATTAGTAGCATGATGCCAAACCTTTTCAGCGCCGCTAGGTGAAAACCATTGATTAGTCGAGGGTTGGCAATGGGTTGGGATCAGGCACAGATTGCGCTTCAGGTCGGTTTTGCGCCATCCTCGGTCAGTCGCGAGATTCGGCAACACGATGTTGCCGATGTTGGCTATCGCGCCTATTGGGCACAGTCTCAAGCCGATGATGCTGGCAAGCGACGCGGTCGATGCCGCGCCACGCACGACGGGGTTGATTCGCATTATTGGCGTTGGCGCGCCTACAGTCAATTACGGCAAGGCGAAGTGGCGATCCAAAGGAGGTCACAGCGGCGTCTTGGTCTAGGTGTTCGGCGCACGAATGTGATTCAAACCTGCGAGTATTGATGAATTTGCGTCTAAACTGGTTCCAGCATGCCCCCTCGATGGCAACATTTGCCTCTACAGCGGCGGTAGCGTCCTGACGGTTATAGAAAATTGAACAGAAAATGCGCAATCGCTACTCCGCTGGAAACTTGCTTGGCGCGGCTCTCGGTGGCCACAAAGACTGGGCACCAGCTTGGCGTGATGCCGAGCCTAAGCCGCGATACGATGTGATTGTCATCGGCGGCGGTGGCCATGGTTTAGCCACTGCGTATTACCTCGCAAAAAATCACGGCATCACCAATGTTGCAGTCATTGAGGCAGGTTGGATCGGTGGTGGCAATACGGGACGTAATACGACCGTGGTGCGCTCAAATTATCTGTACGCCGAAAGCGCGCGCCTTTATGATTTTTCCGTTCAGCGCTACGAATCGCTGTCAAAAGACCTTAACTTCAATGTCATGTTTAGCCAGCGCGGAATTATCACTCTGGCGCATTCTCGCCACGACCTCGACGCCCAGGAACGCTGGACCAATGCGATGTTATGCAATGGTATCGACGCTGAGATGCTCACCGCGCGCCAAGTCCAAGAATGCGAGCCGCGTCTGGACATTAGCAGCAGGGCGCGGTACCCCATTCTTGGCGGCTTCACCCAGCGGCGCGCGGGATCTGCGCGACACGACGCTGTCGCTTGGGGGTACGCGCGTGCAGCCTCGGCACTCGGTGTTGACATCGTGCAAAGGTGTTCAGTGCAAGATTTCATTAAGCAAGATGGTCGGGTCATTGGTGTCAAGACCAACCGGGGTGAAATTCGCGCCGACCGCGTAGCCATGGCGGTCGCCGGTCACTCGTCGGTGTTGGCGAATCTCGCGGGATTTGCGTTGCCGGTGACAAGTTATGCTTTGCAAGCGATGGTGAGTGAACCGGTCAAGCCGGTGTTGAAGGCAGTGACACTTTCGCCAGCCCTTGGCGCCTACTGGAGCCAGTCCGACAAAGGTGAGGTGGTGATCGGCGGTGCACTCGATCATTTTCCGTCGTATGCGCAGCGTGGCAGTTTTGCGGTCAATCAGCAGGTCATCGCGGCGACCGTCGAGGCATTCCCCTCTTTAGGCCGTCTGCGGATGCTGCGTCATTGGGCGGGCATTGTTGACGTCGTCCAGGATTCGAGTCCCATCATCGGTGCCACCCCGATTCCCGGCTTGTACATCAATTGTGGCTGGGGCACGGGCGGCTTCAAAGCCATCCCGGTTGGTGGATGGACCCTCGCACATGTGCTGGCGACCGGACAAAATCATGAACTTGCCGAGCCGTTTCAACTCTCCCGTTTTCACACCGGACGTTTGATCGATGAAGCGGCAGCTTCCGGCATCGCCCACTAAGGAGCGCAACAAGAAATGATGCAACTACAGTGCCCATGGTGTGGGCGACGCCCAGAAAACGAGTTCCACTGCGGCGGTACCACGGCGATCGTGCGCCCCCCGATCGACTGTAGCGACGAGGTGTGGGGAAACTACCTTTTTTTTCGCAAGAATCCGAAGGGTCTTCACGCCGAGCGCTGGCGTCACACATTTGGTTGCGGCCAGTGGTTCAACATCGTTCGCGATACGGTCACGCACGAAGTGGGCGCCGTTTACGGTATCACCGAGGCACAGCCACGCGCAGTTGACCCATGAGCGGCTATCGACTGGCGGCACCACATGGCGCATGGATTGATCGCTCGCGCGCGCTACGATTTGACTTCAATGGCGTAGATGTCAAAGGTTTTGCCGGCGACACTGTTGCCTCCGCGTTACTCGGGCAAGGCATTGGTCATATTGGACGCAGTTTTAAGCTGCATCGACCGCGCGGCATTTTCAGTTGCGGTCTCGAAGAGCCAACTGGTCTTGTAGATATTGGCGTCGGGCGTTACCGCACGCCAAACACACGTGCCACCGATATCGCCGCTGCCGACGGAATGACCGCGAAAACGGGCAACGCTTGGCCTAGCCTTGGCTTGGATCTTGCGGCCATCAATAACAAGTTCGCGGCGCTGATGCCGGCGGGTTTTTATTACAAGACGTTTATGTGGCCGGATTGGCATTTGTTTGAGCCTGCCATCCGTCGCATGGCCGGTCTTGGCGTTGCCGCGGATGGTCCAGACCCTGACCGCTACGACGAAGTTTCACAGCAAGTGGAAGTGCTCGTTATCGGCGCAGGCGCGGCGGGAATGCAGGCAGCGTTGTCCGCAGCACAGAGTGGCCGGCAGGTTCTATTACTGGACAGTGGGCCGCGCCCCGGAGGCTGGCTGGCAAGTCAGTCGCTGCGTAGCGAAGCAAACTCACAGCAGCGGCTGGATGAATTGACCCGCCTGGTCGCCGCCGCAGGAGTGTCGTTGCGCGTGAATTGTACGGTGCTAGGACTCTACGATCATCAGTTGGCCGTGGCACTGGAAACCGTCAACGATGGCACCGTACGCGAGCGGCTGTGGAAGATTCGCGCCGAGCGCATCATCCTCGCCACCGGCGCGATCGAGAGACCAATGTTGTTCCCCGACAATGATCGACCGGGCGTCATGCTCGCCAGTGCAGTTGAGCGCTACGCAACACATTTTGGTGTTGCATGCGGCAAACGTATCGTAATCTCGACCGCCTGCGACAGTGGCTACGATGTGGCGGCGTCACTGAATGCCGCGGGCATTGAGGTGGCTGCCATTGTTGATTCCCGAGAGACGAACGGGCGGGCGGCACCGATGGGAGTTAAGGTCTTTCTTGACAGCAGTATCGTGGCCGTGAGTGGATCACGTGCGATCAATAGTGTTACTGTCGCCGCAAATCGAGGGGGCGATGCACAAGCCATCGCCGCCGACTGCGTCGCAAGTGCAGGTGGCTGGACGCCTGCTGTCAATCTGCACTCGATGGCGGGCGGCAAACTACGCTGGAATGACGTCGCGTCGATGTTTGTACCTGACCTGCCGCTCAAGGGTATCGAATCGGTTGGCGCATGTGCAGGTGCTTTCGAACTTGAACTCGCTCTGGAGCATGCCGATGCGACAGGGCGTGGAAACGCGACGCCCGCGCCAGTCGGCGGCCTCGGTATTGTGCCAGCCAGAAACACACCGACACTTGCCGCCCTGTCGACGCTCGGTCGTCGCCCCGGAAAAATATTTGTCGACCTGCAAAACGATGTATCCGCCGACGACGTCGAACTCGCCGCACGCGAGAACTATCGTTCCGTCGAACACCTTAAGCGTTACACCACCATGGGAATGGCAACGGACCAGGGTAAAACCAGCAATATCAATGCGCTGGTATTGATGGGTGAACTGACCGAGCGCAAGCCCGCCGAAGTTGGCACCACGAAGTTTCGACCTCCGGTCAAAC
The DNA here is from genome assembly GCA_020247545.1 of Rhodocyclaceae bacterium. Lineage (GTDB taxonomy): Bacteria > Pseudomonadota > Gammaproteobacteria > Burkholderiales > Usitatibacteraceae > UKL13-2. The sequence goes on along the minus strand of JADCIX010000005.1, from coordinate 180,481 downwards.
CCGTCACGCTTAACGCCTTGGCCGCAGGACGAACTGGCGAACGTTATCGGCCGCTCAAACGCATGCCGGGCCACGCCTGGCACGAAACACACGGTGGTCTATTCGAGGAATTTGGCGGCTGGCTGCGGCCGGCAGCGTATTGCCAAAACAGCGAGGAAGTTATCCCCGCGGCAGAACGCGAAGCGCTGCATGTGCGGACACACGTCGGGATTTTTGAAGGCTCGCCGCTCGGCAAGATCGAAATCTATGGCCCTGATGCGGCGGCGTTTCTCGACCTAATGTATGTCGGCACCATGTCAACGCTTGCGATTGGGCAAGCGCGCTACGGTTTGCTGCTGCGCGAAGATGGCGTGATTTTTGACGATGGCATCGTCGCGCGGCTCGGTGAGCAGCATTTCTGGATTAACACCACGTCAGGTGGTGTGGATCGCGTCGCATTGGCCTTTGAGGAATGGCAACAGTGCGAATACGCCAATCATCGCGTGCTCATCACACCTGTCACATCGAGTTGGGGCAACGTAACCGTTTCCGGCCCAAAAGCTTGGAAGCTTTTGGCGGCCGCTGGCTTCGACGAATCACTTGCCCCGCCAAATATGAAACACATGACGATGCGTGAGGTGGCGTACGGTGGGGTCAAGATACGCCTGATGCGCGCGAGCTTTAGCGGCGAGCTGGGGTATGAAATTAATCTTCCCGCTCTGCACACGCAGTCCTTGTTGCAACGCCTTAGCGAAGTGGGCCGCGAGTTTGACGCAAAGCCCTATGGCATTGAAGCGTTAATGGTTTTGCGAACAGAGAAAGGTTTCTTGCATCTGGGTGCAGATACTGATGGAACGACGCTGCCTGGCGATGTCGGAATGGACCGCGGAATTGCAAAGAAGGCCGCGAATTTTGTGGGTCGACGATCATTGCTAAGACCGGTGGCTCTTGATGCTGATCGTATGCAACTGGTCGGGTTGCTGCCCGCAGATCGGACGTCCCGATTGCCGACTGGAGCGCACATTGTCACGAAAAACCCACCGGCTCCCATCGACGGCTTCGTTACGTCCAGCGCCTATAGCGGTGTCCTAGGAATGCCCGTGGCGCTGGCGATGCTCAAGCGCGGCTTCGCGCGGATCGGTGAGACCGTTACTTTGTACCACCTTGGCCGTACATTGCGGGCGGAAGTCGTTAAGACGCCGTTCTTTGATCCGAAAGGAGAGCGGCTTGAAGGCTGAAGACCTCAGCGTGTCATCGCGAGTTCAATTGAGTGGAGTCGCGCAACTCCAGCCGCGTGCTACTGACAATTGCCAGATTTCCATTGTTGAACCGCAGCGAGTGGTCTCCATTCGTCATTTGCCTGATCGTGAGAATGCAGTGCGGAAGGTTTTGGCACACGAAAATGCGCCACAAGTACCTACGGCGGGCCAGTTCGAAGGCAATGATCCATTCCTCTTGTGGCGTAGTCCGACCGAATATCTACTGATTACATCATCGGATAAGGTTGCCGATGATTGTCTGGCAGCACTACCGGCAGCCCAAAACGTGCTTGCCTACGCGGTAGATCTATCGGCAGGGTACTTAGTCGTCGAACTACAAGGCAAAGGAATCGCGGATGTATTGCCGCGCCTGCTGGACGCTAGCGCAATTCCGCAAAAGCCAGGTCGGTGCACCCGCGCCCGCTTGGCAGAAATTGCGGTGATCGCAGTGAGATTAGCGGACGACCGAGTTTGGTTAGTCGCTGACCAGGCCAATGATCGCTATTTGCTGCATTGGGTTTCCTACGCGGTGCAGGCCACGGCACCGCGACCATAAAGACGCCCATCATTACACCGGGGGCAAACGCGGTTTACGCGATGTCTACTGGAGTTGGACCAAGCCGGTGCTGAGTCGCCCTTAATTGTTAACTGCAACGGTTGCCAAAATACTGACAGCATGGGTTCGAACAGCCTTTTTGCGTGCGGTCAGGCATTCATTTAGTTAGTGGTGCCTCACGCAGGCCACAGCCCGAAGCGCAGGTGTAGTGGCGTTGGGTCAGGGTCATGACCTGCAAAACTGCGAAAGGCCTCTTCCGCCGGCACGCGATGGCCTACGCTTAGGATTTGATCGATCCAGGCTTTGGAAGTCGCCGCGTCGTAGATCCCGTCTGGCGATTCTTCGAACGTTCTGACCGCGTCGGCTGCCATCACATCGGCCCATAGATACGAGTAGAGGCCAGCGGCATAAGCGCCGACGAAGATGTGCCAGTTATGTGTGATGCGCATGATCACGTCCCATGCTTCGGGCATGCCCAATTCAATCAGCGTGTCGTTCTCCACCTTCACCGGGTCAATTTGCGTACCGCTGCCGTCGGCCATCAAGTGTAAGCGTAGATCAACGATGGCGGGCAGTAGATAATCCGGATTGAGGCTGAAAATACGGTCGTATTTAAGCCCTTGTTCGATACGGTTGAGCAATTCATCGGGCATCGGTTCGCCCGTCAGGTGATGGCGCGCGAAGCGATGCAGCAACTCGGCGTCGCGCAACCAACGCTCATTGATTAGCGCAGGCAGCTCGACGAAGTCCCACGCCACATGCTGACTGCCTAGAGACGCATAAGCCGACGTGCAATGCAGCATATGCAACGCATGGCCAAACTCGTGGAAGAATACATTGGCGTACTCCCAAGGAAGCAGAGCGGGCTGGTCGGCTGACGGCACTGGAAAGGTGGAATAGATTGCGGCGATCGGCGGTACGCGCCCACGAAAATTCTCTGCCTCACGGTACTGCATCTGATATGAACCGTGGCCTTTACCTTGTCGGTTGAAGAGATCAAAGTAGAGAATGCCAACAAGCTCAGAGCCGCGATTGACTGCATAGACGCGCACGCTGGGATGTATCAATGGAGCATCGGTAATCGGCGTGAAGCAGAGGCCATGCACCCGACCTGCTGCCCAGAACATTGCCTGCAATACGCTTTCCATCGGGAAGTACGCTTTGACGGCGTCGCCGTCCAAACCAAAGCGTTGCCGCCGCAACTTTTCGGCGTAAAACTGGCGATCCCAAGGTGCGAGTGGCGCACGCGCGGAACACTCGTCGGCGTTTTGGTCAGCAATAGCTTGGTAGTCCGCAATCTGGGCATACGCCGCTGGCTTAACGCTGGCCCAAGTTTGCTCCAATAGCAATAGCGCGGTTTGCGGCGTACGCGCCATCCGGTCGGATAGCGCCAGATGGGCATAGCTCGGATAGCCCATCAGCCGCGCAAGTTCTCCGCGCAAAAGCAAGATCTCCTGCGCAATGGGCTTATTGTCGTTGGCACCTAGGTTGTCGCCGCGATTGGTCCACATGCGCCAAACTTGCTCACGTAGGTCGCGTCGGGTCGCCAACGTCAGAAAAGGCCATACTGCGCCACGCGCATTGGGAATAGCCCAGATGCCGGGTCGGCCCATATCTGCCGCCGCTGCTGCGGCCGCTTGACGCAGCCCATCGGGCAGACCGTCGAGCCCCGAGTCGTCCTCGATAAACACCGCTTGGCTGCCCGCCTCCTCGATCAAGTTCTGGTTGTATTGCGAGGATAACGCGGCCAGCCGTATGTTGATCTCAGCCAGCCGAGCCTTGGCGGCAGGCGCAAGGCCGGCACCATGCCGCCGCATACGTTTGATTAGCACCGCCACTAGCCGCCGCTTTTCGTCCGTGAGCCGTGCTAATTCGTCGCTGTTCCACACAGCGTTTAGCCGGGCAAACAAACGCTCGTCATGCGCTATCTCATCTTCTAGCGCAGCCACCAGGGGCGGCACCCTTTGCGCGACTGTCGACATGTCGCCAAGACTTTGGCTGTTGGCATACACTCGGAACACACACAGCACGCGCGACAAGACGCGACCCGAATCTTCCAGTGCTTCTGCGGTGTTCGCAAAAGTGGGTGGCGCAATGTTTGAGGCGATGGAATTAACTTCACCTCTCTTCAATTCAATCGCAGTGCGTATGGCTTCTTCCAACGCAGCGATATCGACGTTTCCCAAGGGCGGTAAGCCGCCATGCGGGCCGGCCCACGGCGAAAGCAGTGATCGCGCTTTGTCGGAAAGTGTATCGGTCATCGAAGGGCCTCTTTAGCACAGCGCTTGATCGAGAAACGCACGCACAGGAGAGACCACCAATTCCGGTGCCATGCAAACGCCATGGCCATGACCTGGCACCTCGTGTACAGTCCAGCCCTGCTTGACTAGCGCAACACGCTGCTCGCGGATGATCGAGGCGATGCGAATGGGAATTCCTGCTTCGACCAAGTCGCCATCGCCCCCGAAAAAAACCATCTTTGGACAACAGATACGTGCGACGGCAGTCGCCTCTGGCCAAGTCAGCATACTGGCGTAGTACGTCTCCCACTGTCGGTATTGTTCTTTTGATCGGAGCACTTTCAGAGACGAGGGCTCGGGGTTCGCCTGCTTCAAACGCGTCGCTTGCAGGATGCCTTCATATGGCGCGCCCAGTGGTGGCCAGCCGCCGAGAACGAGTGCGCTGAGTCGGTCTGCACGAGCCGCAAGTTGCAATCCCACTGCGGCACCCCAAGAGTAGCCCCAGTAAGCGAATCTATCGAAACCTGCCGCAGTGGCCACGGTTAGAATATCTTGGCATACGCGATCTACGGTGAGGTCTTCTGGTGCAATGTCTCTGCTGCCACCGATGCTTGGATAGTCGACCAGCAGAACGCGATAGCGATCGGTCAAACGGCCAAGATACCCGTCCAGTACCCCTTGTAACCCCGACCCGAAAATCTGCGTGAATGACGCCATCAAGGGTAAGCCAATGAGCAGCGGTTTGCCCTCGCCGTACACTTCATAAAATACGCCGCTGACCGAGTCAAGCGGCATTTGCAGTTTCACTCTTCTGCTCACGATGCAGCCAGTCGCTAACCAGGTCGTCCAACACTGGCAAGGTCACAGCACCTGCAGTCATCACTGCCGTGTGGAAACGACGGTGTTGAAAGCGAGGACCAAGAACATTCTCGGCGCGCCTGCGCAGCTCACGCAGCTTCAGATTGCCAATCTGGTATCCCAGTGCCTGCCCTGGTAGCGCTGCATAGCGGTCGACTTCAGCTTCAATGGTCTCGCGCGACAGTGTCAGCCGCTCAGTCATGTATGCCACAGCTTGCTCCCGGCACCAGCCCTTTGCATGGATACCGGTATCGACCACCAGTCGCACAGCACGCCACATCTCCATTTCGAGTCTGCCGTAGTGTTCATGCGGCGTGGTATATACCCCCATCTCGACACCAAGTGTTTCACAGTACAGCGCCCAGCCTTCGACGCACGCGGTGTACTTGACGGCACCATAGCGGCGGAAGGCAGGGATATCGGTCTGTTCATTTAGCAATGCAAGGTGCATCAGATGGCCAGGCCAGGCTTCGTGCACGACCAGCGCAGGGTGTAGATAAGTCGGTGCTTTCGATGGCAGGCCACTGATCCAGAAAACACCTGCCGTTGAGCCGTCCGCTGGGCTAGGCTGCGCGTAAGCCGGTGGCATGCGAGTAGAGACGGCTTCGGGCATACTCTGGACGCCATAAGTGATGCGCGGGATCGTTCCAAAGAATTCAGGGATGCGTCGGTCAACACGTTTGCACAGTGCCTCAACACTTTGCCGCAAGGCGTCGGCCGAAGGCGCGACGAATTGCGGGTCAGTCGCGAGGAAGGCGCGGTAGCCGGCAAGGTTACCGTTAAATCCGGCGTCTGCCGCGACTGCAGCAATCTCGGCGTCGATGCGTTCGACTTCGGCCAAGCCCAGCGCGTGTACTTCGTCAGGCTCGATTGCCGTGCTCGTGAAGTGGCGTACCCATACACGATAGTAATCTGCCCCTTTGGGACCATCGACGCAACTCAACGACTCACGTGCTCCGCGCGCGAGCAAGCCATTGAGAAAGTTCGCCCAGGTCTGTAGAGCCGGCATCAAGTTTTCGCGGACCAGCGCGAGCGCGCGTGCAGCTTGCTCTTGTACCACAGGCTGCATGGCGGCGGAAGAACGTTTGAAGGGCGACAACCAAGCCGAGCTCTCTGGTGCGGCGGCTAAAATGCCTCGCGTATTGCCAACGGCCGCCTCTACCACGACGCGCGGATAGCGATAGCCGCACGCCTGTCCAATTTCAATGTTGGTCTGCACATCAAGCAGGTAACTGGGCAAAGTGCTCAGGCGGTCGACATATCGCCTGGCCGTCACGCCATCGCTTACGCTGGCGGAGTTAGCCCAGAACATGGCGGTGAAGTCCGGGCCGGCTGGAAAGAGCCAAGGGCGCAAATGCGAGTCCACTTTGTGCTGGGCGCGAAGGCCGACGAGTTCTCGTTGCAGCAAGGCCAGTGTCCCTTTTTCTTGTGCCGTCAACGTCCTAGCATCAATCTGTTCCGCTTCGCCCAGTAGCGCGGAGGCTCGTTGATCACGTCGCGCATGGTCCTGAGCAGACTCGCGAAATAGCACCGCATCGGGCAGATCCACACCGGCTAGTGCGGCTGACAAAGGAAGTTCATAGCACTCAAATTCCCAATAGCGCTCTGCTAGCCTTGCCAGAAGCTGCGATGGGCTGTCCTTGATCGTCATACCGCTCTTTCCTGTGGTGGCGTGTCGTCTGCGCAAATCAATTCCCGCATCACGCCAATCGTCCAGTCCGGAATTTCATACACAAAATTATGCCCCGACCCCTTCGGAGCGACCACACGGCGCGATCGTGAGGATGTTGCGAGGTAGCGCTCACGGGTCGCCGCAAAGAAGTGGAACATGCGTTGCGCATTTGCCGCATCGCCGTGCTGGGCTTCGGGTAGGGCGGCGATGTCACCATCTGCGTCGTCCCGCGGGCCTACCAACCAAACCGGCAGATCACCGAGATCGCGGTCGTATACAACAGTATCCCAGGCCACTTCGGCCACGCCTTCAGGACTCAGCTCGCGGTAGATCGACGCTTGCGCAAAAAAGTGGCCGGCGTTGGCTTCCACATTGCGCACATCCGCAGCTTCAACACCCAACACGTCACGAGTGGCATCGATAATCTTTGCATAGAGCGGGTTCAGACGTGCCTTGGCTTCGGCACGTTTTGCCAGATCTAGGCCAAATAGCTGCGCCATGCCGCTCAGCCAGGCTGAACGGCGCATCTCCTTGAGGGCGCTCAAGCGTGGTCCGAAGACGATAGTCTCGAGCGGGGTTGGGTCGAGCAGCACCAGTGTGTGCACGAGGTCCGGTCGGCGGCGCGCAATGTTGGCGGCCAACAGGCCGCCGAAGGAATGTCCCGCCCAGACGAAGGGACCTTTTTCGCCGGCCCGCTCGACTGCCAGCACCATTTCATCCGCTTCGCGCGCGGTCGTACGCGGAAACGGGCCGACGTCGCTCCAACCTGTGCCCGGACGATCAATTAGGATTGAACGCGTCTCTTCTCGAAACGCACGGTGAAGATGATAGATGGCATATCCACTCGCGTGGCCACCGGCAAACCATACGACAGGCGGTCGGTTTGGACGCAGTGTCCCCTCTGCCAGCAGGTGAACGCGGTAGCCGCCAAGATCGATCATGCAGCCGGGTGGGGGGTAGGCGCGCCGCGCCTTCGCCAATACGGCTAAGTGCCGTAGCGAGGCTAGCGCGAGGATCGTGGCCACCGCAAAGCCGATCGACCGAATCAGCGACCCGCCGCTTTGCACCAATGTCGAGATCAAGAAAGTCGTGAGTGCAACAAAGATTGCAATCGGCAGGCCAGCCCAGTCTCGGCTCATCAGGTACAGTATGGTGTCGTGCCTTGCAGGCATGGCTCAGGTGGTCGCAGGGGCGATGACTGAAGACGGCCTGTGCCCTTGGCGAAACTCAGGCAGCATCCACGCTGCCACTGCAGCAAAAATGAATGCTCCCATCGATACCACCAGTGCTACGTCGTAGCTGCCGGTGCGGTCGTGCACCAACCCCATGAGCCAAGGTGCTGTGCCACTGCCGAAGGCAGTTGCAACCTGCTGCGTTGCGCTAGCACGCCCGAAGCTTTCAACGCTGAAATAGCGTCTTGCCAGAAAGACGGACAGACTGTGGTCGCCCGAATTGAATATGCCCAAGAGTAAGGCGGCTGCAATGATCACGCTGACACTGGAGCCAAAATAAATCATTACGGTGGCACCTAGCGGGGCGATGACAAACAGGCGGGCTAGCCGCGTCGCAGAGGTGTGATCGATCAGCCATCCGGCCATGAGATTGCCGAAGAATCCACCAGCGCCGATCAGGCTCATCGCGGTTGCAGCTTGGGCAAGAGTCATGCCACGATCCTGCATCATGGCCGCGAAATGAATGAGGATGCCGGCTACGGCAAAGCCGAACAGCATGTTCCAAACCGCCAAGGTCCACCAGACGCGGTCCCTCAAAAACGCGCGCATTGAGAGAGGTAGCGGGGAGGGGGCGGTCGCTTCAACCGGCGTCCCCGACCCAGCGGGCAGTGCGTCGGCGGGTAGTCCTGCGTTCGGTCGCTCGCGGACTAAGAACCAAGCTGCCAAGCCGCCGCCGATCAGACTCATCAGGCCCATCGCCATAAACGCCTCTCGCCAGCTTGCATGAGCGATCACTATGCGGACGATTTGCGGATGGATCACAGCACCCACGGTGGTCAGGGCAAACAGCAGGCCTAATGCCCTCCCAAACGACTTGTCAAACCAGGTTTGCAGAAGCTTGGACAACGTAAGGAACGAGGCACCGCTGGCGGTGACGATCATTACCAAACATAAAACATAGTAGACCCAGACGCTGCCGTGCATGAAACCAAACCCGGCAAGACTTGCCGACTGCAGCACGACACCCCACAGCACCAGTGGGCGCAGCGGCACTTTGTCGATGATCCAGCCGACCAGTGGCAGGATGGCCGGTCCTGCGATCGTCATCAGCGTCAGCGAGAAGGTGATATCGCCGCGGGACCAGCCCAACTCCTTTTGCATCGGCAGCATCAACAGGCCGAATGTCGAACCGTAGAGCGACGTGACACCAAAGATTGCAACAATGCAGCAGCCTGCCAGCACCCGCCAGCTGGCCGGTGAGTCGATGACAGGAGCGGCGCTCAAGCCGCAATCTCAAGTAAATGCGGCTCTACCACGATGCGTTTGCGCTCGAACGGAAATGTTTGAGACATTCCGCGCCGTGGTCAGTAATCGTAACGGAGCGACACTGTGGCCGTGCGCGGGCGCTGTAGGAAGTATTGGGAGAACGCCCCCACGCCACCGGGGGCACCGGTGATGCTGAGAATGCCCTTCTGATTGGTGACGTTCGACATACCGGTGGCCAGCGTCCAGTTCGAATGGGCGAAGGTCAACCCGAGATCTAGGGTGTTAAACGCGTCGGCAGGCTTGTTGCCCCCCAAGAACATCACGCGGTCACCGACGTGAGTCCAAGTGGCATTGAAGCGACCCTGTGTATCCAGCGGTCCAGCGAATTTTGCGTTTATCTGTAGCGCACCCTGCAGCCTCGGTGTCCCGGGCAAGCGGGACCCGGATACCGCCGTGATTGCACTTCGACCGGCAGGGACTTGAGTATCGGTTTTGGTCTTGGCATCGATGGAGGCGATTGAAGCAGCGATATCAAAAGTCGAATCGATACGGTAACGCAGCGCCGCCTCGATCCCGGTGCTGCGCGCCTTGCCAACGTTGTCGATACCGGATTCGGGCAGGCGGCCATTGAGTTGGAAGTAGGTGAACTGCGCGTCTTTCCAGTCTTGAACGAAGGCCGTGAGGTCAATCTGTAGGCCTTTCGCAGGCGACAACCGAACGCCGGTCTCGTAGTTCCATAGCGAATCGGACTTGAACGCCCTGAACGGCGCTGACCCGTTGACACCACCGTAGCGATAGCCTTGGGCCGCTAGCGCATACCAGAGCTGGTCCTGAGCAAACCGATACTTCAGTGTCAACTTGGGTGTGAAGCCACTGTCGCTGCCATTGGGGACGTCGATGTTGGACGGCGCACCGAAGTTCGTTCCGCGTTGCTGCGAGTTGGTCGTCGTACGGTAATAGCGGCCACCGGCACCTGCACTCCAACCGCCGCCAAAGGCGTACTCGGTGTCCACGAAGGCGGCTTTCTCCGTGCCGCCACCCGTTGACGTCAGATCTACCAGAGTGGTCAAGCCGAAAGCGCCGGAGGGATCGATCTGCTTGGCTGCGCTAGAACCCTTTTGGGTTTGGTAGAACAAGCCAGCGACATAGCTAAAGTTACCACCGGGGTTGCTGGCGATACGCAATTCTTGCGATGTCGCGTCGCTTGAGCCGGATTGGGGACGATACACCTGTGGTACCACCACGCCAACGCTGGCGAAGAGTTCGGTGTCGTCAATGAGCCGTGAAAAGGTTGACTTAAGTCGACCGGTAATGGACGTTAGCGTGGCGTCGCCCAAGTTCCAGTCAGCCGTCAAGCTGTAGAAGTCTGTGGTGCTATTACGTGTGGAATTGTTCGGAGATTTGTGCTCCAGACGCGTGGGATCGGGAGACACACTGAAGGTGTCACCTTGCTCGGTCTTCTGGGTACTCAGTACTAGTGTGGCGGTCAGATCCTTTACTGGCCGCACGGTGATTAGGGCCCGGCCTCCGGTCTGGTGGACATCGTTGGCGTCCTGCTTCTTGGTGCCAAGGTTATCGATATAGCCGGGGTCGCGCCGGTCGAACGCGACAAGGCGTACTCCAGCAACATCCTCAGAAAGCGGCGCGTTGATCATGCCGTATAGAGAGAACTTTCCATCGCCATCCGATGCTTTGGCATATTCCGACTTGATACTGGCCTCAAAACTGTTCAAGCGAGGCTTGTTAAACAGGTATCGTACGGCACCGCCGAGTGAACCTGAACCGAACAACACGCCTTGCGGGCCGCGCAGCACTTCCACGCGGTCCAGATCCCACGTTAGTACATCCAAGACAGTGCCTTTGCCAGTAGCCGAAGCCAGCGGTACATCTTCTAGGTACAGGCCGGTTGGCCCCTGTTGCGCTCCGCTGCCCTCGTTAGTGGTGCTGGTGCCGATTCCTCGAATGGTAATGGTGTTGCTCGCAATATCACCTTTGTTGAACTGCAAGCCCGGCGCAAGCTTGAGAGTGTCTTCTTGGTCGCGTGCGCCTCTACGTTCAAGATCGCTGCCATTGAGAACGGTCACTGTACCCGCCACTTCGCGTTGGGGCTCAACACGTTTATTCGCGGTAACCACGATCGATTCCACCGGCGGTTGTGTCGCTGAAGGAGGCGGTTGCTGTGCGGCGACCGGTAAGGAGCTGACCATTCCTGCCGCCAGCAAAGCACGAACGGTCGTGTTTATGGCTGTCGGATTGACGGTATTGGTGGGGGAAGCCGTTTTTGTTGTCATGATGTCTCTCCTATTCAGATGGGATGGCCATACCGTGCTTGGCCGAAGCGCTACCGATCAGCTCAGTATAGGGCGCAAACAACGGACTCGTTTTTGATGTCGCACCGAATATTTAGGCGGACTCACCCAGGTAAGTTTGAGCGCTTCAGGACGGTTGGTGGCCTCAGGGTACGCGTTCACATCCGAGCTGGAATTGGTCCAAGCGGCAGGCTGAATGGTGCGCGATGCTGCCGATAATCCCGTGGCGACATACCGACGTGGCTAGAAAATGCCGCAGCAAAACTGCTCTGGTGCTTGTATCCCACTCGTTCCGCAACTTGGGCGATCGTGAGCGTTGCCTCTAGCAGAAGCTGCTGTGCCTCGCGCATTCGTCTTTCGAGGCAATAGTCGGTCATGGTCACACCAAATACATCTTTGAATACGGCTTTTAGCTTATTCTGATTAGTGCCGATATCACGCGCGAGTTTGACGAAACACGGCGGCTTACGGTAATCGCGCTCTAGCCGTTCAATTGCCGAATTGGCCAATTCCACGTCGCGCCGTCGATTTAGCGCGCTACCTCGCAGCGAAGGGGTGCGGTGCATTGCATCAAGTGTGTAGGCCACCAGCTCCGCAAGTCGTCCAGCGTACTGCACGACGCGAAGCTCACTTTCCAGCGGACTATCAATCGTGTCAGCAATCAGGCCTGCGATCCGATGGTTAAGAGGAAACGAGGCAATTCGGCCAGCTGCGCCTGAACCCGCGAGTACTTCCTGCATAACCGTCGGCAAGTCCTCGAACCGTAAATCGTAGCGAGCGGCAAATGTAGATGCACGGAATACGGCAATGATCCCCTGCTGTCGCACACCTCCGAGGATGTCTACGACCTGCATCCGGCCACCTGGCACGCAGGCTAGTGTCACTTCGGGGCGATTGAATATCATCGGCGCAGCACCTTCTACCTGAAAGGTCACGTCGCAACAAAGCGACGCCCGCAATACAATCAATGGTTCATCGTTATCGTAGCGCCAGCTCGCCGATGCGGGGAGGACACAGTTGACGACGGTAAGAATGACATCGTTGTCAGCAAATCGAACGACATCTGCTGTTCCGTGTCCGCCGGCTCTTGCGAGAAACTGCCGCACACCGTTACGCGAGAATCGTTTGAATTCCGTCTGGTCGGCTGTTGCGCGGAACGCCTCTTGTTCGAAATCAAGCGCCGACCAAGCCCCCGAGTTCTGTCTTGCCCGGGAAGGCTTACGTTTGCCCTCGATATTTGGCGATGATTGCCTTGAGCGCTTAGACATCACTTAGACATCAATCGGTTGACTCGCCTAAATAAATGAGTGTTCTGACTAATATACCGTGACTTTGTCTGACGTAACATTGTGAGTATGAATTTCATGCCGCTCGGCTACGGACCCCGCAATGAATGATGGCAACCAGCACAAGAGTGCGCACATATGAGCTTGGTCACAACGTCCAACATTGAGATGACCAGCGCAGCGCAGGTGCTGCTCAACAGTATCGTTTGGGACAACCACGGCTGTATGCCGGTAATGCGTCCGCACGATACGTCTTTCTTGCCCCAGCTACAGCGCTATCGGGTAGCCGGTGTGGATGCAGTCATGCTCAATATCGGTTTTGGCGATATGGGCATCGAAGAGCACATTCGCACCCTCGCGAGCATTCGTCACTGGCTAAAATTGCGCCAGAGCGAATATGTACTCATCACGAGTGTCGATGATATAGAGCTCGCTCATCAAACTGGTCGGCTCGCGGTCGGTTTTGATATCGAGGGCGGAAACGCCATTGCCGACCAACCAAGTTTGGTTCAACTTTATTACGACCTCGGCGTGCGATGGATGCTGCTGGCCTACAACAACAGCAACCGCATAGGCGGGGGGTGTCAGGACGATGACGGTGGTCTTACCTCGTTTGGAAGGGAGGTGATTACCGAAATGGAGCGTGTGGGCATGATCGTCTGCTGCAGCCATACGGGCCATCGGACCGCGCGAGAGGTGTTGGAAGTCGCTACCAAGCCAGTGATTTTTTCACACAGTAATCCGAGCGCTTTGCATGCGCATCCGCGCAACATTCCCGACGATCTTATTCTTGGCTGCGCAGCAACCGGCGGCGTTGTGGGCATCAACGGGATTGGCAGCTTTCTCGGCAAAAACGATAACACCAGCAAAACATTCGCCAGACATATTGACCATGTCGTTCAACTCGTCGGCCCGCAGCACGTGGCCATCGGCCTTGATTACGTATTCGATACACAGGAACTGGATGACTATGTGGCGAAGATGGCCCACACGTTTCCGCCAGAACTCGGCTATGAAAAGGGTGTACGTCTGGTTGCACCCGAGCAGCTTGAAGAGGTTGTGGAGATCTTGCTCTCCTGGGACTACTCCGAGGGGGACCTCGGCTCGATCTTGGGCGGTAATCTCATGCGTTTGGCAAGAACGGTATGGAGATAGCCATCCCCTCAATTGCAGGCTAACGCCGAAGTCGAACTACCCTGCGGTTTTCGCCGTGGAAAAACATCGCCTCAGGAGACCGAATTGAAACCGCACGATTCTATTCCCCTCAACTTCATCGAGCATCCTTCCGATGCCATGCTTGAGCGTGCCAGACGGTTTTACGCCGAGATGAGCGGACGACGCACTGTGCGGGAATTTTCCCCACGGCCGGTGGCCCGTGAGTTGATCGAAACATGCATACGCACTGCGGGTACCGCACCTTCTGGTGCCAATCAACAGCCTTGGCACTTCGTGGTTGTGAGTGATGCGCAAATGAAGTCACGCATACGATTCGCAGCTGAAGCTGAGGAAACCGAGTTCTATGAACGCCGAGCGACCGATGAATGGCTGGAAGCACTCGCGCCACTTGGAACCGATGCAGACAAGTCCTTTCTAGAAGTCGCCCCTTACCTTATCGCCATTTTCTATGAGGCCTACGGTTTTGATGATGCGGGCAAACGGATAAAACGCTACTACCCGATGGATTCGGTCGGTATTGCCAGCGGGATGTTGATCGCGGCGTTGCATCACGCCGGGCTCGCCAGCCTCACACACACGCCAAGCCCGATGGCGTTTCTGAATGAAATCCTCGGTCGTCCGGATAACGAGCGTCCTTTCTTGTTGCTGGTGGTGGGGTATCCCGCCGATGGCACGCGGGTGCCGAGTATCACGAGGAAACCACTCGCAGCGATCGCGCATTTTGTTGAAGAATCGAATGTGGCAGCTTTATCGACTGATCAAACCTAGTAGAAGGATGCGGCACTCGCCGGACAAACGGCGGCTGCATCCAGCCTACAAAGTTTAGGAAGCCGGTTGGGTCAGGGATGGGTGGTTTCAGGTCTGAAGTGAACCGGGCGTAGTTGGCTAAGTTGTGCGGTAAGTCAGTCAAGCATCGGGCAACGGCCCCATAATTCAGGTTTACGCTTGATGCTTGCCCAGCCGTGCTGACCTTTGATAACCAATTCCGCCGCGAGCTCCCCGGTGACACAGAAACATCAAACACCACGCGCCAAGTAAATGGTGCCGTGTGGTCGCCGGTGATGCCAACCCCGGTTGCCGCACCACGACTCATCGCCTACTCGCAAGAGATGGCCAACGAGTTGGGACTGAGTACGGCGATGATGCAGAGTACAGACGTCGTCAACGCGTTGGGTGGGAACGGCGTGTTTCCCGGCAGTGAACCTTACGCCACGGTTTATGGTGGCCACCAGTTTGGTCATTGGGCAGGGCAGCTGGGTGACGGACGTGCGATCTACCTCGGTGAGGTTGTTAATGCTGCTGGCACGCGCCATGAGTTACAACTGAAAGGCGCAGGGCCCACACCGTACTCTCGTCGTGCCGATGGCCGCGCGGTGTTACGTTCCTCCATCCGCGAATTTTTGTGTAGTGAGGCAATGTTTCATCTTGGTATTCCGACCACTCGTGCGCTGAGTCTGGTCGCGACCGGCGACAAAGTCGTGCGCGATATGTTTTATGACGGCAACCCTGAGCGCGAGCCCGGCGCAATTGTTTGCCGCGTTGCACCGTCATTCACACGTTTCGGTCACTTTGAAATTCATGCGGCGCGTAATGACACTGGATTGTTGAAGCAGTTGGTTGAGTTCACCATCGCACGAGATTTCCCCGAACTTGATTTGCCGGCTGACCCGATCGACCGGGTGGGCGCGTGGTTTGGCGTGATCGCTGAGCGCACCGCCGTCATGGTCGCGCATTGGATGCGCGTAGGCTTTGTACACGGGGTGATGAACACCGACAACATGTCCATCTTGGGCCTCACGATTGATTACGGCCCCTATGGTTGGATTGATAACTTCGATCCCGGCTGGACGCCAAATACCACGGATGCAGAGCGCAAGCGTTACTGTTATGGTCGGCAGCCGGAAATTGCCCGCTGGAATCTAGAGCGATTGGGTTCTGCATTGCTCACGCTCACCGCCGATGAAAGTACCGAGGCAAACCGTCTGGTGGATTTGTTGCAGGCGGGCATGGCGAAATTTGATGAGATATTCGATCTGGCGACGCGACAAAAGCTTGCCGGCAAGTTTGGTTTTGCCCATTGGCGCGAAGAAGATACGCCGCTGGTGAACGACGCGTTTCGCTTGCTGGTTGAGGCCGAGATGGATATGACCATCTTCTTTCGACGTCTTGCTGGAGTTGGCATAGATCCCGAGGCGAACCGTGTGTTGCTCGCCGACGCGTTTTATCGTCAAGACCTTCGCGAGATCCATCAAGGCGCGTTGGATTTGTGGCTGGGTCGTTACCTCGCGCGCACCAAGGAAGATGACTTCGCGCAGCCCGACCGGGCAGCGTTGATGAATCGCTTCAACCCCCAATACGTGATGCGCAACTATCTGGCGCAGCAGGCAATTGATTTAGCCACGGCGGGTGATAACAGCATGGTCATCGAGTTGCTCGATGTCATGCGGCGTCCGTATGAGATGCAAGTGGGGCGTGAGCGGTTTGCCGAGAAACGTCCCGACTGGGCGCGGCAAAAGGCCGGATGCTCGATGTTGTCGTGTAGTTCGTAGCGTTGAATCACCTGGTCAAAAGCGCTTGTTCTCCGCCTTTGGAATATCTTGAGCCTAGCCTAGCAAGGTCCTAAAGTATGAACTCGGGAGCGCGGTGTGGTCATCAGGTCAGGGCGCACAAATACCCTATCCAAAACCTACTGAGGAATAGTAGAATTGTGTAAATATATACAGGGTTCTGCTATGAACACAGTTGAGCTGTTTTCCGGCGCGGGCGGGCTCGGGATGGGCCTGAGTCTTTCAGGATTTAAACCCAAAGCCGTTGTGGAGTGGGATAAGTGGGCTTGTGACACGGTTCGTCAGAACCAGGAACGCGGCTTCCCCTATGTGGCGGATTGGAACGTGTATGAAGGCGATGTGCGGCAATGGGTTGGGGAGTTCTGCTCAAACCCGGCGGCCAATGCGATTGATCTCGTGGCCGGTGGTCCCCCTTGCCAGCCGTTTTCAATGGGTGGCAAGCATGCAGCGTTTGCGGACAGTCGGGATATGTTCCCGGTTTCGGTCGATGTCGTACGACGCCTGCGACCGCGTGCTTTCATCTTTGAGAATGTAAAGGGATTAACGCGAGCGGCTTTTCATAACTACTACCACTACATCCTTCTCCAGCTTGAGTTTCCGGAGCTCGTTCGCAAAGTGGACCAAAGCTGGCGCGAACACTTGGACAGTCTGCAGCGCCACAAATCTTCGAACAGGGAGACTGCTGAACTTCGCTACAACGTAATCCCGACTCTGGTCAATGCGGCCAACTTCGGCGTCCCGCAAAAGCGGGAACGAGTATTTATCGTGGGCTTCAGGTCCGATCTGGACGTGCAGTGGCGTTTCCCGTGGGAAACGCACTCACAATCGGCGCTCATGTTTGACCAGTGGGTTACTGGTGAGTACTGGGATCGGCATGAAATTTCCCGAAAGCAACGCCCCTCTATGCCAGCTACGCTGGTTGAACGGATCGACCGTATGAGAGGGCTCGCCATCGCGCCAACCCAGCGCCCTTGGCGTACCGTAAGGGATGCCCTCGTCGGACTTCCCGACCCAGAATCTCATCCACGCCTAGCAGCCGAGTTTCACAACCACCGCTTTCAGGCTGGCGCAAAGATTTACCCCGGCCACACGGGTAGCGCACTCGATTTACCCGCCAAGACATTGAAGGCCGGAGATCACGGCGTGCCAGGCGGCGAGAACATGCTGGTACGTTTAGATGGCTCGGTTCGTTATTTCAGCATCAGAGAGTCGGCGCGACTGCAAACTTTTCCGGACGGGTACGTCTTCCACGGTTCTTGGACCGAGAGCATGCGGCAACTGGGCAACGCTGTCCCTGTATTGCTTGCACAAACTGTTGCCGCCAGTGTTGCCGAGAAACTGCTAGAAAATTCTTCGAGGACGCAGTCCTCGCAGCGCAGGTTAGTAGCCTAATGTCGAATACGCCATACAACCCGCTCGATAAAGGGAATATCGGCGCCAGCGTTGCGGAAGCCCTGCTCACAAGGGCCGCTGTACCAATAAGTGAACTGCCCAGTTTTCGGGGAGCAGGCATCTACGTGATCTACTACGTCGGCGCATTTGGCGCTTACAAGCCGCTAGCCGATCGGAACAAAGCGGAAAAGTTCGAAGCCCCAATCTACGTAGGTAAGGCAGTACCTGCCGGTGCTAGGAAAGGCGGCGAATTCGGCAGCTCTGCCGCTCATTCGACGGCGCTATACAAACGGCTCGTAGAACATCGTGAATCGATAGAAGCTTCGACTAACCTGAAGGCTCGGGATTTCTTTTGCCGATATCTTTGTGTCGACGATATTTGGATTCCGCTCGGCGAATCTTTGATCATCAACAAATTCAAGCCAGTTTGGAATTCGATTGTCGATGGCTTTGGCAATCATGACCCTGGTAAGGGGCGCTATGGAGGAATGCGGCCGAGGTGGGACGTCATTCATCCGGGCCGTGCATGGGCTGCCCGGTGCGCCGAGCGCCCTGAGTCGGCAAAGGATATTCTCAATGACATCCAAGAGTATTTGCGGTCGCAGCCAATCCCCAAAAACCCTCGTTTCTACGCGATGCAAGACCGTACCGATTACGATACGTCGGTCGAATAGCCGCAGGGGACAGGCGAAGATTCCCGCTCCTTCGCAGCTGCCAGCGAAGTCGCTTCCCGCGAGATCGCATTAAAAGAAAAATCCCCTATCCACGGGTATTTTGAAGCCTTTTGGTCTGAAGATGCCCGCCAAATGGCGAGTTTCTCTTCATGACACGGGCAGGCGCGCCGCCATTACGAATCACCAATGCCCAATTTTCGGGAAGGTTGGCTTACGGCAAGGTGCGTCAGCGCGATTAAAATGACCGATTACCCCTAGAGCCCAGCCCTTGTTCTCCTACTTCGAAAAACTCGTTAATCCGTATCCCGAAGCGGCACCCGGCCCGACGCCGGCGACCTTTGGTGCGTTCATGTGGGCGGCCTCGAAAGGCCTGCGCCCGTACCTGCTAGGCATGACACTTTGTACCGCCGCTATCGGCGTTTTCGAAGCCTATCTCTTCAGTATGCTCGGCGACGTGGTTGATTGGCTCGCAAAAGTCGAGCCGTCGCAGTTATGGACAACACACCGTACGCATCTGTTGATCCTCGCGGCGATTTTGATTGCCAGCCCACTCGTGGCGGGCCTCCAAGCGTTACTCAAACACCAGGCGATAGCAGGCAACTTCCCGATGTTGTTGCGCTGGCGGTTTCATCGGCACATGTTGAGTCAGAGCTTGAGTTTTTATCAGGATGAATTTGCAGGACGCGTGGCGACCAAGGTAATGCAGACGGCACTCGCGGTGCGCGATGTGTGGATGATCTTGGCCGACATCATGGTGTTTGTCTTGATCTACTTTGTGACGATGATTGCCATTGTCGGCAACTTCGATCTTTGGATACTCGGTCCATTCCTCGGCTGGCTTGTCCTCTACGTGTTTGCCGTGATCTATTTTGTGCCGCGTTTGGCGAAGGTCGCTCAAGCGCAAGCCGACGCGCGGTCTTTGATGACCGGTCGTGTGACGGATGCGTACACAAACATTTCCACAGTCAAACTTTTCTCGCACACCAACCGAGAAGCTGGGTACGCCAAGTCAGCCATGCAAGAGTTTATGCAGACGGTGTATCGCCAGTGGCGAATGATCACGACTTTCGAAGTCGTCAATCAAATGCTGAGTGTGCTGCTGATCGGCTCAACTGCTGGCGTCACGCTTTGGCTTTGGACGAAAGGGGAGGTCGGTGTCGGCGCGGTTGCAGCGGCCACCGCGATGGCGCTGCGTTTGAACGGCATTTCGCACTGGGTGATGTGGGAGTTCGCCGCGTTGTTCGAGCATATCGGCACGGTGCGTGACGGCATGACCATACTTTCGCGTCCACACAGTATCGTTGACAAGCCAGATGCTAAGCCGCTGCAAGTCACACAGGGTGAAATTCAGTTCGATAAGGTCACGTTTAACTACGGCGGCGAGAAAAAGGTCATCGACGGCTTAAACCTGACGATTCATCCGGGTGAAAAAATTGGCCTGGTCGGTCGCTCGGGTGCGGGAAAATCGACGATTGTGAATTTGTTGCTGCGGTTCTACGATTTACGCAGCGGACGCATTTTGATCGATGGACAGGACATTGCAGGCGTTACGCAAGACAGTTTACGTACTCACATTGGCATGGTGACGCAAGATACCTCGCTGCTGCATCGATCAGTGCGCGACAACATTGTTTACGGCCGGCCGGATGCCACTGATGAAGATATGATCGCCGCCGCCAAACGTGCGGAAGCCCATGAGTTCATTTTGCAACTGACCGACCCTAACGGGCGGCAGGGCTACGATGCTCATGTTGGCGAACGCGGTGTGAAGCTCTCTGGAGGTCAACGCCAGCGTATCGCCATTGCTCGGGTGAAGTTAAAAGACGCACCGATTTTGCTGCTCGATGAAGCCACCAGCGCGCTTGATTCCGAGGTCGAAGCCGCGATTCAAGCGAGCCTGTACAAACTGATGGAAGGCAAAACAGTGGTTGCCATCGCCCATCGTCTCTCAACCATCGCGGCGATGGATCGGTTGATCGTGCTGGACCAAGGCCGTGTGGTGGAGACGGGCGATCATCAAAGTTTGCTCAAGCAAGATGGACTCTATGCAAGGCTATGGGCGCACCAGAGTGGTGGGTTCTTGGGTGATGCCTTGGATGAAGCGGAGTTACGTGAGGTGGGGCGCCGCGCTGCCGAATGAGGTTGAAGTCGTGATTTGACTCAAGTCCATTACCGTGGTAATGTAAACCATGGCAATCGCACAATCTAAAATTACGACGCAAGGCCAAATTTCCATACCAGCGGAAGTCCGCAAGAAACTTGGGGTGGGTCCTGGCGCGACCATCGAATGGGACGAGAGCAATGATCAGGTGGTTGTTCGCAGGGTCGGGCAACACAGTTCGGCGGACGTTCATCAAGTGTTATTCGGCACAGAGCAGGCGGTAGGAGGAACCAGCACCAAAGACGGTATTCGGCAGAAAATGCGCAAGAAACATGCGCGCGATTGATACCAATCTGCTGGTACGTCTATTAGTTCGCGATAGTGCCACCCAAGTTGATGCGGCAGAGGCGTTCATTGCAAACGGCGCGTGGGTTTCGCACCTCGTATTGGTCGAGACGATGTGGGTGCTCGATGCGGTCTATGAACGCACGCCGCGCCAGATAGCAAAATCAATTGAGATGCTGCTCAATCACCTGAGCCTGACATTACAAGATGCAGAGGTGGTGGCGGCGGCATTGGATAAATTCAATTCCCGACCATCAATAGGTTTTTCTGACTGTATGGTCTTGGAGATAGCGCGCAAAGCGGGCCACTTGCCGCTGGGGACGTTTGATAAAAATTTGGCCAAGCTAGGCGAAACCCAGCGTCTATAGTTGCGATACGCGGTGGATTTGTTGCGCGGAAATAGTGCAGAGTGCCCACGACAATCTGTTTTTGCACCACACGCCTACAACTTCACTTCAAGTCCCAACCGCACGTTCGGTTTCGAAGGTGTGTTGGTACTCGTAACGGTACGACCAAACGCATCGAAGTAAGTGTTTTCGTTCACGGACGACGGTTTGAGAATGTTTGAGAGTGTCAATCTCAGCTGCGTTTTTGGCGTGACTTTCCACAGCGCGTAAATGTCGAGGTCACGTTTGGCGGTCAGATAGGCACTCTGATTGATGCCGGTGCGAACATCGCCGCCGCTGCGGAAGCTGTACGAGCCGCCCGCGCTCACCACACCATTCTTCATGCGGTAGTCGAGACCTGCGGTGCCGCTAAACGGTGTTTGTGCATCCAGACGATTGTTCGGCCCCGGAACGGAATCGACCGACGACCAATTGCGATTCATGTTGATACGAAAATCGATGCCAGGTGCGGTCGGGTAGAACTTCTGCAGTGGCAACTTGGCGTCGAACTCGAGGCTCTTGGTTTCGGCCTGACCGTCGTTGATGAACGTTTGTACCCAGCGACCGCTGATTAAGCGCAAACCTTGGCGGTTGTAATCAGTGATGCGCCGTACCGCCGCGGACAGGCTGACAGATGCGCCTTGGTCCCAGA
Source organism: Rhodocyclaceae bacterium (assembly GCA_020247545.1). Classification (GTDB taxonomy): domain Bacteria; phylum Pseudomonadota; class Gammaproteobacteria; order Burkholderiales; family Usitatibacteraceae; genus UKL13-2. Next base: position 158,591 of record JADCIX010000005.1, on the reverse strand, counting down.
ATTTTTCAAGCGCGATGTCGATGCCCGTCGCAAGTTCAGGACGCAAGTCCGGATTGCCTTGGTAATCTGGTGAGGTTGGTTTGTTGTCGACTGAATACACACGGCGCGGAAACAGGTTGTTAATGTTGGGCGCCTTGTAAGTGCGGGTGAGTGCTAGACGAATCTGCTCACCTTTACGATCAGGTAGTTTGTAGAGCGTTTGGGCGATCGGACTCCAAACGCTGGAGCGATTACGAACCTCGGTAAAGATGTTGCCTTGACTGGTGGTGGTGATGCCTTCCCAACGCAGACCCATATAAACCGACCACTGCTTAGTCACATTCCACTCGTCCTGCACGAAGGCGGCGAGCTTGAGCAGTTCGGCGTCGAACGCGTCGTTGGCGTTGATGGGGGTGATGGTTGGCAATACGCCGGGGAAGGCGATATCGCGCTGGTTGTTCTCTTCGTGGCGCTTGGTAAGGCCGGTATCCCAACCCGCAACGAGCGAGTGGCCTTCGATGATTGGTGTTGAATACTTTCCAGTGAAGGTAACACCACGGTTGCGACCGGACACTTCAAGGCTGCGATCTAGGTTCTGTTGATTGGCGGCGTTAAAAGCGCGTGAGTAGTTTTTGTTTCCATTCACATTCACCGAGAGACCGATTTTGGTGTCGAGTTTTGCGCCTTCAGCGAGTTTGGTGATCCAATTCAGATCCGTCCTGACGAAGTCGTTGACGTATTCGTACCGAGAAACAGATGAATTTGTTGGCGGTAGGTTGCCAACGAGTGAATCGTAGCGAAACGTACCCTTGCCATCACCGTGGTTGAAGTTCAAAAAGCTCGCCCACGTCAACGTATCACCGTTTTTGAGCGTCCAATTCAGGCGCGGCCCAATGCCGCCACCTTTCCCTGTGCCTTCGGAGAGGCCGCTAGAGGCGCGGAACAGAATGCGGTTCCCCTGTGCATCAAAGCCTGTTTCAGTACCCGAATAGGGAAAGTTGGTCTTGTTTCCATAAACGTAGCCATTCACCGAATACGAGAAGTTGCCGTCTTTGTCCGACACCACAAAGTTAGCGCTCGGTGACTTATAGAAACTACCCTGTGCATACACGGCGCGGACTTCGCGCTGCGCGAGCGAGACTTTTTTCTTCAGCACAATATTGATCGTACCGGCGATCGATTGGGTGCTGAATTCAGCGGTTGCCGCGCGCAGGATTTCGATGCGCTCAATGGCGGTTGGTGAGAGCTGGTCGATGGTGAAGCCCGGCGGGGCGCGTTCACCGTCAATGAGAATCTGGGTGTAGCCGTTGCCCAAACCACGCATCCGAATACTGCTTCCTTGTACGGTGATTCCCGGCAGGCGCTTCAATACGTCGGCGAGTTGAGTGTCGCCAAATTTCATAATCTCTGCCGAATTCACCACCACTTTGGTTGCCGTGTCGTCTTTGCGCTCGTCATAAACCTGCCCGCTGGTGACCTCGATGGATTCGGTCTTTGGGGAGGGCTTCGTGGCTGTCGTGGCCGCAGGCTTTGTCGGCGGGGCAGCGTCCTTCTCGGTCTTTTCAGACCTATCAGACTTTTCAGCTTTAGCAGGCTCCCGCGTCGGTGGTGCAGCAGGAGTTTGCGCAGCGCTGTGGCCACAGCACATCGTGATAGCGGCGCAGAGGAGGCAACGTTTGGATAAAGTCACGCGGGTATTTATGGTTGAACGCAGTGCTGCTTTTGGCGGCAGTGCGAATACTACTTGGGCGATGGAGTAAAACGGAAGGAAAACATAAAGCACTCGTATAGAACGACTTTTGTGTGGCACAAGATCCCACACTAGCAGGCGAATGATGCATTATGGCTGGATCTTGGTGCGATTGATGCCTATGTGAGTAGGCGGGTTGGCGTGCAATGGCACTTATCATCTAGGCCGTCGTCATGGAAAATGCGAGGAGAGTGTGCCCAAACAATGGTTTATCGAATATAACGTGCCGCCCCACTTCGTGTGGGCAGTGGGCTGTCTTGCGCTACCACTGTTGATGAATTCACAGACTTTGGCTGCCCAAACGTCGCAACCGCAGGCGCTGACTGCGGCGCAATCCGAACTGGTCGTCGTCGTGCGCCACGCAGAAAAGGGGACAGATGATCCAGCTGACCCGAGTCTGTCGACTGCGGGGGTCAAACGCGCAGAGGCCTTGGCTGACGCATTAGTGGATGCTGGCGTGGGCGCCATCGTTACAACGCATCTCAAACGCACACAAGCCACCGCAGCGCCGCTGGCAACCAAATTGGGTATCAAGCCGGTAGTGTTAGTCGTCAAGCGCGGGGAGACGGCGGCGCATATCGCCGATGTGGTTGCGGCAGTTAATGCTGCCCGCACCACAAAAAAGGGGACTGTTCTGGTCGTTGGGCATAGTAATACCTTACCGCTGATCGTTAAAGCCTTGAGTGGGGTGACCGTGTCGAACATCTGTGATTCACAACACGCCGATCTCTTTGTCTTGTCAATCGTCAACCCGCGCTCGATAGACAGCCCGACAGCGAAGCTGATCAAACTAAAATACGGCGACGCCGACCCGCCTTTCGCCGCGGAGTGCAAGTAGTTTTGTTGCTGGCAAAAGTTGTGTGATAGTTGTGCGTCTACTTTCAAGGTGAGTTATGAAAACACAAATTTCAAGATTTCTCAGCGTCGCAGTTTTACTGGGACTTGTTAGCGTTGGCAATACAAGCATGGCGGCTTCTAAATCCTCAATGTCAGCGGCCGCGCCAGTTGTGCATGTCATTACGATCCAAGGGCGGGTTGCCGGGAAACAGACAGTGACTAAACTTGCCGACAGTAAGATCAAGACCGAATTCAGCTACCGGGAGAATGGACGCGGACCGGACATTTTTGAGGACATCACACTTGACTCGAATGGCCAACTTGCGTCGTTCACCGCAACCGGAAAATCCACCTTCGGCGCGCCGATTGCCGAGACGTTCTCTCGTAAAGATGGCAAAGCCAATTGGAAATCCAAGGCCGACGCGGGCGAGTCAGCCGCTGCCACGGCGATGTACGTCCCCGTGGAGAGCAGCTTGGAGACGAGTGCCATCACGGCACGCGCGTTGCTAAAGGCCAAGGACAACAAACTCGAGGCGCTGCCAAGCGGGCAACTTTCCATCTCGAAGATTCTCGATTCGACGGTGACCAACGGTAAGGTTAAGAAACCTGTGACGCTTTATGCCATCGCAGGATTTGGGCTTGAGCCGAGTTACGTTTGGATGTGGAAGACCGCCACGCCGTCCGCAGCCGGTATGTTGGGTGTGGTTTCACCGGGGTTCTCGGCGCTCGAGAGTGGTTGGGAGGCTAACGCGGATGCGTTGCTTAAGACACAGCTCGACGCCGACGGCATCACGCTGAAAAAAATGGCTGCGAAGTACGTAAAGACACCTGCCGGTATAACGGTGTTCCGTAATGTGCGTTGGTTCGATTCTGAGGCCGCACAAATGCGCGGCCCGTCGGACGTCTACATAAACCGCAGCAAGATCGCTGCGGTGTATCCACCGAACTCCACCATCCGGCAGGACGCAACCGTTATAGATGGGACAGGGCGAACGCTGTTGCCAGGCTTGTTTGACATGCACGGCCATACCAGCCCGTGGGATTCAGTGCTGCAGATTGCCGGTGGGGTGACCACGCTGCGCGATATGGGCAACATCAATGAAGCGCTGGCGGACCTAACCACCAAAATCGATGCCGGTGCCTCCATCGGTCCGCATATTGTGCCGACCGGTTTTATCGAAGGCGACAGCCAATACAAAGCCAGCGGCGGCATCACGGTAAAGAGTGTGGACGACGCAAAACGTGCGATCGACTTCTACAGCCAGAACGGCTTCCGTCAAATCAAGCTTTACAACTCGATGCGCCCTGAGTGGATTGCGCCAATTACGGCCTACGCGAAAGAGCGCGGCATTCGTGTCAGCGGGCACATTCCGGCATTTATGCGTGCAGAAGAAGCGGTGCGTGCCGGCTACGACGAAATCCAGCACATCAACCAAGTCATTCTTAACTTTCTGGTGAAGGGCGATGACGATACACGTACCTTGTTACGCTTTTATCTCGTTGGTGACAACGCGAATCAGATTGATCTTGAGTCAGCCCAGGTGAAGGACTTCATCAAACTTCTGGTTGATCGCAAGACCGCGGTTGACCCGACCATGACCGCGTTTGAAGCAATGTTCTTGCAACGCCAGGGCGCGGCAAATCCATCCTTCAAGAATGTGGCGAACAACGTCCCACCCGCGATCCGTCGTGCCTGGCTGACAAACTCGATGGATGTGACGGGTAAGAACGAGGCAGCGTTCAAAAAGTCTTATCAGAAGTTGATGGATTTTGTGAAACTCATGCACCAAGCGGGTGTGCCGTTACTCGCTGGCACGGATGACATTGCTGGTTTCACTCTTCACCGCGAGCTGGAGTTGTACGTCATGGCAGGTATCTCGCCGGCGGAAGTGCTGAAGATCGCAACATGGAACGGCGCGAAGTACTCGCAGGTACTCGAACGCACCGGCTCAATTACCGTCGGTAAGGATGCGGATTTGATTTTGGTCGAGGGTGACCCGTCGAAAAACATCAGCGATATTCGTAAAGTGAGTTTGGTGATGAAATCTGGCGCCATTCAATTCCCGGCGGAACTTTATGCGGCGGTTGGCGTGAAGCCGTTTGTGGCTGCGCCAACGTTGATAAATGTAAAAGCACCGGTTGACACGAAGTAGTTCCATTTGAAAAGTCTAATAACCACGGGCGTTTTCAGGCATTATTGTCGGAAGATGCCCGTCTTTATTGGGGTTTGTACTTTTGCAACCTTAAGTGCCTGTGCGTCCCTGACGGAAGTGCACGGCCACCGCGGCGCGCGCGGTTTGCTGCCGGAAAATTCCCTGCCTGCATTTGCCAAAGCGCTCGAGCTCGGGGTCGATGTACTTGAGCTCGATACGGGGGTCACCAAAGATGGTGTCGTGGTGATTTCACATGACCCGTGCCTGAATCCCGACTTCGTTCGCGATGCTTCAGGTGCTTGGGTATTGCCGACATCGAAGGACAACAAGTACGGCAGGTGTCTAGTCGATCTCACCTATGCTGAGATTCAGCAATTTGATGTGGGCCGCATCCAGCCAGGCACAGAGTACGCCAAACGCTTTTCGTCACAACAGTCGATCGATGGCACGCGTATCCCGACGCTTGCGGCATTGTTTATGCTGGTCAAACAAAAAGGTGACGCTCGGGTGCGTTTCAATATCGAAACCAAGCTCTCGCCGATGGCGCGCAACGAAACGGTTTCACCGCAAGCGTTTGTCGAGAAGCTGCTCGCGGTTATTCGTGAGAACGACATGGCCTCGCGCGTCACCATTCAGAGTTTTGATTGGCGCACGTTACAGATCAGCCAGCGACTCGCGCCTAACATCCCCACGGTTTATCTAACTGTGCAACAAAAATGGATGGATAACATCGGCGCAGGCAATCGTGAAGGCTCTGCTTGGACTGCGGGCATCAATGCACGTGAGTATGGCGACTCCGTGCCGCGCATGGTGAAGGCTGCCGGTGGCGCGGCGGTGGGCAACACGTGGTCGCCATACTTTGGTGATGTCACGCCCGCAAAAATTGCCGAAGCCAAAGCGCTGGGACTCAAGGTGGTGGTGTGGACCGTGAACGAACCCAAAGACATCGAACAGATGCTGATGTGGAAGGTCGATGGGATCATTAGCGACTATCCGGACCGCGTAATCGCGTTACGTCGTCGCTAACTTTGCACCCAAGGCAATCCGTTATGGCGCCAGCCGTTGACGTTGCCGCGGTGACCATTCGTGTCGAGGTCGCCTTCAAAACCGCCGATGATGTTGTAGGCTTTCGTATATCCGGCGGCTGCCGCAGCGATACTTGCCGCGTGCGAACGTACACCACTTCGACAAAGTAGCAGCACGATATTGTCTGGAGAGGCGACGGCGCTCAATTGTTCGATGAACTTCGGATTGGTGGTTCCCTCGGGATAGATCTTCCAAGGGACTAAGCTTGAGCCGTGGATACGCCCCACGTATTCATGTTCAAACCCGTACCGCACGTCGATGATTTTTGCGCCCGCTTCCTGCAACTGGTGCGCTTCCCGAGGCGTGACTTCACCCGCGTAGGGAAGTGACTTTGCGTCGCCGCGTGTTGCGGCTTGGGTGAGCGTTATCTGAAGCTCTACCGGCGTTGGCACCGGAGTCGCTATAAGTGTCATGGTAGGTCCGGAAGAGGCGGGAGCGTTGTTGCTGAGATGCACCCCCGCCGGTTCGTATCAAAAAAACTTACCAGTGAATACCCTGCGTAATCTGCGCAAACGCCACCGCTTCCGGCGTCATCTCAACTTCCTTCGCCGCTTCGCCCTTCTTGCCCTGTGCGGCGGTCGAATCCGGGAACATACGGAATGCTGCGTTCAGAATGATCTGGGTGAGCTTCGGCGACACCGCGTGCAGAATCGCGCCGGCAATACCCAAACGTGTGGCAATACGGACAGGCTTATAGACGATCGCTTCAACCACCAAGTCAGCCGCCTGCTCGGGCGAGAGGGTAGGTACCGAGTTGTACATCTTGGTCGGGGCGATCATCGGTGTGCGCACCAGCGGCATGTTGATCGTGGTGAAGTGGATGTTGTTATCCACAAATTCTGATGCGGCGCAACCTGCGAAGGCGTCAAGTGCGGCTTTAGAAGCCACATAGGCGGAGAAACGTGGCGCTTGTGTCAGCACACCAATCGAGGAAATGTTGATAATGTGGCCGCTGTTTTGTTTCATCATTGCCGGCAGGAAGCCCATGATGAGTCGCAAGCTGCCGAAGTAGTTTAGCGACATAGTGCGCTCAAAGTCATGGAAGCGGTCGAACGAATTCGCGATGCCACGCCGGATTGAGCGGCCCGCATTGTTGACCAAATAGTGGCACGTGCCGAAGTCTTTCAACACGGCGGCGACTAGCTTGTCACAATCGTCCAAGCTGGAGAGGTCGCAAGAATAGAACTTGGCGGTGCCACCAGCCGCCTTGATCTTGGCCAGCGTTTCCTTTGCCTTCTCTGGGTCGCGCGCGACGATCACAACCTTTGCGCCGGCTTCCGCCATCTTCAACGCAGTCGCTTCGCCGATGCCGGACGTACCGCCGGTAACCACAACCACTTTGCCTTCAACCTTACCGCGGAGCGTGCGGTCGATGAAAAGGTCAGGGTCGAGGTTGCGTTCCCAGTAATCCCACAGACGCCACGAGTAGTCCTGAAGTTTGGGCACGCCGATACCAGAGCCCTTTAATGCCTTTACGGTCTCCCGGTTATCGAACTTGGTTGGGTAGGAGATGAAGGAGAAGATATCCTTTGGAATCCCCAAGTCGTTCAGGATCTGGTTACGCGCACGACGAACCGGTGCGACCGACATCAACCCTTGCAGGATGTAATCGGGCATGAAGCTGAACATTTTCGCGTTCAGACGCATCGTCATCTGCGGCGCATGTGCGTCCTTGGCGAACATGTTCAAAATTTCACCGATACGCATTGGTTCCGGATCAGTCAAATGGAAGCAGCCGCCGTCGAGCCCCTTTTTGTGCGCGATATAGTCCATCGCATCGACCACATAATCCACCGGCACGATGTTGATGCGGCCACCTTCAATGCCGACTGTCGGCATCCATTGCGGCAACATCTTGCGCATCTTTTGAATGAGCTTAAAGAAGTAGTACGGGCCGTCGATCTTGTCGATTTCACCCGTTTTACTGTGACCTACCACCATGCCGGGGCGATAAACGCGCCACGGCGTTTTACATTCGTTACGAACAATGGCTTCAGAATCGTGTTTGGTGCGGAAGTAGGGATGATCAAGCTCTTCGGCTTCTTCAAACATGTCCTCGCGGAATGTACCGTCGTACAAACCGGCAGCGGCGATAGAAGATGTGTGATGGAAACAACCCGCCTTGATGGCTTCGGCGAGTTCAACTGCATTTCGGGTGCCATCGATGTTCGCCACACCCTGCGACGCAGCATCAGCGGCCATGTCGTAGATGGCGGCGAGGTGAAAGAAGTGCGCTACTTTACCCCTGAGTTTGGTGATGTCGGCCGGTGCCAAGCCTAACTTCGGTTTGCTCAGATCACCGTTAATGGCGACCACACGTCTTTGTGTTTTGGGATCTAGGCCCCACCACTTGACGACCTCGTCAAATTTTTTCATCGACTGTTTGCGCACGAGTACGTAAATTGTGCCCGCTTTCCCGCTGTCGCGCTTGAGCAGATTGGTGACTAGAAACTTGCCGACAAAACCCGTCGCGCCAGTGACGAAATAAGTCATGGAAAACTCCTCAATAATCGTTGCAGTTGGTCTATTTATTATTTGCAGCCGCAGTGCTTGTATGCCTTTGCGGGCAATGCGCATGGTCTAAGTTTACACTGCTCCCCTGCCGCTCGGCATCGGCACGCGTATAGCGGAGCCCGACAAACTTTCTTAAGTCGCCGCAGTAAGGCAATGCAAAAAGTCGTTAACTGGCGGGCAGTTTCAAGCGAAAATGCGTGAAAACAGCCGCCGAGTAAGGTTTTTTAAGTCTTCCTCCCATGAGGCGGGCCGTTGCCATTAGTGTGAATCCTCTAATCCCTCCGCCTAGACTTGTCGGCGTTCTGCCGTAAGTGAGTTTGATGTAAGGCCCATATCGCGCCTCGACTCTTCGTCGGCTGATCGTCTGGCGCAATCACCCAAGGAGTTTCACATGGCAACAACAGTCACCAAACGCAATGTACGCACAAAATCAACGACCAAGCCTGCGGCGAGCAAGGCGGCTGCAACCCGTGTCACTATGACACCGCGTAGCGTGGCCCTAGCAGGCATCGGTGCCGGTGCGTCCGCAATTGAGCGTGCGCAGAACGAGGCAGTGAAGGTCTACTCAGCAATCATAAAGCAGGCTGGCACGCTACGCACCATGACCGGCGACGCAGCCGACAAGCTCGCTGCCAAGACCGGTATGTTTGTCCGCGAGGGCAAGAAGATCCAAAACAAAGCGGCGCTGACAGCACAGGCGCAGGCTAATGACGCTGCCAAAGAAGTGAAGGCATTTGCCAAGAAGAGCCAGAAAGTCCTGAAACATAACGTGGCGAAGTCCATCGACGCCGCAGTCGCGAATGCCAAAGAAGGCGTGACTCGTCTTGAGCATGTGTTTGAGACGCGTGTTGCCAGGACACTCAACACCTTTGGCGTGCCGTCAGCAAAGAACATTCGTGAATTGCAGACACGTATGGCTGACCTGCAGAAGGCATTGAATCAGTTGAACAGCCGCAGCGCGCGCGCTTAGTTCAGTCATCAATGGGCTGTGCGGCCAGATAGCTTTGTTGAGCAGCGGGCTGATTAGAGCGACCGGAAGGGGGCATCAATGATGTTCCCTTTTTTGTATCGGCAAGAAGCAAAACACAACAGTTCTTCGGAGTGAGTGTGGCGGAAAAGTCCTCTAACCGTAAGGCCGCCCAGGCGCGTAAGAGAGTCTCGGCCAAGCGTTTGCCATCCCCGCCGGTTGGCGCGCCACGGGCGAAGATCGGCTTGGCGCTCGCTGGAGGCGGCCCGCTTGGTGCCATGTATGAAATTGGCGTGTTGATGGCCCTTGATGAGGCGCTTGATGGGCTAAATCTCAATGAGATGGACGTCTACGTTGGTGTCTCAGCGGGAAGCTTTATCTCCGCCGGGCTTGCCAATAGGTTATCGCCAGCGGAGATTTTCCATCTTTTTATCGAAAACAAAGCGGCCGACAAACGCACCGGCGCGTTGAAGCCGGAAGTCTTTCTCCGGCCCGCGTTTCGCGAGTATTTTCGCCGCATAAAGATGCTTCCGCCGTTATTTGCAGAAGCACTCTTTGGGTACGTGGGCAAAAAGGTGCGCCATCCATTCACCAGCGCTGCGCTGGAGAGTTTTGCGCCGCTTGCACGGGCGTTGCCAACAGGGGTGTTTGAAAACGAAGCCATCCGCAAGTTTTTGCATGGCACTTTTAGCCAGGCTGGGCGTACCGACGATTTCCGTGAGCTCGACAGGAAGCTCTACTCGATAGCCACCGATCTGGATACCGGCGTGTCGGTGCGTTTTGGCGGTCCCGGATACGATCACGTCCCTATTTCGCAGGCTGTACAGGCGTCTGCGGCGCTGCCGGGGTTGTTTCCACCGGTCGAAATCGATGGCCACCACTATGTGGATGGTGCGCTAAAAAAGACGCTGAATGCGTCGGTGGCGCTCGAAGAGGGCGCGGCGCTGGTCTTGTGTGTAAATCCGCTCGTGCCATACGACGCTAACAACGTAAGGCGCAGGGGCGGTCGACAACTCAGGAAGCTCGCCACAGGCGGGTTGCCTACGGTTTTGTCGCAGACCTTCCGCGCCGTAATTCATTCGCGAATGCATGTTGGCCTGCAAAAGTACCTCACGCAGTACAAGGACCGCGATGTGGTTCTGTTTGAGCCGGCTTCCGACGACGCCGAAATGTTCTTTACCAATTTGTTTTCGTACGCAACGCGTAAACGACTTTGTGAACACGCCTATCAGCGTACGCGACAGGACTTGTTGAAGCGTCGGCATGAACTGGAGCCCATTTTTGCAAAGTACGGTATCACACTGAATCTTGCGGTATTGCGTGACAAAAGTCGCACCCTAGAGAGCGGCCTCCTCAGGCGACCGAGACAGTTGCCGAAGTATGAGCGGCTGCACGACGCGAGCCTTGATCTGTCCGACGCGATACTCGAGTTGGAGAGGTTCGTCGCCCGGACAAGGCGTCGGGCATCTTTTCCGGCCAGTCCGCAGTAAGTCCCCCAGAGCGATATTGGGGTACCTTGTATGCGAGCAGGCTTAGGATCGGCTTGTACGGTGTAACATTTCGACATGTCTACCTATGCACCTCACGGCTTCCGCCCCCCATCAGCGCCGCTGCCGTCCCGCTCGGCGCGCACTCGCGAACGTATATTGAAGGTGAGCCTAGATCTGTTTAACCAGGACGGCGAGTCAAACGTCACCACCGGGCATATTGCCGATGAACTCGACATTTCGCCCGGCAACCTGTATTACCACTTCCGCAACAAGGACGAAATCATCCGGCACTTGTTTGCGGAATTTGAAAAACAAATCGATATCGCTCCCGGGCCAATCATCGACGCCGGTTCGGCCATGGAAGATCTGTGGCTCTATCTGCACATGATGTTCGAGCGTATCTGGCAGTATCGTTTTCTCTACCGGAATCTGGACGACTTGCTTGCGCGCGATACCAAACTTAAGTCGCACTTCAATATCATCATCAGCCACAAACGCGACGCCATTCGTACGATGTGTGAGTCGCTGGTAGCGGCCAAGGCCATGAACGCGACAACCAAAATCATCGAGGCACTCGCCGAGAATATTCTTGTTGTTGCCACCTATTGGCTTAATTACGAAAACTTAAAGCACCGCGCGGGAATTCAGAATCATCCGGAGAAGCATCTGACCCGGGGTGTATATCAAGTAATGTGTTTAATCGCGCCGTATCTAGGTGGTGGGGCGAAGGAGCATCTCGACCACCTGTTGGAAATCTATACCCAGTAATGGACGACAGACAATCGTAGAGCAACGAGAGGACGGAGAACATGGCGAACGCAAAATGGGCCAAAACGCCGGTCGACGGCAAATCAGTGACATATGCTGGCGACGCGCTGAAAAAAGCATGGGAAGGCCTGCACAAAGGTGACAACGAGCTCTACCCGAAGGACGCCGATTTGCAAGAGGCATGGCGCGCATTTCATGCGGGAGATTTTGCCAAGGCGGCAGAGTTGGGTGCTGGACACGTGGTCGCGGTGAAAGCAACCTCAATTTACGCCAATCATGTCGAGAAAAAGGCTGCCGTCAAAACCAAGCTGTTTCAGGATGCCATGGAACTGGCGGATGGGTTGATGAAGTCAGAGCCGAGCAACGCGAATGCATATTATCAGTACGCCTATGCAGCCGGGCGCTACGCCCAATCGATTTCAGTGATGAAGGCGCTTAAAGACGGTTACGGTGGCAAGATCAAGGCTGCGCTTGAAACGGCGCTCAAGCTTGACCCGAAGCACGCCGACGCGCACACTGCGATGGGTGCCTACCATGCGGAGATTATTGACAAGGTGGGCGCGATGATGGGCAAGCTCACGTATGGTGCCAACAAGGATGAGTCGGTGAAGCATTATGAAATAGCACTCAAGCTTAACCCGCAGTCACCAATCGCGACAATCGAATATGCGAATGGCTTGTTAATGTTATTCGGCGATCAGCAAGTCGATAAGGCCACCAAGCTTTATGACAAGGCGGCAAAAATGAAAGGGCGTGACGCGATGGAACTGATGGACATCGAAAGCGCTCGGGCTGAACTGGAAGACGAATGATTTGGAAAAGTCTACTATCTAAAGCCATTTTCAATCCATTTGGTCTGAGGATGCCCGCCGAATGGTTACTTTGGTATTGATTAATCATGCCTGTTACGCTCACCGACATACAAGCCGCACATCAACGTATCAAGCCACACATCCACCGCACGCCATGGCTCAAGAGCGACTACATTAATCGAGAAGTTGGCGCGGAGATTTTCTTTAAGTGTGAGAACTTTCAAAAGGTTGGTGCGTTTAAGGCGCGTGGTGCCTGTAATGCCATCTTTAGGTTAAGTGATGAGGCGGCTAGGCGCGGTGTGGTGACGCATTCCTCGGGCAACCACGGCGCAGCGCTTGCATGGGCAGCAGGCCTCAGGGGAATCAAGGCTACGGTCGTGGTGCCGGAGAATGCGCCCGCCCCCAAGAAGCGCGCCATTCAAGGATACGGCGCAACCATTCAATACTGCGCGCCGAATATCGCGGCGCGCCAAGCCGCCGTGGACGAACAGATTGCCAAGTACGGCTTTGAGATGATTCATCCGTTTGACAATGATGACGTAATTGCCGGGCAGGGTACGGCGGCGATGGAATTGCTAGAAGACCTGCCGAATCTGGATATCATCATCGCGCCGCTCGGTGGAGGAGGTTTGTTATCTGGCACGGCGATCACTGTGAAGGGACTCAAGCCCGGCATCAAAGTGTTCGGCGGTGAACCTCGCGGGGCGGATGATGGAGCTAAGTCGTTCGTCTCCGGCGTTCGCGTCACCAGCCAATCGCCGCAGACCATTTGTGATGGGCTCCTGACCGTACTCTCAGAACGAACGTTTAACTATATTCGTGCGAATGTCGATGCCATTGGTGTGACCAGTGAAGAGAACATCATTCGTGCAATGCGCATGATCTGGGATTACGGAAAACTTATCTGCGAGCCATCGTGTTGTCCGCCGCTTGCGGCGATTTTTGAGGGCACGCTAGACGTGAAAGGTAAGCGCGTCGGCATTATCATCACCGGCGGAAACGTGGATCTCGACAAATTACCCTGGGCAAACAATTAAAACTTGTCAATGATGCGTCGTCGCCAAGTCCGGCGGGTCACTGTTAAATGCATCGCCGGGCGGACGTTGAGCTAGCGGGAACATTTCATGGGGGCGGGTTCGAAAGCGGGCGAGTAGGTGAACAGGCGAGCAATTTTTTGCCTGACCGACCACAGCATAGCGGGCAATGCTTCGGCAGGAAGGCGGAACATTGCCGTCCATTCGCCCGAGAGCGAACCTGCAGCCCGCATCCACAGCAAAACAGAAACGAGCCGAATTGGTTTGCCAATCGCCCAGAGGCAACCTCCTTCTACGCAACCGGCGACCCATGAAATGTTCAGGCTAGGTTTGCCATATCAACTTGTAGTGGCCGTGGCTTAAGGTGACGAGTATTGGTCACAGTCGGTCAAGTGTAACAACCTCGCTGTAACGTGGATGGTCGCGCAGCAATGCCAACAGGGCCTGCCCAGTCAGTGTGCTTGCCCTGGCGAGAGCAGCGCGCGTCGAACAGTCACTATCTGTTGCGCTTCTTCGGCACGGAGTGGGTTGCTGCGGGCTTATCGCCGAACAAGTGTTCGAGCGCCCCGTCGTATTCCGGCCCGTATGGCCCCATCAACGTCAACATGACCAGTTTTTCGAATTCGTCCGCGAATCGATTGATGATGTTGTGGGGATCGGGCACGAGTCTGCCGTCAGTGATCAATCCGAACTGCACCTTGCCGTTGTAAGTCAAGATTGACAAACCCATACCGATGCCACCAGATTGTGGGACCCAAAACTCGATCTCGTCGATTTCTGAGCCGGCTAGATAGAGCGGCTTTTGCGGGCCCGGTACGTTGGTCATGACTGCGGTCGCGTTACGACCAATTAATCCGCTGATTTGGTCTTGCAAAATCTTTGGTCCGATGCCTACGGCCGAAAGCAGTACAAAGGCGACGATCGGCTGTGACGAACCCTTCAGTTCTGCCATACGCGTTCGCACAATTTCGAGTCGATCCAGAGGATCTTCGACGCCGACTGGTAAATCGACAAACACCAAGCCAAACTGATTGCCGAGTTCGTAGGCTTTTTCTACCGGGCGCAAATTGACTGGCACGACCGCGCGTAACTCAACGCCCCTGGTATCGTCGCTGTTGCGCTCGAGATAATCGCGGAGTGCACCTGCCGCAGTCGATAGCAGTACGTCATTGATCGATGCGCCCAGCGCTTTGCCGATGACCTTCACTTCGGCGAGTGGTAACGGGTCGCACCACGCCACGCGCTTCTGCCGCCCGAGCAACCCCTTGTAGCGGGTCTTGGAATCAGGCTGCATCATCGCAATCTTGCGTAACTCCTCGGCGAGTTCAACCCCCTTGGTGGCGAACTCGCGCATAGTCGCCGGGTCTTTGGCGATTTCCAAGCCCTGTTCAACGAGACTGCGGGTGAGCTTCATCGCGCCGGACATCACTGATGCCATCGGTTTGGTGACGGAGGTCCAAAAATCCATTTCGTCGCGCGGACGTTTGTCGGTCTTCTTCGGCTTGACCAAACTGGCTTCTGGTGATTCGCCGGTGAGCGACAACATGACTGAGACCAATGCAATGCCGTCTGCATAACAGTGGTGGATACGGGTGACGAGGGCGGAGCCGCCGCGATAGTTTTCGATCAGGTGAAACTGCCAAAGTGGCTTCGTAAAATCGAGCGGCTCACTTGCCGCCCGACTTACGTAGTCCTCAAGGTCACTTTTGGTACCCTTGCCGGGCAGCTTGATTTTCTTGATGTGGTTGGCCAGTTCAAATTTCTTGTCGTTCTCCCACCACGCGCCGGTTGGGTCTTGCACGGCCTTTTGCTTGAATCTTGGATAACTCAAGAACCGCTGTTCGATAGTCGTCTTGAGCTTTTGGAAAGACAGAGGCTCCTTAAACATCATTACACCGACAATCATCATGAGATTTGTCGGATGCTCCATACGCAGCCAAGCCGTATCGACGCCTGTCATGCGCTCGCGGCCAAGCACGCTAAACGAGGGGATGCCGGATATGCTCGCCATAATCGATCTTTGTCGTTTGCCGAATGTTATTCTTGATAAGCCTTACCCCTCCATTGGTAAGGCCGCCGTGCGTACGCAGAAGTCAGCGCTGCTCTGCAATCAAACTAATTGGCGGTATGGAGCGGTCCAAAACACGACAAATTGCAGGGGGCGACTGATTCAGTTACAGTTACTTTAGCCTCATTAGGCATCCCTGCAAACCCCTTTCCGGGGGCGTTAGCCAGACGCTTGGCGCAAATTAGTGGGGAAAAACACCGAGAACTTGGAGGAAATTGCGTAATGTCGGACACAAAAAAGCTGTTTGAAAAGGCCAGTAAGGACGTGACCAAGGCAAAGTCCGACCCCGGCAATGACATGAAGCTTCGCCTCTATGCCCACTATAAGCAGGGCACCGAAGGCGACGTAAGTGGCGACAAACCGGGTTTTACCGACTTTGTCGGGCGGGCAAAGTACGATGCATGGGCGAAGATAAAGGGCATGACTCAAGAGGACGCGCAAAAAGCATATATCAAGCTGGTTGAACGCGTCCTGCGCGGTTAGACACCACGCAAAAAAAGCCCGAATCAATCGATTCGGGCTTGAGGTCGTCCTTTTTCTTTGCGAATCGGGACGAGGAGGAGGGGATATCACCAGAGCTTATCTCGGTCTCTGGCTGAAAACTTACTTCTTGCGGGCAACCTTACGCGCGGCAGGGTTTGTAACAACGGCCCTTTTGGCAGTCGCCTTTTGGGTGACAACTTTTCTGACGACGCCCTTCTTGGCCGCTGGGGGGACTGTGCCGGCGCGATTTTCTTGGGAAAGCAGGGCGCGTACGCTATCCGCCAGCTCCGCAACTTGCGCGGATAGTTGTTCAACGTCTTTGCTGGTTAGAACGCCCAAACGGTTGAGCGATTTGTGTACCCGCGCTTCAAACACCTGCTCAAGTTTATCGAACTTACCGGAAGCTGCTTCTAGGGTTTTGCTGGCCTGATCGCGAGCAGTCTCTATGGTTGCCTCAGCCACGTGGCGGGTGCGTGATTCAAGCGCCTCGCCCTGCTTAACCAATGTTTCGAACACCTTCTTGCCTTCGACCTGTGTCTTGGAGAATGCGCCCAAGCCGGCAAGCCAAATTTGCTGTGCGGATTCCATCACTTGTTTGGCCATTTGCTGCTCCGATATGGAGGCGGCGACTTGTCCAAGCTTTTCTGTGATCTGCTCAACTGGGGTGCTGGCTTTGGCTGACTTAGCGGACTGTTGGGCTTTTTTCAGACGTGACGACATACGATTTCTCCTAGTGGGTCACTGGCGAGCTATACAGCGTTAAGTTCTTTGGCCATATTGCATCGCAGCAATTTGCGTAGTCTAAACATGAAAATTAGAGTAATCACACTATGCTGAACGAAATTGGCCACGGCCAATAAGCGCATAAACCAGCCGACTAAAAGGCAAGTAATGACCCAAAAGTCATAAAAAAAGCATTGATGGCTGCGAACGACGGAACCGTGAATCGTGCAAACTATCAACTACGAAGTTGCACAACGGCGACAAGACTCGGGACGATCTGCTTGCCGACACTATCCAAAGAACACGAGGAGAACACATGAACGGAACGGCGGCGCGGGCGATAGATCGGCCATGGTTGAAGGAGTACCCAGCAGACGTTCCCGCAGACATTGATCCAGAGGCGTTTGATTCAATCAAGGACATCCTTAGCCAAGCCTGTGAACGCTTTGCACCCAAGGCAGCATTTACTTGTATGGGCAAGACACTCACCTTTGCAGAGCTTGATCGCTTAGCGCGTGATTTCGCCGCTTACCTGCAGAACGATTTGAAGCTTACGCGGGGTGATCGCGTTGCAGTGATGATGCCCAACATTCTTCAGTACCCGGTCGCCATTTTTGGGATTTTGCGGGCTGGCTATGTGGTGGTGAACTGTAATCCACTGTACACACCTCGGGAGCTTGAACATCAGTTGAAGGACTCAGGTGCGAAGGCAATAATCGTCGTTGAAAACTTCGCTACAACGCTTGAGCAATGTATCGCCAAGACTGCGGTCAAACACGTAATCACCACACAGCTCGGCGATCTGCTGGGGTTCCCAAAATCGCTCATCGTAAATTTGGTCATCAAGTACCAAAAGAAAATGGTACCGGCGTGGAATATCACGGGTGCGGTTCGGTTTAAGGATGCACTCGCCAAAGGAGCCGCATCGAATTACGTAAAGCCTGCTGTCGCGGGCTCAGATATCGCGTTTCTCCAGTACACCGGTGGCACGACGGGCGTGTCTAAAGGAGCGATCCTGACCCACCGTAACTTGGTGGCCAACATCCAGCAGGTCGGTTGCTGGACCGGGCTTGACCTGAAGGAAGGGGAAGAGGTCATAATTCAGCCGCTGCCGATGTATCACATCTTTGCGTTGAATACGTCGATCAACTTCATGTCGCGAGGTGCCGAGACGGTGTTGATTCCCAATCCGCGGGACATGGATGGATTTATCAAAGAGTTGAAGGCACGTCGCTGGACAGTATTGACTGGCGTGAACACGCTGTTTAATGGTCTATTGCACCACCCAGAATTCAAAACGGTAGATTTCTCCGGCCTGAAATTAGCGCTGGGCGGGGGCATGGCGGTGCAGCGAGCCGTCGCGGAAAAGTGGAAAGCGGTCACCGGCAAAACACTAATTGAAGCCTACGGACTTACAGAGACCTCACCTGGCGCGACGGCGAACCCACTCAGTTTGGCGGAGTTCAACGGCTGCATCGGACTGCCATTCCCTTCGACGATTGTCACGATCCGTGATGACGATGAAAACATACTTGGTGTCGGTGAGGTAGGGGAAATTTGTATTGACGGCCCTCAGGTGATGCAGGGCTATTGGCAGCGTCCCGACGAGTCGGCAAAGGTATTTTGTAAAGATGGCGCGTTCAAGTCAGGTGATATTGGCATGATGGACGAGCGCGGCTACTTCAAGATTGTCGATCGTAAGAAAGACATGATTCTGGTTTCCGGGTTTAACGTCTACCCGAACGAGATTGAGGACGTCATCGCCATGTGCCCCGGCGTGTTGGAAGTCTGCGCGGTATCGATGCCTGACGAGAAATCCACCGAGGCCGTGCGGGTTGTGGTGGTGAAGAGTGATCCAAGCTTGACCAAGGAAACCATCATGGCATTCTGCAAAGAACGGCTAACGGGATACAAGATGCCGCGGCAGATCGAGTTTTGGTCTGAATTGCCGAAGACAAACGTCGGCAAGGTACTGCGGCGCACCGTTCGGGACACGGCTCCGGTGAAGTGAAAACGAGAATTCCTATCTTCCAGAATGAGACAACACAATGAACCGTTGAGCTGGCTTCAGTACTTGGGCATCGCAGTTGTATGCTCGTTATGCTCCAGGTTAGTGGCAGATCAACTGGGCCTCGTGAATAACGAGTTGTTTCAGGATGATATAAATTGGTTGCACGCTTCGGGGTGCCTCGCCATTTTCGGTGTCTTGTATTTTTTGGTCGTCAGCCTGGCGAACCACTTTGGGCTGGCGAATTGCACGTTCAGCCAGGGCAGGTTGGTGAAGAAGCCTCCGAGCGTTAGCCTTTCCAACAGTGAACCTAGTTCCGACCAAAGTCATGATCAGGCGCAGACGAAATGAACACAAGTAATGAGTCGAGTTTGGTCGCACGTTGTAATCTACTTCTGCATCGGAGCAGGCTTGTACACGTTCAGCGCGTTTCTGATATATTGGGTACGTGCATTTGTGTTCCGGCTTTAGGGGGCACCGAAGCAGAGTAGATGCACGAGAGCGGGTGTTTGCGCCAAACCGCGCACCTTGACTATGGCGCGACGACATTGAGGGAGACAGCACCATGTTGAAGTTTGCGTTTCTCAGTGGTTTTTCGACTCAGCCAGGGCCCGGCAACACCAACACGCCAGACTGGCGATTGGCTACTTGGTTGGTCGCGTTGATCCTTCCATCCGTCGTTGTCCGTGCGGGAAGCCCTGCGCCGGAGTGGCTCACAACGTTGCCACTGTGGGCCGATGCGATTGTCTACGGCGTTTTGGCGATCGCGCTGATCTCTGGCATGCAATGCGTTCGACGTTGGTTGCAACCATTTGCGCTACGCGGCGCAAAAGTTAGTGACTTTTGCAAGCCCGTCTACTTGTGGGCGTTCTTCTGGGCGTCCGTCACTTCCAGCGCATGGGTGTGTTTGGAACTGGCGTTCACAAACGAATACGGCGTCGGTTTTGTAACTTGGATGTCCTTCTCGTCGGTTTTGGCAATCACTTGTGCAGGCCAATACTTTTGGTTAAGACCACGCAAGTTTCTGTCGGCTGGCCTTTGGCGATTACTGGCTGTACTCTCAATCGCGGCTGGCTTTGGGTTTTTGCTCACGCCATGGATGAATGTTCCCGCGTTTTCCGAAACACTCATCGGCGCCAGTATCGTTTGGGTTGGCGGAGTGATCTCAGCCTTTGTTTCCGGCGCGGTCTACTACCTATACGCTAACAGCGACGTGTTTCGAGAGCGTTTAGGGGAGAGTGATCGTGCCCTGTCCAATCTCAATTACGCGGCCACTGACCAAGATTTCCGCATTGGCAAGTACATCTAACCCCAAGTGGCAGGCGCGGCCGACTTGTTCACCTTGTTCGATGGCGTAAGAACAAGGTGTGCGTCCGTGATGGATCATCCAACCGCCGAGGTTTGCCGTTGCGGACCCGGTGCCTGGATCTTCGACGACACTGCCGTGTTTCATAAAGAAAAAGCGCGATAACAATTTGTCTTTTCCGTTGTTGGCAAACACGTATGCCATCGAGCGGCCGGTATCACTGGCAACTCCGGCGAGTAAGTCAGGCTTCGGTAATGCGCGCTGAACCGCAGCGGGCGTGGCGAGCGGGACAATTAACTGTTCACTGCCGGTGTTGATCCAGCGCGCACCGGGAAGCACGTCCGCCTCATTGAGCCCCAGCATTGCGGCGAGTTCTGCGTTACTCTTTTCGCATTCGCGCGATTTGGCCGCACCAGCCTTTAGTGTCCATCGGTCATCGCGCGCACTCACATGGATCACGCCGGCTTTCATCTCCAGGCTGAGGGTATCGCCGCACCGGGTTAAGTCTTGCACAACATGTGAACTGCCGAGGGTGGGGTGGCCGGCAAACGCCATTTCGAAGGTCGGTGTAAATATTCGAACGCGCGCCGTAGCGATATCCGAGGGCAGCACAAATGTCGTTTCGGAGAGGTTGAACTGAAGCGCCAACGCCTGCATCTGTTGGTCGCTGAGGCCGCGCGCGTCTTCGAATACACAAAGTGGATTGCCGCCGAAGATTGTTTCAGCGAATACATTGACCAAGCGATAATGAAAGGAAGGCATGTGCCGCACGACTCAATGTTACGTAGACGAGTCGCAAGTTTAGCCGTTGAAACTGGCGCCTCCGCTCAAACGTATCTTTTATCACCGATAACTTCCGAAAGTGTACGCATGAAATTTCCCACCAATCTTCTTGTTGCTGCGGCCTTCGTGGCGACCTTCGCCTGTACAACCAGTTCGCCGGCCGGTGCGGTGGACAAACCAAAACCAGCACCTGCCGCGATTGTAGGCACCGCCAAGGCAACTTTTGCCGGTGGTTGTTTCTGGTGTATGGAGCCGCCGTTTGATGCTATCGACGGTGTGTTGTCAACGACATCGGGATACATCGGTGGCAAACAAAAGGACCCGACTTACAAGGAAGTTTCTGCCGGATACACGGGGCATACCGAGGCCGTAGAGATTGTCTATGACCCGAAGAAGGTCAGCTACGAGCGACTGCTTGAAGTGTTCTGGCGCAACATCGATCCGACCGTGAAGGATCAGCAGTTTTGCGATGTTGGGTCGCAATACCGCACCGGGATTTTTACCCACGACGACGCTCAGAGGTCCGCCGCGGAAGCTTCGAAGGCGGCGTTGGTCAAGTCAAAGCCCTTTAAGGCTAACGTTGTAACCGAAATCACGGCAGCGACAAAGTTTTATCCGGCTGAGGACTATCACCAAGATTACTACTTAAAAAGTCCCATTCGCTACAAGTACTACCGTAACGGCTGTGGACGCGATGCTCGCTTGAAAGAGTTGTGGGGCGCTGAAGCAGGCGGCGGGACGATAAAGAAGTAGTTCCACCGCATCGTTAACACCAAGTAGGTACAGGCATTTTCAGCCTATCCGGTAGGTTCAGGGTTCAGGCTCAACACTTCCCTGCTGGGGTCATTTCACGTAGTACCCGAGCAGGGGACGCCCAGCGTTCAGTCCTTGATCTGGGTGATCTTCTGGCCTTCAAACGTCAGGTTGTACATCAGGCCCTGATTCGAAAAGATGAAACCGATGATGGGTTTTTTGGCCGTTTCGGTGTCCACCGAACCGCCCGCCCCCAGCGAAGCTAGTGCCACGCTGCCATCCACGCCGGCCTTCCAACCTTCGCTGTTGCGGAATTTCTTTAGCGCGTCTTCGGTCATGAACAGCACGATTTGGCTGCGGGATTGGGCACCCACTTGCAGACCAATCGAAGCAGCCACCACGTTGTAATACGCTGCGGTCTTGCCTTTTACCAGCAGCGCACCTTCACCAAACTCGCCCCCGATACCGAAGCCCGCCTTGATCACCTTTGGGAACACCAGCACGCCGGCAGCTTTCTTGGAAAGTTCATGGCCAGCGGAAGTATGCTTGGTGAAATCCGCCATAGCTTCCTTCACATGGGCGTCTATCTCCGCCTTGGTAGCGGCGGTGGCAGACGAGGCGAAGAAGACAAGGGCAAACGCGGTAACAAGGGTTTTCATGGACTTTCCTTTCCAGTGGTGATTTATTGAAGTCATTCATTGCCTGAAAAAAGCAAGGTTGGAGAAAGTATAGTCTGTTCCATGCCGGGCGCTCACCGAAACTCGGTGGCGCGTTGGTGTCAGCTGTACTCCAGCCTACAGTGCCGTCCCCGCGTTCGCCTGCGAACCGTCGGCACGTTCTTCAACAACTCCAAGTGAACGAACATGGTCGGAAATTCAGGTGCTGATTCTTCGAGTCGCGCGCTGCCGCCGTGAGTCGTCAGCGCCATTCAAGACTGGACGCCAGCACAACCCTTGCCGTTCTGTTGAATTTTGGGCTTGATCTTAGCGGGGTTCGCTGTCGCCCTCATTGGGTGTCACTGGAGATTATGAACAGGAGCTTAACAACGAGATACCGGGCTTTGGCATTCGTTACTTCCTTTGTGTTGCGTTCGTCGGCATTCGCCGCCATCAATTTTTACGAGCATGACAATTTTCGCGGCCGGGTCTTCTACGCCTCGGGTGCCGTGTCCAACTTTAGCGACGTCGGATTCAACGACAAGGCATCAGCTGCCATAGTCGTTCGCGGTTTATGGAAGTCTGTGATGACGCCAATTTTCGCGGCCGTTGCGTGGTGTTGCGACGAAGCAACTATGAGTCGCTTTGCCGCCCTAGGCTCAATGACAAGATCTCCTCAGTCCGACCTGTCAGGCATAGTCGCGATTACGTCGCCCATCCGGAGCCCTCGACGGAGCCGGCCTACGAGTACCGCCGTCGTCCCGATGAGGAACTGATGGATGCCTGTATCACTTCGGCAAGAGCGATGTGCGGCTCGCCTAGCGAACGTTGCTGGACAGAGCATGAATACGCCTCGGAGAGCAACAAAAACAACCCGAACATTGGCGCTGCGGTATTCGGCGCGGTGATCGGCGGAATTCTCGGACACCAGGTGGGAGGCGGGCGCGGCCAGAGTGCCGCCATTGTGGGCGGGGCCGTGGCCGGTGCCGCGTTGGGCTCGGGTTTCGGGCGCGGCCGTGATCAGGCCCGCGAAGTCGAGCGCTACCGCAGTTCCGATAGAGGCTGTTCGTCGTACTGCGAGGTGACGGCACGTCGCCAGTCTCCAAGACATCCGACAACGTTCCGATAGAGGCCGTCCGCCGTACTGCGAGGTGACCTATGACTTCCGTGGCCGCGATACAGTGCCCAACTTTCGTATCCGCCGGGCCGCACCATTCTAGAAAACCGAGACGGCGAAGCTCGCAATTGACGAACGTTCCCGGCTGAAGATGCCCGCCAAATCTAGAGTTTGGTGTTCTTCTTGATCATGTCTGCCGCCTTTTCCGCAATCATGATGGTCGGGGCGTTGGTGTTGCCCCCGACAATACGCGGCATGATAGACGCATCAATCACCCTTAAGCCGTCGATGCCGCGCACACGTAGGGTTGCGTCGACCACCGCCGTATCATCGCCACCCATCCGACAGGTGCCGACTGGGTGGTAGATGGAGTCTGCCTGGCTACGAATGAAAGCTTCAATCTCGGCCTCAGTCTGCGCCGTGGCAGAGCGGTTTAACTCACGCCCACCATATCGTGCCATCGATGGCTGCGCCAAGACTTCGCGCATGATACGGAAGCCCTTAACCATTCGCGTAAGGTCTTCCGGGTGGCCGAGGAAATTCGGGTCAATTAACGGTGCGGCCAACGGGTCTAATGATTGCAAGGTCACGCTGCCGCGACTGTTTGGTCGAAGCACACACACGTGGCACGAGTAGCCATGTCCGAAGGTGACCTTACGGCCATGATCAACTAACTTACCGATCACGAAATGGAATTGCAGATCAGGAATTGCTTCTGCCGGACTACTTCGGACGAAGCCGCCCGCTTCAGCAATATTTGTTGTGAGCAAACCAGCACGGTGGCTTCGCCACTCGGCAATTCCCCTGAGTATATGCCAGACCCCGATAAACGAGACCCCCAGTAAATCGGTTAGTGTTGGCGCATCGTAAACTTGAACAGCATCCGCGTGGTCATGCAGGTTAAGCCCGACGCCCGGCAAGTGATGCACCACCGGTATCCCCAGTTTTGATAAAGCGTCGGCGTTGCCGACGCCAGACAACAGCAGAATCTGTGGTGACTGCAGGGCACCGGCGCTGAGCAACACTTCACGGCGTACACGAATCCGCCGCAACGAGCTGTTGTGCAGGAACTCAGCGCCAACTGCACGCCGTCCTTCGAACAAAACGCGCGTAACTCGCGCGTTAGTCTCGATTGTTAGATTGCTTCGACCGAGATTCGGCGCGAGGTAAGCCTTTGCTGCGCTGAATCGTTCACCTGCGCGGTGGGTCACTTGATACATCCCGATACCTTCTTGCTCGGCACCGTTGAAGTCGTGGTTGATTGGGAACCCGGCCTCGCGCCCTGCGTCGATGAATGCTTGGCTGTACCGATTCGGACTCGCGAGGTCGCGTACATTCAGCGGGCCGCCAACGCCATGAAATTCGTCGCCGCCACGTTCATTGTTCTCGGCGCGTTTGAAATACGGCAGAACGTCCTCGTAGGCCCAACCGGCATTGCCAAGTTCCGCCCAATGATCATAGTCCGCACGATGCCCGCGCGCATATATCATCGCATTGATCGAGCTTGAGCCACCCAACACTTTGCCGCGCGGTTGATACCCGGTGCGGCCATTTAGCCCGCGTTGGGGAACAGTATTAAAACCCCAGTTTGCCGTGCCGGTTTGCGCCATCACCGCCATCCCTGACGGGCAATGAATCAAGACGCTGGAATCCCGCACACCAGCTTCGAGCAGGGTAACGTGTGTGTCGCGCTCTTCAGACAGACGTCCGGCGAGTGCGCAACCCGCCGAGCCTGCCCCAAGGATTAGGTAGTCGGTGATGCTGTCAGACATAGTTGTTCAAGGACTCGGTCGGCTAAGAAAGTGCCCACATCAGTTGGCGAAAGCGGCGAATGCGCCGATTCGTGGCAAATGCAAAACGCGTCAAAACTCACTTCAGCAGAAACCTGATGAGTGCCTCGAAGCGCTTGCCAAAAGGCGGTTGGAACATGGCCAGGCCATTAAATCTGGACTGGTGAAAGATGGGCTTTGACTTGGAGAAGGTGTCAAACCCGACCTTGCCGTGGTAAGCGCCCATTCCGGACGAGCCGACGCCGCCAAACGGCAAATCCTCTTGCGAGATGTGCAACAGAGTTTCGTTGATTGATACGCCACCGGCGACGGTCTCATTAAGCACTTGATCGATCTGGCGGCGATCATGGCCGAAGTAGTAAAGCGCGAGCGGGCGCGGGCGGGCATTGATATAACTGACTGCGCTATCGAGCCCATCGTAGGGAATCAGCGGCAGAATCGGTCCGAAAATCTCCTCTTGCAACAGCCGGCAATCATCACCCGCATCGGTCACAATCGTGGGTGCAAGTTTTTGTGTGCCTTCCAGACTTTCGCCAGCGTCGTTGAGCGGGTAAACGGCTGCGCCAGTGGCGCGCGCTTCATTGAGGTAGCTCTGCAGACGCGACAGATGACGCTGGCTTACCAGCGAGGTGTAGTCGGCGTTTCTCACAAGGGACGGGTAATGTGTCGAAACAAAACGTCGCGCAGCGCTGATAAACTCGGCTTCTTTGCCGCGTGGCAACAGCACATAGTCGGGCGCGATACACGTCTGCCCGGCATTCAAGCACTTACCGAACATGATGCGCGAGACGGCAGATTGAAGGTCAGCGTCTGGCCCGACGACGGCGGGGGATTTTCCACCGAGTTCCAGGGTCACCGGGGTGAGATGTTCGGCGGCGGCTTGCATAACCAGTTTGCCGACGGCAGTTGAGCCCGTAAAGAGTAAGTGGTCGAAGGGCAGCGCTGAGAATGCCCGCGCGACCTCGGCCCCACCGTTTTCTACCAGTACCTCGTCGTGCGTGAAGTAAGTCTCGATTAATGCGGCAAACAATTTGCCGGTCCGAGGGGTAAATTCGCTCATCTTGATAAAGGCTCTGTTGCCCGCCGCCAATGCGGCCACCAAGGGTGACACGGCCAGCAAAATAGGATAGTTCCACGGCACGATGATGCCAACCACGCCGAGTGGTTGCGGGCGAATCTCATTACGCGCTGGCAAGAACCACATGGATGCCCAGCTACGGCGCGGCTTCATCCAGCCGCCCACATGGTGACGGGCATGCTTGATTGCGGCGATCGCCGGAAACAACTCGAGCAACTGAGTTTCATGGTGCGAGCGGTGGCCAAAGTCAGCGGCAATTGCCACGCAAACTTCTTCGATGTTATCGCGTAGCATGGCTTCAAGCCGCGTCAATTGTTTGCGACGCCAATCAACGCTTGGCATGCGGTTGGCTGCATATGCGGCACGCAGACGGTCAAGCTTGGGTCCCAGGATCGCGTCGTGAGTGGCTTCAGCCTCACGTATGCTCGGATTGTGAAGCTGGCGATTCAGTGTATTGCTCAGGTCCATATGTCTACAATGTTTGGCGCAATGGGATCATTCATCAGAACGGTCGCTAGAATAGCAGTGGCGACTGGAGCGCGGCAGAATCAATTAGATTGAAGCATCTAATTTGTCGCACTGCAACATCCGTTGATTTTGGAGATTTGGTGGGTACCTACCGCGATGCTTGAACATTTGAATCGATTGGAAGAACTGCGCGGACCAACGAAACGCGAGGCGGATTTTCTTGCCGATGTTAAGCGCGTAAAGCAGTGGCAACATCGGCGGCTGCGCTACACGTATCACGACCTCAGTATCGACCATCGATTTGCCCCGGCCACCGCATTTTTTTTTGATGAGCTCTATGGTGAGAAAGACACCGTACAGCGCGACAGGGATTTGCTGCGGATGTATCCCACGATCAAACGTCTGCTGCCCAAGTTTGCCTTCGAGACGCTGGACAATGCCCTGGCTCTGGATGTCCTCTCGGAAGAGTTTGATCAAGCGCTGGCCGCGCAGACGCGCGGTGTGGCGATCAACAACGCGGTTTATTGTGAGGCATTTCGCGCTGTAGGCCGAAAAGCGGATCGGCTCCGACAAGTCGCGTTGATGCAAGAAGTGGGTCACGGTCTTGACCTAGTGGTCAAGAAGCCGTTGATCTACTCCACACTGAAGATGTTGAGGCGCCCCTCAAAACTGGCCGGACTTGCGGAAATGCAGCAGTTTTTAGAGGCGGGCTTCTCTGCGTTCCGACACATGAAAGGGGCAACGCCATTTCTTCACGCCATTGCAGAGCGCGAGACGGCACTCATCGAAGCCATTTTCTTGCGCGGCATACCCACCCTTCCGCCCGAGAAGTAGGCGTGCAGCATTTTCGTTTCCCGTTTCGGGCGATGGCATGTGAAAACACCATCGAATTTTTCGCCCACGCGTTTGAGCATGCTGAGTCTGTTGCAAATGCCGCTATCGACGAGGTGCGGCGCATTGAGCAGAAGTACTCCCGATATCGTAAAGATAGTGTGCTGACCGGCATCAATCGGGCGAGCCGCCATGCAACTAGCGCTGCGTGGACCGAGATTGATGCTGAGACATCGCAGCTGTTGGATTTCGCGGATTCGTGTTTTCAGCAAAGTAGCGGGTTGTTCGACATTACGACCGGTGTCTTGCGGCGAGTTTGGGATTTCAAATTAGGTCATCTGCCTTCCAAACAGGCCATCGAAGAGCTGATGCCGCTTGTGGGTTGGCAGCACGTCAAACGCCGACTGAACGCCATCCAACTCACCCGCAGCGGGATGGAGATCGATTTTGGCGGGTTCGGCAAGGAATATGCGGCTGATCGTGCGGCTGCGGTGTT
Organism: Rhodocyclaceae bacterium; assembly: GCA_020247545.1. GTDB lineage: Bacteria > Pseudomonadota > Gammaproteobacteria > Burkholderiales > Usitatibacteraceae > UKL13-2. The sequence continues at coordinate 130,641 of JADCIX010000005.1, read as the reverse complement.
ACTGGCAAGCGGGGTCACGCATGGCTTCGTCGACTTAGGTGGTGACGTTGTGGTAACGGGGCCGCAGTTCGGTGGTGCGCCATGGACGCTTGGCATCCGCCACCCGAGGCAGCGTGACACCGTGCTGGAGACTGTTGAGATTGCCAGCGGAGCGGTTGCCACCAGCGGTGACTATGAGCGTTTTATGGAAATCGACGGCGTGCGCTACTGCCATATCCTCGACCCGCGCAGCGGACAGCCGGCGATAGGTTTACAGTCAGTAACCGTGTTTGCCCCGAGTTGTATGGTCGCTGGTGCAATTACCACCATTGCCATGCTCAAGGGGAATCATGGAAGCGGCTGGCTGGCAAACGTGCTCACCGACGGCTTGCGCGGGCTGGTAGTCGACCAGCTCGGGTGCGTTTGCAGGTATTAGGCCGCCATTGACTAGATTGCGACACTTGTGACCCTTGCTATAGTGCCTCTCGACGAGGCTGCGTGATAAAATTTGAGGCTTTTTGCGCTACCTCGTGCAGCGTCTGTCCTCTCTTTAGGGAGAGTACATGCGATTGACTTGATTATTTTTTCGGGAAACCATCATGCCAGATACCTTTCAGGCCTCACAAACGCTCGCTACTGTCGACCCGGAAATCTTCGCCGTGATTCAGCAGGAGAATCGCCGTCAGGAAGAACACATTGAGTTGATTGCTTCGGAGAACTACACCAGCCCTGCCGTGATGCAGGCGCAGGGCTCGCAGTTGACCAACAAGTATGCAGAGGGTTACCCAGGAAAACGCTACTACGGCGGCTGTGAATACGTCGATATCGCAGAGACTCTAGCCATTGAACGCGTGCGTAAGTTGTTTGGTGCCGACGTCCACGGCTACTCGGCTAACGTGCAAGCCAACTCGGGCTCACAGGCTAATCAAGCGGTCTTTCTCGCCTGTCTAAAGCCCGGTGACACCTTCCTCGGCATGAATCTCGCCATGGGCGGACATCTCACGCATGGTGCTTCGGTCAATATGAGTGGTAAATGGTTTAACGTCGTCAGTTACGGCCTTGATGCAAACGAAGTGATCGACTATGCCGAGATGGAGCGTCTTGCACGCGAACACAAACCGAAATTGATTCTTGCCGGTGCTTCCGCCTATGCGTTGAAGATTGATTTTGCGCGTTTCGCGGCGGTGGCGAAGGAAATTGGTGCCGTGTTTATGGTCGACATGGCTCACTACGCGGGGCTGATCGCGGCGGGCGTTTACCCTTCGCCGCTGCCGTATGCGGACGTCGTCACGTCGACGACACACAAGAGCCTCCGCGGGCCACGCGGCGGCATCATCTTGATGAAACCCGAGCTTGAAAAGGCGATCAACTCGGCGATCTTCCCGGGTTTGCAGGGCGGACCGTTGATGCACGTGATTGCGGCAAAGGCGGTTGCCTTCAAGGAAGCGCTAGACCCGTCATTCAAGGCCTATCAAACTCAAGTCTTGAAGAACGCCGACTTGCTGGCAAAATCGCTGATTAAGCGCGGGTTACGCATTGTTTCGGGCCACACTGAATCACACGTCATGTTGGTTGATTTACGCGCCAAGAACATCACCGGTAAGCAAGCCGAGGCGCTGCTCGGTGAAGCACGTATCACGGTAAACAAGAACGCGATCCCGCATGACCCTGAAAAGCCGTTCGTTACGTCCGGCATTCGTCTGGGTTCGCCAGCGATGACGACACGTGGCTTTAAGGACGCCGAAGCTGAACTCACGGGTAATCTGATTGCCGATTTACTCGACAATCCCCACGACCCGGCCAATATTGCAGCAGTGCGCGAACAGGTCGCCGGCCTGACTAAACGTTTCCCGGTTTATGGCCAGTGAGGAAGTGAGGGGCTGAGAAAGTGAGTAGTGCGCGCCGATCCATCGCTTACACAAAGAGTTGGTTGCCGGCGCGTCGTCAGCTTTGCTGCCCCGCTACTGCCTTGCCTAACTCACCTCCCCGCCGCAAACGATGAAGTGCCCTTTCTGCGGCGCACAGGAAACACAGGTCATCGATTCGCGGGTGTCCGACGAAGGCGACCAAGTCCGCCGGCGCCGCCGCTGTACAGTGTGTCAGAAGCGCTTCACCACTTATGAAAACGCAGAGCTGCGTATGCCAACCGTGGTGAAGTCTAACGGCCAGCGAGAAGACTACTCACGGGCCAAGATTGAAATGAGCCTGCATCGTGCGCTGCACAAGCGACCGGTTCCAGAGGAACAAATCGCCGCCGCAATTGAGCGCATCGAACAGGTGCTGTTAAACGAGGCACGCCGAGAATTACCGACACGTAAGGTGGGTGAAATGGTCATGGCAGAGCTGAAACAACTCGACCAAGTTGGATATGTGCGCTTCGCCTCGGTCTACCGCAGTTTTTCCGATGTCGAAGAATTTAAACAGGCCATCCGGGAAGTGACGAAGTGAGGCTCCACCCCGTTTGTGCCGCGCGTGGCCGTCGAAGCGCACGATTGGGCCGGGTTGCCAAATGACGCGTTTTACGGCGCTAGATTACGCCATGATGGCCAGGGCAATTCAGCTGGCCGAGAAGGGGCGGGCGGTGACCACGCCGAATCCGTTTGTGGGCTGCGTCATAGTGAAACACGGTCGCATCATCGGTGAAGGCTTTACCCGCGCCGGTGGTCGACCCCACGCCGAAGCCGATGCTTTGGAAAACTGCCAAGAATCCGCAGAAGGTTCGACCGTCTACTCAACCCTTGAACCATGTGCGCTGCACGCCAATTCGCGGGGGCCGGCATGTTCTGATCTGCTCATCGCCGCTAGGGTCGCGCGGGTGGTTTCTGCACTCCACGATCCGTTTGACGGTGTGGATGGCAAGGGGCATGATAATTTGGTCAGGGCAGGAATCACACTCGACACGGGCCTGATGAGTGCCGAGGTTGAACGCCAGCTAAAAGCGTTTTTGCAGCGCGTGCGAAGCGGGCGGCCCTATTTGACGATGAAGGTAGCCGCCAGTCTTGACGGTAAAACGGCGCTGGCCAATGGTTTATCGAAGTGGATTACGTCGGCCGAAGCTCGGCGTGATGTACACGCGATGAGACGCGATAGCTGCGCGGTTATGACGGGCATTGGCACCGTCTTAGTCGATGATCCGACGCTGACGGTAAGAGAGATTCCTTGTGAGCGCCAACCGCTGCGGATACTGCTGGACAGCCGTTTGGAAGTCGCGGACGGCGCAAAGATATTGGTTGGCGGCAATACCATGGTGGTAACCGCGACTGGGACGGAGGCGCGTGCTAACACGCTCCGCTCGGCGGGGATTGACGTCTGCCGCGTTGCGACAGAGGCGGTAAAAGGGAAGGTGGACCTGTCAGCAATGATGCAGATGCTCGGTGCCAAAAAAATCAACTCGCTTATGGTTGAAACGGGCGCCAAGTTAAACGGCTCCTTGCTCGCCGCTGGCGTGGTGGATGAAATCGTTGCCTATATCGCGCCGTCGATTCTAGGGGATGATGCAAAGGGTTTGTTTGCACTTGAGCCGCTCGCATCACTGGGGGATAAAATCACGCTTTCTTTCAGCGATGTGTGCCAGATTGGGCCGGATCTAAGGATCACCGCAAGGATTGCAAAGTAATCATGTTCACGGGCATCATTGAAACAATGGGGGTCATTCAAATAGCCGACCCATCTCCGACAAACTTGCGGCTGACAATTCACGCGCCAAAGCTGGGGCTACACCAGGTCAGCCTCGGCGACTCAATTGCAGTCAACGGCTGCTGCCTGACCGTGGTCGCCAAGACCGCTGATACGTTTTCTGTCGATGTCTCCAATGCATCTCTTGCGCTGACTTCCGGCTTTCCGCAGGGCTCGGTCGTCAATCTAGAGAAGTCGCTACGTTTTGGTGATCGTCTCGGCGGGCATCTCGTGAGTGGTCACGTTGATGGCATCGGCACCGTCGTTCAAATGGAAGACCTCGGTGCTTCATGGCGCTTGGTGATAGAAGCACCACATGAATTAGCCAAGTTCGTCGCGCGTAAAGGCTCGATTACGGTCAACGGGGTTTCGCTCACTGTAAACAAGGTGGCCGATACACCAAGCGGTAGCTGCAGCTTTGAAATAAACATCATTCCTCACACCTATCAGGTCACCAGCATTCGCGGCCTACACATCGGCAGCAAAGTCAATCTTGAAATTGACCTGCTGGCGAGATACGTCGAGCGGATGATGCAGGATAGCGTGAAGTCACCAACCGCCTGATCGCGGGTGCCAGTAACCGAAGACAACGGAGTACAACATGTCGATCTCCTCGACAAAAGAACTAATTGAAGACATTCGCCAAGGCAAGATGGTGGTGCTGGTCGACGCTGAAGACCGTGAAAACGAAGGTGATCTGGTGATGGCGGCGGACTTTGTCACGCCGGAGGCCATCAACTTCATGGCTAAACACGCCCGCGGCTTGATTTGTATGCCGATCACCGAAGAGCACGCGACGCGTCTGAATTTGCCGCCGATGGTGGCAGATAACCGTACCTCACATGGCACGGCGTTTACGGTGTCAATTGAGGCTGCGACGGGAGTTACCACCGGTATCTCTGCGGCGGATCGGGCACGTACTGTGCAAGTCGCTGCTGCGCGTAACGCCAAGGCAGAGGACATCGTGCAGCCCGGACACATCTTTCCGTTGACTGCGCAGAACGGCGGCGTGTTGATGCGCGCCGGGCATACCGAGGCGGCTTGTGATCTCTCCAGCCTCGCGGGGCTATCGCCGGCCGGGGTGATTTGCGAAATCCTCAACGAGGACGGCAGCATGGCGCGTCTTCCGGACTTGATTCCATTCGCAAAGACGCATGGACTCAAGATTGGCACCATCGCTGATTTGATTCGTCACCGATCGGTCACCGAAACCCTAGTGGAACGTGTCACGGTCCGCGACGTATCGACGCCATACGGGCCATTCAAATTGCATTTGTTCCGTGACAAAACGGCAAATGAGATTCACATGGCGTTGACCCGTGGTGATATTCGGCCAGATGTGCCGGTGCTTACCCGGGTTCATGAGCCATTCATCGGCGCGGATTTTTTCGAGTTTGACAGTGGTCGCCACGCTTATTCGGTTGGTGAAGCCATGCGAATTGTCGCGACTGAAGGGACGGGTGTGATTGTGCTGTTACGTCGCGAAGAATATTCACAGGAAATCCTAGACCGATTTACCTTATCCGCCGCTGATGCCAAGGCTAAACGATCCCAAAAGTGGGACCCACGGATGCACGGAATTGGCGCGCAGATTCTCCGCGAGCTAAATGTCCGCAAGATGCGAGTTTTGTCGTGGCCGAAGAATATCCCGAGCATGTCGGGCTTTGATCTAGAGGTGGTGGAATATCTGCCACCCAATCGAGATCGTAAATTGAAGGTGGTATGAATAACATCGCATTGAAAACACCGCTGGATGGTCATGGGCTTCACATCGGTCTCGTACAGAGCCGCTTTAACGAGCCTATCGTTAACCAAATGGTTGCCGCATGTCTCAAGGAGCTTGCCGTGCTCGGTGTCTCGCCTGAGAAAGTTGACGCTGCGAGCGTGCCCGGCGCACTTGAGATTCCGCTGCTGTTGCAGAGCATGGCGTTGACCGGTCGGTACGACGCACTCATCGCCATCGGCGCCGTGATTCGCGGTGAGACCTATCACTTTGAAGTGGTGTCGAACGAATCGTGCCGCGGTGTTTCTGAAGTTGCACTCCATACCGGCGTGCCGATTGCCAATGGCATTTTGACGACGAACACCGACGAACAAGCGTTGGCGCGGGTGGAAGAGAAGGGTGCGGATTGTGCACGTGTTGCCGTGGAGATGGCGCTTCTGATCGCCTCAGTCACCAATCACAGCGACCGAGTGAGTCAGGCCAAGGACGCGGCATGAAATCCCCAAGACGCCGTTCGCGTGAATTCGCGCTACAAGCCATGTATCAATGGCAGTTGGCGCAACAGTCACCACATGAACTCGAGCAGCAATACAAGACGGCTGAAGGGTTCGATAAGGCAGACGCCGCGCTGTTCAAGACGATCATTGTGGGAGTGGTGCAAAACGCCGACACACTCTCCACGGCAATGACACCGCACCTCGATCGCCCTTGGGCTGAGGTTAGCCCTGTAGAGAAAGCGGTGTTGTTGATTGCCGGATATGAACTCATCCACATGCCTGAAACACCTTACCGTGTGATCATCAATGAGGCTATCGAGCTCGCCAAATTTTTTGGTGGTACCGACGGACACAAGTACGTCAACGGTGTGCTCGATAAGTTGGCGGCAGTTAACCGCTCGGAAGAAATTGCGGCCCCTGCGCCGGAAAGGCGCGCCGCCAAGCGAACCCCTTTAAAACGTCATTAACGTTGCAGAACCCCGAAACGTGACAACGGAATTAGGGCTCATCGCTAAGTACTTTTCGCGGCCAGCAAAACGTGCGTTACTCGGTGTTGGTGACGACTGTGCGTTGTTGCCGGGCTCGTCGGCATGCACGGCGATTTCAACGGATACGTTGGTCGAGGGCATCCACTTCTTTGCGGATGTTGATCCAAAGACGTTAGGCCATAAAGCACTAGCCGTAAATCTCTCCGACCTCGCCGCGATGGGGGCGACGCCGCGTTTCTTTACGCTCGCCCTGACTCTCCCGCGAGTCGACGATGATTGGCTTTCGCAGTTTTCGGCTGGACTATTTGCGCTAGCGGACCAGTTTCAAATTGAGCTCGTTGGAGGGGACACCACACGTGGTCCACTGTCGATCACCATCACTGTATTGGGCGAGCTAAAAACAGACGACGCGCTGCGCCGCGACGGTGCTAAAGCGGGCGACGATGTTTGGGTGTCGGGTCGACTGGGCGGTGCCGCGCTCGCGCTCAGGCAGCTGCTGTCGCAGGGCACCCGCGCGGCAATTGATACAGACCTGCGGACACGGCTCGAGGCACCGCAGCCGCGTATTGCCTTGGGAAAACGACTCGGGGCGTTGGCGCATAGCGCGATAGATATTTCCGACGGTCTGCTGGCGGATCTCAACCACGTCGCAACAAGATCGAGCCTCGGCGCGAACATCGATTGGTCGAGCTTACCAATCCACCCGGCGCTGCAAAGTGAGGCTCTGGCGCTTCGGCAGATGTGTGCATTAACCGGTGGGGATGACTACGAGCTTTGTTTCACGGCGGCCACGCCTCAGCGCGATAACATCACCCAGCTCGGGGAAGAGCTTGGTTTGCCTCTTACCCGAATTGGGACGATGACATCTGGGCCAATTCAGGTTCGTGTGTTGGATCGTGCTGGTGACGAACTCAAGCAATCTGCGACAGGCTTCGACCACTTTTCTCGTCAGTTCTAGATTCCCTCACTATTCAGAATGAAACCTGATTTCAAATTTCTTACTGCACACCCGGCGCACTTTCTTGCGCTGGGCTTCGGCGCCGGGCTCGCGCCAAAAGCGCCCGGCACGTTTGGCACCATGCTGGCGATCCCGATTTATTTTGCGTGTGATGCACTTGGTGGTAATTACCTACTGGCGGCTATGGTGACACTGCTGTTTATAGTGGGCATTTGGGCCAGCGCAAAGACCGGCAAGTCGCTGGGTGTATCCGATCACGGCAGTATTGTGATCGACGAAGTCGCCGCATTCTTGCTGGTGCTTGCCTTTGTCCCTGCGGGGCCTTCGCCCCACGTATGGATGGCGGTTGCGTTTGTGGCGTTCCGTGTATTCGATATCACCAAGCCTTGGCCAATCGGTGTCGCAGATCGCACGATCAAAGGTGGTTTCGGCGTCATGTTCGACGACTTGCTTGCCGCTTTGCTCACCATCGTGTTTCTGCTAACGATACGCGCTATCACTGTCGGGGCCGCCGCTTGATCCGTTGGCCTTACCCGAAGCTGTTTGCCCATCGTGGCGGGGGTAGGCTTGCACCGGAGAACACTCTGGCGGGTATGCGGCAGGCCCAAGCCTTGGGTTTCGGGGCGGTCGAGTTCGACGCCAAACTGTCTGCCGATGGTGTGGCGATGTTAATGCATGACGACACCCTCGAGCGCACCACCAACGGCTCTGGCGCGTTCGGCGACAAGTCAGCTGAAGAACTTGCGAGACTGGATGCCGGGGCATGGAAAAACAACACGTTTGTTGGTGAGCCAATTCCCCGCTTAGACGATGTCATGTTGTATTTGAATGCGCAGCGCATGCTCGCCAATATCGAGCTCAAGCCCTGTCCTGGGCGCGAGTTGGAAACCGGGCACGTCGTTGCCAAGCTTGCCGACGAGCTCGCCATCGCCGGGTATCCGCCGCTGATTTCGTCGTTTAGTGCGATAGCGCTTCAGGCGGTCGCTGAGGCGGCTCCAAACTTGCCGCGCGCGTTGCTGTTAGAGCAATATGATCACGACGCGTTGGACGTGGCGCGCCAGTTGAACTGTGTCAGTGTGAATTGTCCATGGCACGACATCAATGCGTCGATGCTGAGCCGTCTTCACGCTGAAGGATTGCGGGTCATGGCGTTTACCATTAACGATACGGCGGTAGCGCAAGCGCTTCTAGACTTGAGTCTGGATGGCATCTTCACCGATGCTCTCGACGACATGGCAAGCGCGTTCCCGGCGCTGCGGGCAACGTAGGTGTCACACCGCAGTCATCGAAGCCGGGCAGAGTCGTGGTTCTTGGGTTACCGGGTGTTGCCCAAAGTTATCGACGATAGTTTGACTGGATTCTTAAAAAAGATTGGCAACTATCTGAATTTGTGATAATAATTCGTTTCACACACCTGTTGGTGCTGCATTTTGCACAAACGGTGTAGGTTGTCCCGTTGTCTTTTTGAAAGTCTGCAACATGGCTCGCATTACAGTGTTCAATCAAAAGGGTGGAGTGGGCAAAACCACCACGGCACTGAATCTCGCAGCGGCGCTTGCGCGGGCGGGAGAGCATCCACTGGCAATTGATCTCGACCCACAGGCCCATTTGACAGCCCTATCCGGGATCACGATCAGCGGTGCGGAAGAAAGCTTGTACGCGCACTATCGAGACAATAAACCACTCGCCAGTCTCGTTAAGGACACCGGCCGTGGCTGGCAACTCGTGCCAGCACATTTAGAGCTGAGCAAGATTGATACGCAGTTTGGCAAAGGCCCAAACGCGCTAAATCGTCTCAAGACTGCCCTCATACGCGAGCAGTTAAATGGTGCGCGCCCAGTGATCATCGACTGCTGTCCGCTGCTTGGGGTAATGTCGTTATCCGCGATTTTTGCCGCGGACAAAGTGTTGGTTCCAGTCTCTGCGGACTATCTCGCAGTGAAGGGTGCTATGCAGGTGGAGAAAACGCTCAATGCGTTAGGTCCGGTACTGAAGAAACGTATTCAGCGCCGGTATGTCATCACGCGTTTTGATGCTCGTCGCAAAATGTCGTGGGAAATTTATAACAGCTTCCGCAGCAAATTTGGCGCTGATGTCTGTGAAACCAAAATTTCTGAGAGCGTGTCTCTGGCGGAGAGCCCATTTGCAGAAAAGGACGTCTTCGACCACGCTCCAGGTAGCCGCGGGGCACGGGATTATCAAGCCCTATACGATGAGCTTAAGTCAAACAATTTTCTACAGCCGGACGTCCAGGAAATGCCAAGGCCACCTATGGTTGGGCATGCTGGGGCATTTTTGGCCGGAACGCCCCACCAATTGGCGACTCTTCGCTAACGTTACCAAGTTTCTTGAGCCGACAAAGTTATGCGGCGACCGGTACGTGCGTTACTTCTTCTCCTGCCCGACGATAAGTGAAATTGCGCTCTCGAGATCGGTTCCTTCTCCGCGTGCCAGCTCATCAACCACGCGCGTCTCGACGATAGTGCAGTGGTGATACATCTTGCGCAGCTTCTCCACGGCCGAGGCGCGATCCGTTGCGTGAACGACCAAGTTATCGACGGTGGTGCCTGCGCGCGTCTGAATTTTGAAACCGAACTTTTGCATGGAGCGACTATACCGCAGTGTGACGTTTCCATTTGATGCGCGCCATAACCTGCGGAATCAAGTGATAGCATTTCTCTATTGATCAATCAATTTGGAGTGGCAACGTGAATCTTCGCGACCTGCGTTACCTGATGGCCCTCGCGGATCACAAACATTTTGGTCGCGCCGCCGACGCGAGTTTTGTCTCCCAGCCAACACTCTCAACACAGCTGAAAAAATTCGAAGAAGAGTTGGGCGTCTCCCTGATTGAACGTAACCCGCGCAACGTGATGTTGACAGCGGTTGGCGAGGCGGTTGTGGCGCGCGCGCGCGTGATGATGCGTGAAGCCGATGAAATTCGTGCGATCGCACGGCGGTCAAAAGATCCCGAATCGGGGCTGCTGAAGTTGGGGATTTTTCCGACGCTAGGCCCGTACTTGCTGCCACACATTATCCCGGCGATGGTGGCACGTTATCCGAAATTGGAACTGATTCTAGTTGAGGAAAAAACCGAGGTCATTCTTCGCAAGTTGCATGATGGTGAGCTCGATTGCGGCGTCCTAGCCATGCCGATTCCGGAGGACAATCTACATGTTGAGTTTCTGTTCGAGGAAGACTTTGTACTCGCCGTGCCAAAACCCCATCCAATGGCCAGACAAAAAAAAGTCAAACTCGCCGACCTGGCGGATGAAAAACTATTGCTACTGGACGATGGCCACTGCTTGCGCGATCAGGCGTTAGAGGTCTGTCAAATGGCCGGTGCCGGCGAGCGCTCGGGGTTTCGTGCCACCAGTTTGGAGACGCTGCGACACATGGTGGCGGCAAATGCGGGGATGACGCTGATGCCGGCGCTGACGGTACATGCTCCGTCTCCAGTCTCGCCTTCGATTCAGTTGATTCCATTTGCGGATCCCGCACCGCACCGGCGGATTGCCTTCGTGTGGCGACGCACCTCGGCGCTGGCGGCGTTTTTACATGCGTTGGTGCCGCTCATCCAGAACGTGCCGAGTGCAATGCTGCGCGCACCCAGGGCAGTGAAGTGACCGATACGTCGCCGCCCGTGGCAACACGATGACGCAAACACGCGCACATTCCTACTGGCTCATCACCCTCGCCGCGGCGGCAGCACTCATGATCACCATGGGTATGCGCCAGTCGACGGGACTATTCATCTCCCCATTGAACACCGCGACAGGTGTGGGTATCGCCGCGATTAGTCTGTCGATTGCCATCGGCCATCTAGTTTGGGGGCTTATCCAGCCGATTGCTGGCGCAGCGGCCGACCGTTATGGCCCGGGTCGAGTGATTGCCGTAGGCGCATTAGTGCTGGCAGTTGGGTATGCAGTGACACCATTGATGACATCCAGTGTGGGTCTCACGGTGTCGATAGGTGTTTTGATGGCCGCAGGCGCAGGGATGGGGAGTTTCTCGGTTTTAATCGGTGCCGCAGCACAGCACCTCGCCGCAGAAAAGCGCGGCATGGCGTCGGGCGTGATTAACGCGGGTGCATCCGTCGGGCAGATGGTGTTTGCGCCGATTACCCAGAGCTTGATCACGGTCGCCGGCTGGGTAAATGCCATGTGGGCGTTGGCGCTGGTCTCACTCCTGACCTTGCCATTGGCAAGATTGCTGCGCGGTAAGCAGAAGGTATCTGAAGGCTCGCCTGGCTCGTCAGAGGTTATTGCGACTAAAGGTGCGGAAAGTGGTGCAAGTGCCGAAGGCGGCGACGGAGGCGATGGGGGAATAAGCGCGGCGGTGGGCATGGCAATGCGCAATCGCAGTTTTCTGTTGCTCAATGCCAGTTTCTTCACCTGCGGCTTCCATATCGCGTTTCTGGTTACCCACCTGCCGGGTGAAGTTGCCCTCTGCGGTTTGTCACCGACTGTGGCGAGTTGGTCGCTTGCCATCATCGGTTTGGCGAACATTATCGGCAGCTTGGCGGTAGGGTGGGGCGTCGGGCGTTACCGCAGCAAGATGATTCTGTTTTGGATGTACACCTCGCGTGTGTTGTTGATTACGGTCTATCTTGCGGCACCTAAAACGGAGCTCACCCTCTACTTGTTTGCCGCAGGGTTGGGGCTAACCTGGCTCGCGACGGTACCGCCGACGGCATCGCTTGTGAGCAAGTTGTTTGGTATCCGCTATTTGTCCACACTATTCGGCCTGACCTTGCTTTCACACCAGGTCGGCGGATTTCTAGGTGCATGGTTAGGCGGTATTGCGGTGGTTGAGTGGGGAAGCTACAACAGCATATGGATTGCGGACATGCTCCTAGCATCGGCGGCGGCAATTGCGAATTTGCCGATCAAAGAGGCGAGGCCCTCCGCAACGCCGTTTCCCGCCTAGCCGAGACGATTACAAACTGTCGTCGTGCGGCTTTTCAAGATGAAACATGTCCTGCACGACGGCAGACACACTTTCGCGTTGCTCGCCGCTGCAATCTCTCAGTGACTTGAGCGGATGGTGAAGCAGCTTATTCGTCAAGCCGTACGATAGATATTCAAGGACTTTGGAGGGGGCATCTCCGCGCACTAGCATCTTTTGTGCACGCTCGAGCTCGGCCAATCTATAGTCCTCTGCCTTAGAACGTAATTGCTGGATGAGTGGTACTGATTTACGTGCGTCCATCCAGCGCATGAAAGCGTCTGTGTGTGTCTCAATAATGGCGTCTGCCTCCGCGATCGCCGCCTGCCGGGTACCGATATTCTGATCGATGACGCGACCGAGGCTGTCAAGCGTGTGCAAGTAGGCGTCTTCTACTTCATGCACTTCGGGCTCAATGTCGCGTGGCACCGCGAGATCAACCAGAAACATCGGCTTGTGCCGCCGCCGCTTGATGGCCCGCTCAATCATGCCTTTACCGATGATCGGCAGGGTGGAGGCAGTGGAGGTGATGACGACGTCAAATTCATGAATACACGACGGTACTTCGTCTAGCGCCATTGGCGTAGCGTTGAACTGCGCCGCAATCGCCGCTGCGTTAGCGAGAGTCCGGTTCGCCACCACAATGGTTTTTGGGTTGAACGCGGCAAAGTGAGTAGCGGCCAGCTGGATCATTTCACCAGTGCCTATCAGTAGCACCCGTATTTGACGCATATCGCCGAACAGCTGCGAAGCGAGTTTAGCCGAGGCGGCTGCCATCGACACCGAGGTGGTACCGATCGCGGTTTGTGAGCGCACCGTCTTGGCGACTTGGAAAGTCTCCTGGAACAGACGATCAAGCGGGCCGGACAGTGCATTCGCGTCGTTCGCGATCTTGACGGCCAGCTTGACTTGGCCCAAAACCTGCGGCTCACCCAGAATCATGGAATCAAGGCCGCTGGCCATACGGAACGCGTGCCGCGGTACCTCGGCATCTTTCAGGCGATACAGGTGGGGGCGGATATCGAGGCCACGTACGCGCGGCAGCTCGGCCACCCAGTTTGCAGCGCGGTCGAGGGCATCGACATGTGGTGCGCGCAAGTAGAGCTCAGTCCTGTTGCAGGTCGAAACGAGGGTTGCCTCGTCGGCAAAGGTCGCGCGACGCAGGGAATCCACCGCATCGCGCTGGGCGGCAGCAGGAAACGCTACGCGTTCCCGAATCTCGATGGGAGCCGTACGGTAATTCAGACCCAACGCAAAAAGCGCGGTTTGCGACACCCAATTCCTCCAATCCTAGAGTTTTTTGCCTCTCCAGATTGAGACATCACAGCCAATAATGTGTAAAGTAAACCTTACAGTTCGTTTTGTCAAACATGGTGGTGATTGAATACATGCAGATTTTTTCTTGCGCGATCGTTCGTAGAGTAGGTCTTTCCACCGAAGTTTGCTCCCTTAGCGCCATATCGGGGGGGCGATAGTGAGTCAATCCTTCCCGTTTTCAGCCATCGTCGGCCAAGAGGAGATGAAGCGCGCAATGATCATTGCCGCCATTGACCCCAGCGTTGGTGGTGTACTTATCCTTGGCGACCGCGGAACCGGAAAGTCAACAGCAGTGCGGTCTTTGGCCGCTTTATTGCCCAAGATCCCCGTCGTTGCTGGTTCTCGTTATAACGCCTCACCCGATGCGCCCCCTATCCTTGGCGATGAAGTCGCCGCAAAAGCCAAAACCATCATGGTCACGGTGCCAGTCGTCGACTTGCCGCTGGGTGCCACGGAAGATCGCGTAGTCGGCGCGCTCGACTTGGAGCGTGCCTTGGCGCGTGGCGAGAAAGCCTTTGAGCCGGGTCTGTTGGCGCGTGCCAATCGCGGCTTCTTATACATTGACGAAGTGAACCTGCTTGAAGACCACTTGGTCGATTTGCTGATCGACGTCGCCGCCTCCGGCGAGAACGTTGTCGAGCGCGAAGGCTTGAGCATTCGCCATCCTTCACGATTCGTATTGATCGGCAGCGGCAATCCAGAAGAGGGCGAGTTGCGTCCGCAGTTACTGGATCGTTTTGGATTATCGGTCGAAGTCCGTACACCGACCCTATTGGAAGAGCGGATTGAGGTCGTCAAGCGCCGCGATCAATTTGAGAATGATTGTGTGAGCTTCACCGCGAAATGGAAATCGGCACAGGACAAGACACGTAGACGCATTGTCGCTGCGCGTGAGCGTTTGCCAAAAGTACAAGTCAGCGACGCCGCACTCCGGCGGGCGGCCTCACTCTGTATGAAACTCGGCACCGACGGGTTGCGGGGTGAACTCACTTTGATTCGCGCAGCGCGGGCATTGGCAGCCTATGCGGAAGCTGACAGCGTTGGCGACGAACACCTTCAACCGCTCGCTGCTTCGGTGCTGCGGCATCGTTTGCGTCGTGATCCGCTAGACGATTCTGGCTCCACCGCCCGAGTGCAGCGTGCGGTCGAAGAAATTTTTGCGGCTGTCTGAGCAAGATCGTCAGCGGCGCTGAGTCCGACACTGTGCAGACCAAAATCAATTCCCGCGACGCCGCAGAAACTTCCACGGCGACGCCGACTGCGGCTGCTGGCGACAAGCAACAGGCACCAGACGGCACTCAAAACGTCGCGCCATGGGTCGCGGTCTGGCAGCTCGCGTTAACCGCAGCCGCAGTGTTGGCGGTCGACCCGACGCGGTTGAGTGGTGTGGTGATCCGTTCACGTGCGGGCCCGGTACGGGATGCGTGGTTGCGTGAGTTTTTGGCGATGTTGCCCTCAGGGGCGGTGGTTAAGCGCGTGCCCTCAAACATTGCGGACGGTCGCCTGTTGGGCGGACTTGACCTCGCCTCAACACTCGCCAGCGGGCGGCCCGTAGCCGAACGTGGTGTGCTCGCCGACTGTGATGGCGGTGTAGCGATTTTCCCGATGGCAGAACGTATGACTTCCTACACGGCCGCAAAGTTGGCGTCAGTCATTGATTCCGGTGTGGTGGTGGTCGAACGCGATGGTTTTCAGCTGCGACATGAAACCGCATTCGCCGCAGTATTGTTAGATGAGGGAATTGAAGACGACGAATCGGCCTCCGTCGCACTCGCCGACCGGCTCGCATTTCAGATTGACCTCAGCGACTTTCCCGATCGGATGCTGCGCGAGGAGCTCGAGGGTGGGAATGCCGCCGAAATGGCAGAGGCTTTCGCAGTTTCGGTGGATGATGTGATTGCTGCACGCGCCGCAATTCGCGAGGTCACGGCGAGTGACAAAGTTATCGAAGCACTGACGGCGACCGCGTACGCGCTCGGTGTGGATGGCATGCGTGCGCCGAACTTAGCGATCAATGCCGCGCGCGCGATTGCGGCGCTGAATGGTCGCCCCGAGGTTTCCGATGACGACGTGCAACTGGCTGGTCGCCTCGTGTTAGCGCCGCGCGCGACCCGACTACCGCAGCCGCCACCGGAAGATTCTGCGGAAAGTGAGCCGCAGTCAGAAGAGGAGCCGGATCAAACGCCACCTGAGGACAACAGCCGCGATCAGGAGCCGCCCGAAAATGAGGAGCCTCCCGAATCTCCTGAGCCGGACGAAGACGAAACGAACGTCGATCAGCCTTTGGAAGATGTGGTGCTGGCCGCCACAGCCGCCGCGATCCCCGAAAAACTGCTACTGAAGTTAATGATGCAAGGCAACTCATCGCGCGGTGCCAGCAAATCCTGTGGGCCATCGGGCCAAGCGCGGAACTCGACCAAGCGCGGTCGCGCAGTGGGCTCGGTGCGCGGCGACATTCGTTCCGGTGCGCGCATGAACGTACTCGCCACCCTTCGTGCCGCTGCGCCTTGGCAGCGGCTTCGCGCGCAATCTACAGTCGGCGGTCTGGCGCGGCTGGGACGCTTACATATTCGTAAAGAAGATTTCCGCGTGAACCGTTACCAACAGCGTACTGAGACCACCACCTTGTTTGTGGTGGATGCATCTGGCTCTTCCGCGCTGAATCGGCTTGCCGAAGCCAAGGGTGCTGTTGAATTATTGCTCGCCGATTGTTATATCCGCCGCGACCGGGTTAGTGTGATCGCCTTCCGCGGCCGTGCAGCCGAGGTGCTGCTGCCGGCAACACGTTCCCTGGTTCGTGCAAAGCGCAGTCTCGCGGGTTTGCCCGGCGGCGGCGGCACACCACTTGCCAATGGCATCGACGCCGCGCGCGAAATGGCAGAAGCCTTGAATCGGCGTGGCGATACGGTGGTCGTGGTGATGCTCACCGACGGCAAGGCGAACGTGGCGCGCAATGGTGTCGGTGGCAATCGTCCGCTCGCCGAGGCCGACGCGTTATCGGCGGCTAAAAGTTTGCGACAAATCAACGGGCTGCGGGCCCTATTTGTTGATACTTCGCCAAGTGCGAATCCGCGCGCCGAGGCGCTGGCGAACGCGATGGGTGCTACCTACCTGCCGTTGCCACATGCCGGGGCACGCACTCTGATGAATGCTGTGCAATTGGCAGGCAGCATAGGCAAAGCACCGGCGAGATGAATATGGCCGAGCCGCTGAATTGGGAACGCGAAGGACGCGACTGGCCAAATCGTGAGGCGAGCCAATTCGTGGTCGCGGGTGCCGACAGGTTACGTTGGCACGTGCAAACCATGCCGCGAAAGCCCGACACGACAAAGCCAACGGTTCTGCTGGTGCATGGCACGGGTGCGGCAACCCATTCGTGGCGCGGTCTCATGCCACTGCTGGCATCGAAATTTAATGTCATCGCCGTTGATCTTCCCGGCCATGGTTTTACCGAGTCCCCACCCTCACATGGGTTTTCGTTGCCGCAAATGGCGGCTTCATTATCGGCATTGTTGAAGGCGATGTCGGTGGCACCACAGATTGTGGTCGGCCATTCTGCCGGTGCGGCGATTCTGGCGCGGATGTGTCTAGACAAGCTGATTACACCGCAACACGTGGTGAGTCTGAACGGCGCGTTGCTGCCGCTATCCGGATTTGCAGGAGAGTTGTTTTCGCCGATTGCGAAAGTGCTGTCGCGCAGCTCGCTCGTCCCCAAACTATTTGCTTGGCGTGCCTCCGACCCGCAGATTTTGCGGCGGCTGCTCGATGGCACCGGCTCGCGGATTGATGACACCGGGGCTGAACTCTATGGCACCATCATTCGCAACGCGCAGCATGCGGCGGCCGCGCTAGAAATGATGGCGCAGTGGGATTTGCGTCCGTTGGCTAGAGACTTGCCCAAACTTTCCGAGCGCGATTTGGAAATTACGCTCGTCGTCGGTGAAAATGACAAAACGGTTTCGCCCAACGAGGCAAATAGGGTCAAAGCAATGTTGCCAAAAGCCACCATTGTCACGCTGCCTGGACAAGGGCACCTCGCGCACGAAGAGTCACCGCAACAAACCTTCGATTTGATTTTGAACTTGCCCATCGCGACCATTGCCGCACCGTCGTCACCGTTAGCCACATCGAAGCACGGATAGGAAGCCCTTTGGATATCTCACATCACTCTGACCAGCCTCACGCCGTCGTGATCGGCTCCGGCTTTGGCGGGCTCGCCGCCGCTATTCGGCTGGGCGCACGCGGCTACCGCGTCACTGTCCTCGAAAAACTCGATGCGCCAGGTGGACGGGCTTACGTCTACAAGCAAGACGGATTTGTCTTTGATGGCGGGCCCACGATTGTTACCGCGCCGTTTTTGCTCCATGAACTGTGGGCACTTTGTGGCAAAAATCTGAGCGACGATGTTGACCTGCGTGCGGTGACACCGTTCTACCAAATTCGTTTTGACGATGGTGAAATTTTTAACTACACTGGCGACGCCGAGGCTATGCGCCAAGAGGTCGCAAAATTTTCGCCGATTGATGTTGAGGGCTACGAGCGTTTTGTCAAACAGGCCAAGGCTGTGTTTGACGTCGGCTTCACCGAGCTGGTCGATATCTCGTTTGCCGACTGGACAACGATGGTCAAAATTGCGCCTGATTTGCTGCGGCTTAAGAGCTACCGCACAGTCTATGGTCTGGTGGCAAGTTATATCAAGGACGAGCGCATCCGGACGGTGCTCAGTTTTCATCCGTTGCTCATCGGTGGTAACCCGTTTACGACCACGTCCATTTTGTGTTTGATCAATCATCTGGAACGTAAGTGGGGCGTGCATTTTGCGATGGGCGGTACCGGCAAGATCGTTGAGGGTATGGCGAAGTTGATTGAAGGGCAGGGCAATACCGTGCGCATGAATGCCGAGGTGGAGTCGATACAGGTCGCGTGTCGGCGTGCCACAGGTGTGGTGATGAAGTCAGGCGAGGTCATCAAAGCGGACCTAGTGGTGTCAAACGCGGATGCGGCATGGACCTATCGCAAGATGGTTGCCCCCGAACACCGTCGCCGCTGGACCAACTCGCGCATCGAAAAATCGAAGTACTCGATGAGTTTGTTCGTTTGGTATTTCGGCACCAAACGGCAATATCCCGATGTTGAGCACCACACTATTTTGCTCGGACCGCGCTACAAAGAATTGCTTGCCGATATTTTTAAGAACAAAGTGCTGGCAAAAGATTTCAGTCTCTATTTGCATCGCCCAACAGCGACCGATTCTTCATTGGCCCCGCCCGGATGTGATGCGTTTTATGTCTTGTCGCCGGTGCCACATCTTGGCAGCGGCACGGACTGGCGCGAAAAGGCCGAGCCATATCGTAAATCGATTGAGCAGTATTTGAGTAAGACGGTGTTGCCGGGATTGGAGAATGAGATTGCGAGCTCGATGATGTTGACGCCGCAAGATTTTCAGGACCGACTCAATTCGGTTAACGGTGCGGCATTTAGCCTAGAGCCGATACTGACGCAAAGCGCGTGGTTTCGTCCGCACAACAAGAGCGAGGAGCTCGACAATCTGTATCTGGTCGGCGCGGGTACGCATCCCGGCGCGGGTATGCCGGGTGTCATTGCATCGGCAAAGGTGCTCGACCGCGTGGTGCCGCACGGCTCAACGGTGAAGCAGGATACGCAGCATGGCTGATGTCGGTCTCGGCGCAGGGTTTGCAGACCTAGTGTGGCGGGAGCGGGTCGCTGCCGACGTCGCAGAATGCCGAGCAATGCTGAAAGAAAACTCAAAAACTTTTTTTGCCGCGTCGTTAATGTTGCCAAAAACGGTCCGAGAGCCGGCTTCTGCGCTGTACGCGTTTTGTCGGATGGCCGACGACGCGGTTGACCTCGATACAAGGGCGACCAAGGCTGGTAAGTCAGCGGCGGTCGATGAGTTACGCGAACGCTTGGAACTGGTGTACGCGGGACGGCCGATTGACCAAGCGCCCGATCGTGCGTTTACCGAAGTGGTGTCTTATTTTGATATTCCGCGTGCGTTGCCCGAAGCGCTGCTGGAAGGTTTTCAATGGGATGCGGAAGAGCGCCGCTACCAGACCTTGAGCAATCTGACTGCGTATGCAGCTCGCGTTGCCGCAACGGTCGGCGCGATGATGTCGATACTCATGGAGACGCGCGGCGCCAACGCATTGGCGCGGGCGTGTGACCTCGGTGTGGCGATGCAGTTTTCCAATATTGCCCGCGACATCGGTGAAGACGCAAGGGCGGGTCGCGTCTATCTGCCGCTTGATTGGCTGGCGGAGGAAGGTATTGATGTAGATGTGTGGCTTGCCGATCCCAAGTTCAATCCTGCGATCGGTCGCGTGGTCGGAAGGCTATTGGGGGAGGCAGACAAACTCTACTCACGCGTGGCAGCAGGTGTGGCAGTGCTACCGAAAGGCTGCCAGCCGGGAATCAATGCAGCACGCTACCTGTATTCGGAAATTGGTCGCGAGGTCGAACGAGCGGGCATGGATTCGGTGAGCCGTCGTGCGATTGTGCCGTCGAAGGTGAAAGCGAAGCTATTGGCAAAAGCGCTCATCGGACCCCCACCATCGGCAAGCATCAACCTGCCGGTATTGGAAGAGTGCCGCTTTTTGGTCGACGCTGGGGCAATAGTCGCTGAGGAAATTTCTGCTACACATAGCGCCTACGTTGAGCCTGAATGGTGGAATTTAGAGGCGAGGGTGGTGTGGTTGATTGAGTTTCTCAAGCGCATGGAGCAACTTGATCGTAAGCAGACGGGGAAGACGCAAGCCTGAATTAACATCGTCGTCCAAGCGAAACTCTCGCCGAGATGCGGGGAATCAGCCGCAGAGGCGTCACGGGTCTCTCTTGCGCTCGCGTTGCTTGTCCTGAGTTTCTAGCCTGAACATTTCATGCGGGTGCGTTCGAAAGCGGGCGAGTAGGTGAACAGGCGAGCGATTTTTTGCCGGACCGACCACAGCATAGCGGGCTATGCTTCGTCAGGAAGGCGGAACATTGCCGTCCATTCGCCCGAGAGCGAACCTGCAGTCCGCATCCACAGCAAAAGAGAAGCGAGCCAAATTGGTTTGCCCATCGCCCAGAGGCAACGTCCTGCTAAGCAACGGGCGACCCATGAAATATTCAGGTAAGACCGTACGCGGCTTGCAGCCTGCACGGCAGTTACCAAACATCACATTAGCGGGTTGAGATCAATTCAAGGGCAGTGTCCAAATACGGCCTTTCTCTGCGTACGGTCTTTCTCTACGCCGGAAGCATAGCAAGCCGAAGACAACCCTAATCGCTGAAGTAGCCGGATTCTTCGTCTCTTTTCATTCGATTGGACTATACGTGCGTGTGTAGGATGTATGCACCGCAATGAATCAGCCAGAAGCAGGCGAACCAAACTTACGCTGCGTTGGTTCTATCTTGATGACATCGGAGCGAGTCGAACGAACAGCAAACGATTGATTTTGTTAGAGATATTCTAAGGAGTTTCACATGCTAAACATCAACAACGTGAAGGTGGGATCGCGTCTGGGGTTAGGCTTCGGCATACTCATTGTATTCAGTATAGTCATCGCCGCGATGAGTTGGAAGCAGTTAGCCGACAACTACGAGGCGATTGCCCTTTTGGCCAACGACCGCGCCGTGAAGGTGATTCAGGTCTATGACATCAAGGCGGGAGTCAACGCACAAGGGGAGGCAATTCGCACGATTGCCCTCATCAAGGGTGACGCCGTAGTCGAACGCGAGAGCAAACGGATTCGTGATGCCGCCGCCCAGAATGCCGAACGATTTGATCGCCTTGTCAAAACCATCACATCCGACAAGGGAAAGTCGTTTTTGCAAGCGACTGACACGAAGCGCAGCCAGTTTCTCAGTGTGCGTGATCGGGCGATGGCCGCGGCGGTCGCGAAAGACTATGAAGGGATGGGCGCATTGATCGAGCAGGAACTGGTGCCAGCACAGGCAGGCTATCTTGCAGCACTTGGTGATCTGATCACGTATCAGTCCGAGCTCATGAACGCAAGTTACATCGAAACGCGCGACGATGTTCGCCGGACAATGTGGTTGTTATCCATCATGACGCTTACGTGCGCTGTCGTCGGTATCGTGATTGCCTGGCGCTTGGCACGCAGTGTGACAGCTCCCTTAGACACCGCTGTTACGGTAGCGGATCGCATCGCAGACGGAGATTTGGACGTCGACATCACCGATGACCGCCGCGACGAACTTGGGCAATTGCTCCGGAGCATGAAGAGAATGCGCGCCAGCCTCGCGAGAGTCGTCGGTACGGTACGTGAGAATGCTGAGAACGTGACGACCGCGAGCGCACAAATTGCCGCTGGCAATCAAGACCTTTCTAGCCGTACTGAACAGCAGGCGGCAAGCTTGCAGGAGACCGCCGCCTCGATGGAACAGCTTACGAGCACAGTGAAGCAGAATGCGGAAAATGCGCGCACGGCAAATCAACTGGCGCAGTCCGCTTCGACAGCGGCCGCAGCGGGTGGCCAGACCGTCGGTGAGGTCGTCACAACGATGGAAAACATCTCGGCCAACAGCAGGAAAATGGCCGACATTATTGGCGTGATTGACGGCATCGCGTTTCAGACAAACATTTTGGCGCTGAACGCCGCTGTCGAAGCCGCTCGTGCAGGAGAGCAAGGGCGCGGCTTTGCGGTCGTGGCGACGGAAGTACGCACGCTAGCACAGCGAAGCGCGGACGCGGCAAAAGAAATTCGCACGCTCATCAGCCAATCGGTTGAACGCGTTGAGGCCGGCAGCAATCTTGTTCAGGCGGCGGGCACGGCGATGCAGGATATTGTGAGCCGCGTAACGCGGGTGACCGATTTGATCGGTGAAATTACACATTCGGCGGCTGAACAGAGCAACGGCATTGAGCAAGTTAACCTGGCAGTCTCGCAAATGGATCAGGTAACACAGCAGAATGCTGCTCTGGTTGAGGAAGCCGCCGCCGCCGCAAGCAGCCTCAAAACGCAAGCTGGTGAGCTTGTCCAAGCGGTCGCTGTCTTCCGGCTAGCGCAAGAGCAAGCCATTGGCGGCGCGGAGCATCGAAGCGCAGCGCGGGTTGATGCGGACGCCGCTCTGTCTGGGGCGCGTCCACTCGCATGGAGCGCGAACTGATTAGATCAGCGCCTAATTCGCCCCGCTACAGTCCGTGCCGAGTTCAGCACGCCTATGGGAATAACTGGGAAAAGGCGTCGAACGCAAACGACGCCTTGACGAACAGTTCATCGTTGCGCGTGTTGAAGTTGGCACCGGGCACATGCGTTCTCGTCGTGCTGAGCCCAATATAGAGGCTCGTGCCTAGGCTGCGCCGATGGCCGTAGACAACGGACAGTGTCTCCGTCTTTTCGAACGGTGAAACGGGGGACTGAAACAACGAGGGTGCGCGGCGAACACCGCTGTATTGGTAGACGGTACGCAGGTCATCCGTAGCACTGATGTTGTAAATTGTGGTGAGTTGTAGCCCACGTTCCTTGAGGATTGTTTTCGAGCCCACCACGTCATTCTTGCTATTTACGACACCCTCTTCCAGTTGCGGCGAGAACGCCAGTTTCTCCGCAAGGCGAAATTTTGCGGATGCGGTAAGCAAGTAACCACGCCCCATACGATTGTTGGCGACATCACCGCGATCACCTGTAACGAGTTGTACAGAGTAATTTGAGAGCCACGTCCCCGGCGCACCGTCGGCATTCAAGCGAATTTGCGTGCGATCCCATGTTGGCCCTTCAGGGAGATAGCGCACCTTTTGCTCAGGCCGTAGTTCAACGTTGAAGTTGTGTTTGTTTATCGACATCGATACACCGAGCTGATTGAAGTTTAAGACGCCATTGCCCGACACATCATGCTTTCGAAGAAGGTTGAAGTATGGCGATATCGACGTAAATCCACCGACTTCACGAAACGTGCGTTTGATTTCGTGGTAGGTCTCCTCTACTCCAACCTGAGTGGTGAAGCCGTTATCAGTGCGAAAGTCTCTGCCGCTGCGGCTCAGCCATCCATAGTAGTACCAATTGGGCCCGCTCCACTCGGCGTTCACGTAGCCGCTGTAGCCGTCGCGCTGCGTGGTTCCTGGCGCATAGTTGCGTTCATCAAGGGTTCGTGAAAACAAGCCACTTCCTGCAATGCGGAGTTCGCTTCGGGGTCGCCAAACAAAGTCCGCACCACCGACCTGATTAGTCATTTCTTTTCCGGCCGCATTCTTCTCATAGCGGCGATCTGTCAGCGTCACCCCTAGCGTTGTCGTATCGGAGTGGATACGCCCGCGTGCAATCGTTGCTTGCGAGGCTGAATCCTGTACCGCAAAGCGTGTGCGGTAGGCACCGGGAATCAGAATGAAGCCGCCGCCTTCATCGTGCACCGTGAGCACCGAAACATCACTTGACCCATCGCGTTTCGTCAGGCGCGCCCCCCATGCCGGATCCGTGATCGAGCGTGTGTAGATTTCGCTTTGCGGTGCGGTCAAGATGTCGGCACCTTCCAGAAAAAAAGGACGTTTTTCCTGTAGAAACAACGCGAACTGGGCATTCGCGGCCAGTTGCGGGGTATCGAGTTCAACCTGGGAGAAGTCCGGATTGATAGTGGCATCAAACACGAGGTCTGCTGTGGGACGAAACTTTACGTCGAGGCTCGCGATAAATTTATCCTTGCGCGAAGACGCGGTGGCACCAGAGTTGTTCTCCGCCTCGCGTGTTTTGCGATAGGTCACATTGGGCGTCAATGTGAGCTCCCGACCGGCCTCGATCCCACCCATACCATCCAAGCTTTGCGCATAGCAGAGCCAGCAGCTGCGTCCTAGCGGGATTTGGGCGTTTGCCAGACGATAGGTGTCATCACGGCTAAGCCCACGCACAACGAGGAGAGACCATGTTTGGGGCGTCGGTGTTGTATGCCGCAACGATATATAGGGGATGCGCAATACCGCCATCCATCCGGTGTTAGTACGTTGCGAACGCGCAGTCCACTGAAAGTCGGGGGAATAATCCTCGGTCTGCGATGCTTCATTGAATATGCCGTCTCCTATCGCGCCCGCAGCGTTCACCTGAAAAAACTGTGCGAACTTACGATTGCCAATTGGGTCAAGATAGACTGTGAAGAAGTCTTGTCCATCCATCGCTTTGTCGCGTTGTGCTGGAGCGGCATTGATCCGCGCCGAGTCACTATCCGTGGCGACCAGTCGAATGTAGAACGCTTTGTTAGACAGCAACACGCTCGCCGTGGTGGGGTAGACACTCTCGCGTTCACGAGGTTGTGTTTCAAAAAACCGGCTAATTACGGGCGCTCGGTCCCAAATACTGGGGTCGAAGATGTTGTCGCCACTAAATGCGCTGTCGAGCCTGATTTGTAATGCGCTGACTGGGGGAATGCGCCGGTCTTCCTGCGCAAACGATGAAACCCCGAAACACATCATTGTTGCCGATAGGAATGTTGCGCTGATGTGCGTTATCAATCGGAGAAGCCTTCGAGGTGGCCACGGATAAGCGTTTCTCGGGACGCGTCCTGTATTAGAGTCGGTGCTTCGCATATTGGCCTTTGGTCTTGTAAATCCGGTAGCGGATTAGCCCGTTAAACCTGACTGCCCGCTACTTCCATTGGTTTACATGATGATCAGCACAGCAGCACAGCACCAGAGGCGTGTGGACGAATCGCGCCAAACTGCACACCAGAGGCCTACTTTGGGCAAATACTCCCATCCAGCTGCTGGTTTTTCTCTTATCTGCCGCGAAGGCTTTGGGCGTGATCGGGATGTTTACAGACTAGAAAAGGTATGCTGAGGCTGACGAAAGCCCACGCGCTGGTGCGTGGAGCTCCCCCGCGAACGCAGATGAATTTGCAGAAAAATCGCATTTATTAGATCATTTACCGCGCTTCGTCGCGTCGCCACCCGCCAGACGTCGCTTTGTCGTATGCTCTGAGAGTTGGTCATGAGGCGCGCGCTATCGCGGCGGATGGGTGATTGGATTCTTGCCTGACCGAGCCGTGGATTGCCAGAAATGCTGCGGGGGGTAGGCCGGAAATTACAGTCTACTCGCCCGCTATCAAACTTACAGTTCGCCTCGCGAAACTATGTTATCTAGGGCTAAACGTTTGTGATCCTCAGTGCGCCTCACATTATCCAGAGCGAAGCCCGTGAAACATTCGGCGTGACCATGACAAACCTCTTCAACCGCATTCCGCTTCATAGGGTCGATACCGGCTACTTGGCTGGGCTTTCGTCCCATCAGGTTATCGTCGTGTTCGCGCTGGGAACACTCAGCGCGTTCGGCTACGTGTTCGCGAATATTTTTTGCCGAACGTCCTGGGTTGAAGTCTGGGCGTTGTGCAGTGCGGCGGCATTGGCATTGCTGCTGGCCTTTGTGACTGCCGGAAATCTGAACCTTCGGCATCTCAATAGAAACGCCTGCCGCATCATTGCGATGCTTTTCGTCGCCCCGCTTTGCGCATTTGTACTCCTAGTTGGCA
Organism: Rhodocyclaceae bacterium; assembly: GCA_020247545.1. GTDB lineage: Bacteria > Pseudomonadota > Gammaproteobacteria > Burkholderiales > Usitatibacteraceae > UKL13-2. Next base: position 104,586 of record JADCIX010000005.1, on the reverse strand, counting down.
CAAATGAGTGGAGCTTCGAGACATTTATGCGATCCAGGAGCGCGACTTATGGCTGGCGTATCTTGACGTTGACGGCTGTCACGGTGGGGGTGACGGCGGCATTGGTCGCGATGCTGTTGGAAAACCTGCGCGCAGCAGAACGCAAGGCGCTGCAAGTCGAGCTCGAAAAGAAAACTTTAGAGAGTGAAGCGCTGGCCGCACAGATGCGACTCATGCAAGCACAAGTGGAACCGCATTTCCTGTTCAATACGCTCGCGAACGTGCAGCAGCTGATCGAAGATAACTCGCCCACGGCATCGACGATGCTTTCAAGCCTCATCGCCTACTTGAAGGCGGCGGTGCCGCAAATGCGTACTGACCTGACTACGCTCGGGCAAGAGCTGGCAATGGTCGGCCACTATCTTTCGATCATGCAAATGCGCATGGGCAGTCGGCTTCGCTGGTCCCTCTCGCTTCCCGCTGACTTGGCGAAGTGTAAGATACCACCGCTGATCGTCATTACGCTAGTAGAAAACGCTGTGCAACATGGTATCGACCCAATGGAACAAGGTGGCGATGTGAGCGTTGTTGCTCGCACTCAGGATGATATGATCGAGATTAGCGTGTCGGATAACGGCAAGGGTACCTTCGGCGCAGTGCGTGATGGATTTGGCCTCAGCAACGTGCGTGAACGGCTCCTGACGCTGTGGGGGGCGCGCGCTGCGTTGCGCATTACGCCGAATCCGAGCGGCGGTACCGTTGCCAGCATTTTGATTCCGCGCGCGGAGCTGTCAACCACTGCCTCCGCGGCCTACGCGTCAACACTATGATTCCCGCCAATCCGACCGCTATTGTTGCCGACGATGAGCCTCTACTGCGCGCACGGCTAGTCTCGCTTCTCTCGATGACGTGGCCCCAGCTCACCATCCTGCCACAGGCACAGAACGGACGCGAGGCTGTGGAATTATGTGAAACACATCGCCCAGACATTGCATTTCTCGATATTCGTATGCCGCTGATCTCCGGCATCGACGTTGCGCGCATGTTGCCATCCTCCACGCGCGTTGTTTTCGTAACCGCCTACGATGAGTATGCGGTGCGTGCCTTTGAGGCGGGTGCGGCGGACTATCTGATCAAGCCAATCGAACCCGCCCGCCTTAGCGCAACGGTTGATCGACTGAAGGCATCACTACATCAAGCCTCGATCAAGAGCCGTGACATGGAGGCGTTTCTCGCGGAGTTATCTGCCAAGATTCGCCCAGAACAGCCAAAGTTCTTGGAATGGATACGTGCCTCGGTTGGCCAGCGCGTGAAGCTCATTCACGTCGACGATATCCTCTACTTTCGTTCCTACGAAAAATATACCCGTGTTGTCACTTCAACGACAGAAGTCTTGATACGGCGATCTATCTGCGACCTCCTAGACGAGCTCGAGCCCAATCGATTCGTACAGATACAGCGGGGAGCGATAGTGAATCTGCACGCGATCGATCATGTTGAGCGCACCGACGCGGACTGGTTGTTGTTGCACGTGAAGGGCGTCAATGAAGCATTGCGGGTTAGCCGGAACTTCGTGCACTTGTTCAGGCAGATGTAGCATGGGTTGCCGCTGCGGATGCTTCCACACTTCCTACTGCCATTCAGCATGCCAAGCGCATTTGCTCATAACACCCTGCTAACGCCGACATTTCGCATTTCGGGTGCTTACCCCTCTGACAGCAAATTTGCCGCAGACTAAATGTGGGGTGACTGATTTTGGTGCGGCGGATGTGTGAGTGTATCTTTGTACCAACCTACATCAAGTGTTGCTACTTCCCCGAAGGTCGCTTTGTGTTTGATCGACAGCCAAATTATTTGTGAGGCGGTGAAGGTCATGGTCCAGAAGGGTAGCGGATCGCGCCAAGACCAGGTGACATCTTTTGCCTGGATGAATCTATTGAGTAGTGGGAAAAAGCTGGAGGTGAACATCGCTTTTTGCACCTCAGTCAGGCAAGGGTAGAACTGCTGCAGCAACGTTTCGTCGCGAAAGTGCACATCGCATGGTGACATGGTCGGATAGACCACCGCGCGCGCCAGGTCATCAACGTGTACGAAGTGCGCGCCGCTGGTCGCACGTGGGTTGCACTCGATTGCATGCACATGGCCAGCGGTATCTTCGACAAAATCGAACGAAATAAATCCGGTGAAGTTGAGTGCCTTCACAAATTGGTCTACCCATTGCCGTATGGCGATGTTGCACGCTTGCGTTTCAGCCACGCGTTCGAACGCAACAGACACGGAGCCCGACATTACAGCGCCTCGGTAGACGACGGTGGTGAGCACATCGCCCGAGCGAGCGATGGAAAAAGTGCTGAGAACGTTGCCCTTCACCCATCGCTGCACAATCACCGGTGCGGCAGGGTCGGCGGTTGGTAGTGTGTCGCCGCGCTGATGAAAAGTCACACCGCGTCCCGAGCAAGAAAAAATCGGTTTGGTGATGAAGTCGCCTTCTGCGGCGATTGCGCTCGCACCTTCCTCATCAAGGCGCGCTGTCTCCGGAGCGCTGACGTCAATCTCGCGGCAAACGTCGATGAAGGTCCGTTTGTTGTGCAAGCGGAGCAATAACGCAGATGGCATGGCATACAACGTCACACTGTCCGGCAGACGGTCGCGTAGAAACGATACATGCAGTATCTCTTCTGACACGGGAACGACAAGGCGCACTTTTTCGCGCTGGATGATGTCGGTCAGCTCTGATAAGTACTTTTCCCGGTTGGTGTTCGGGGCCGTGAGCTGAAACGTTTTTGCCACAACATGGGACATGCGGGTGAGATGCCAGGCAAATGGCTCAACAACGATGACCCGCCATCCAAGCTTGTGAAAGCTCCGCGCAATGTCGAGACACTTTGGTAGCCGGCCTAATGTGATGAGGACCGTTTTGTTTGATTCGCTCATGTGCGTTTGCAGACCCTGAGCATGATCTGCTGTTTGGGGCGAGTGGTGAGTCGGGCGACCGGGCGCACCGTCTCAGCGTTCACGGCGGTAAAGTCGAATTGTCGAATCAGGCGCGCCATGATAAGGGTGGCCTCGGTAGTGGCGAAAGCGGCGCCAATACAAACGCGTGGGCCTAGTCCAAATGGAAGATAAGCGCCAGCCACCAGCTCGTCTTCGCGCTCTACGCTGAAGCGATCCGGGTCAAACACGTTGGCATTTTTCCAGTAACGTTCATTGCGATGAATTGTCCACGGCGAAATCATGATCATCGCGCCACGTTTGACGTTAAATCTGCCAATCTTGGTCGCTTTCAGAGCGACGCGGGGGATAAACGTAATTGGCGGATACAAACGTATCGTCTCGCGGAATACATTACGGATGAAGGTGAGGCTACGGATGTGTTCGAAACCGACCTCACTTTCGCCGACGATGTCATCAATCTCGGCGCGCATGCGTTCAACAATCTGCCGCTGTTGGGTCAGAATAAAGAACACCCACGTCAGTGCACTTGCTGATGTCTCGTGTCCCGCCAAAAACATTACGCCGAGCTGGTCGATCAGTTCGTCGCGGCTAAACGTCTTGCCGGTTTCTGCATCGCGGGCATTAACGATCTCGGTGCAGATGTCGTTGGGCGGGATAACCTGGCGCTGATGGGTATCGAGCATTTCGCCCAACAATTTTCGAATGTGTTGGCATGCATGTTGTACCTCCGGCTTCTGCGGCACCGGCGTCCATGCCGCATCGAAGATGAGCCGCTTCCATTCGACTTGGGCAACACTGCGTTCAAACAAGGCAAATGCATCAAACACTTCGCGCGAGGCCTGCGTGTTGAACGATGTTGAGAACACGGTACGGCAGATAATGTCGGCGGTGAGGTGGCTCATCGCTAGATCAAGCGAAAACGCTTCTCCGCTCATCGCGAGTGCTTCGAGCTCGGCTTCATACGCGGCCACCCCGGCTGCCATCGCCGGAAACGCCGCGCCAAGTCGCATATGTGAAAACGTCGGGTCGACCATGCGGCGTTGTCTCCGCCACTCGTCACCGCTTGAGACAAAAATCGAATTTCCGACCAAGGGCGCAAGAGCATCCACCATCAAATCATTTTTGGGGTAGATGTCAGTGGGGTCGAGTAGGATCGGTTTGTATAGTTGGGGATCGTTAACGATCAATGTCTGACGGCGTGAATAACCCAGATGTCCAACCGGCATCCGATAGGCGTCGGCAGGTAGCAGGCTAAGTAGATCGCCGTCGCCTTGCATGATCAGACGCATCAGCGAAATGATCGGAGAAAGCGCTTGCGGCCTTGGCGGGGTATAGGGGGGGGGAGATGCGGGGTTTTTCGACGTTTGTGCATTCATCGGTGGGTGTTTTGACATCCATTTTTGCCACGCGAAGCCAACACACGCGACAGAATTGCCTTGAGACGCTTATGCTAGTGTAAATTCTGCCTTGCAGAAAAACGTGGCACAACTTAGCGCCTTGCCTCCGTCTTTGCCCGAACGACTACCTAATGTCTATGACCATCCTCGACCTGTTTCATATCTTTGTGACTGCGCACATCATCACCGGTGCCGTTGGGTTGGTGCTATTTTGGGTGCCGGTGATTTCGAAGAAGGGGGGCGAAGCCCACAAACGCGCCGGGCGGATATTCAATTGGTCGATGATTGCGACGGGCATCTCGGCGATCTTGATGAGTCTGTGTACGGTTTACGATCCGATGGGCACTCATCCGCAGCTTGAGAATCATGCGGTTTTCGGTAATCCCGCTCTAGTGAAAGCGATATTTGGCTGGATGATGTTGGGACTGGCCATCATGACGATCAATTTGACTTGGTACGGTTGGCTGTGTGTGACCTACCGCCGAGACCGCGTCGCGAGCCGGGAGTGGAGGTCGATGGCGCTGCAGGTGTTGACGTTTATCGCGGCCACCAATTGCGCTTGGCAGGGTTATCTGATCGGCCAGCCCTTAATGCTTGGCATGTCGTTTATTGGCTGGGCGACGGTAGTGACCAACCTCTATTACCTCTACCGGCCAAGTGTCGGGCCAAACGAGTGGTTGAAGGAACACGTGAAAGGCCTGGTGGGAACAGGAATTTCTGTCTACACGGCATTTTTTGCCTTCGGTGCAGTGCGGACCTTCCCGCAGCTGGCGCTACATCCCGTGTTGTGGGCGATTCCTCTGACTGTTGGACTTGTGATCATCCTCTATCATCACCGTCGGTTGTCGAGGCCTTTGCAGCAGATGACCAACGGACCGGCCAGTCCAGCCAGCGGCGCATGATGTCGCTCGGGATACCTCTTGCGGATTGGCAGTTCGCGTGATGGTCAAGCGTGTGGTTGTAATTGGCGCGGGAATGGGCGGGCTCGCGGCAGCGGCCGATCTTGCGCGCCAGGGCTTTGACGTTGAGGTGCTTGAGCGTGCCTCCTCGCCGGGCGGCAAAATGCGGGAAGTGAAGGTCGGCGAATCGTATATCGATGCTGGGCCGACCGTATTCACCATGAAGTGGGTGTTCGAGTCACTGTTTCACGACGCTGGTTCGAAACTCGAAGAATTTTTGGAATTACAAACCGCGAGTATTCTTGCCCGCCATGCATGGCGCAATGATAGTCATACCGGCAGCCGCCTCGACTTGTTTGCCGACATCGAGCAGAGCACTGCGGCCATTGCCGACTTTGCTGGTGGCCGCGAGGCCGACGGGTACCGCGCGTTTTGCAAACGCGGCGCAGATATTTATCGAACCTTGCGAGATACCTATATGGCTGCACAACGGCCGTCTCCCTTCGAGCTTGTACAGAGGGTGGGTATTGGCAACCTCGGTGCGATGTGGCGCACGGCGCCTATGAAAACACTGTGGGCAGAGCTCGGCAATTACTTCCATGATCCGCGCTTACGCCAATTGTTTGGTCGTTATGCGACCTACGTCGGCTCTTCCCCCGGGTTTGCGCCGGCGACGTTGATGTTGATTGCGCATGTCGAACAGGAAGGCGTTTGGATTGTTAAAGGTGGTATGCGACGGGTCGCAGACGCGTTGCAACAACTGGGTGAAAAACACGGTGTGCGTTTTCGCTTCAATACCCACGTAGATGAAATTCAAATTGCCCAGGGCAGGGTGGCGGGGGCACGACTGGCCGGGGGGGAAATCCTTGCGTGTGACGCAGTGGTCTTTAATGGTGACATTTCGGCGCTCGGCACAGGGCTGCTAGGCGCACCTGTGACAAAAGCGGCCAAGCCAATTGCGCGTAAGGATCGCTCGCTGTCCGCAGTGACGTGGTGCGTGAGTGCCAAAACACGCGGCTTTCCGCTGCATCACCACAATGTGTTTTTTGCCGAAGATTATTTAGAAGAGTTTGATGCCGTATTTCGCCGTCGTACGGTGACAGCCGCGCCGACGGTTTACGTTTGTGCGCAAGACCGCGCCGACGCCGCAGTTGATCAGCATATCGAGCGCGATAGTGACCGGATGTTGGTGTTAATCAATGCCCCGGCGGATGGCGATGTGTCATCACTGTCGGCTGCGCAGATCGCCACGCTGCAAGAAAGCGCGTTCGGTCTCATGCGTCAGTGTGGCTTGGAGATTGATGTGTCAACGATGTCATCAGTGGCCACGCCACCCGAGGGTTTCAACGCTTTGTTCCCGGCAACGGGCGGCGCGCTTTATGGCCGGGCGAATCATGGCTCGATGGCAAGTTTTGCCCGACCCGGCGCGACCAGCGGTATTCGCGGGCTATATCTGGCCGGAGGTTCGGCACACCCCGGTGCCGGTATTCCCATGGCGACCATTTCGGGCAGACTCGCGGCACAACGCGTTGTTGCTGACTTAGGCTCTTAGTGTTTTCTGGATAGGCAAATGGAATCGAATGTTTCCTGCATACACGGCGCTTCAATATGAGTGCCGAGGCGCTCGGCATCATCGAACTAGCCGCTTTCTTTGGTATCGCAATCGTGCTGCTCGGCTGGGAATACTGGTCACTGAATAGAGACATCAAGCGTGACGCAGAAGAAAAGCGCAAGCTGCAGCAGGCGCAACAGCAGAAAGCCCAACAACCGCCCACCGAGCGCTAGGGCGCGTGGGCCAGGGGCCGGGCTATCGCCGCCGTGGCATCTTGAAGGGTAAGAGACACTGTACCCAGCGTGAACTAAAGCGCTTTAACGATAGGCTTTCGTGTACTGCAATCATTGGTTCGTGGTTTACGACCGACCGCACCACCGAACGCGCGTAAAAAGGTGTGTCCTCGACGGTCTTTATGACCGCGGCTACCGCTTCGCGGTCACAAGCCGTGGCACGCTTAATGCCCCAGCCAGTGGTTCGTAGTTTTTGGTGCGCTGGCGGAATGAAGTCAGCTGTCGCCGCCTGCAGAGGTGCCGGCACGCTGAATTCCTTCGCCAGTGTCAGCCGCGTGCCATCAACACGATGCACATCGTAGACAACAAAGGTTGGGGCGGGCGACTTATTGGGGTCGCTATCGTTCCCGGCAGCGTCAGTTTGTTTGCCGCGCGACCAATCCCAGCTCACAAAGGCGCTTTCGAGCGGCGCGCGGCCGTGGTTGGAGTCAACATAGGCTGTCCCTTGCCACGTCACCTTTGGCTCTTGCATTTCAACAGTGACTTTCGCAATCGGCGCGATGGGGCGCCAGTGATGTTTGGCCTCGGCGTCTAGTGGGTAGGCTTCGTACCAGATTGCACGTGGTTCAACAATCACACGGCCGCGGAGTCGTGCCGGGATTGGCAGAGAAACTTCGTCGATATCGATGATCAGCTTCGTACCATCCCACGAAAGTGCACTTGGGCCGACGCGAAATGATGTATCGCTCACATCGACGTGGCGTGATCCGCGTTCTGTCATCGCCCAACGATGGCCGTGGGAACCCCGGCTTGGCTTGTCTGGAGCAAGCCCGTCATACAGCGCGACGTTGATGGCGCAGTGTTCCTCTGGTGCCGCGCCTCCGGGCCGCTGGCGCGCCCATGCGTAGTAGGGGGAAAACACGCTACCGATGAAGGCGATGATGGTCAATCCGTAGCCGCCATCGTCGCTCAGTGCGTCCACGTACCACCAAACGTAGCCGTTTCGATCCACCGTTTCAGTGAATAACGGGCCGCCATTTTGACTGGAGGGGCGCTTTTTGACGCCAAAAATCGCGTCCCGAAAGGAATGTGTCACAAAAAATTGACGATTTTAAATTTGGGGTGTATAACAAAAATTACACATAGTATGTCACTTTTAATTGACACTATGTGAAGGCGTTCGCCTAAGGGCTTTGGCCGGGCGGAATGGCTATTAGGGGTACAAATGTCGACAAAAGCGACTGAATCTCACCTTAACTTGGATTGGGGTACGGAAGATGACAACAAACGAGCAAATTGAACTGGCGATGGCAAATACGATTGAGCATACCCTCGAGGCCGCGTTAAGCGCCTCTTTGACGGAAGATGCGCCACCGTTACTCGCACAGGCGATGCGTTATGCCGTTTTTCCAGGCGGTGCACGAATTCGCCCTCGTTTGAGTTTGGCTGTTGCCTGCGCCTGTGGCCAGGATGATCCAGCCGTCGCCTGTGCCGCCGCTTCAGCGATTGAACTCATGCATTGTGCATCCTTGGTGCATGATGATTTACCTTGTTTTGACAACGCGGCGACACGGCGCGGCAAAGCTTCCGTGCATCGGGCATTCAGCGAGCGGCTGGCAGTGCTGGCGGGGGATGCCCTGATTGTATTGGCGTTTGAAAGCTTGGCACGCGGCGCAGTATCGAAGCCCGCACGGTTGGCGACGTTGGTCGGCATTTTGGCAAGATCGGTCGGCACCCCGCTGGGCATTTGTGCCGGACAAGCTTGGGAGAGTGAGCCGATGGTCTCACTGTCCCGCTACCAGCAAGCCAAGACCGGCGCGCTGTTTGCCGCTGCCACCATGGCCGGTGCGGCCGCAGCGGGCCACCGGCCGGAAGATTGGCGGATGCTGGGCGAACGGCTCGGAGAGGCTTATCAAGTTGCCGACGATATTCGCGATGTGGCGGGTAGCGAGAAAGATCTCGGCAAACCAATTGGGCAGGACGTGGCATTGGGCCGACCCAGCGCCGCCCGCGAACTAGGTATTGAGGGGGCAATCGCCAGACTGGATTATCTGATCAGCGGTGCTCTGGCCTCAATTCCACCGTGCCCTGGTGCCAACGAGTTACGCGCACTGATTCAGCAGGAGGCCGATGGGTTACTGCCAGTTGGTTTACAGCGGCGCGCGGCGTAGTCGAGACGGAACCAAGTCGGTTTTCTGCCTTTGTCGATGGTGCCTTTAATGTCATCTGGGAGCCCTGAGTCCTCCTGGATTGGCGTAATAGGGGATTGGTTCGCAGCGCGTCGTAACGCGTTACTCACCAATGCCCGATTTCAGTATTGGGCTACACGTTTTCCGCTGACGCGGCTGGTGGCAAATCGCCGCGCTCGCTCGGTCTTCGATCTCGTCGCCGGATTCGTCTACTCGCAGATCCTACTGGCTTGTGTGCGACTGAAGGTGTTTGAACACTTAAAGGATGGTCCGCTCGATTCGATCACGCTCGCAGGCAAGATTGGCCTAGATCGTGACGCGACTGAGCGGCTACTGGATGCTGCCGTTTCGCTGCAACTCGTCGAGCGTCGCAACCAGCGAAAATTTGGTCTCGGTCCGCTCGGTGCGCCAATTGTTGGCAACGTTGCCATTCAGGCAATGATCGAACACCACGCGATGGTGTATCGTGATTTGCACGACCCAGTCGCGCTGCTGCGAGGTGAACGAGGTGAGCAGTCTGAGACAGGGCTCGCCAACTACTGGCCGTACGCAGGCGCTGAATCGCCAAATTCATTGTCCGACGAGCGGGTGGCGGCGTATACCGCGCTGATGTCGGCCTCGCAGCCGCTGGTGACCGAAGAGATTCTCGATGCTTACTCGTTTGCCGGACACCAGCGCTTGCTCGACATCGGTGGCGGCGACGGCACTTTCTTGAGCGCGGTAGGTAAACGTTATCCGCATTTAGAACTGGTGCTGTTTGATCTCCCAGCAGTTGCTGAGCGCGGTCGCACGCGTTTTGCCGACGCCGGGTTTGGCGATCGTGCGCGAACCTGCGGTGGAGATTTTCTCGCCGACCCTTTGCCGGGAGGTATGGATGCCATCTCACTGGTCCGTGTGATCCACGATCACGATGACGAACGTGTACGGCACATCTTGGCGGCGGCACGAAAAGCGATCTCGCCGGGTGGTGTCATTGTGATCGCGGAGCCGATGGCGGAGACGCCGGGCGCGGAGCCGATTGGCGATGCCTACTTTGGTTTTTACCTGCTGGCGATGGGTCGAGGCCGAGCGCGGACCCCTAAGCGTCTTGCCGATTTGCTGGTTGAGGCTGGATTTGACACGCCGCGTCTGATTCCAACCAGAATTCCGCTACAAACGAGTTTGATGATCGCTCGGGCGGGCGCAAATATCGCAGCTAGTCCTGTCAATAAAGCGCATTAATTCATATGGTTATGTTACCTTCCGACAAAGTGTACATAAAACTTGACATAGTGAAGTGTCAGAGTATTATGACATTCGTCACACAGGTGTTTTTTGTCTGTGACTGGCGCTACCCCCAAGTCGGAGAACTTGAGTGAATCAGACCAAAGCGGTTGTGTTGGAGCAACCAGAGCAACTCGTAATCAGTCATTTGACGCTGGATGCTGCGGGTGATGCCGACGTCGTCGTCGATATTGATTGGAGTGGCATCAGCACCGGCACGGAGCGATTGTTGTGGTCTGGTCGCATGCCGGCATTTCCGGGCATGGGCTACCCATTAGTGCCAGGCTACGAGTCAGTAGGGCGCGTGGTGCAAGCGGGCAAATCCTCCGGCCTATCCGAGGGGGACAATGTATTTGTCCCGGGTGCCAAGTGTTTTGGTGACGTCAAAGGCTTGTTTGGTGGAGCGGCGCAACGGGTGGTCTTGCCCGGCGCAAGAGCGCTACGGATCGATAACCAGATCGGCGAAAATGGTGTTTTGCTCGCCTTAGCGGCGACTGCTTACCATGTCACTTCTGGTGCCGCAGCCGCGCAACCTGATTTGATCGTTGGCCACGGCGTGTTAGGTCGTGTGCTTGCCCGTATTGCTGTCTTGTGCGGTGGAAATCCTGTTGTTTGGGAAACCAACGCAGAACGTAGGCTCGGTGGCGAAGGCTACGAAGTGGTTGATCCCACCACAGATGCCAAGCGCAACTACAAAGCCATTTGTGACGTCAGCGGCGACTCGAATATTTTGGATTTGCTTATTTCGCGCATGGCTCCGGGCGGCGAGATCATGCTTGCCGGGTTCTACGATGAACCGATGTCGTTTACGTTCCCACCTGCATTCATGAGGGAAGCTCGTATCCGTATTGCCGCCCAATGGCAGCCTAGTGACCTCGTCGCAGTAAGAGATCTGGTCGCATCCGGGCGCCTTTCGCTGGATGGCCTTATCACACACCGCTCGCCGGCTGACGACGCGAGTAATGCCTACCGGACCGCATTCGGCGATCCGCGCTGTTTAAAGATGATTCTCGACTGGAGAGATGCATGAGTGAAGCCGCTGGAACAACCATATCGCCCGTGCAGTTTATGAAGAACAACTTGCGGGCCGAAGCCTCGATCGAGCCAGACGCGGTCGCAACCGGCCCGGTGACCAAAGCGACGCAGATTATCGCGATCTACGGAAAAGGCGGTATCGGCAAAAGTTTCACGCTGGCCAATTTGTCCTACATGATGGCGCAGCAGGGCAAGAAAGTACTGCTTATTGGTTGCGATCCAAAGAGTGACACCACATCACTTTTGTTTGGTGGCAAGGCCTGTCCGACGATCATCGAAACCTCATCGAAGAAGAAGCTCTCCGGTGAGGCTGTCGCGATTGGCGACGTATGTTTTAAGCGTGATGGCGTTTATGCGATGGAGCTCGGTGGACCAGAAGTTGGCCGCGGTTGTGGCGGTCGCGGCATCATCCATGGCTTTGAAACGCTCGAAAAACTCGGCTTCCACGAGTGGGGATTTGATTACGTATTGCTTGATTTTTTGGGCGACGTCGTTTGTGGTGGGTTTGGTCTGCCGATTGCGCGAGACATGTGCCAGAAGGTCATCGTCGTTGGATCAAACGATTTACAGTCGTTATACGTCGCCAACAATGTGTGCAGTGCGGTGGAGTACTTCCGCAAGCTCGGCGGCAACGTCGGTGTCGCCGGGATGGTGATAAACAAGGACGACGGTACCGGTGAAGCAGCAAAGTTTGCCGAAAGTGCCGGAATCCCCGTGCTCGCCGCGATACCGGCGCACGATGATATCCGTCGTAAATCAGCAAGTTATGAAATCATTGGTCGCCCCAATACGCAGTGGGGTCCACTCTTCGAAGAGTTGGCGAAGAATGTCGGCGAAGCGCCACCGGTGCGGCCAACACCGCTTACCCAAGACCAATTGCTCGGCCTGTTTTCTTCGGACGTTACCGGTCGGGACTATGTGCTGGAGCCCGCCACCCAATTCGACATGTGCGGCAAGACCGAAGACAAGCGCGCTTCCCTCGAAGTGGTCTACGACACCGTATAGGCCAACACGATGCAAGATATCGATCAAACACCAATCGCGAACCCTGAGGCCATCAAGGTTGACGGGCTTGGCTGCCACTCCGGCAAAGAGCAGATGCTCTCTGCCGCCAAAAGCGCAGGCAAGACCGAGACATTGGATCAGTACGCAAAAGACTATCCGAAAGGACCACACGACCAGCCACAGTCGATGTGTCCCGCGTTCGGATCCTTGCGCGTCGGACTCCGCATGCGGCGTACGGCGACGGTTTTGTCGGGCTCAGCTTGTTGTGTCTACGGATTGACATTCACCTCCCACTTCTACGGTGCGCGTCGAACGGTGGGCTACGTTCCGTTCAATTCGGAATCGTTGGTCACCGGTAAGTTGTTCGAAGACATCCGCGAAGCGACCTACAAGTTGGCGGATCCCTCGCTGTATGACGCTGTTGTGATCATTAACTTGTGTGTGCCAACGGCCAGCGGCGTGCCTTTACAGTTGCTGCCTAAAGAAATCAATGGTGTTCGGATCATTGGAATCGATGTTCCCGGCTTTGGCGTGCCGACACATGCCGAAGCGAAAGACGTTCTTGCTGGTGCGATGCTCAAGTACGCGCGTGGCGAAGCAGAGCAGGGGCCGGTGCAAGCGCCACGCCACGGCAAAAACGAAAAGCCGACAATCTCGATTGTTGGTGAGGTCTTTCCGGTTGACCCGATGACCATCGGCATGATGTTGGAGCCGATGGGGTTGGCGGCAGGGCCGGTAGTGCCAACACGCGAGTGGCGTGAACTCTACGCCGCACTTGATTGTGCCGCCGTCGCCGCCATTCATCCCTTCTACACAGCCAGCTTGCGAGAGTTTTCAGCCGCCGGGCGCACGATCGTCGGTTCGGCACCGGTGGGCTACGACGGCACAGAATCATGGTTGCAGAACATTGGTGTTGCGACCAATACGCCGCAAGACAAAATTGATGCGGCAAAAAATCGCATTCTTCCAGCGATTAAAGGTGCGCTATCGGCAATGCCCATCAAGGGGCGCATCACCATGAGCGGCTACGAGGGATCAGAACTGTTGGTCGCACGCCTGCTGGTGGAGTCAGGTGCGGATCTCCGTTACGTCGGTACTGCATGCCCGCAAACCCAGTGGAGTGATCTTGATCGTGAGTGGCTGGAGGCACGCGGGGTGCATGTGCAGTATCGGGCTTCTCTTGAGCAGGACCTCGCAGCAATGCGTGAATTCAAGCCCGACCTCGCAATTGGCACCACGCCAATTGTCCAGGCAGCCAAAGAGGCAACCATTCCAGGTTTGTATTTCACGAATCTGATTTCTGCCCGCCCGCTGATGGGGCCTGCTGGTGCCGGCTCACTCGCAACGGTGATCAATGCTGCGCTGGCGAACAAAGGCCGCTTCGAGACCATGAAAGATTTTTTCACCGGTGTCGGTGAAGGCCATACCTCAGGTGTGTGGGAAGCCGCCAACGGCGTGCCGCAGGACCGGCCTGAGTTCAAGGATTACACCAAGCGACAGGTCATCAAACTGATGAAGATGAAAAAAGCAGAGGAGATGATCTGATGCTCGTGCTTGACCATGATCGCGCAGGCGGGTATTGGGGGGCGGTGTATGTTTTCACGGCCATCAAGGGCTTGCAGGTTGTAATCGATGGCCCGGTGGGTTGCGAAAATTTGCCGGTGACCTCCGTCTTGCACTACACAGATGCACTGCCGCCGCATGAGTTGCCGATTGTTGTAACCGGACTGGCGGAAGAACATCTTGGCCGCGATGGTACCGAGGGCGCTATGAAACAAGCGCACTCCACACTTGACCCAGACCTGCCTGCAGTGGTGGTGACCGGGTCGATTGCGGAAATGATTGGCGGCGGTGTAACACCAGAAGGCACCAACATCCTACGCTTTTTGCCACGCACCATCGACGAGGATCAGTGGCAATGTGCGAACCGCGCAATGTACTGGCTGTGGACGGAGTACGGCAACAAGCGCGGCGCAGTGCCTGAAGCGAAGCCGCGCACTCCCGATGCTGATGGCGTCGTTCGCCCTTTGGTGAACATCATCGGACCTGCTTACGGTACCTTTAACATGCCAAGCGACCTGGCCGAGATCCGTCGGTTGGTTGAGGGCATTGGCGCGAAGGTCAACATGACTTTCCCGCTTGGCAGTCACCTTGCGGATGTGCGCAAACTTGCTGACGCAGAGGTCAATATTTGTATGTATCGCGAGTTTGGCCGCATGCTCTGCGAAGGGCTTGAGCGTCCGTATCTACAAGCGCCAATTGGCTTGCACAGCACCACCAAGTTTTTGCGCAGTTTGGGCGAGTTGCTGGGGCTTGATCCCGAGCCGTTCATTGAACGGGAAAAACACACTACCATCAAGCCTATTTGGGATTTATGGCGCTCTGTGACTCAGGATTTTTTCGGTACCGCGAGTTTTGCGGTGGTCGCGAATGAGACCTACACCCGCGGCATACGCCACTTCCTCGAAACCGAAATGGGCTTGCCATGCCACTTTGCGGTTCCTCGTTTGGCCGGCGCTAAGACCGATAACGAAACTGTTAGGCAACTTGTACGCGAGAAGCCGCCCTTGGTCATGTTTGGGAGCTACAACGAACGCATGTATCTCGCCGAGTGTGGCGCCAGGACTTCATACATTCCGGCTTCGTTTCCAGGCGCGATTATTCGCCGCCATACCGGAACGCCGTTTATGGGCTACTCGGGTGCGACCTATCTGATTCAGGAAGTGTCGAACGCACTGTTTGACATGTTGTTCCACATCCTGCCACTCGCCAGTCAAATGGATAAGGTTGATGCGACGCTCGCCAAACCAACCAAGGCGTTGCCATGGAATGACGCCGCAAAAGCGCTGCTTGAGTCCATGGTTGATGATCAACCTGTCCTGATTCGCATCTCTGTTGCCAAACGCCTGCGCGACCGCGCAGAGCGCGAGACCCGGCTTGCCGGTGGCGAAATTGTTTTGGAGTCCCATGTTGAAAAAGCACGCGATGCACTCTTGGAAGGAGCGAATGCATGAATACATCCAATAGCACCCTCGTTGAGGCTGAACGACAGAATCTGAAGAAGCGTGATGAGCGTTTGTTCCATTTGCTCTTCGTGATTAGCTTCCCGATATTCCTTGTCATCGTATTGGCAACAAGGCTGGTGCCGACTGCCGGCGAGGCAAAAAAACACCCGTCGATTTTGGGTGAAGCGAGTAACCAAGCGCGTTCAACATTGGCGATGGCGCTCATGGATTAGCGTTCAAAAGAATATGCCCTGAATTTAGGGCGTTAATCATCCGTCTCGGGTTACAGCGGCGGATGGTGATCCTCGCCGTACGGGATTCGTACGGTGCTGTACCGAGTTGTCGAAGGATGATTCGGAACTTCGTGAAGGAGGTTTTGTATGTCGGAACAAGGTAAATCCCTGTCGGGACTTTCCGCTGAGGAAGCAAGAGCGTTTCACGGTCTGTTTGTCTCCAGTATGGTGATATTCACGGCAATTGCGACTGTGGCTCATGTGTTGGTGTGGAACTGGAAGCCATGGTTTCAGTAGCTGCCAGCACGTTTCGTTAGAAACAAACTGGTTTGATCTGTAACTGTGTCGCAATTTTTTAGGAGGTAGGAACATGTGGCGAATTTGGACGTTATTCGACCCGCGTCGTGCTCTCGTGGCACTGGCGGCGTTTCTGTTCACTCTGGCAATCGTGATTCATTTCATCTTGCTCAGTACGGACAGGTTCAATTGGCTTGCTGGCCCTTCGGCGAAAGCCGGTCCGGCAGTGAGTCAGATGGCACCGGCGCCGAAGTAAGGTGGCAACGGTCCATTTGTAGTTGGCGGGCGAAGTCGGGTGCGGCTGTTACGCATATTCGAAGTAGAACTTCGGCACTGACTTCGTCCGTTGTTTAACCAAGACGACGTATGTACTCGTTTTACAACAAGATTATCGTAGCTAGGTAGGGTGGCAATTTTTGCCGACTGTATCAATACATGAAATAAGAATTTCCAAAAATCTGTCAGGAACCCACAGGTGTCCTGAGGATTCGTTAGAAAAAATCAGACACGTTCGAGGAGTGCGCCATGGCGATGCTAAGTTTTGAGAAGAAATACCGAGTTCGCGGGGGAACGCTTCTAGGCGGCGATTTGTTTGATTTTTGGGTCGGGCCGTTCTACGTTGGTTTTTTTGGCGTGACCACCATATTCTTTGCCGTCGTCGGCACCGCGCTCATCTTATGGGGGGCCTCACAAGGACCAACCTGGAATGTGTGGCAAATCAACATTGCCCCGCCCGACCTCAAGTACGGGTTAGGTCTGGCACCGCTAATGGAAGGCGGGCTTTGGCAGATAATCACCGTGTGCGCAATCGGTGCATTCGTCTCTTGGGCGTTGCGCGAAGTCGAAATCTGCCGAAAGCTGGGAATGGGTTTCCATGTCCCGTTTGCGTTTGCCTTCGCGATTCTTGCCTACGTTACCTTGGTGGTGATACGCCCCTTGCTGATGGGAGCGTGGGGTCACGGTTTCCCTTACGGCATCATGAGTCACCTCGACTGGGTGTCGAATACCGGTTACCAGTATCTGCATTTCCATTACAACCCGGCGCATATGATTGCTGTCAGTTTTTTCTTTGCAACGGCACTGGCACTGTCTCTACATGGTGGATTGATCCTGTCGTCTACCAATCCCGCTAAGGGGGAGCCGGTCAAAACCGCCGAGCACGAAAACACGTTTTTCCGCGACGCCATCGGCTACTCAATTGGCACCCTTGGCGTACATCGCCTCGGCCTGTTCCTCGCGCTTAGTGCGGTGTTCTGGAGTGCTGTTTGTATTGTGATCAGCGGACCATTTTGGACGCGCGGCTGGCCCGAGTGGTGGGGCTGGTGGCTAAACCTGCCGGTTTGGAAATAAGGGACGGAGACAGATATGGAATATCAAAACATCTTTACTAGAGTCCAAGTCCACGCCCCGTATGACGGTGTTCCGCTGCCGAAGAGTGACTGGTGGGGACGCGATGGCAAACCATTCTTTGTTTACTGGTTTGGCAAATTCGGCGACGCCCAGGTTGGGCCGTTCTATCTAGGCGGCTTTGGTGTTGCATCGATACTGTGTTTTTTCATCGCATTCGAAATCATCGGCCTCAACATGATGGCATCGGTCAATTGGGACCCGGTGCAGTTTGTGCGGCAACTGTTTTGGTTGGCACTTGAGCCGCCGGCACCCGCGTATGGCCTGCGTATCCCGCCATTGAACGAAGGTGGGTGGTGGTTGATGGCAGGCTTTTTCCTAACCATGTCGATATTGTTATGGTGGGTGCGCATGTACCGACGTGCAAGATCGCTCGGTATGGGAACCCATGTCGCGTGGGCGTTTGCGGCCGCGATCTGGCTCTATCTCGTACTTGGCTTTATCCGTCCGGTCATCATGGGCAATTGGGGTGAAGCGGTACCGTTCGGTATTTTCCCGCACTTGGATTGGACAGCCGCGTTTTCGATTCGATACGGAAATCTGTTCTACAACCCGTTCCATATGTTGTCGATTGTTTTTCTGTACGGATCGGCACTGTTGTTCGCCATGCACGCCGGTACAATTCTTGCGGTGAGCAGGTTCGGTGGGGAGCGCGAAATTGAACAGATCGTAGACCGTGGTACAGCCTCCGAGCGTGCAGCGCTGTTCTGGCGTTGGACGATGGGTTTCAACGCCTCGATGGAGTCTATCCACCGTTGGGCTTGGTGGTTCGCTGTGTTGTGCCCGCTGACTGGTGGAATCGGAATCTTGTTGACGGGTACCGTAGTGGACAACTGGTACTTGTGGGCGGTCAAACACGGCGTTGCGCCTATGTATCCTTCCGTCTACCCGGGGCCTGTGATTGATCCCGCCTTGCTGCAAGGAGCGCCGAAATGAAGACATTTTCAAGACTAGCCGCAGTATCCGTTGCACTTCTTGGCACGTCTTTGTTAACCGGTTGCTGGGAACGGCCGCCAGTGGATAGCTACCAGCGCGGCTTCCGTGGGACAGCAATGGTCGAGCTCAACAATCCCCGGGATGTTCCCAAGCAATTGGCGGCCAATGCGGTTCCCGAGGTGGTTCCGGCGATTACAGATGGTGGGCCACCCGCTAGTACGGTGTATAAGAACGTACAAGTGCTCGGCGGAATTAGTGTGGGTGAATTTACCCGCACCATGGTGTCGCTTACGAACTGGGTGTCCCCCAAAGAAGGGTGTAACTACTGCCACGTGGCGGGCGAGGGCTTTGAGGCGGACACGCTTTACACAAAAGTGGTTGCCCGCAAGATGTTGCAGATGACACAAGCCATCAACGTCGACAATAAAGCACACGTTGGTGCCACCGGCGTGACATGCTATACCTGCCACCGGGGTGAACATATTCCCGCGAACGTCTGGTTCACGCCGCCGGCTGCCAAGACAGCTTCACGCATGGTGGGAGGTGATGGGTTGCAGAACAAGGTCGCTAAAGATGTTGGTCTCAGCTCACTGCCTGCCGATGGATTGACACCGTATCTCAGCCAAGCAATGGAAATACGTACTGCTGGTACGACGGCTCTGCCGATGCGTGGCGAGACGCGTAACCTTCACACTACCAAACAAACTGAATGGACCTATTCGTTGATGGTGCATATGTCCGAAGGGTTGGGTGTGAACTGTACGTATTGCCACAACACCCGCTCATTCTCGTCATGGGAATCCAGCACGCCGCAACGGGTTACGGCTTGGCACGGCATCAGGATGTCACGCAACCTAAACAATGAGTACATGGAGCCACTCACCTCCGTATTCCCTGCAAGCCGTAAGGGGGAGGGTGGCGACGTGGCAAAAGTGAACTGCGCCACTTGTCATGCCGGAGCCTACAAGCCACTGTTTGGCGCGCAAATGGCAAAGGACTTTCCGGCACTTATCAGCAAGACAGACGCCCCCGCCGCGCCTGTGAAAGTTGTGTCTAAGCGTTAGCCAAACTGTTTTCTTTGGTGGTATCAGCATTTGCGGCCTCCGGGCCGCAAATGCTGTGTAGAGTAGGATTTCACGACGAACTTGTTCGTTGAAATTAGTGACAGAAGATTTTGCCGCGCGGGCGCGAGACGCATGTCGAATGTTTCGTATGCGATCACTAAATGGCTATCAAACGTCTATTGTTGTTAAGTCGTTATTCGTGTTGAGAGCACACCAAAAATGAACCGCGTTAGCCGGAAACTTATAGAAACGTGGGCAAATCTTGGCCCTCGTTACCTTCCTTTTGCCGATGTTGCCACCGCAGAAGTACCGCTATCGCAACTGTTAAGGCTCTCGTTATTTCAAGTCTCTGTGGGCATGGCGCTCGTGCTGCTCGTCGGTACGATAAATCGCGTCATGATCGTTGAGCTCGGCGTTTCTGCTTCGCTGGTCGCGATCATGATTTCACTGCCGGTGATTGTGGCGCCATTTCGCGCCTTGATCGGACACAGCTCGGACACATACCGATCTGCGCTCGGTTGGAAGCGGGTCCCGTTCATCTGGCGCGGAACAATGATTCAGTTTGGTGGCCTAGCGATCATGCCCTTTGCGTTGTTGGCGTTGTCAGGCGGCGGTAACGCACAAGAATGGCCGGCCTGGGTGGGGCAGGCTGGTGCCGGTTTGGCGTTCTTCCTAGTTGGTGCGGGTCTGCATACGATTCAAACCGCCGGGTTGGCGCTCGCGACTGACCTTGTCTCGGAAGAGTCGCAGCCAAAGGTGGTAGGGCTGATGTACGTCATGTTGTTGTTTGGCACGTTCGTCAGCGCGCTTGTTTTTGGCTGGGCGCTGGCAGAGTTCAGCCCGCTGCGTTTGGTTCAGGTGATCCAAGCCGCCGCAGTCGTGACGATGGTGTTAAACATCATCGCACTTTGGAAGCAAGAGCCACGCAGTCGCAAATTGGCGTTATCCACCGCGCCGCAGCCAAGTTTTCGCGATTCATGGAACAACTTTACAGAGCACGGGCGCGCGCTCCGTCGGTTGACTGCCATTGGTCTGGGGACGATGGCTTTCAGTATGCAAGATATCCTGCTCGAACCTTATGGTGGCCAAATCCTTGAAATGTCAGTTTCCGCCACTACACGGCTGACTGCGGCGCTGGCGCTCGGCGGCCTCCTCGGGTTTGGCCACGCGTCTCGCGTATTGTCGCAGGGGGCCGATCCATTTCGTATAGCTAGTTACGGGGCGGGCATTGGTGTTCCAGCATTTATGGCTGTCATTTTTTCTGCGTCACTTGCGTCGCCGATACTGTTTGCTTTTGGCGCCTTTCTTATCGGACTGGGCGGCGGGTTGTTCAGCCACGGCACGTTGACGGCCACGATGAACCATGCCCCCAGCGATCAACGGGGACTAGCGCTTGGTGCATGGGGGGCGGTACAAGCAACGGCAGCAGGAGTCGCGGTGTCGTTGGGGGGCGTGTTACGAGACGTGGTTAGCGGCATTACCGTGGTCCGAGGTGACAGCGTCGTTCAGGTGTCACCCGAAAGCGGTTACGTGTTTGTGTACATTCTGGAAATAATCCTGATGCTTGCGGCATTGAGTGTCATGGCACCACTTATAAAGCCTGCCGAGCACTCATCCCTACACTAGCCGGGTTGATACCCAGCATTGTGTCGGCGCATCCATCTGCGACAAGTCTCAGGCAGGTAAAACGGGGGGCAGGATAGTAGCATCCTGCCCCCTTTCGGTCCCGCCCAAGCGCTACTGCTCTACTTGGACTTTGCCGCCGGTGCTGCGGGTGCCGCTGCCGCAGGTGCTGCTGCGGGTGCCGCTGCTGCCGCCTTCTGGCCGCCCTTGAGAAAGGCGGGGAACCAGTCAGAGTTCAGCAGTATCGAGGTATGAATCGATAGCGAAGCTACCACCATCCCGGCAAAAAACACCGGGATTCCTACTGTTGGCTTTAACACCAGCCACATTTTTCCGTTATTCATCTTCCTTTCCTCCTATTTAAGCCAGGGCGTATAGATATACGCCATCAGGTGCGCGATACACGAGATGAAGAAGAAAATACGCGTACCTTCGATGATGTGTCTGTGAAACTCTTCGGCTTCGGATACTGTCAGGCCGGATGGCCAAACTCTTTCAGCGTCTGACATAACTATCTCTCCTTGTTCAAACTACACCTGCTATCGTGCTGAACCCGCACGCGGGTATTGAGTAGCGAACTACGCCACCAATGGGGTACCACAAACGGCATGGTTTATCTTTGTCCGTCAAGATGGAAATTAAGGTCGCGTGACATGGTTAATTGGCGTTACGCGATCGCATCGCCCAGTTCCACATCTTTTCGACGGGTAGTGGAATGATCAGAAACCAGTGCTCCAAGACTGCCAGTGTGAGTAGCGTCGCCAACAGGCTATAACCGACGTGCTCAAAAGGCGTCGCAGTTGGTGCAAGCGCGATTTGCCAGAGAAGGAAAGCCACGACACTCGACGCGGTAACAACTACCGGAAAGAGGAAGTTGATACTCCGCTGGCCGAAATAGCTATTGAGATAGGAGAGTTGTTCAGGCAAGAACGATTCATATTTGTTGCGCACACCGAAGAACAGATTCAATTTGGCAGACAGCCGCATTACCCAAAGAATGAAGAAGGTATGAGCGCCGACCTGATTCGGCTGGTGCCAACTTGCTGCGAGCAGAGCTACCATGCAGATCACAAGCGCCACCTCGTGGTAGATGATGGTTTCCGTGGCATACAGAAATTTTTGCATTTCGGTTGCATTTGGTGGGCAAACCGACTTGCGTGAACCCGTGACGAATCCCATCAAGAATGCCATCTCCTGCCAACCCCAAATAACGAGGGCGGCCGAAAAGCCGATGTAAGCATTAGCGACTACTGTCGAGTGGCTGGAGAGCGCCAACATCATCAACGCGCCGATCGCTAATCCGGTTGCACTCGCCATGCTGGTCAAATAGGTTCTGGCGGGTAGCTGATCAAGAAACAAAATCGCACCCGTGCTGGACCACCATGCAAGCAGCACGAACAGGATGGTATAGAGAACGGGCGAGGTTTCGATCATTGGAGTTAGACCTGTTGGGTGCTGACTACCAAGCGGGAACCATGCGTATTTCTGCCGGCAGCGCGTGGTGTTTCACCGGGAAAAAATACAAGCGTGTGAAGGTGGCCAGCCCTGCGGCCGCCCAAATGCCTTGCTTCGCCAATCCGACCAACCCACCACGTGCTTTTGCGGCGGCAATGTTGTCCGATATTTGGTGAAGACGCTCTAAGCCAGCGCGGAACGATGGGTGATCTGTATCCAGAGAAATCGGGAAGACTTGTTTGGTGATTTCCGTTGTGATGCGGAACACCGTGTAGTCGTATTCCTTGGGATCGAGTCCCATCGCCACGTGTAATTGTGGTCTCGTATGGTCACGAACATACATCGTGGCGTAGACGGCGACCAAGAAGAAGCGAATCCAATAAACGTTGAGCCCTGTGAGCAACTTTGGATTTGCGCGCATGATGAGTGCAAAAGATTCGCCATGCCGAAACTCGTCGTTGCACCAGCGCTCAAACCATTTGAAGATTGGGTGGAATCGCTTGTCAGGATTCTTCTCCAATTGACGGAAGATCGTGATGTAGCGCGCGTAGCCGATCTTCTCCGAAAGATAGGTGGCGTAAAAGATGTATTTCGGCTTGAAGTAGGTGTACGCCTTGGTCTTTTTGAGGTCGCCCAAATCAACCGCGAGGCCGTAGTCGCGTAATGACTGATTGATAAAACCGGAATGGCGGGACTCATCTCTTGCCATGAATCCCATCAATGCCTTGATGTCCGGATTGTTAATGTTTTTGCGAATTTCATTGTAAAGAATTTGACCGGAGAACTCTGATGTCAGCGAGCTAACCAAAAAGTCCAGAAATTCCTGCTTCAGTTCAGGCGACATGTCATGGATTTCCGCGCCAAAGCCAGGGTCGCGCTGGAAGTGATCATGGTTATTGTCACCCTCATATTCAAGCATCATCTTGTCCCACTCCGCTCTTACCGAACTGACATCCAGTCGGTCCATTGCCGCAAAATCGGTCGTGTAAAAACGCGGGCTGATCATGCTGTTTGCTTTGGCACGTTGGCTGGCTGCTTCTGGGGTATCAATTACAGTTGTGATTGACATGTTGATCCTCGATTCCTGATTATTTTCCGGTGAACAATGGTGCAAAGGGAGTTGCATTCAACGGGGCTGCATTGGGGGCACGGGGTGTTGGTGTTTGCTGGGTCAAGAAGCGCTCAAATACTTGCGAGTTGGAGGGGCCGAACGACTTGAGATCAACCTGACGGGCGGTGGTGGGATCGTCCAGCGTGAGTCTGCCGTCCGTCCGCGACACGAGTACGAAAGGTGGTTCCGCACCAGCGCTGGTCCGTTTGCGCTCTCTGGCAAGCCCGCGCAGCGCACCCCGCAGAAACCCATTGGTGCCTGGCGAGACAATTTCGATCACAGCATTGTTTTTGGCATCGATGACTGCAATGCCGCCGTCTTTCTGATCTTCGAATCGCAGCGAACGCTCCTGGATCGGCGTTGCCGTCGAAACATACGACGTGCTGAGATTGCCGAAACGCACCACCGCGACGCCAACGATAGTCAATACCACCGCGGCGGCCGCGATGTAGAGCGGCGTGCGCGGAAAATTGTCGGAAACAATGGCCGGTGTTGTTGTGCTCATGCTGCGGTTGCCCATCCGTCGCGTTGTTGTCCATTCGCTTCCGCTGCTGGAGCCTGCGTTTGTTTGATCGTAATTGCAACGCCGCCAGTCGCAGCCTTCATCGCCTGACTGAGAGTGTTAGCTACGGTGGCAACCTCGGCGATGGAGCGGAGCATTGGCTCAGGCTTGGCGAATTTCCAGGGGCGTGCATGTGGCCACAAGTGGAGGTACGCAATATGATCGTTCCCACCAATTGTGAGAGCCAGGTCGCCTGTGCCGTTGGTAAAGCGCTTGAGACCGACACTATCCAACGACTTGAAGGGGAGGTTGAAGGTCACCGAGAGGACGATGCCGATGCGCATCACGATGCGCTGATCGGTAATGGTGTACATGGATGTGCGTGCCGTCAACCAAGCCATCAACGCCATTAGGCCGACTGAAATGCCGGCGAGTGGTGTCAATATCGCTAAGGAAATGGCAAGCTCGACGACGTTGCCGCCCTCAGACAGCACAAACAGAGTACGCAACAAAAGGATAAAGGCGAAGTAAACAGCAAGCTTTCGCACGTGAAATGCGTGTACTGCAAGTGTCCGCCATTCGGGTGAGCCTTGCCAGAGCAATACTTCTCCCTTTGGCAGGGGTTCCGGTAGGCCTAGCTGCGCCTCAAATTCGTGCTCCGGCACGATGAAGAGTGGACGGCTCATAGCAGCGGCTCGGCGCGCTCAGGTGACGCATAGAGGGTGCCGGCACCATAGTAGGCCATGATCCGCTCTTCTTCCATCAGTGTGATGGTTTCTGCGCTCTTGGTGCCTGGAACGTCTGAAAAATGTTTGGCAAATATGGAACGCACCTTGACTTCCTTGCTGGTGATGCGCGCAAAGTTGTTGGGGATGAGTACGGTACGCCCGCTGCCCGCAACTTTGACTTCCAAGTAACGAATCACGATCTCGGCGCGGTCGACCCAAACGTCTGAGATTTGACCTGCGACGTGTCCGTCACCCGCGATGACGTTCATGCCGATAGGGTTGGGATCACTCGACTCGATGTGGAAATTGGTGGCGACCCGAAGCGGCACAATCTTTGGTTCTTGATCGACCGTCATGTCCGGAATGTCAGGGCGAATCGCATATGAGCCTGGTCCAACACCATCGAGCATTGGGTTGCCGGTTGGAATCAGCGGTGCGCCTGGATAAGCATGGGCTGGGATGGCCTTTAGGTCTTTGTCGAAACCATTGTTAGCGGCATTAGGCGCAATACGTGTTGTGCCGTCGCGCAACACATACGTCTTTGCATCCGGAATCGCCGGGAAGCCTTGCACCTTGATCCGATGAGAAATGTCGGACTCCAAGGGGTAGCCCTCGCGCTTGCCCTCTTGGTGAAGGTAGTAAATGAGGCCGGCGAAGAACGCCCAGAATAGATAGAGAACTAATTGCGCGACATCAATGTACTGTGTGATTGCACCAACCATGTTTATCCTCCTCGGGTAACGCAAGAAAACTGCACCTGACAACCGTTTCTATTTCTAGCTAGGAAACTCGGCCAATCCAAATTTCCGTCGCTGTGAATCTTTGTCGCCCGGTAGGGACGGCAAACTAAAGCTATATCGTGCCATCGGACCGATGACGACCAAAGTCGCAAACAACAGCAATATTTCAATGTGGTAAACCATGCCATACGCATTAGCCGGCTGGGCGAGCACTTCGCCCAAGTAACCGAGTGCGCCGTAGTGCGCGATGATGTCTTTGAGCGCACCACCGATCGCAATGGCGAGGCCGCCGGCGGTTGCCTGCACGGCTCCCCATGCGCCCAGCGCAAGACCGGTGTAGCCGCCTGACTCCACGCTCATCGCGGCTGCAAGTGTGGCCACTGCAAACAGGCCGCCGCCGAAGCCGATCAGAAGTGCGCCGAGGCGAAAGACATTGGGAGAGGCCATCGGCGCAGAAAAAATGACCAGGCAGAGCGCGACCACACCAATCAACACGCCGCAGGCCGCGAGTCTATACGGATTTGTTTGGCCACTCAGCAGTTTCGCCGCAACCGCAAATGCAGCCAGCGAACCTACCGCCTGAATCGCCGTCAGCATCGAAGTTGCCGACACGCTGAGTCCGAGTATCTCGCCACCGTATGGTTCTAGGATGATGTCTTGCATGTTGAATGCGGCGGTGCCGAAACCTACCGCTGCCAGCATTCGAATCGCGCCAGGCTGTGTGCGGAAGATCTGCCAAACCTCTACGAAGGTCGGTGATTTTTCTTCAGCTGCGCGGGTCTGCCACGGGATTCTCGGCTCTTGTTTCCAAAGTGCGACGACGTTCAACACCATGGTGATAACGGCGGCACCCTGAATAACCTTGATTAGACGTATGGCGCTGAAGTTTTCTAGGAAGTAACTGAAAGCAAAGGAACTCAATACCAATCCGACTAGCAGCATGACGTACATCAGCGCAACGACGCGAGGCCGTGATTCCGGAGGTGCGAGGTCAGTGGCAAGTGCCAGGCCAGCCGTCTGGGTGGTGTGCAGTCCGGCACCAATCATCAAAAACGCAAGGGCCGCGCCGATATGGCCGACGACGATCGGGCCGTGTGAATCACCAGAAAGAATCAGCAATGCAAACGGCATGATGGCCAGTCCGCCAAATTGGATCAGGCTGCCAAACCAAATGTATGGGACCCGCCTCCAGCCCAGTATTGAGCGGTGGGTGTCTGACTTGAACCCGACCAGCGCGCGGAAGGGGGCGAACAACAAGGGCAGGGCAATCATCAGAGATACCAACCAGGCCGAGACGCCAAGTTCGACAATCATGACGCGATTCAGTGTTCCGACAAGAAGGGCGGTTGCCATGCCGACGGTTACCTGAAATAGCGAAAGTCGTAACAGTCGTCCAAGCGGTAGTTCCGTTGATGCCGCGTCGGCAAATGGCAAACATTCCCTGCTGACGTACTGCCAGCCGCGGCTTATCCTGTCATTAGCCGATTTTAGCGGCAGCATTTTCATGCGCGAACTAACTCCAGTGCTTGCGAGGTGTAGAAGCCGCGTGATACGCGGGTTGTGCGACCCGTACTCCAATTGGCCATGGCCTCACTACGCAATATCAACTGGTGAAGGCGTTTGGTCGCGATAGGGGATATCCACGGTGCACGATCCTTGCGCGGCAGTAGCCGACCGACCGCAATCATGACTTCGAGAAATGGGTTGCTCGGTGCGTAGGTAAAAAGAATACTACCGCGAGTGCGCGCGGCTAACCCTTCCAGCACCTTGACCACATCGCCGGTGTCATAGTGGATGACGGAGTCCATGCCGATGACGTGATCAAACTTGCCTAGGGCGGGATCGAGCATGTCGCCAGCTCTGAACTCAATCTTGCCCAATTGATTGGCGAATTTTGTCGGCGCACGGTCGCGTGCGAGATCGACAAGCGTGGGGGATAGGTCAATGGCGACAACACTTGCACCGCGATGCGCTGCCTCAACTGCCAATGCACCTGTTCCGCAGCCTGCGTCGAGGATGCGGGCACCTTCGAGGTTTTGTGGCAGCCATCCCAACAACGTACTACGCATTTCATCGCGTCCGGCGCGTACCGTCGCACGGATCTTGCCTACCGGCGCATCAGACGTGAGTTTCTTCCAGGCATCGACCGCAGTCCGATCGAAGTAGTGTTCGATCTCACCCCGGCGTTGTTGATAGGAGATGTCAGACATTAATCGAATCCCAACAAGTCAAAGATATCGCGGTCTTTCATTGGCATTGCGTGCAGAGGATCGGTGCCCGCCCAGAGCTTCGCCGCCAAACGCATGTACTCGTCTTGCACGGCGCGCAACTCGGCGGAGTCTTCCATTTCAAACAATGTCGCTTTCTTCAAACGACTGCGGCGGATGACGTCGAGATCCGGAAACTGCGCCATGGTTTTCAGGCCGATGACGTTGTTGAATTTGTCGATCTGATCGGTTTCGCGACTGCGGTTGGCAATTACGCCGCCCAGCCGGACGTTGTAGTTTTTCGATTTGGCTTGGATCGCCGCCACGATGCGGTTCATCGCAAAGATCGAGTCGAAGTCATTTGCGGTAACAATCAGTGCGCGATCGGCGTGTTGAAGTGGGGCCGCAAAACCGCCACATACGACGTCACCCAAGACGTCGAAGATCACGACATCGGTGTCTTCAAGAAGATGATGCTCCTTCAGTAGCTTCACTGTTTGGCCGACGACGTAACCGCCGCAGCCGGTACCGGCTGGTGGACCGCCTGCTTCAACACACATGACCCCGTTGTAGCCTTCATAGACGAAGTCTTCGACGCGGAGTTCTTCCGAGTGGAAATCCACAGACTCAAGAACATCAATCACGGTCGGCATCAATTTCTTGGTCAGGGTAAATGTTGAATCATGCTTTGGGTCGCAGCCGATTTGCAGAACACGTTTGCCGATTTTTGAGAACGCAACCGACAGGTTCGAAGACGTTGTGCTTTTGCCGATACCACCCTTGCCGTAGACGGCAAAAACTTTGGCATTGCCAATTTTGAGGTTGGGGTCAAGTTGAACCTGGACACTGCCGTCACCGTCGGGCCGTTTAGGGAGACTGGTGCCATCTGCGCGCTTGATATCAGAGAACGGTACGGTTGCTACACTCATATGAGTTCCTTAGTGGGGGATTCAGGCCGCCGCGCGCTGCAGCGGTGTTACGGGTTTGTCGGTTGATTCAAAAACGCCTTCGAGACGGTCTTCCAGTTCTTCACCAGCCCGCTGCAACGCTTCGAGCATTGCGGCGTCTGGTTTCCAGTATTGGCGTTGTGATGCTTCAAGCAGGCGATTTGCCACACGTGCGGAGGCTGTTGGATTGAGTTTGGCCAGACGATCACGCATCTCCGGATCGAGCATGAAGGTTTCGCTCAGCTGTTGGTACACCCATGGCTGCACTTGACCCGTGGTTGCAGACCACCCCATGGTGTTGGTGATATGCACTTCAATTTGGCGTACACCTTCGTAGCCGTGTTTCAACATGCCCTCATACCATTTCGGGTTCAGCATACGCGTGCGTGTTTCGAGTGCGACTTGATCAGTCAGGGTGCGCACGGTGCCGCCACCAAAACTATCGCGGGTCTGGTCACCGATATAGACCGGCGCGACTTCTGCGTTAGCGCCTTTGGCGCGCTTGACGGCGCGACTGATGCCGCCGAGCGTGTCGAAGTAGGTGTCGATAGTGGTCACACCGAGCTCGACCGAGTCGAGGTTTTGGTAGGCGAGATCAACATTGGAAAGCACGCTCTGCAGTAGTGCGGCTTGTTGCACCGGCTTGCCAGCTCGACCGTAGGCGAATCCCTTGCGACGGCTGAACGTTTCAGCCAATTCGTCGCCGTCTTCCCAGCGGCTGTTATCGATGAGGCTGCCAACGTTGGAACCATAGGCACCATCAGCGTTGCCAAAGACCCTCAGCGAGGCTGACTCCATATCGCCACCGTGCTCGGCAACATACGCCAAGGCGTGTTTACGAATGAAGTTTTGTTCAACCGGCTCGTCGGCGCAGGCGGCCATAAAGGCGGCTTCGGCGAGTAGCTTGATTTGTAGTGGCAGCAGATCGCGGAAAATCCCGGAGAGCGTGATGACAACATCGACACGTGCTCTGCCGAGCGTTTCAAGTGGAATCAACTCAGCACCAGCAAGACGGCCATAACTATCAAATCGCGGTTTGGCCCCCATCAGCGCAAGCGCCTGCCCGATCGGGCCACCTTCACTCTTCAGGTTGTCGGTTCCCCACAAGACCATCGCGATGGATTCAGGGAAGCGGTGGCCGTCGGCAAGATGCTTTTGCAGTAAACGTTCAGCTTGACGGGCACCGTCCTGAACGGCATAGGCGCTGGGGATGCGGAACGGGTCAAAGCCATGCAGATTACGACCGGTCGGCAAGATCGCCGGTGTGCGCAACAAATCGCCGCCGGGCGCAGGACGCAAGAAGCGACCATCAAGAGCGCGCAAGATGCCATCAATCTCGTGATCTTTTTCGATCAAGCGATCTGTCTTTTGTAAGCTTTCAAGTAGCTCGAGCGTTTGTGCGGCAGGCACTGACTGGCCCAGCGAGAGGGCATACTCGATCGTGCTGCCCGCGACCAGCGCTTCAACCACCTGACGCTCAGGGCGCGCATTAAATGATGCCTCCGCAAAGGAGAGCAGGAGGTCGACGCGCTCTGGTGGCGTCGGCGCGTTGCCAACGACGTGCAGTCCGTACGGGATGAGTGTGTATTCGAGCTCTAAAACCGCTTCACTGAGTCGACAAATCTGTGCTTCAGTATCAGCTGTCCAAAGCGGCTCTGCCGCAACTAACTGCAATTCAGCGGCTTGCATTTGAATCATTACCGCAAGTTCGGCGCGCTCGTGCTGAGCTTCGGGTTCAAGGCCGCGATATCGCTCTAGAACGTCCTTGAGTTCTACCAGACCTTTGTAAAGGCCGGCCTGGGCCACTGGCGGTGTCAGGTAGCTAATCAGCGTCGCGGCAGCGCGCCGTTTGGCGATGGTTCCCTCTGATGGATTGTTAGACGCATATAGATACATGTTTGGCAAATCGCGAATCAGACGATCCGGCCAGCAATTGGCGGACATTCCCGCCTGCTTGCCAGGCATGAATTCCAACGCACCGTGGGTGCCGAAATGAAGTACGGCATTCGCACCGAAGTCTTCGCGAAGCCAGCGGTAGAAGGCGGAAAACGCGTGTGTCGGCGCAAAGCCGCTCTCGAACAGCAAGCGCATTGGATCACCTTCGTAACCAAACGCAGGCTGAATACCCACAAAGACGTTACCGAAGCACTCGCCAAGAATGAAAATGCTGCTGCCATCGCTTTGCTGCTTGCCTGGTGCGGAACCCCATTGCGCTTCAATTTCTTTCAGATGCTCTTCACGGCGGACGTGATCATCAGTAGCGATCCGCGCATGTACGTTTGCCATTGCGCCGAAGCGAGCGGCATTGCCGGTGATGAGTGATTCACGAAGTGCATCCACAGATGCCGGCATGTCCACCGTGTAGCCTTCACGCTTTAATGCAGACAACGTGTTGTAGAGCGACTCGAAGACCGACAAAAACGCCGCCGTGCCAGTTGCGCCGGCGTTCGGTGGGAAATTGAATATCACCGCGGCAACCTTGCGATTAGCGCGTTCGGAGCGGCGTAAATCAACCAACTTACCAACACGTGAGGCAAGTCGGTCAGCCCGTTCAATGCAACTGTGCATGTCGTGGGTGTCCGCGACGTTCGTGAACTTGCACGCATGTGAACAGCCGGTACACGCAATTTGCTGCGAGCTGCCCCGACCGCCAAACACCATCGAGCCGGTGGCACCGTCGAGTTCGGGAATCGCAACCATGATGGTGGATTCCACCGGCATCAAACCGCGGTGCGAACCACCCCATTGATCCAGCGTTTGGAACTCCACCGGGTGGACAGCTAAATAGGGAACATCAAGCTTGGCGAGAACTTCTTCGGCCGCCTTGGCGTCGTTGTACGCAGGGCCGCCTACCAGTGAAAACCCAGTCAGTGACACCATCGCGTCTATGGTGGGGCGACCGTCTTTCAGAAAAAACGCATCGATCGCCGGACGTCCGTCGAGGCCGGTTGCAAACGCTGGAATCACGCTCAGGCCGCGCGCTTCTAACGCCGTGATGACACCATCATAGTGGTCTGCATTGCCGGCGAGGACATATGAGCGCATCAGCAGCAGTCCGACCGTACCGCGTTTGCCGGCGGTGGCAAAACTTGGTAGGGCGTCGACTGAAAGTGCCATTCTGCCAACGGCGGTACTGTGTTTCATTTTCGGGTGATACACGCCGACTTCAGGGTATTCCACCGGTTCTGCTACGTTGGCCAAGCCTTGTAGAGATTTTCGTGGCCCGGACGCATAACGATCAACGAGGAAGTGAACCATGCTGCCAACGTTTTCTTCAGAGCCCGCTAACCAGTATTGCATGGTCAGGAAAAATGCGCGCAGGTCCTGTGCGGTTCCGGGAATAAAACGAAGAATCTTTGGCAGGCGACGCAGCATTCTCATCTGCTTCGCACCGGCCGTGCCGGAGCCGCCTTTATTCGCGCCATCGCTCGGCTTGCCACGGAGTTTCTTGAGAAACGCCATTGCCCCGGTGGCGGGGGCATTCATATCCAACTTGCCCATGCGGGTGAGCTTGGATACTTCGGGGGCGGACATGATGCAAACCATCGCATCGCATTGCTCACGCCGCGCTTTTAGCGCCGGCAATACCGGCAGGAAATGGTCTTCCAGAAACAGCATCGTGGCGATGACGATGTCCGCGCTCGCGATATCTGCGGTGCAGCGGCCGATGGCCTCGGCATCGTCGCTCCACTCGGCTGCCGCATGCACAGTCAACGACAGCCCGGGCATGGTTTTGACGAGCTTGCGATGCGCGCGCTCCGCCGCATTGGCGAGGTGACTATCCATCGTCACCAACGTGACGCGGACAGGCGTCCCGCCATTGGGCACGGGCTTCGGATCAGCGACCGAAGTGAGCTTTAGCATCATAGAGTGTCTCTACCGTAATTGGTGCTACCGCGCGTTCTTGCGCAAATCGTTCGGTATTCCGGCGAGCTTTGCCACGAACAAAAAATGGAATCTTGCCGAGCTCTTTTTCTGCATCGGCATCCCATACAGCAACCCATGGGCCGTTTGCTGCGGTCGGTGTGCCAGCCAGGTTGTTGTCACTACGCGCCGTGGCGGTCACCGTCGCAACAACGTCAACAACGCCTATTGGCGGGCTATTTGGAGTGTTTGTAGCTGAAACAGCGCTCTGTTGCTGGGGTTTGGTCTCTGTTTTTTCCTTACTGGCGCCGAGATGTGAAAGGTGTGACGAGCCGGCGTCATCATGAAACTCAAAGTCCTCGCGGAACATACCTAGCAGGTGTTCTTCAAGGCCCATCATCAGTGGATGTACCCACGTATCGAAGATGACGTTTGCGCCTTCGAAGCCCATTTGCGGCGCATAACGAGCAGGGAAATCTTGTACGTGGACTGGGGCGGAAATGACCGCACATGGAACGCCGAGGCGTTTGGCGATATGCCGCTCCATTTGTGTGCCGAGGACCAGTTCAGGCTGCAATTCGGCGATGCGCGCTTCGACTTCCAAGTAGTCATCAGAAATTAACGGCTCGACGTCATACAACTTTGCGGCCTCGCGTATGTCACGCGCAAACTCGCGGCTGTAAGTGCCGATGCCAACAACTTTGAAGCCCATTTCTTTGGCGGCGATGCGAGCGGCTGCCACCGCATGTGTGGCGTCCCCAAACACAAATACACGCTTACCGGTAAGGTAGGTTGAGTCAACTGACTTTGCATACCAAGTTGAGCGCGAGCGTGGATCGCCGAGTACTGGCGCGGCATCAACACCGGCGAGTGCCGCAACTTCTGCGATGAATTCGCGAGTGGCGCCAACACCAATTGGGATGATCTTTGTGAATGGCTGCGCGAAGGTCCGCTGTAGCCAAGACGCTGCCTGCGACGCGGTCTCCGGATAAAGCACCACGTTGAAGTCGGCCTCACCGAGTCGGGCGACATCGGCCGGTGTGGCGCCATAAGGGGCGACCACATTGATATCGATGCCCATCGATATGATCAAACCGGAGATTTCTTTGATGTCATCGCGGTGGCGAAAGCCTAGGCCGGTGGGGCCGAGCAGGTTGCAAGACGGGCGCTTACCCCTTTCACGCGGCGCACGGACGGTGCCCGGAGCCGGCGCATGTGGTGTACAAAGTGCACGTACCAGCTGATAAAACGTTTCTGACGCCCCCCAATTTTCTTTGCGCTGGTATGCAGGAAGTTCGAGTGGGATCACTGGAATCGGTAAGTTCAATGCCTTCGCCAAACCGCCCGGATCATCCTGAATCAGCTCTGCCGTGCAGGAAGCGCCAACCAACATAGCCTGCGGTTGAAAGCGATCATATGCATCACGTGCGGCTGACTTGAAGAGCTCCGCCGTATCACTGCCGAGATCGCGTGCTTGGAAAGTGGTGTAGGTCACAGGTGGGCGCTGGTCACGACGCTCAATCATCGTAAACAACAGGTCAGCGTAGGTGTCACCCTGTGGAGCGTGCAGTACGTAGTGAAGGCCGCGCATGGCGGTGGCGATACGCATCGCACCAATGTGTGGAGGACCTTCGTATGTCCAGAGGGTTAGCTGCATTACGCGACGAGCCTCATGCGGCGGTTGAGTGGTCGAGCGAAGAGTTCTGCCAGGTCGGCGGCCTGGTCATATCCTTGAATTGGCGTGAACACCAATTCGATTGCCCACTTGGTTGTCATACCTTCGGCTTCCAGCGGATTCGCCAGCCCGAGTCCGCAGACGACGAGGTCAGGTTTTACCGCGCGGCAGCGATCAATCTGATTTTCGACGTGTTGGCCTTCGGAGATCTGAATACCTGCAGGCATCATCGCCATCTCTTCGGCAAGGTGCTGCTTGTGTAAAAAGGGTGTTCCGACTTCAGTCAACTGCATACCAAGCTCCCGCGACAGGAAACGCGCGATTGGAATTTCGAGCTGTGAATCCGGGAAGAAAAATATCCGTTTGCCTTCGAGCTGTGGACGCTGATGTTGCAATGCACGCATGGCACGCTCGCGCTTCGGCATCGTCACTGCGTCAAATTTTTCGGCGCTCACACCAAACATATCTGCGGCGGCTTTGAGCCAAGCGGTGGTGCCTTCGACGCCGAGCGGGAAGGGAGCAGGCAATCGTTGTGCGCCGCGCTCTTCGAGGACACGGGCGGTGTCGGCCAAGAACGGTTGCGCGAGCAAATAACGCGTGTTTGCCCCAATGGACGGCAGCTCGGTCGAGCGTCGTGGCGGAAAGTACGACACGTTGTGGATGCCCATCTCGGTGAACAGTCGTGTCCACTGATCTTCGACGACGTCGGCTAGGGTGCCAACGATCATTAGGGAAGGGGCGGCTTCGACCTGAGCGGCAGGCAGTGTCGGCACCAACGAGGCAAGGCAAGCGTCTTCGCCTTGGGTGAAGGTGGTTTCGATGCCACTTCCGGAATAGTTCAGGACCCGTACGCCTGGGTTGAATTGCGACGACAGGCGTTGCGCGGCGCGCGACAAATCCAGCTTGATGACTTCTGATGGGCATGAACCCACCAGAAACAGCAATTTGATATCGGGGCGGCGCTCCAAGAGGCGCCTCACAACATGATCGAGTTCGTCATTTGCATCGGCCAAGCCTGCGAGATCGCGCTCGTCGATGATGGCTGTGGCAAAACGCGGCTCGGCAAAAATCATGACACCGGCTGCAGATTGAATCAGGTGCGCACAGGTGCGTGACCCCACCACAAGAAAGAAGGCATCTTGAATCTTGCGATGCAGCCAGATAATGCCGGTAAGTCCACAAAACACTTCACGCTGTCCGCGTTCTTTCAGAATCGGGATCACTTTGGTATCAGCACAGCCGGATTCAAGAACCGCGCTCATGCAACCACTCCCTGCTCTAGTGACAAATTCTGTTGCAGACGCGCCATGCGCAACTTCCAGAGGAACTGGGCGGCATTAACCACGTACGTCGCATAAGCGGCGAGGGCGAGCCACATGAGTCCGCGCACGCTGAGCGCGTCGGCAATCAGTGCATATAGATAAGCGGTGTGGAGCGCAATGACAAACATGCTCACAAAGTCTTCCCAGAAAAACGCCGGGGCAAACAGGTACTTGCCAAACACGACTTTTTCCCAGATAGCTCCCGTAACCATGATGGTGTAGAGGACCAAGGTCTTGACCACAATCGAGATAGTTGCAGCTGCTTGGCCCTCGCCGGTCACCAGATAGCGACAGACCAGTCCAAGGCTTACTAAGAAGACGACGAACTGTATCGGCGCGAGGATGCCTTGCACCAACGTCCAAACGGACGCGTCTCTTCTAAGGCGCTCGTCGGGCGTGTATAGCGTGTATGGGGACTTGTGCAACTTGTCCTTGTTACCGATTTGCTGCAGTGGCGCTGTGCCGCGCATCTTCGCAATCCTTAAATGTCCTCGCTGGCCAAATTTAGGCTGTAAATAATGGAGTGTCAAGAAAAATGGACATATATTTTGAAATCACAGTTGACACTGAAATTTCGACTTAGCGGTATTTTCAGTTAATTCGACTATTTGTGGCCTATTAGCCTCTTAAGGGAATGTAATCAGCAAATAAACTGAGTAAAACTGTCAAGTTTCCGATTGTCTACGCAAGTTTGGAGGGTATTTTGTCAACAAGTATTGACATTAATTGAATACAAGTGCCTACTCCAAATAAGAGTTTTCATGCCTCCACCACCCAAAGACCGTGTTTTGTGGACGTATGGCGCGCAATCGATCAACGGCAGCAGGGGCGGGCAACGCAGACAGATTCGGTTCGTCACGGCAAGTTGTGGTGCGAGTAGTGAAAAGAGAAGGAGTACACATATATGAGTGACGGATCCATGATGGGCGCAGGAGTGCAGGCCGACACAAGGTCAAGAGCATCATCGCGAAGGATGGGTAAACCCTCCGCACCTGCCGCCACTAGCGTTCAACTTGTCAGCGTGATTGAATCGCAGATCATTCCGCAACTACTCGCAGCAGACCGGCCCGCGGCACCTGGCAAAGCCCGGTTTGGCAGCAATGGCATCCGATCCAGTTTTACGGACATTAATCGCGACGACATCGCCGAGTTCACCCACCTTCTGCTGCAAAACAATATGTCGGCGATTGGCTCGTTGATTGATTTGTGGCGTGCCAAAGGGACGTCAGTTGAGACGATTTACCTCGAGTTACTAACCGGCGCGGCGCGGTATTTGGGTGAATTGTGGGGCGACGACGATTGCAATTTTTGCGAAGTCGGTTTGGCAATCTGGCGCATCCAGCAGGTGATGTATGACTTGCGCCCGGCGTTTTTTGCCGAAGGTGCTGCCGTCACCCCTTCTGGTTACCGTCTGCTACTGGCTCCGATGGCTCTGGAACAACACACGCTCGGCTTGATGATGACAGCTGAGTTCTTCCGTCGTGATGGCTGGGATGTTTCCAGCGAACTACCGATTGATAACGCGGCGCTTTCGGAAGCGGTTAGTCGTGAACACATCGATTTGCTCGGATTGTCCGTGTCGAGCGAGGCGGCGCTAGAACATTTGCCAGAGGTATTGGCTGCAGTCAGAAAAGCCTCACGCAACCCGAATCTGGTGGTCATGGTCGGCGGATGGATGTTTGTTAACGATCCTAACAAGGCGACAACTGTCGGTGCGGATTTCTGTGTAGGAAGCGTGACAGATGCGTTGATTAGGGGTGAACGGTTTGTCACCAAGGCTTGTTATGGTGACCGGGTGACTTTGTAGCCAGTAGACGCATGTTAATTGAAGGGCTTTTGTGAAGTTTGTCGACAATATTAATGTTTACGGGGTTCGGTCTTGACCATCGGGCAGCAACCAACTGGTGCTGCACAAGCCGATCTTCTATTGGCCGCCGAGGGCGCGGGGGATGCGACCGCAAATGGTCAAGTAGGCATGGATGCCGCAGCGGCAGCAGTGCTAATCGCATCGGCTGCCGATATCACGCTTGTCATTGATGCAAAAGGCGTTATTCGTTCCATGGATTACGGGGCGGAATTCGAACGTGATGGGTTAAATCAGTTTGTTGGTCGGCAGTGGTCGGACTCGGTCACCCTGGAAACCCAACAAAAAGTTGCCGCCCTGTTGAGTGAGGCCGTTGAGTACACCGGAAAGAGCCCGTCGACAAAGTCCAAATGGCGACAAGTGAATCACCCGTCCTCCAAGGGGGTTGATATTCCGGTTCTGTATTCAACTGTCCGGTTCGGCGGGGACGGTAGCATCATCGCCTTCGGCCGCGACTTGCGCGCAACGTCGGCGCTCCAGCAGCGTCTTGTTGATGCCCAGCATTCGATGGAGCGGGATTACTGGCGATTGCGCAATGCCGAGACGCGTTACCGGCTGCTGTTTCAGATGTCGAGTGAAGCCGTGTTGGTAATTGATGCTGGTACGCAGAAAATCATCGAGGCCAATCCTTCGGTTTCCAAGATGCTCGGCGATGTATCGATGCCAATCGTCGGCCAACGCTTTCCCTCGGGATTTGATCAACGCAGCGTTGACATGATCGAGTCACTATTCGCACGGGTTCGTGCCAACGGTAGGGCTGAAGAGATCAGTGTCTGGCTGTCCGCCAGAGGCGGCGAAACCACAAATGCAAACGCGCTTGGTACGAGTGGCGCAAGTGAATACTTCATTTCGACATCGCTCTTCCGGCACGAACAGCAATCGCTTTTGCTGGTCCGCGTTTCGCAGACACCCGTCGATCCACGAGTGGACGGTGAAGCCAGGAGTGTGTTGGATGCAGTCGCTCGGGCAGCCGACGGGTTCGTGATCGCCACCGTGACCGGCATCATTGTTTGGGCAAATCAAGCATTTGCCGAGCTCGCGCATACCTCGGGGCACGACAAATTACGTGGTGAAGCGCTTGACCGCTGGTTAGGGCGCAACGAAGTCGACTTCAATGTATTGATGGCGAACCTCAAGCAACGCGGTCTGGTCAGGCTGTTTGCCACCGGCGTGCGAGGTGATGATGGTTTGATTGCCGAGGTCGAGGTTTCGGCCGTTGCATTACCATCGAGCAATCCGCCGGCGATGGCGTTCACGGTGCGCAATATAGGCGGACGGTTGACACATAGAAATGGCATGCTTCCCTCTGATCAGCAAGCTGACAGTTTCTACCCAGGTGCGACCAGTGGAGCGGTGGCCTCGACATCAGTCGGCCCAACAGCGCGTTCCGTCGAGCAACTTACCGCGTTGGTCGGCCGTGTGTCGCTGAAAGAACTGGTGGGTGAAACGACGGACCTGATTGAGAAGCTTTGTATTGAGGCGGCGCTTGGGCTGACTGAAGATAACCGTGCAGCAGCCGCTGAAATGTTGGGATTGAGCCGGCAGAGTTTGTACGTCAAGATGCGCCGGCATGGACTGGGCGATCTTCCGCCAGACGATCAGGAACCCACACCTCTCTAGGCGCTGCTTCTGGCCAACTTACTGACGATACGGTGAATGCGTTTATCTAGATGGCACACTCGATTGACACCTACAAATCGATGACAACAGTTGCGCAACCACTACCGTTGGCGCGTCCGTCCATTGCAACGGTCGCCGAGCTACTCAAACCAATCACGTGGTTTCCGCCGATGTGGGCGTTTGGCTGCGGTGTGGTGTCATCCGGTGTTGCTGTCGAGGGGCGTTGGCTCTACATCATTCTGGGTGTAATTTTGGCCGGTCCGCTCGTTTGTGCAATGAGTCAGGCGATCAATGACTGGTACGATCGTCACGTGGATGCAATCAACGAACCAAACCGACCGATCCCGTCAGGACGGATGCCGGGTAAGTGGGGGCTCTACATCGCCATTCTATGGACCGTTCTTTCCCTGATTGTCGCCAGTTTCTTGGGCGCATGGGGCCTCTCTGCGGCGGTGGTCGGCCTCGTGCTCGCTTGGGCATACAGTGCGCCGCCGTTTCGCTTGAAGCTGAATGGCTGGTGGGGAAACGCCGCGTGCGGTCTCTCCTACGAGGGCTTGGCTTGGATTACAGGAACTGCGGTAATGCTCAGCGGTGGCATGCCCGATACACGAACCTTGGCGCTGGCGCTGCTTTACAGCATTGGCGCACACGGCATTATGACGCTAAACGACTTTAAGTCGATTGAAGGCGATCGCCAGATGGGAGTGGGATCGCTGCCGGTTCGCCTGGGTGCACAAGGTGCCGCGCGCGTGGCCTGCGGCGTCATGTTGCTCTCGCAGTGTGCGGTGGTGGGATTGTTGTTTAGCTGGCAGACGCCAAATCATGCAATCGCGGTTGCGGCACTGACATTGGTGCAGGGCGCGCTGATGCTACGCTTTCTGGCCGACCCGATAAAACGGGCGACTTGGTACAGCGCGCTGGGCATTAATTTCTACGTCAGCGGCATGTTGGTATCAGCATTCGCAGTACGTGGCCTTAACCAAGCTGCTGGCGGCTGAGGGTCGAAACCGATATGAGCTCTTTGACGAAGAATTTTAGCTGGTTGAGTATTTTCCGATTGGGTTTGGTGCAGACCGCGCTGGGCGCAATTGTAGTGTTAACTACCTCGACCCTCAATCGCGTGATGGTGGTGGAACTTGCATTGCCAGCCATATTGCCGGGCGCGTTGGTGACGCTTCACTACGCGTTGCAGATGCTACGACCACGGATGGGGTATGGTTCCGATCTCGGGCAACGCCGCACACCCTGGATTGTCGGCGGTATGGCGGTGTTGGCAATCGGGGGGACAATGGCCGCAGTGGCGACCGCGTTGATGGCCACCAACCTCGCCGCAGGCACCGCGCTTGCGGTTACGTCGTTTGTGATGATTGGCGGCGGCGTGAGTGCCTGCGGCACATCACTCCTTGTGTTACTTGCAAAACGAGTGCAACCGGATCGTCGTGCCGCTGCGGCAACATTGGTATGGATGATGATGATTGCGGGCTTTGCAATTACTGCGACGGTCGCCGGTAAATTGCTCGATCCGTTTTCTACGGAGCGAATGATCTCTGTGACCGGTGGCGTGTCGGTGGTTGCATTTTTGGTCACCCTGATGGCCATCTGGCGTGTCGAAGGCAATGGCAAAGAAACGGCTGAATTGCCAGATACTGAGGCCGCGAAGCCTGCATTCCTCGATGCACTTAAGGAAGTCTGGTCAGAGCGAGACGCGCGTCATTTCACCATTTTTGTATTTGTGTCGATGATTGCCTATAGCGCACAAGACCTGATTCTCGAACCATTTGCCGGTGCGATTTTTGCCTTTACACCGGGCGAGTCAACCAAGTTGTCCGGTATCCAACATGGTGGTGTGTTCGCTGGCATGTTGCTGGTTGCGCTCATGACAACGCTGTTTAAGGGACGCGCGGTGGCGTCGTTGAAGGCGTGGGTAGTGGGCGGTTGTGTCGCCTCCGCAATTGCACAGGCTGGTTTGGTGGTGGCTGGTGTTGCCGGCACGCCATGGCCGCTACGCGAAAACGTATTTCTACTGGGTGTTGCTAATGGCGCCTTTTCGATTGCCGCCATCGGCGCAATGATGGCGATGGCGTCGCAAGGACGCAGCGCCCGCGAGGGGGTTCGTATGGGGATGTGGGGCGCATCACAGGCAATCGCCTTTGGTGTCGGTGGATTCTTGGGTACCGTGCTCGCCGATCTCGGCAAACTGCTCATGGGCGGTACCGCCAGCCAGGGAAGTGCTTATGCATTGGTGTTTGGACTGGAAGCAATCGCGTTCGTCGCGGCTGCTTGGTTAGCAATGAATATTCGTATTGATCGTACGACCGGTGCTGTAGTTACCACCGCAGTCAACGATCGCATGACTCATAAACCGCTGGAATTGACGCCTCGAATGGAAGGGAGCGACTGACATGCTGAACCTAGACGTGTACGACGTAGTGGTTGTAGGGGGCGGGCCTTCGGGTTCAACCGCAGCGAGCGACTTGGCTCGCAAGGGCAAACGCGTCATGCTGCTAGATAAAGCCGGCCGTATCAAGCCTTGTGGCGGTGCAATCCCGCCCGCTGCCATTGAAGAGTTTTCCATCCCAGATGAATTGCTGGTGGCAAAGGTCACATCGGCGCGTATGGTGTCACCAAAGGGCATTGCCGTCGATATGCCGATTACCGGTGGATTTGTCGGCATGGTCGATCGTGAACATTTTGATGAGTGGCTACGTGCGCGCGCAGAGTTGTTGGGTGCAACCCGCGTCACCGGCAGTTATGAGTCGATCACGCGTGATAGCGCCGGCTACGCAATTGTCCACTACAGTACAGGTAATGAATGTGGGGATGGGGTTGAGCATAAGCGATCACACATGGTGCGCACCCGTCTGGTGATCGGTGCCGATGGGGCTTCGTCAAAGGTTGCACGTCAGGAAGTCGATGCCGCAGCCGATGTGAACTATGTCTATGCTTACCACGAGATTGTGCAGTCGCCCGCGGCGACGACCAGCTTCGATCCGGCGCGTTGTGATGTCTACTACCAAGGTGTTGTCTCGCCTGACTTTTATGGTTGGGTGTTCCCACACGGCAACACGACGAGTGTCGGCATGGGAACCGCGCACAAGGGTTTCTCCATTCGAAACGCCACCGCAGTATTACGTGAGGCGGCGGGACTAAAGGACGCCGCAACCGTACGCCGCGAGGGCGCACCGCTACCGATGAAGCCACTCAAGCGTTGGGATAACGGTCGTGATGTGGTGCTTGCAGGTGACGCAGCCGGCGTCGTGGCACCTGCTTCCGGTGAGGGTATTTATTACGCGATGTTAGGCGGTCGGCTGGCCGCTGAGGCGGCGCTGCAATTTTTTGCAACCAATCAAGTCAGCGCGCTCGCATCTGCGAGAAAGCGGTTCATGAAAGCGCATGGCCGCGTATTTTGGATTTTGGGCATCATGCAGACGTTTTGGTACAACAGCGATAAGCGCCGTGAGCGGTTTGTCAGCATTTGTCGCGACAAAGACGTACAAGAACTCACGTGGCAGGCATACATGCAC
Source organism: Rhodocyclaceae bacterium (assembly GCA_020247545.1). Taxonomy (GTDB): domain Bacteria; phylum Pseudomonadota; class Gammaproteobacteria; order Burkholderiales; family Usitatibacteraceae; genus UKL13-2. Next base: position 61,955 of record JADCIX010000005.1, on the reverse strand, counting down.
AAGAAACTCGTTCGCGCCAAGCCGCTGGCACACGTCCGAATCTTCTTCAAGGATTTGGCACATCTGATGGGGTTCGCGCGCGTCTAGCGTCATTGGCACCGCCGTCGGGTTGTTCCCACCGGAACAATCCTGGCGGTTGACGGCGAAGGGCATTTGCTGGCAGTCTTTCACGGTTATCGGCAATTTATCCTCAACTTCCCTTGGCGTCTCCCATGTCCCCTCGTCTCGTTGATCACGCAGATCGTTACACCCTCGCTGCGGAAGTACACGCACGTCTTTCAGTCGAGATCCATGCGCCAACACGCGCAAGTTATGTCGCGGTGCTGGTCACACCGGAGGACCGAGTCGCAGAGTTGGAGCACATCGTTACACTTTGTGAGCGCTTCGGCGTCACCCCGCCCCAGCCCGGGGCGACCCATTTCAGCGCGCAACTGGACAATCTACGAATCAAGTGGGAACGACATGGCGAGTTCTCCGGCTATACATTTTTTGTCGCTGGTGTTAGTCCGCAGCCGTTCACTGAATCGGCGGTATCGTTTTTGCCCGAGGACTGGCTGGAGGGCATTCCCGGCCAGCGAATGGTCGCCGCACATGCGGCCTTGGTGCCGCGTCAGCCCGTTCCAACTGCGGCTGAACTAGAAGCTTTTTTCCTAGGCAACATTGCAGTCGGTGCCGAGGTCAGTGAGGGGGCTGGCATCGCATTCACCGACTTCAAAATTCATAAGGATGGGTATTCACGTTTTCTGGTGATTGATGTCGGCCTCACACCCGACCAGGCGGGGCGTGTGGTGCAGCGTTTGTTCGAGATTGAGGCCTATCGAATGCTTGCATTGCTCGGGTTGCCGGTGGCGCGCCAGCGTGGTGCAGAAGTATCGGCGATGGAGCGCCGCCTCAGCAGTGTGACCGATAACATCGGTGCAGATAAATCCAACGCAGCGGTTGATGATGAGCACCTGCTGGGTGAGCTCACGCGCTTAGCAGCCGGAGTCGAACATGCGCTGGCCGGCAGCCAGTATCGTTTTGGCGCGAGTCGGGCCTACTACGATTTGGTGCGGACGCGAATCGCTGAGCTGCGTGAACGCCGCATTGCCGGTGTACAAACGATCGATGAGTTCATGACTCGCCGTTTAGCGCCGGCAATGGCGACTTGTACCACCGTCTCGCAGCGCCTCCGTGATCTGTCCGACCGAGTTGCGCAGACCAGCGGATTGCTGTCCACGCGTGTCGACATTGCGCGCGAACGGCAGAATCAGGCGCTGCTGGCGTCGATGGATAAACGCGCCAAACTACAGTTGCGACTGCAACAAACGGTTGAAGGATTGTCCGTTGCCGCCATTACTTACTATGTTGTCGGGTTGATCAATTGGGTATTCAAGGCGATTGCGGCGGGCGGGGTTGACGTCAATGTCGAGTTTGCCACCGGTCTGTCCATCCCGATCATTGTATTACTCGTGGCACTCGCGGTGAGGCGCGCGAGACGACGTGTTGTTGGCAGTGACGACGACAACCCGCGATGACCATCGCAAGTTTTTTCGCCAGCGGCCTGGCCGCAGATGTCATTTTGTTTGTGATGCTGCTAGAGCTGGTGGCGCTGTCGGTGATGTACCAGCGTACCGGGCGTGGTATCCCGCCGCTCGATCTGGTGTTCAGTCTGGGAGCGGGCGCCGGTTTGGTGCTTGCATTTCGCGGCGCACTGGTTGGTGCTGGCGTCGGCTGGATCGGCGGCGCGTTGTTAATTTCCTTCGCGCTGCATATCGCTGACCAGCTGCGGCGGGGGGCCGTAAATCGAAAGTCTAAAGTCTAAAGTCTAATAGGGGCGGGCATTTGCAGACAGGAATGTCCCGAAAAGCGCGTGGATAAAGGAGTTTCAAAACGCGCTTTAGCGCTAGCAATACGCTCAGCACCGCTGCTCGGCGAGCGATTGGTGGGCGGTACTGGGATCGAACCAGTGACTTCCACCGTGTGAAGGTGGCACTCTACCGCTGAGTTAACCGCCCCAACGTATCGGACGTGAGTTTAAGCGTAAACCCACCATAATGGCAATTTGGTCGCATGCATCGGCGATTTTCCCGTTCGCCAACTGCGCGCCCACCATCTCATTGCACTTGAATCGATACCGACCGATATGTCCACAAAACCGGCAACAAAACCGGCAACAAAAAAACCGACCCTGACTCTTGCCAAATCCGTCGCCAAGCGTGGCGCTGACGCGACTGGTACCAACGCAAACGTGGGCACCGGCAGAAGTCACTCTACACGTGCCAAACAAGCAGCGCGTCGTGATGGGCGCGAGCTGCCGGTTGTGCGCGCAAAGATTAAGGACCCACTGATCAATGCGACGCCATCAACAACATCTGGCGGCAAGGACTATCGATCGAAGTCACAAAAGCCACCGATGCCGCTGAGGCCACCGGGCAAGTTCGGCGAACGAGCAGATGGGAAACCCGCAGCAGGAAAACCGGCCGGGGGCCATGAACGTACTGAACACGGAGGAGGAAGGCGAAGTGGCGCTTTACCGCGTGATGCGGAAACTTCTCGGACATTTGTTCAACGTGCAGTTGGGCGACGATCGACTGGAATGGGTATCGGTAGTAATCCCGGAGCCGTGCCGAGAGGAGATCGTGCCCAGGTTTCGCGTATCGACGGCAAGACCGGTCGCTACGATGGTAAACGCGATAACAAACCGATCCCCAAGGCAACGCCGGGCTTGGTCTCTGCGGCACCAGCGCGCGAGACAGACGGCATGATCCGGGTTTCCAAACTGTTGTCGGAACAAGGCCTTTGTTCGCGGCGGGAAGCGGACAGCTACATCGCCCGCGGCTGGGTATGGGCGGACGGTGAGCGTGTTACGGAACTTGGCACGCGGGTATTGCCAACTGCCAAGCTGACGCTAGACCAACACGCCTCGATGATGCAGGATCAGCGCGTCACAATCCTGCTAAACAAACCCATCGGGTATGTCTCCGGCCAGGCGGAAGATGGTTATCAGCCGGCGAGTGTGCTCATTACAGCCGAGACACAGGTTGAGTCGGACGAAGAACGCTTTCAGCACATTAATCGTCGCGGCTTGGCGCCGGCCGGGCGGCTCGACATCGACTCCACCGGACTCCTCGTATTGACCCAGGATGGGCGTATTGCCAAACAATTGGTGGGTGAAAACAGCCCAGTCGAAAAAGAATACCTCGTGCGTGTTGAGGGCAAACTTGCGCTTGGTGACCTGGAACGATTGCGGCACGGCCTCGAACTGGACGGCGAGGCGCTGAAACCCGCCGGGGTGAAATGGCAAAACGCCGACCAACTCAATTTTGTTTTGCGAGAAGGCAAAAAGCGTCAGATTCGTCGAATGTGCGAAATGGTCGGCCTAAAGGTTGTGGGCCTAAAGCGCATTCGTATCGGCAAGGTGGTACTGGGCGATTTGCCACCGGGTAAATGGCGGTTTCTGCGCGGCAATGAGTCTTTCTTATAAAGTTGATTCGCCGGTGTTCGTCCAATGCCGCGCCAAACGTCACGCTCTTGGCGTGACTCACATATAATCCGCCCGTTCTTTTCAAAACCCCGCTTCTGTCCAGTTTCAGTTCAATAAGCGCCCAGAAAGCCACCATGAAATTTCGTTTCCCCATCGTCATCATCGATGAAGACTTCCGCTCCGAAAATACCTCGGGCTTGGGCATTCGCGCGCTTGCGGCCGCCATCGAAACCGAGGGTATGGAAATATTGGGGGTGACAAGTTACGGTGATCTTTCCCAATTTGCGCAACAGCAGAGTCGTGCTTCCGCATTTATTTTGTCGATTGACGACGAAGAATTCACGCCTGGCCCCGAACTCGATCCAGCGGTGTTGAATTTACGCGCGTTCATCGAAGAAATTCGTTTCAAGAACGCCGACATCCCAATCTACCTGTATGGCGAAACCAAAACATCGCGCCATCTGCCAAATGATGTGTTGCGCGAGTTGCACGGCTTCATTCATATGTTTGAAGACACACCAGAGTTTGTGGCGCGCCACATCATTCGTGAGGCGAAGTCCTATCTTGATGGGCTGGCGCCGCCATTTTTTCGCGCGCTGGTCAACTATGCGCAGGATGGTTCGTACTCATGGCACTGCCCCGGCCATTCGGGGGGCGTGGCGTTTCTGAAGTCACCCATCGGGCAAATGTTCCACCAGTTTTTTGGTGAAAATATGCTGCGCGCCGACGTGTGTAATGCGGTGGAAGAATTGGGCCAGTTGCTTGATCACACCGGCCCCGTGGCGGCGTCGGAACGAAACGCGGCACGCATCTTTAACGCCGATCACTGCTTCTTTGTTACCAACGGTACCTCAACCTCCAACAAGATGGTGTGGCACGCCAATGTGGCACCGGGCGATACCGTAATTGTTGACCGTAACTGCCATAAGTCGATCTTGCACGCGATCATCATGACGGGCGCCAACCCGGTGTTTTTGATGCCGACGCGTAACCACTTGGGCATCATTGGTCCAATTCCATTGTCTGAGTTTTCGCCGGAAGCCATTCAGCGCAAGATCGACGCGAATCCATTTATTACCGACAAAACCGCCAAGCCGCGTATCCTCACCATCACCCAATCGACCTATGATGGCGTGTTGTATAACGTCGAAATGCTGAAGGATTCACTGGGTAGCCGCGTTGAGACATTACACTTTGATGAAGCGTGGCTACCGCACGCCACATTCCATCCGTTCTACAAAGATATGCACGCCATTGGTGACGTCAACAATGGCCGTCCACGTTGCAAAGACGCGGTAATTTTTGCCACGCACTCGACACACAAGTTGCTCGCCGGTATTTCGCAGGCTTCACAAATCTTGGTGCAAGAATCCGAAACGGTGAAGCTAGACCGCACACGGTTCAATGAAGCGTATTTGATGCACACCTCCACCAGCCCGCAGTACGCCATCATCGCCTCGTGCGACGTGGCGGCGGCGATGATGGAGCCGCCCGGGGGTACAGCGTTAGTAGAAGAATCGATTGCCGAGGCGCTCGACTTCCGGCGCGCCATGCGCAAGGTCGATGATGACTTTGGTAAAGACTGGTGGTTCAAGGTCTGGGGGCCGGACAAACTCGCGGAAGAGGGCGTCGGCAACCGCGATCAATGGCTGCTCAAAGCTAGTGAAAAGTGGCATGGCTTCGGCAACCTAGCGCCAAACTTCAATCTGCTTGACCCGATCAAGTCAACCATCATTACGCCGGGGCTTGACGTCTCCGGCAAGTTTGCGAAGACCGGTATTCCGGCATCTATCGTCACAAAGTTTTTGGCCGAGCACGGCGTGATCGTGGAGAAGACGGGGCTCTATTCGTTCTTCATCATGTTCACCATTGGTATCACCAAAGGCCGCTGGAATACGTTGCTCACTGCGTTGCAGCAGTTCAAGGATGACTACGATCGTAACCAACCGATGTGGAAGATTCTGCCTGAGTTCGTGGCGACACAGCCGCAATACGAGCGTGTGGGATTGCGCGACCTCTGCCAGCAAATTCACGACATGTATAAGGCGCACGACATCGCGCGCCTCACTACCGAGATGTATACCTCGGATATGCAGCCTGCGATGAAACCCGCCGATGCGTTCGCCAAGATGGCACATCGTGAACTCGATCGTGTGCCGATTGATGATCTGGAAGGACGCATCACCGGCATCTTGCTTACTCCGTACCCACCGGGTATTCCGTTGTTGATTCCCGGTGAACGATTCAACAAGACGATTGTTCAATATTTGAAATTCGCTCGGGACTTCAACGCCCGTTTCCCCGGCTTTGAAACAGACATTCATGGACTCGTTGAAGACGATGTTGGTGGCGAGTTGTGTTATTTTGTGGACTGCGTACGCCTGTGAACCTCGAAGTCTCGACCGTGAAAGTTGCGGCGGAGCCAAAGCTCAAGGCACTCGCCGTTGAAGACGACGAGACCATGCTCGACTGGCTGTCTAATTGCCTGAGAGAAATGGGCTACGACGTGGTGACCGCAACTGACGGCATGGAGGCGCTAAATCTCTGCGGCGAGCATGTATTTGATTTGGTCTTGTGCGATATCCGGATGCCCAAACTTTCTGGATTAAGCTTCCTCAAAAACGCGCGCAACCGCAATCCGAAGTCCGTACGTCGCGTGATCTTTATCTCTTCCCTTGCCGATGGCGCGATGAAGCGCGAAGTCGCTGATGCCGCTGGTGCGGCGCTGTTGTCAAAGCCGGTGACATTTGCGCAGCTGGTGGAGGCGGTGAGGGTGCTGCCGAGGTAATCCTCGGACGCTGGCTCGCCGCTGACACCGCTGTTCGTGCACGCCTAGACGACAATAGGGTAATTGGCCATAATCTGGTCAATTCACGATTTCCCGTGCTGCGCGGGACTGTGCAAACACCTATTCGCCATGATCCAAAGACTTCGCTTCGGTTGTAAGCCACACATCAGCGCAATGCAGTTTGTGCAACTTGCTGTTGTTTTGTTTGCAATACAAGCAGCCTCGCTTTATGCGCAGACTAGTTACAACGTGCGCACGTTGGTGGGCGATAGCGTGACGTCCTACGTGCCAAAGTTGCCATATGGTATCGCCGTTGAGTCTTCGGGCAACATTGTCTTTTCAGACAAGGCGCAGGTCATGCGATTTGATCCGCGAACGGGGTCAGTGACGGTCGTCGCAGGAACGGGTGAGGAGGGCTACAGTGGCGACGGCGGCCCGGCTACATCGGCCAAGCTTCGCAGCGCCTACGACCTCGCGATTGATGGTGAGGGCAACATCTACGTGGCAGACTCACAGGACCAACGGATTCGACGTATCGACATCAATTCTGGCCTGATTTCAACGCTTGCAGGTACCGGCGAGGCCGGCTTTAGCGGTGACGGTGGCGCTGCCACCTCAGCAAAATTACGTTTTCCGCGCGGGCTCGGTTACGACCCGGCCGGCGCACTATTGATCGCTGACACCGAGAATTACCGGTTGAGACGTGTTGACCTGCAAACGGGGGGCATTACCACTCTTGTTGGGGGCGGTACGCAGAGTACAGGTGCGACAAGTCAGGTTTCCCTATGCTGGCCGCTCGACGCTATCGTGGCAGGCAACGGCGATGTTTTTATCGCCGAAGGGAGTTGCGGCGGGGTAATGCGATTCTCCCCAAGCGATGGGCAAGTCACCGTCTACGTAAATGAAAGTCGCCGGTCCTCTCAGCTTGACGGCATCCCCGCCGCCGTAAACATTCCCGCGCGAGACTTCAGGTTTCAAACGCCATATGCGCTTGAGTTTGATGCTGATGGCCACCTGTTGGTGGCAGACCACCGTTTCGGCGGCGTTTTTCGCGTGGATCGCGATACAACCATCGTAAGCCGCGTTGCTGGGACCGGATACTACAATGAGACCGACGACGTAACGGCTGCCGTTAACCGTCGTGTCGTTTCCAGCGGTATCGTACGTGCACCCAGCGGCGTTCTTTATCTGTCGGGTTACCTCCGCACCGGCGAGACAAAAATCGAGCAGCTTACACCGCTGAACCCAGGTGATCCTACGCAAGTCCTGGTGAACGTATTTGGCGCGGGTAGCGTTTTGCCTACACCAATGGGCGTGTCGTGTGGGGCGAATTGCTGGCAGTATCCATTCGGTACAACAGTAAGTTTGACGGCGCTACCAACAACGCCGGCTAGATTTGTCAACTGGAGTGGCGGCTGTAGCGGGTCGCAATTGTCATGCGTGGTAACGCCGGGCTCGACAGCGCCTGTTAATGCGTTCTTCGGATCGCCAACGGACATTAAGCTTGAAGCGGTTGGCACCGGTTCGGGAACCATACGCACCAATCCAGCGACCGTTGAATGTCGTTCCAGCTGTGTGATTGGTTTTTTTAACGGCACGCCAGTCCAGTTCATTGCCGACCCTGCGCCGGGCTCACGATTCGTCGGCTGGGAGGGAGAGTGCGCCGGAGTTACGGACGCAACCTGTAATCGGACGATCAATCAGAGTTTTCCTCCGAGGGACATCGTGGCGCGCGCGCGCTTCGAGCTGATCTCAGTGAAGCTGAGGATCGAATTCTTCGGCACTGGAACGGGTACGGTTGTCGTGAACTCCCGCGGCATGCGGCTAGCCTCATGCACTGCAACGTGTGTGATCGATGTCAACGGCGGAGACTTGCTCACTCTGGGAGCCGATGCGGGAAATCCGTTCGTAGAGAATGCGAGCGCCTTTTCGGGTTGGCGCTCGTGTACCATTGGCACCGATCCTGTTTACGATGTTTTTCGTCCCATAACCGCAGGGGTGACAAGCTGTGTCGGCGTTGGCTTTTACGTCTCACGGATCACGAATATCGACCGCATCTCATTTGCCGGGTTGACGGCAGCGGATAGTTCGTTCATCAGAGAGGCATACGGTCCTTTGTGGTCTTCCACGAATGGCGGCTTGATGGTTGGTGGCAAGTCGTCTAACGGGCCGTACATATTCACGCCGCTGCGGACACCTGGCCCCGGCTACCGTGTACTCAGACACTTGGATCTCAATCGTGATGTTTGGAATGACGTCATCTTTCAAAAAGTCGACCAAACGGATGGCTTCGGACCGGTCTCGGCTTGGCTGACCTATCAGAGTACGCAATTGACGCCCATGCGAAACGTTCGTCTCAACTGGCAAGTCCAGGCTTCGGGCGATCTCGATGGTGACGGTTTCGGTGACTTGGTTTGGCGGTACCTCGAGCCGGGTTCGAACGACACTGGTGTTTCCTACATATGGTTCATGCGCAATGGACAAGTCGAACAAGTGCGCAAACGCGGTGGAGCGCCGTTGGATTGGACACTGCTCGGTGCGTTAGACATCAACCGCGATGGTGCGGACGAACTTTTCTATGTGAGTCCAACTGGTGACATTCGGGTGTTAATGGCAACGCCTGCAAGAACGTGCGCTAACGTGTCGGGCGGACGTGTACCCAATGGCTTTGTGCCCTTGGCAGTAGGTCGATTCACGCAAAGTGGAGTGGGCGGGGAGGTGCTGATCCGCAACCCCACCACTGGTGAACTTAGCCTGTTGAAAATGTCAGGTTTTGGTGTCGACTTGCCAGGCGCAGCAGCTAATCCCGACGATCCGAATGCGGCATGCACCTCGACATCGACGGTCTTGAGCAGTTCGCTACAAGTTTTACCTGCTTCGGGGCGAGATTGGATTTATCTCGGGAAGGATAAGGCTTCGTTTGGACAAGGCCCAGATGTCATCCTGTTTATGCGACCTGATCGCCAGATCATGCGCCTTGAGAATCTCGAAAGCGCCTTCAGCTCGCAGCCCGCAAGGTTCGTCGAAGCGGGACAGGTTCCAGCAGGGTATCGGATGGTCAATAGATAGTTGCCAAAGTACCGTACGGGGAAGAGCATTCCGACGACCAGTCAGCCTTTGAAAGAAGCACCAACAATAAACCCAGCCTCGGCTGGGTTTATTGTGCCTACGTGGATCAGGTTGGCATTACAGAGTGGGGTAATCGGTGTACCCCTTCGGTCCCGGTGTATAAAACGTCGACATGTCTGGTGCATTCAGTGCCGCTCCTTTTTGCATGCGCGCGACCAAATCCGGGTTCGCCAAAAACGCCCGTGCATAACCGATCATATCGGCGCGGCCATCGTTCAATGCCGCTTCGCCTGTCGTGGCATCGAAACCACCAGCAAGAATGAACGGACCGTCGAAGGCTTTACGCAAGGCGAGTTTGAACGCTTCCGGCACAGGTGGTGCACCCATCGCCGAGTGATCAAGCACGTGTAGGTAGGCAAGCTTCATCGCCGAGAGCTCTTTCACCAGCGCTAGGTACTGTGGCTCCAACTCATCGAACGGTCCAGTGCTATTAAAGACGCCGTACGGGGAAAGACGAATACCAACGCGTTCGGCACCGATAGCGGCAACCGTCGCACGAGCAACTTCTAGTGCAAAGCGATTGCGCGCGGCGATGGAGCCACCGTAACTGTCGGTGCGGGTATTGACGTTGGCATTCAAAAATTGTTCGATCAAATACCCGTTTGCGGCGTGTAACTCGACACCATCAAAACCTGCTTCAACCGCGAGTTTGGCGGCCGTTGCGTATTCGGCCACAGCGTGATCGATGTCAGCTTGCGTCATGGCGCGTGGTTGGCTGTGCGGCTGCATGCCCTTGCTATCGGTGTACATCTCGCCGGGGCAGACGACATCAGTCGGGCCAACGGTCTCGGCGCCTGCAGGAAGATTGGCGGCTTGGGTCACGCGGCCGGTATGCATAAATTGGATGTAAATCTTGCCGCCCTTGGCGTGAACCGCATCGGTGGTGAGTTTCCAGCCGGCGACTTGTTCAGCGTTGTACAAGCCGGGGATGCGCGGATATCCAATGCCGTTAGGTGAAGGTGATGCACCTTCGGTGATGATGAGGCCGGCGCTGGCACGTTGGCCGTAATACTCCGCCATCAACGTGTTTGGGGTGTTGGCGTCAACGGCGCGGCTTCGCGTCATGGGCGACATGACAGCACGATTGGCAAGCGTGATGTTGCCAATTTTGACGGGTGTAAACAATTTGGTAGCGGACATGTTTTTCCAATAACTAAAGTTGGAGGAGAGAGGGATGAGTTGGTGCGGGGATGGCGTGATGTTGACGTGAGTGGACGCGTGGGCTGCAATGTTGCGGTCGTTCTACATGTGGGGGATGGCAGGCGCATTACAAGCCTGTCTCGCAAAGCGGATTCGATAAGAATTTAGGAACGAAACTCGCCATTTCACGGGCATCTTCAGCAATAAATGCTTGGAGATGCCCGCCAATAGGCGACTTTGGTCACTTGCCGAGGCGCTTGTGAATCCGAACCATGGAACCCCTCTATCAGCTAGAATGCCGGTGCTTTCACGTCGTGTGGGAGAGCGCTGCCGCAATCAAGCAGCCGCCGAAGGCGTAATCACCCGAAATCGCTCAGGTACCGAGAACCACACAGACGGGCAACTCTGGAGAGAAGTCGCAGACCGTATGCGGCTCGCCGAAGGTGATACCGGATTAGTTGCCGGGAAACTCTCAGGCACCAAGGACAGAGGGGACCCTGCGCACGGTAAGGTGTCTTCACCTGCTGTGCAGCGCGGGATCGCCGTCTGCGGTGCTAGTCGGACACGTAACGCGTGTCCGCTCCATCTCCAAAGACCGGCCGCTCCGCGCTGCTCGCGACGGTGCCGACACCTTTCGGTGCGCAGGGGTCATCTACCAAGGACCCTCAGATCATGCTCAAACGCACTCCTCTTTTTGACACCCACCTCGCCTGCAACGCGAAGATGGTCGACTTCGGCGGCTGGGAAATGCCGTTGCACTACGGTAGCCAAGTCGAAGAACATCACCACGTCCGGCACCACGCCGGCATGTTCGATGTCTCACATATGCTCAACGTCGATATCGAGGGAGCTGACGTGCGCGGCTTCCTACGCACGCTCGTCGCCAATAACGTGGATAAGCTACAAACGCCGGGCAAGGCGTTGTACTCCTGCATGCTCAACCCGCAGGGTGGGGTGATTGACGATCTCATCATCTATTTTTTGAGTGAGTCTCATTTTCGTATCGTCGTCAACGCCGGTACGGCGGAGAAAGATGTTTCCTGGATGCAGCAACAAGCCTCTGCGACACATCCGGACTTAACCATCACGCCACGGCGTGACCTCGCCATGATCGCTGTGCAAGGTCCCGCTGCACGTGAAGCGGTGTGGTCGGTATGGCCGCAACGCCGCGCGGCAAGTGAGAGCCTGATTGCTTTCTCGGCACACGTGGAAGGTGACGTCATGATTGCGCGCACCGGCTACACCGGCGAAGATGGTTTTGAAATTGTATTGCCGGCAGCTGAAGCGCCAGCGCTCTGGAACGCGTTGAAGGCGGCAGGGGTGGCACCAGCGGGTCTCGGCGCACGCGATACGTTGCGTCTTGAGGCTGGCATGAATCTCTACGGCAATGACATGGACGAGTCCGTCTCGCCGTTCGATGCCGGATTGGCCTGGACCGTAGCCTTGAAAACGCCGCGCGCCTTTATCGGCCGCAATGTCCTAGAAGCAAATGGCAAACAGAGTGCGTTCGTCGGCTTAAAACTGCTTGATCGCGGTGTGTTGCGCGCCCATATGAAAGTTGTCACGCCACACGGTGATGGTGAAATCACCAGCGGGACACACTCACCGACACTTGGTTTCTCGGTGGCCATGGCGCGTGTGCCTCTCGCCGTTGCGGTGGGTGACACGGTTAACGTCGATATTCGCGGCAAGTTGATGCCGGCACAAGTCGTCAAAATGCCGTTTGTACGCAACGGCAAAGCCCTCATTTCCTAACCCTGCAGTTACTTCATTCATTTTCTCTGGAGACACTATGAACATCCCAGCCAATCTCAAATACACCAAGAGCCACGAATGGATCCGCTTGGAGGCCGACGGCACGCTCACCGTGGGAATCACCGATCCCGCACAGGAGATGCTGGGTGATCTGGTGTTTGTCGGTGAAGTGAAAGTCGGCGAGACCCTCAGTGCAGGGGAAACGGCCGGCGTAGTGGAGTCAGTAAAGGCAGCCTCTGATATCTATGCCCCGGTGACCGGTGAAGTCACTGAGTTTAACGGTGAGCTCGACGCCGCACCCGAGTCGCTCAACGGTGCGCCATACGACAACTGGATTTTCAAAATGAAGCCCGCCAACGCGGAAGACGTCGCGAAGTTGCTGGACGCGGCCGCCTATCAAGCGGTTGCCACCGCCGGTTAATCAGGAGTCATGATGAATTTGATGTCCCCTGCAGAGCTGGCCGACGGCAGCGAATTTCACGCCCGTCACATCGGTCCAAATGACGCTGACTTGGCGGCAATGCTCAAGGTAGTCGGTGCCGCATCGCTGGATGACCTGATCGGCAAGATCGTGCCAAAACAAATCTTGAAACAGGGTTTGCTCGAACTGAATGGTCCGCGTACCGAACAAGACGTGCTGGCGGACTTAAAACGAATCGCAGCGAAGAACAAGGTTTACAAGTCGTTTATCGGACAGGGCTATTACGGCAATTACACCCCCGGCGTGATTTTGCGCAACATTCTTGAAAATCCCGCTTGGTATACCGCGTATACGCCGTATCAGCCGGAGATTTCGCAGGGCAGGTTGGAAGCGTTGCTGAATTTCCAGACGATGGTTTGTGATCTGACCGGGATGGAGATTTCCAATTCATCACTCCTCGATGAAGCTACCGCCGCTGCGGAAGCGATGACGTTAGCGAAGCGCTCAGCCAAATCAAAATCCAACACCATCATCGTTGCGGGGGATTGCCACCCGCAGACGATTGCACTAATCAAAACCCGCGCCGAGCCGCTGGGGCTTGAGGTCAAGGTTGGATTTGCCCCGACACTCATGGAAGACAACGACTACTTTGGTGTGGTGGTTCAGTATCCGTCCACCTCAGGGCAGATCCACGACATGGCACCGTATGCCGCAGCAGCCCACGCCAAGGGCGCGTTGTTTATCGCCTGTGCCGACCTGCTGGCACTGACGCTGCTAAAGCCGCCGGGTGAGTGGGGGGCGGACATTGTGGTTGGTACCTCACAGCGCTTTGGTGTGCCGTTTGGTTTTGGTGGCCCTCACGCGGCTTACCTGGCTTGTAAAGACGCGTTTAAACGTTCGATGCCCGGTCGCTTGGTAGGTGTGTCGGTGGATGCTCAAGGCAACCGTGCTCTGCGTCTTGCCATGCAGACGCGTGAACAACACATCCGCCGTGAGAAGGCGACGTCGAATATTTGTACCGCACAAGTTCTGCTCGCGGTCATGGCGAGTATGTACGCGGTGTATCACGGGCCGCGTGGTTTGACGGAGATCGCGCGCCGGACACATACACTGGCAGCGACGTTTGCCGCCGGCTTGGCGAAGCTCGAATACGAAGTCATCCCCGCGCACGTATTCGATACCATCACGGTTCGCGTTGGCGAGCGGCGCAAACAGATTTTGGATGCGGCGCTCGCACTTGAAATCAATCTGCGCGACTTTGTGGAGTATCCGGTGGTTGGTGTGTCGTTTGACGAGACCCATGGCCCGGCGGACGTTGAACAACTGTTGTCGATTTTTGCGAGTGTGTCGGGCAAGACCGCACCAAAGTTTGCTGATATCAAGGCGACCTCGATGATCCCACCGGCACTTCAACGCACCTCTGCGTTCCTGACACATCCGGTATTCAACACACACCATTCGGAAACGGAAATGTTGCGTTATTTCCGCAGCCTGTCGGATAAAGACCTGGCGTTGGATCGCACCATGATTCCGCTTGGCTCTTGCACCATGAAACTCAACGCCACCACCGAGATGATTCCGGTGACGTGGCCTGGCTTTAACGCAGTCCACCCATTTGCACCGGTGGATCAAACACTCGGCTACCAAGAGTTGACCTCCACACTCGAATCGCAGCTGTGTGAAATCACCGGCTACGATGCGGTCTCGTTGCAACCTAACTCCGGCGCGCAGGGAGAATACGCAGGGTTGTTGGCTATTCGTGCATACCATCGCTCGCGCGGCGAGGCGCATCGCGATGTTTGTTTGATCCCGTCCTCAGCGCACGGTACCAACCCCGCCTCGGCACAGATGGTCGGCATGGAAGTGGTGGTCACCGCGTGTGATGAACACGGCAACGTTGACGTGGCCGACCTCACCGCGAAGGCAGATCACTACAAAGACCGGCTGGCCGCATTGATGGTGACTTACCCATCTACCCACGGCGTGTTTGAAGACGCGATTAAAGAAATATGCGCGATCATCCACGACCGTGGTGGCCAGGTCTACATGGATGGTGCGAACTTAAACGCGCTGGTCGGTGTGGCGCAGCCGGGCAAGTTTGGCTCGGATGTTTCGCACCTTAATTTGCACAAGACGTTTTGTATTCCCCACGGTGGTGGTGGGCCGGGCGTGGGGCCGATTGGTGTGCGCGCACATCTAGCAGCATTTCTTCCAGGTCATCCGATGCGTTCCGACAACAAGGTAGGTCCAGTCAGTGCTGCACCATTTGGTTCTGCGTCTATTCTGCCGATCTCGTGGGCATACATCGCGATGATGGGCGCATCCGGTTTACGGCGCGCCACCGAGGTCGCAATTCTGAACGCGAACTACGTGGCGAAACGTTTGGCAGCGCATTTTCCGGTGCTCTACTCGGGTAATGAAGGCTTGGTGGCGCACGAGTGCATCTTGGACATTCGTCCACTCAGGGAAAGCACCGGCATTAGCAACGAAGACATCGCAAAGCGTTTGATCGATTTTGGGTTTCATGCGCCAACGATGAGTTTCCCGGTGGCGGGAACATTAATGATCGAGCCAACCGAGTCCGAGTCGAAACGGGAGCTGGATCGATTTTGTGATGCCATGATCCAGATTCGCCACGAGATCCGTGCGGTGGAAGAAGGGCGCATCGACCGCGAAGACAATCCGCTGCGTAACGCACCGCATACAGCGCAAATGTTGATGGCGGAAAACTGGGTTCATGACTACACCCGCGAAGCCGCCGCGTATCCAGTGCCTAGTTTGAAGGCCAGCAAATACTGGGTGCCGGTCGCGCGGGTGGATAACGTCTACGGCGATCGCAACTTGCTGTGCTCGTGTCCGCCGCTAGAGAGTTACATGGCGGGCACGCCGACAGCAGCGTAGTGCATTCATCTCGAGGCAGGACGGGTGCCTTCAGACAAATCCGTGCTGAAAGTGCCCGTCATTATTCATGTTTGCTGAAAGATTCACGCCACCTTCAGTAGCACGTAAAACGTTGCACCGCGTCCCAGCTGTCCTTCTGCCCACACGCGCCCCCCATGGCGCTCAACGATGCGCGATACCGTTGCCAGCCCAATGCCGGTGCCGGGGAATTCGGCCTGATTATGCAAGCGTTGGAACGCGTCAAACAGCTTGTCGGAGTGTGCCATGTCAAAGCCGGCGCCGTTATCGCGGACGTAGATCACAACTTCGCCGTCGCGAAGCTGGTCGCGGTGCTGCTGATCAATACCAATTTCGATTGCTGCATTGGCCTGTCTTGCGGTGAATTTGACAGCGTTCGTGACGAGGTTGATGAACACCTGTCGCAGCAGCCGAACGTCGCCTATGACATTGGGCAGTTTGTCGATCGACCAATGAATGGTGCGTGCGCCCATCTCGCGCTCGCCATCAATGAGGACTTCGTGGATGAGGCGGTTCATATCTACGAGAGCAAGCCGAACCGCGACGGGTGATACCCGTGACAGGTCGAGCATCGCGTCGATCAGGTTCCCCATGTGTTCAGCGGCTTTCGCAATGATGTCCAAATGACGCTTGGTGGTTTCGGGAAGTTTCGCACTCGATTCCTGCAACAGGGTCGCATATCCGTTGATGTGGCGCAGCGGCGCGCGCAGATCGTGCGCGACACTGTAGGAGAATGATTCCAGTTCACGGTTCATTGATTCGAGTTCGGCGGTACGGATGCCGACGTGCTCCGCGAGCTCGCTATTGAACTTGAGAATCTTAGTCTCTGCTTGCCGCAGTTCAGTGATGTCGAGCGCCAGGACCAGACGCGCAGGGGACTCAAAAAATTGTATGTTGTCGGCGGTGACTCGTACTGTAATCAGTCCACCGTCCTGTCTGCGGTGCAGCCAGTCCCCGGCCTCACGCTCTTCGGGGGACTTTTCAAGTGCGGCTTTCAGTCTCGGAAGCTCGCATGGTGGATGCAGGTCGAAGATCGTCATATCCATGAATGCATCTGCCGAGTAACCATACTGCTTACACGCGGCTTGATTGACTGCCAGGAAGCCGAACGACTCTGAGTCAAATACCCACATCGGGTGCGGGTTCAGATCGAACATCAAGCGATAGCGTCTTTCACTTTCGACGACGGCCTGTTGCGCGCGCATTAGCGCGGTCACGTCTTTGGTTGTGCCGCGATAACCAGTGAACACACCGGCACCATCAAATACCGGTGCCCCGCTGGTTTGGTACCACTTTTCGCTACCTTCAGGCCATATCCGCCGGTAGGTGACGTCGCGGAAAGCTTGATGCGCCTGTTGCGCGGCCGTGATGGTAAGTTGAATATCTCGATCATTGGTGCTGAGCTCTTCACGGGTCTTTCCAAGTACCCTGCCAGGCGCGATACCAGTACGGTCAGAAAAATTTTGTGACAACAGCACATAACGAAAACTCGTGTCTTGTTCCCAGTACCAATCGGAAGACAGCTCCGTCAGTTTTCTAAAACGCTGCTCATTCTGCATGGCGGTTTGTGCGAACTGGTCTTGCTGCTTCAGGCCGCGCCACAACAACCATCCTAGCCAAATCAACGCCAGCGCAAAACCCAGCGATATAAAGCTATAGGTGCGCGCACTCCAAACCCATGCACTGAGTACTTCGGCTTCGCCGAAGCCGACGGCGACCACCACTGGCCAATCGGCGAGTTCGCGATACGAGAAAATTTTCCGAATGCCGTCGAGTTGGCTATCGGAGGTAAAGGTGCCAGTTTTGGCTGTAGGGAGTGCGTTCTGAAACAAAAAGGTATTGCGAAAGTTGCTGCCGACGATTCCTTTTGTAAACGCCGACCTTACCAGTAACGTACCGTCACGCCTGACAATCGATATCGAGCCTCGCTCACCTACCCGCAGAGTATCGTAGAACGACTTCAGCCGAGCAGATTCGATCACTGCCACGGCAATACCCATAAACTGTCGATTAGCACCGTCGATGCGACGCGCGACCACAAACTGCTCGGCACCAGCAATCCAGCTCTCGGACGGACTGCCGATCAGCATTTGTCTCGTCTGACTATCGCGCGCCTCGATGAAGTAGGAGTGACTGACGAATTTGATAGGTGCCCCGTTGTTCGTATCCGTGCTTAGCGCAATGTCGCCGGTGGCGTCAACGATAAAAAGCGTCTTTACGTAGGGCAGCGCGCGTAGGTCGGCGAGTAGCTGGGTTGTGACGCGCTGGTCGCGTTCTTCTGTCGAAGCCGCAGGTTCAGTGTGGGCCCGAGAGGCGGTGGCAAGCGAAAGGTCAACCGCCTTGAACATTGCTGCCGCGTGTTCATCAATGGCCTTGGCGAGATTTTGCGCGCTTTCCTCGGCGACCTTAATTCGCTCCCGTCGATCCGCGTTTAACGAGTAGATGAGGTTAAATAAAACCAGCAGGACGGTCGTACCCACCGCTAGCGCAATGTTTTGTGGCAAGCCGCGCGTATGTGGCTCGGCAGCAGCAACGCTGGTTGCCTTGTTCCTAAAAGCGCCTGCGGCGCGATTGAGTCGCATTAGGAAAACAAACAGTAGCGCCGCAGAAACAGCTATAAAGGCAAATGGTTTAAACCTGTCAACGCTGTGGACCTGCGCAGGATCCACAAGCGTTGAAAGTGCCCAGTCGGTGATTAGCAGCCAGCTTAGCGTGATCGCCACATAGGTGCCGCAAGCGCCTAAGGCATGCCGTATTGGCTTATCGGCGGACAACAACTTCTTCAACATTGGCGCGTAGTCCGATCCCCGCGTTGGCCCATTTTTTTCTACCGACTGCCTGTACGAACCTTATGCAGATTTTCCGTCGTCAATGTCCGAAACAACGCTAACGCAAGGGGTAGCTAGTTAATTGATGGTTCGATATTAACATAAGTTAACGGCCAAATAGGCCTTTTAGCAACTCAACTGGGTTAGGTTTTTTCTCTTCTTTGGCCTTTGCCGGTTCTTCGCGAGTTCCGCGCCGCCGTCCCTCGCTTTCGCCCGTGCCGCCCAGCACCGAGAAGAATGTCGATTTGACGCGAACTTTGGTCTGCCATTCTGGCTCCCACGCAATTTTAGGATCGGTCGGACGAGGTGGAAAGGCAAAGTAGGCTTCCGATCCATAGGCGATCATGCGCAGCATGCCACCGGAGCCATCAGGGAAAATCCCTTTTGGAACAGCGCATCTAACGGCGGCGGGGGGCAAAACCACCTTTTCACCGATCCACTTGTCGATATTGGTATTTGATTGGTAATCGAGCAGCCCGAAACCAACATCCGGCAATTCGCTCGACGTCCAAAAAATCGCCTCGCCGGAATCATTTTCGTCTGATTTGCCGCCCATGACCGCGATGAAGTATCCACGCGTATGCGGGATTGACTGCCATTCCAGATCAAACCCGGTCTCATTTCTGCGTTGGCTGAGTTGAATTGGCGGCATGAGATCTTGCGGCGCGCCGAGGCTGACTTTGAATGAGTCCGGAAGGCCCGTGCCGAAGAAACTATGCTGACCGACTAACGAAGCCGAATCAGGAAGCTGCCGGTCGTCTTGTTTGTTAGGCCATGCTGGATGCCCAGGCTCGGCGCGCGCACCCTTGGTGGTGGAGCCACGGGCGACGAAGAACTTGCCGAAGTCCTCAATCCGCGCCGTCGCCGCATCTAGTGTGCGAGGCTGGCCCGGTCGAATCGTTTCACTGCAACCCCAGTAAATCGACATTTTGCCTTTGGGTTTTTCGTAGCTCTGCTCGTAGGGCTTTTCGTCAACCGGGCCGACGGGAACGGGCTTCTCCGGTATCGGCGCAACCAGCTTAAGAGATTCGCCTAGGTTCATGACCGCCGGAATCATCTGTGTGGCATCCGCCAGCGAGCGGTTCTTGGTCGTGTACACCGATACGTCGACATATCGACCGCTGCTGAAACCTATGCTGCGCGTTTGGCCGAAGGTGTTGCCGCCACCGGAAGCGGCGACCGCCGCCCCTCGCGCCAAGCCACCCAATGCGCCGAACAACCCACCGGACGAGCCGCCCTGTGCGGCTGCACCCATCATGTTGCCGCCAGGCATGTCGCTTGAGGCAGTGGCAACATCAATGTAGGCTAAGGCAATCGGCGGTTTGACGACTTGTTGAGGTGGTTTCGACGGCGCGGACTGCGCGAGAGCGGCAGTTGTTCCCACCCCATAGAGCGCGACTGCAATGGCGGTGGCGAGATGGCGTTGACTTGGTGTGGTGGTCATATGGCACTCCTAACGAACGTTGATCGAAACACGTCTCTGTGGCCGGGGCCTGCGCCGGCGAATTCAAACAATCATCGCGCAATCCAGTAGTCATGTCCAATAGAATTGGGTCATGCGGGCTCGCCCGATTGCGGGAATGCACTGATGTTACGGCGTTTGCTCAGACGGCGCGACCAACGCAGTCATCCCGGATGTATCGCCAACATTGCGCAGGCCGGATGCCACGCCGGCGCGGTCGGCAGCACTGCGATTTTGGCTCACCTTCCACTTTCCCGTCATGCGTGTAACGGTAATCTCGATGCCGACAATCGCGCGCGCGGTGGCCTCAATGTAAGCGGCGGGGGCGTCAGAGACTTTCCACGCTTTCTTAAACCTAGCTTCGTTGGCATCGGTCAGTTCGTTTGCATGGCCGTGCAGCCAGGAAGTGTCATCAATGGCGACCAAACGACCGGATGCGTGGACCACCGCATAGTTCCATGTCGGAACGACTTTGCCGTGCTCCGCTTTACTCGGATACCAGCCGGGGGAGATGTAGGTCTGCGGGCCCTGAAAAACAACCAACACGTCTTTACCGTCGGCCAAGCGCCACAATGGATTGGCGCGCGCAACATGACCGCGTAGCGACAGCAGATCGCCGCGCTGATAAATGATAAGCGGGATATGATCGGCCACCAAGCCGTCGGGATCTTGGCGTACGATCGTGGCAAGCCGATGTGCCTCGATGAGTGACAGCAACACATCTTGGCGGGTCTCGGCAAAGTGATCGGGCAGATACATGGTGTGAGCCGCGCTCGGGTGCCAGCGCAGTTAGTCTAGCTTGACCTTCGCTTTCACCACCGCCGACTGCCAGCGAGCGCTCTGTGATTTGAGAAATGCTGAGAACGCTGCGGGGTCGAGATACGCCGGATCGGCACCTTGTTGGATCATCTTTGCTTTCACTTCTTCAGCGTTCAGCGCCTTCTGAAACGCCTCGCTTAGTTTGGCCAGGATATCTTTCGGTAAGTTTGGCGGTGCGAGCACGCCGTAGAAACCCACAATCTCGAAGTTCTTCACGCCGGCTTCCGCCATCGTCGGTACGTCGGGAATGGCGTTGTTACGTTCTTTGCCGGTCATGGCTAGCGCGCGGACTTTTCCGGCCTTCACATATTGCGCAACCTGCGGCACCGACTCCGCCATGAACTGCATCTGGCCGGCGAGCAAGTCCGTGAATGCGGGGGCGCTGCCCTTGTAGGGAATGTGGGTCATCTGAATGCCTGCGGCATCTTCCAGCATTTCCGGTACGAGGTGCGAGATGCCGCCATTACCGGCCGAGCCGTAGTTCACTGCGGTTGGGTTTTTCTTGGCGTAGGCGATGAATTCGCCGAGTGTCTTTGCCGGAAAGTCTTTGGTGACGACTAATGCGAGCGGTTGCTGCGCCGTGCGCGCGATCGGCGTGAAATCACGCAATGTATCGTAGATATTCTTGGTATAGACGAAGGGGTTGATGACCATCGTGCCGGTGTTCGCCATCAACAAGGTATACCCATCCGCCGGGGATTTACTCACTTCATTCGCGCCGATCGTGCCGCCAGCACCAGGTTTGTAATCAACGATGATGGGTTGCCCCAAAGTTTTTTGCAATTGGTCGGTCAGGACACGGGCGTGTGTGTCGAGCGGACCACCCGGTGGAAAGCCAATGATGAGCTTGATCGGCTTCGTCGGGAATGTCGTTTGCCCCTGCGCCGTCGCCTGTGAAGCGATGCCTGTTGCAAAGTAAAGGGCCGCGAATCCGGCGGCGAGTAGCGTGCGACGTTTAGCATTTTGTTTGATGAATTGCATGTTTCCTCCGAATGTATTTCTATTTTTGCGCGGCCCAAGAATCCTTCAGCGTGACCGCGCGATTCCATACGGGGCACCCCGGTGTCGATTCAACACGATCGGCCACAAAGTACCCGTGACGTTCAAACTGAAAGCGGTCACCTGGCTGCGCGTCCAGCAGTGACGGCTCCAGATACGCAGAGATTACCGTCTTTGAATTCGGATTGAGGTCGTCAAGGAAGTTGTTGCTGTTACGACCGGGATGCGGTGCCTTGAACAAACGATCAAACAGGCGCACCTCGGCGGCCTGTGCGTGTTTAGCCGAGAGCCAATGGATGTTGCCCTTGACCTTCACGCTGTCTGCGCCCGCGCTGCCTGACTTGGTTTCCGGCAAATACTCTGCAAGGACTTTGATTACATTACCGGCATTATCCTTTTCACAGCCGGTGCACCTGATCACATACGCATAGCGCAGCCGCACGCTGTTGCTGGGAAACAAGCGGAAAAATCCTTTTGGCGGCGTCTCTTCGAAGTCTTCCCGCTCAATCCACAACTCCCGCGAGAACGGGACTTCGCGTTTGCCGGTTTCCGGCTGTTGTGGGTGATTGGGTGCCAGACACATTTCAGCGGCGGCGGCGTCGTAATTGGTGATTTCAAGTTTGAGCGGATTCAAGACCGCCACACGGCGCAAGCATGCTTCGTTCATCACTTCGCGCTGGCAGTCTTCCAACACCGTGAGGTCGATCCACGAATCGGCTTTGGATACGCCGATGCGCTCGGCGAACAACTGGAACCCTTCTGGCGCAAAGCCGCGACGACGCGCGCCGACGATGGTAGGCATACGCGGATCATCCCAGCCTTCAACATGATGTTGATCGACCAATTGTTTCAGGTAACGCTTGCTGGTAATGATGTAGGTGAGGTTGAGGCGCGAGAATTCGATTTGCTTGGGCAGCGGCTTCAGCAGTTCGCCAACTTCCGCAAGCTTTGCGAGCAGCCAGTCGTACCAGGGGCGCTGATCTTCAAACTCAAGTGTGCAGATTGAATGCGTAATGTTTTCCAGCGCGTCCTCGATCGGGTGAGCGTAGGCGTACATCGGATAGATATGCCACTTACCGCCTTGGCGGTGATGGTGCGCATGCTTGATGCGGTAGATCGCCGGGTCGCGCAGATTGATGTTGGGCGACGCCATGTCGATTTTGGCGCGAAGCACATGCGAGCCTTCGGCGTGAAGCCCGTCGCGCATCTCGCGGAAAAGTTTCAGGTTCTCGTCGACTGTGCGGTTGCGGAATGGCGACGGCGTGCCGGGCTCAGTCAATGTGCCACGGTTGGCGCGCATTTGCTCGGCGGACTGCGAATCTACATACGCGTGGCCGTGTTCGATCAAATGCTCGGCGAATCGATACATCCAATCGAAGTAGTCGCTCGCGAAATAAATCGGGGCGTCGGGGTTGTCCGGTGCCGACTGCCCTCCCAGCCAACGCACCGCATCGACGATGCCGTCGACAAATTCTTGTTCTTCCTTTTCTGGATTGGTGTCGTCGAACCGAAGGTGGCAGATGCCGCCATAATCGCGGGCAAGATTGAAGTTCAGCAACACCGACTTCGCATGGCCGTAGTGCAGATAGCCATTTGGCTCGGGCGGAAAGCGCGTACGAATTCTTGCGCTATCCGGTGGTGCGTCCTTTTGCTCCGCGGCTGTACCGGGGCGACCGCACCACTTGCGAGCGGCGTAGGCATTGGCGGCGAGATCCGCGTCGATGATGTTGCGGATGAAGTTTGTGGCGTGGGGTGCGGTTGGTTCGTTTGACATTATGGTTTGGGGTAGGAAAACGATTGGCGACACGCAGATAGCAAAGGCCAAAATGTATTTTCGCTTGGTTTTGACCAAATTGCGGCGGTGCAGCGAAAGAGTCGTCTGGGCTGAAATGGCCGAAGTGCAATAGAGACGGGCAGTTTCAGCGCAAAAATGGCTGTAACTACCCGCCGAAAGGCGAGTTTGCGTCTGAGGTCAATGCGACCGCGCGACCGCGTGATTCATTCACTTGCACTAGCGCAACAATCGCCGCAACAAAAAAAACACCCGTGATCAGCATCGCCAGCCGGTGGTTACCGCCCGACGCCCACGACACTGCGCCGTAGGTCAGCGGTCCGGCGATGGCGGCGAGACGTGTGGCCACACCCCACAGACCGAAGAACTCCGCAGCCCGATCTACCGGCGAGAAGAACGCTACCATTGCGCGGCCGGCCGATTGACTCGAACCCATGGCAACACCGGCCAGATTCGCCGCCACCCAAAACAACGCTGGCGTAGTGGCGAACCACGCGAACAAGACCATGGCAATCCAAATCAGCAGCGTCACCATCAATGCCCGCTTCTTGCCGATGGCGTCTTGCACGTAACCAAACCCGAACGCGCCGATGCAGGCAGTGATATTGACCACCAATACCAGCATCAGCGTTTCGGTGGTCTTGAATCCCATTACCTCTTGGGCGTAGATCGCGGCGAGTGTAATGATCGTGGCCACCCCCGCTTGATAACACGCGCCGCAGATAAACATGGCGACTAGGTCTTTGTATCGAGCAGCATCGCGTGCGGTGTGTACCAGCCGCGCCCAGGCAGTCGCACTGGACACTGCAGTGGGGGTGGCACGTTCCCTAAGCCAAATGAAGGTGACGATTGCACCCAATGAGTAGACTGCGGCCGTGATGAGGTTCGTCATCGGGACGGCACCCGAGGTGGTGCCGCCGCGCGATTCTGCGGTCATGATCCAGGCGAGGCAGAGCCCCAGCGCAAGCAACCCGCCGACATAACCCAAGCTCCAGCCCCACCCGGAGACTTTGCCCATGGCCTCCGGAGCCGCAAGTTCGGGCAAAAACGCCGCAGTAATGTTCTCGCCGACGGCGTAACAAAAATTGGAAATGATGACGAGTGCAGCCGCAAGCGCAAGGTCGCCGGATGTAGCCGCATACAGGCCCGCCGTGGCGGCCACACAACCTGTTGTCACCAGCATCAGCACACGTTTTTTTGCGGCGTGTGCGTCTGCATAGGCGCCGATGATTGGGCCGAGTACCATGACACCAAGGTAGGAGACGGCAAGCGTTGCGGTCCAAGCGAAAGTTGCCCACGGCGCGCCGTTGCAAATGACAGAAACGAAATAGGCGTTAAACACCGCTGTCAAGACGACGGTCGTATAGCCAGAATTGGCGAAGTCGTACATCGCCCACGCAAATACTTCGCGCTTAGCAACGCCAGGATTCAGCGCGGTCCTCATCTATGAGGCCGAGGCGTATTGATTATTGCGTGAGGACTGATTTGTGTTGGGTAAATCTGTTTCCGCATGTTTTGTATTTGCGCCGATCTAACGTCTTTTACCGGATAATCGCCTGAACATGGTTCGGGCGCAATCCCTACGATACGGCACACCGCGTTCACTTGTTGCAAAAAGTGATTTTTTTTGGCAATCTTTGCTAACAAGTTAACAGAAAGGTTAGGTCAATGGAGCCGCACCACCAGAGTCATGAGCTTGCAGGTTGCTATCGGGCGGTACTGGAAGTCATGAGTGACGCAGTGGTGGTTCGCGACGCGAGCTGGTGCATTGTTGACCTCAACTCCAAGGCGCAGCAGCTCTTCGATGTCGATGTCGACGACGTCATAGGCCGCGCTATCCCGCTTCCCCAGTGGCAGGGATTTCGCGAAAATGGTGATCTGATTCCGGTTTCCAGTTCATTCTGTGTGCGGGCGCTACAGACTGGGCGACGCCAAGGCGGGCTGGTGCGATTTGATGTGCCGGGCGAAAATCCGAAATGGCTGGTGGTGAACGCGAGTCCGCTATTTGGCGGCGACGGATCCATCATCGGTGTCCTCAAGGCAATGACCGATATTTCTCGATTGCGCGAGGCCGAAGCGCAGCTCGCGCGGCGACAAGCGCGCGACAATCATGTACAGCCAAAGCCGAATATTCTTTCCGACCTATCCCACGAGCTGCGTACACCGCTTAATGCGGTGCTGGGATTCTCCAGACTTGCGCTCGCAAGGCCGTCCATCAGCGTCGACGAGAAAGGCGCTCGATACCTAGGACACGTACAAGACGCCGCACAGCATATGCTCGCTCTGGTCAACAATCTACGCGATGTCGGTCGACTCGATGATGGTCAGATACCGTTGCTCGCCTCTCAGGTTGAGATGAGACCGCTGGTCTTGGAAATTGTTGCCTGGCTTCAAGCCTCTGCCGTTGAAGCGGATGTCAGCTTAGTTGCGGATTGTGGAGCGCAGAATATCGTGGCGCTCGTCGACCTATTGTTCATCAAGCAGGTTCTCCTCAACCTGGTTTCAAACGCCATTAAATACAATCGTGCACGAGGCTGGGTTCGTATCAGTACCTCGTCGGCGGGCGGCTGGTGTACGGTTGCGGTCGCGGATTCAGGGCATGGTATGACAGCCGACGAGCTTAAACGATTGTTTATCCCCTATTCGAGGCCGACGAAAGAGGGCCTATCTGCCGATGGGACAGGCCTCGGTTTGGCGATATCTAAGAAACTCGTGGACGCCATGGGCGGCGAAATGCAGGTTTCCAGCACCAAGGGCGAAGGAACGGTGTTCACCATCCGCATCCCGGCGTTGCCTTAGCAGCAGCCCGCATGCAATCGCCCCCTCGCGGGGCTTCACGGTCGAATCGCGCCGATCGCGGTCGCGGGCGTTTTGGTGAGTCTGTAGATGCTTGAAAGCCGCCGATATCAGCGTGTGATTGATGCCGTGTTGTCGTGTCTTCAGTTGATTGGCCCGCCAGAAACAACAATGCACCCGGTGGGTGCATTGTTTGGGCCATCGTTTTTGCGAGGATCATGCAGCTTGGCGATCTCCGCACACATCATTTACGGTAGCCTGAACCGCGATACTTCCTCGGCCAAGCCATGCGCTTGCTGGTTCAAGCTACCGGCGGCGGCGGCGGTTTCTTCCACCAGCGCGGCGTTTTGTTGGGTCATGCGGTCGAGCTCCTGCACGGACGTATTGACTTGTGCAATACCGGAGCTTTGTTCGGTTGCCGACGTTGAGATTTCGCCCAACAGGCTGCCCATGCGTTTTGCACTGGTCACAATCTCGGCCATCGTATCACCGGCACTGCGCACCACGTCGGTACCAACATGAACCTGTTCCACACTGCCAGAAATCAATACCTTGATCTCTTTGGCAGCATCAGCGCTGCGCTGTGCGAGACTGCGGACTTCTGAAGCAACCACAGCAAAGCCACGGCCTTGTTCACCGGCGCGAGCAGCTTCCACCGCAGCGTTGAGCGCGAGGATGTTGGTTTGGAAGGCGATGCCATCGATGGTGCCGATAATCTCGCTAATTTTCGACGACGAGGTGTTGATCGCTTCCATGGTGGTCACCACGCGGGAAATAACCTCGCCGCCACGTTCCGCAATCTTGGTATTCGAATGGGCAAGTGATGCCGCCTGCTGGGCGTTGTCAGCCGAGCTCCGGACAGTGGCAGATACCTGTTCGACGGAGGCGGCGCTTTCTTCTAAGTTTGCAGCGGTCTGTTCAGTGCGGGAAGACAGATCCGCAGACGCCGAAGCGATCTGGGTGGAGGCTTCTACGATCGAGTCAGCCGACCGGCGTACCTGTGAGACGATACCCCGCAACGAATGCTGCATATTGCTGAGTGAGATCATGAGGCGCGCGGCTTCATCGCTGCCCCAAGGGTTGGGCGATTTTGTAAGGTCGCCGGCGGCCATTGACTCAAGATGACGCTGTACTTCGCGTAGCCCGCCCTGGGTCACAAGGTGAAATGAGCGGAACAGGTATAACGCTAGCAGCAGTGTAAAGGAGAGAATGATCAAGGCCGCGTTACGCTCTGATGCGGTCTCCTTTACGCGCTCCGACAGCAATTGATCTAGTATTCCCAGCAGCTTGGCGTTGACCTCAAACTGCGCGTCGATGGCACGGTTCGCGGCGTTCACAAATGCGGCGCGGTCGACCTTGAGGAGCTCGCCTTTGAGGAAGGTTTTTTCGATGTCATCCAAGTAGGCGCGCAACGCCCGGCTTGCGGCTTCGTGCTCAATTGCGGTCTTCAGTTCCGGGCGGGCCTTGAGCACTTTTCCGAGGTTAAAGTCGAACGCCTTCTTGTGGTAACTCGCGAGCGGGAAGTTCTGATGCAGCACTGCAACCTGCGCCGGTGTCATCTCGCCGGTAGCCAAAACTACGTTGCCCACGCCACGCATTTTGGCCATGGCCTCGACCAGTGTTGTGGAGCGGTTCGTCGCAGTATCCATCAGGTAGTAGGTTTCAATCGCAGGATCCAGCGCCAGACCGGACGTATCGAGGACTTTGTCGAGGATCGTCAGAATTGCGTCAACGCTCGCGGTGTGCGCGGCGAAGACGGTGTCAGGCGCGCCGCTTGTCGACTTTGCGGCTGAGGCGGCCTGAAGGTAGGCGTTGTAAACGACATTGGTCTCCAAGCTGACACCGAGCTTGCCTTCGACGTCTGCTAGCTTCTTTTGCTGCTCGTCGTATTGCCTGGCGAGCACGGCAGCGTCGGGCGAAACTGCGCCGCGCGCAGCGGCGGTTGCAGTCATACGGTTAGACTGTGCCAGTTTTAATAGTGGGATCAATTCCTTAATATAGGCAACACCAACGCGCTCTTGCGCTGCAACATTGATCACTTCCTGTTTAGCGCTTACGTAGGAGTAAGCGAGAAATACGATGGGGAGGAGGAATGTCAGGGAGACGAGTACCGCTTTACTTGTAAAGTCGATTCGGCGAAATAGCTTGACGCCAGGTGCCCAAGCACCATGGTACTGAAAGAATCCAATCAATGAAGGTGATGCCGGACGGGTTTGCGGCTTGGTGGCGGCAGACAGGGAGGTAAGAACGGCTGACATTTTGTTTTCCCAAGATCAAGTTGGTCAAAAGTGAGGAAGAAACAAGCAAGCTAAGATTGCGTGTTGAAAGGTTATCCGATCCACACTACTGGGAAAGCGGTGAGTTAACAGGTAATACGGCCTCAATTCGGCAAACATAAGTTCTCTCGTACTGTCTGAAAGGGGGCGGCACTTCTAACAATCTCGCCGTTCCTGCCGGGCATAACTTAACATCGTCGTCGCCTCCGACAGCGGTCTGGTAGGCGATGTCATGGCGCAGTTGGCTGTGGTTATTGAGGTCTTCCCAGCCTTGTCGAACGTGTGGCGATGGAGGGGCTGCGCTCTTCATTTTGGTGAGCCTGCACGGTCTCACCAGCATCACCCAAAGCCATGCCATGGAACAAATTGGCATCTTGCAAAAGGTGATTTGTGCTGCGCCCGAACACAATCTGGCGCGAATCTGTGATGCGATGGCAAACACACCATCGCGGTAAAGCAGCACACATTATTTGGGCGGCTGCGAGCCAAATTGCGGCATGGAATCCAGCGCCGCGCGTTCAAAGGGTTCGTCGAGAAAGAGTTTCGGGTAATAGAACTCGCGCAGCGACGCATGAAAAGCGCGCACTCTGGCCTCGTAGGCCAGCGATGCCCGCAGGTCGGTCCCCGCCAGCATCTGCAGCGAGCGTTCCAGCAGCACTGGCGGCGCAATGACGGCCAGCCGACCGGCCAGCCGGTCACGCTTTTGGCGGCCAGCGTAGTAGGCGTCCGATAACGCCTGAGCTTTCTGATCGCCAACCTGCTGAAAAGCAAAGTACCACTTCCATGCAAAAGGGCGCTCGACCTTAGTGTGCGCTTCCCATTGGGGATAGCGCTCGACGAAGGCCGCCATGGTGACCTCCTTCGGCAGGTCCCACGCGTCGTTCACAGCTTCGCGCTGGGTCAGAATGATGTCTGCCCCCGACGGTACTGGCACCGCACGATCGATTGCGATACGTCCGGCGGCTGGGATGATCACGCTGACGAAGATCCAAATTGTCATCAACGCGGCGAGGATTAATTCGCCTGACCGCTGCGAGGCTGCCAGCCGTGCGCATAGGATTGTCCACGCCAGCAGGTACACCAGCAGCAGGCCAGTGGCCGCCAGTAAAGTCGCTGCGGCGGCGTTTGCCATCACACCGGCGACAAGCAACGGGATTGCAGCGCAGATGAATACGCCGCCAGTGCGCAATGCGGCGCGCATCTGCCATAGGCGGTCGGCACGTCCTGCGGTGGCAACCAGCAAGTCGTAGCGTCCGGCCACTCTTTCTCGTGCGCGAATGTCGTGCAACAGCACGATCAGCACCAGCGGCAGGATGAATGCAGCGAGAAAGGCAAAGTCGAAGCGACCGACTAACGCGAGCACCGGATGCCCGGCATCACGCTCATGGATCTGTCCTTCCAGCGCCAGCATGCGCACGCGGTGTTTCCACGGCGTGTCGTCGCGACGACCCAACGCGGCAAAAGCAAAGTTCGATGGCGCATCGTAGGTCAGGTGAAAGCTGCTGTAGGCGGTGCCGCCCCAGTCACTTTGTGTCTTCAGCACCGCCGAGCGATCGGCGGCGTCGGCTTCCAATAACCGCGCGATCGTGGCGTTTTGCTGTTGCACCTCCGACAACCCAGCGGACACAGCTAGTACCGACAGACACAACACCACCAACCACCAAGCCAGCACAGATCGGTCTCGAGCCAAAAAGGCCGCTTCTCGCCGGATAGCTGACCAAAGGTTTGCAGACGAAGACAATCCACTCATGGCTTGAGCCTACCACCGAGCCAGAACCCCGCCATCATCAACAGGGTGCTCCAGACGCCGAGCATCAGCCATTGGGGGCGGGCCTGCTGGAGACGTGAGCCGGCAGCATCGGGCTGAAAGCGAAAGCGTTCCAGCAACTGCCAGTTTGCCGCGTCCACACGTGTGCGGCGCTCGGCCGCGGGGTCGCTGCTGCGCCTGATGTCGTCGGCGTAGGCAAGCTTCTCCGCGTGAATTTGATTAAGGCCCTGGACGAAGGCGTAACGCAGGTCTTCAGCTTCGCGCAGGAAGCGGTGGTGATGCGTCAGATCGGTACCGGACACCGCCCGCGACGCTTCGGCCACGGCGAGTAGGGGCGTGAGCCACCCGTAGACGGACAACGCTGCGGCCTGCCGGGTTTCTGCCGCCATGCGGGCACCGGCATAGCTGTTCAATGTATCGGTCAGCTTCTGTTCGCTGGCCTGTGCCACGACGCCGCGCAGGTTCACTGGCAGGTCTTCGACGCGTTGCACACCGTGTTTGGCGAGTAAGTCGGCGCGCAGTTGGGCAAAGGCCGGGTCATTCGCGTTGTGACCGTCACCCAGTTTGCGCAGCTCGGTTAGCATCGCCAAATCGTCTTCCAGCTTGCCTGCCATGGGCGCGGCATTCGCCGCCGAGCTGACGGCCACGGCAGGCAGCACCAGCGTCAGCGCGATCCACAGCGTGGCGAGTGTGGCCAGTACGGCGGCGCGGTTCCTGATGAATGCTGAGGCCAGCAACGCCAGCGCGCCCCAGATGACGAGGTACAACAGATACGCAATCATCAAGGCCCCAGCGGCCAAGAGCTGTTCACCATTCAACACCGCAAAGCCCGCACCAAGTGCGAGGGGCAAGAGCAAGACCACCACAAACGACAACAGCGCGAGTGCCTTGCCGGCCAGCACCACCCGACCCGGCGTGCCTTGGGCCAGCAACGTTGCGAGCGTGGCGGCCTCGCGTTCCCGCGCAACCAGACCATGTCCCAGCAGGATCACCAGCAGCGGCGCAAACAGCTGATACACCATGGCGGGGCTCAGCCAGCTCAAGCCGCCCAGATCGGCGCTGGCCCCCGAAGCGGCGAACATGGCTGTGTTCTGGCGGTGGCCTTCAAGAAAGATGGACTGGCCGGTGACGGGGTCCAGACCGGGGTCGAAGAGTGCGAGCGGTGCCGGGGTACGGAATACGTAGTGCCCGTAATGCACCATACGATGCGGGTGGCGATCGGGCTGCGTCAAGAAGGCCGTTTCGGCCTTGGCCTGATGTTGTGTGCGCTCCGCTGTTTCGCTCTGCATACGCAGCGTGGTCAGCACCGTGGTGGCTACCAACAGCGCGGTGATGAGCAATGCCCCGCCCTGCGCCAATCGTGAACGCAGCCAATAACGCCATTCGGCGGCGGCGATAACGAGCACGCGTTTCACGGATTGGTCTTGGCGGAAAAGGCGCGGTGGACGGTTTCGGTCTCAATCCGACCACCGGCAGGTGCGGCGAACTGATCCACCAGTTTGCCGCCACGGAGCAAACCGATGCGGTCCGCCACCTGGCACGCGCCGTACACGTCGTGTGTCACCATCAGGATGGCCTTGCCGGCGTCGGCAAGGCCACGCACCAGGTCATGAAATTCATCGATGGCGGTGGGGTCCAGCCCCGAAGTTGGCTCGTCGAGCAAAAGAATGTCTGTATCACGCAAGATTGCCAACGCGATTGCCACTTTCTGCCGCATACCTTTGGAGTACCCGCGCAGCTTGATCCCGCGCGCCTCACCGGCCAGCGACACACGGTCCAACGCTGCGTCGATCTCGGATTCACCACGGCCCACACCGACCAGTTGCAGAAAGTAGTGGAGGTTCTCGCGCGCATCGAGATGTTCGTACATTGACGCGGCTTCAGGGAGGTAGGCCATCGCACGGCGGGCGGCCGCCACGTCGCTGCCAACATCGCGCGTGTTGACGATCACCCGACCGCCGGATGCCGGCAGAAAGCCAAGGAAGGTGGAAAGCGTCGTTGATTTGCCGGCGCCGTTGCCGCCGAGCAGCCCGTACACCTCACCGCCGGCAACTTCAAAGCTCACGCCCGACAGTACTTCCCTGCCACCGCGCAGTACGCGGAGTTGCTCTGCCTGTAACTTGACCTGGCGCGCCACGTCAAAACTTGAACGTAGCGGACAGCCGCACGCTGCGTGGTGTGCCGGGTTGCACCCACAGCGTCGAGAACGAATTGGTGTAATAGGTTTCGTCGAATATGTTGTCTACGTCCAGTCTCAGGGTCGTCGTCTTTGTGACTTCATACGCGGCGAAAGCACGAGCCAGCGTATAGGCCGGCAGCTTGAAGTTGGTCGTAAATTCTCCGGAGCGCTTGCCCACATGCACCAAGCCGCCACCCAGCTGCAGGCCGTGGCCGGCCAGCGTCATCGACTTCACCAGCTGCAGGCTCAGGCTTTGCTTTGGCACGTTGAGCAGCGGCGTGCCCGCCGGCACGGGGACGCCGAAGTTGGCGTCGTTGAAGGTGTTGGTGGTTTTTGCGTCGACATACGCATACGAAGCCCAAATGCTGTATCCGTTAGCGATTTCACCCTGCAAATCAATTTCGATGCCACGGCTTTTCGCTTGGCCAATGGCCGCCAATGTGAGCGCACTGGGGTCATCCGCAACGAGGATGTTCTTCTGCCGAACTTGGAATACGGCCACTGTCCCGTCGATGCCGCCGACTGAAAACTTGGCACCGCCTTCAACCGCAGTGGATTGATTCGGCGTGAAGCCATTGCCGCGAGCATCCACACCTGAAAGCGGGCGGAAGTTTTCGCCGTAGGTGGCGTACAGTGAAAGCGACGGATCGGCGCGGAAGACGAGACCGAGTTGCGGGCTGATGCGCGTTTCCTTTTGCGTCAGGACCTGGCCGTTGGCCCGGTTATTCAGTGTTTGTTTGTAGTCGTCGTAGCGCGCACCGACCCGCAGTTGCACACGGTCGCTCAGGTTGATCTGGTCCTGCAAAAACAAGCCTGCCGATTGCTGCGTTTCCACACGGTTGGTTAGTGGCGTGGGCGTGGGCAGGGTGTAGCTGCCATAGACCGGGTTGAAGATGTTGATTGCCTGTTGCTGCGCCAACGTCGGGTTGCTCGCCAGAGCCGGGGCGCGCGCACGCAGAAACACTTGGTCGTTTTCGAAACGGTCGGAATCCAAACCGAAGATCACGCGGTGCCGAAGTCCGCCCCATTTGAAGCGGCCATTGATTTCAGCACGTACCACCTGATAGTCGGCATCGTAGTCACGAAAGCGGCGCTGGCGTGTCAGCGTCTGGCCGTCGATCAGCAGACGCTGGCGGTTAGTCGCCAGCTCGGCCTCTGTCGAAAAGCCTTCCAGCGAGGTCCTGCGTGTGGTCAGGCCCAGCAGCGCGCTCCAATCCTTGTTGAAGTCGTGCTGGAACTCGAGTTGGTGGCCCTGCACATCTGCCCTCAGCGGGCCGTCGCCCGGCTCGCCGAGAAAACGGCTCTGGGGAATCCGCCCCAGCTGTCCATTGAGCGCGAGAACACCGCGGTCGAACGGGATCTTTTGCTGACTGTACTCCAGTTCATAGACCAGATTGCTTTGCGGGCTGATGCGCCAGGCGATCGACGGACTGGTGCCGTGTTTGCTAGTTTCGACGGTATTGCGGAAGCTGCCTGCGTCTTCTGTGTAGCCGACGAAGCGGACGGCTAGGCTGTCGGAAAGCGGCGCGGTCCAATCAGCGTCAGCACGGTAGGTATCAAAACTGCCGGCAGATAGCCGAAACTCGCCGGCGGTCTTGAAGGTGGGGCGTTTGGTGACTAGATTGACTGTGCCGCCTGGTTCACCGCGCCCGAACAACGCTGCACGCGGTCCTTTCAGTACTTCAACTGACTCGATGCCCGACAAATCACGGGGACCGCCGAAGCCACGGCCGGCGTTGAAGCCGTTGACCAAATAGTTGCTGGGCAGATTTTCATCGCCAACGAAGCCGCGAATTGCGAACGCATTCCACAACCCACCGAAGTTGTTTTGCCGAGCCACTGTAGCTGACAGGGCCAATGCCTGATTGAGGTCGACCGCACCTGACGCACGCAAGGTCTCCGCGTCGATTGTCTGTTCGGCCTGCGGCGTTTCCAAGCGCTTGAAGTCGCCTTGGTACGCCTGCCGGGTGGCGGTGATTGTCAACGTTTCCGCTTGCACTGCGGGGCTCGGCTGCTGCGCAATTGCAGGTACGGCCAAGAGTGTTGCAGTACAGAGCATCGGCACCGCACGGGTGTGGTTTTTCTTCATGGAATGATCAGACATGGGAAGTCGCGGGGCTGTGGAGAACAGGAAAGAGGAGCGGGTGTTTCGGCAAACGGTCGCGCAGACTGATGTCAGCACTTGGCAAATGCGTTCGAGTAGTGAGAGTGCGTTGGGACCGACGCGACTCCCGCCCTCATTGCGGCACCAACGCCACGCGTGGGCTGCTCGAAAATTGTGTGAGATTTTACATAGATAGGACCAGTTATGCAATCTAGTTGCAAATGAATGAATACTGAATTAAGGACAGTCGGCATCTTCTTGCATCTGTTTCAAACTGCGTGCTGCCTGCTGTGCGCGGCTGCGAGCAGCGGTTTGATGTGTTGTTCTGTGTGCTGGCAATGTGCCTTGCGAGATTAGTGCGTAGTGTCGTGGCGGTGATGTGATGGCTCGCACATCGCCGCAGTAATTCGGCCCCTCCTGCGGCATCCCGTCGGTGCCGGTTGGTTGACCTCAACCAACCCTGCGCCACTGCCCATGCTAGGCTACCGCACCAGACAGGAAGTCAATTCGTTTGTCGCGGTGGATGATCTGATCATCCGTTAACTGCGAGATCGCGAATAATTTTCTAACCTACAGGGAGAGGCGTTGCATATGGGGATTTCCTCGGCGATGCGGCCGTTGTTTGGTTTGGTCTGGTCATCCGGCTCGCAGTCCGCTGCCGAGGTTGCGGCATGCAGGTTGAAGCCCGGCGAGCGCATGCTGGAGATTGGCTGTAGGCTGGCACCGGCGCATATCGTTGCGTATCGTTTCTGCGCGGACGTGACGACGACTGAATGACCCCCGTTGGCGTCGGATTTTCTCAAAGCGAACTTACTTTGCTTGGCTTTGCCATTCATTGCAGGAGCGCAAGGTAAAAGACATGTCAAAAATCCCCCGTTCGCCGCCTTCGGGTGCCCCTTGTTCGAAAGGGGCCATGAGCTGTTGCAGAGCGGTCAGAGTGGCATGTGCGTGATGCCCTGTTGCTCATGCGCTAAAGACAAAGGGCACCGTCACCGGTGCCCTCTGAGTCGCGCTGACAGCCTTTAGCCGCTTAAGCCGATTTCTACCCTTGCTTGACTGTGGTGCGCGTTGTGCTGCTTTACGTTTCGACGATTCATCAACGATAGGCTGGCCGGATTACACCCGCCTCGCAGTGCTTTGAATCGTCGGCAGCACCTGTGTGCGGCGACGCGACAAAACGAAGTATGAATCACCGGTCAAATCGGCAAAGCAGCGACGTACCGGTGATTTCGGCACCATTTCGGTTTACTTGAGGAAACTCTCAACAATTGCGTTTTGTCGCCAGAGGTCATGGCTCACACAAAAAATTGTCCCGACATATCAAGCGATGCAGCGTCGAAATCTCTGTGATCACGCCTAGCCTGAATATTTCATGGGTCGCCGGTTGCTTAGCAGGAGGTTGCCTGTGGGCGATGGGCAAACCAATTAGGCTCGTTTCTCTCTTGCTGTGGATGCGGGCGGCAGGTTCGCTCGCGGGCGATTCGACGGCAATGTTCCACCTTGCTGCCGAAGCATATCCCGCTATGCTGTGGTCGGTCAGGCAAAAAATCGCTCGCCTGTTCACCTACTCGCCCGCTTTCGAACGCGCTTCCATGAAATGTTCAGGCTAGTCTGGCTCTGAAATGAACTTATTTAGAGCTTGCTCGCGCTTTGGAGCAGACGGGAAATGTTCCAACTAAACGCCTACGTGGGCGGTGGCTTGCTGTCAGGCGCAGTTTTTTCGGTCAGCAAAGCCACGGCGCGCTCCAATACACGATCACGATTCAACAGATAGTCTTCGCGCGTCATTTTGACTTCGATGTCGGGTATAACACCATCACCTTCAACGCGTCCGCCCGTCTTCGTGACGAAGCCGATTTCGCTGTAGGCCATCTGTGCGCCTCCGGGTACATCCGCCAAGCCGAAATAACCCAGCAGGCAGCCGCAGGTGCGCTGGCCGATCAAGGTCGCGCGTTTGCTTTCTTTCATCATGCTGGAGAAGATTTCGGCAGCCGATGCTGAACTTTCGTTGGTCAACACGACCACAGGTTTGGTGTAAGCTTTGTCGCCGATGCCGTCGATCTCTTCTTCCATCCTAGTAAGGGGATAGAAGAAAATAGAAATTGGTTTGCCGCTGCGGGTCAATGTCTTCATCCCGGTTTGTTTGTCCTTGAAGAAACGCGATAGCAGATTAGCCGACATATCGCCCAAGCCGCCACCGTTATTGCGCAAGTCAATGATCATTCCCGGTGTGTCCTTCATCTTTTCAATTTCGGCAACGATGCCACTCTGAAGATTGCCGAGGAAGTTAGAAAAACGAATGTAGCCGAAGCCGGACGGCAGCACGCGCGGCGTGAAGTCTGGTAGCGCGGCGAATTTGCGCCGTTTCATGCGTACATCCAGGCTCGCGCCGTCCGACCGAACGAATTCCATCGAAACCTCACTACCGATATCGCCAGCGTTGATTTTGCGAACCGCGCCACGGGCGCGTGCCCAGGGAGTCGAGGTGTTGCGCGATTCGGCGACCAACTTACGATAAAGGGGGAGGGCGGCTTCGCCCTCGATGGCACGGATTGTCATGCCGACGCGAACGCCCGCCCACCATGCATCTGACTGGGGATGAACAGAAGTCACCACAATCGTATCGTCTAGCTCGATAAACCCCAGACCAAGGCTGTGTGATTCGTTGTTTCGTTGCTGCTGCACCAGCTTCGGTGAGTGGATGCGAGTATGCGAATCCTTTAACTCGCCGGTCATCTTGTCGAGTAGCTCCCAAAACTCATCATCCGTTTTGGTGTTGAGTAGTTGTGGTTCATACTTTGTGCGTACCGCCTTCCAGTCAACGCCGTTCAGCTTTGGGTCGTAATAACGCTCATTAACGGTCGTCCAGACAAAATCAATTGCAGCCTGTCGGAAATTATCCTCTGGCATGGGAACCGGGGTCACCGGTATGGGAGGTGCCACACTTGTGCGGGTGAGGATGCGGTTGGGGTCGAGGACTGAGCAACCAGTCGCGCTAAGCATCGCGATAGACAAAACAATATGGGCAAATCGTGGTGATCGTGGCAATGGTAGCAATCGTGGCATGAGGGTATCGCCCACATAAAGGCAAGCGGTTATAGAGCGCCCAGTTTAGCAGCACGGTGTATTGCGGAGGCTGATGTGACCAACGGAGGACAGTTGATTCACGGTAAACTCCATTGATTGCTATTGTGCAGAAAATCTGCACATGCAATTGTTAGCGGACCTACCACTACCAAGCAGCCTGAAGAAGAGATGCGGCGCATACGGGCGATTCAGTACTGGATTCGCTTGAGCATTTTCCCGCAGATGTGGATACGCGCTGATTGATATAGGAACGCAAAGATAGGAATGTAAAGATTTTCTTCGCTGACAATAATCCAATGCGAGACTTGAGCGGGACTTGATTGAGCGCTTTCAACCCTCAGGTAATGCCATTTTGAGCCCGGCTGTTGAGCTGCTCGAACGCAATGAGTCTGCCTGCTGGCGGCTGATCTATCTCACCATGCTGATTTGCTGCGCATGGGCCGCAGCCGCGCCGGGGAAGGATGTCAACTGGGATCAACTCAACTATCACGTTTATGTCGCTCACGCCTTTATCCACGACCGATTGTTCTTGGATATCTTTGCGGCAAACATCCAGAGCTACATCAACCCGATACCGTTCCTGCCGTTCTACGCAGTCGTAGCGAGCGGGATGTCCTCGGCCAT
Organism: Rhodocyclaceae bacterium; assembly: GCA_020247545.1. Classification (GTDB taxonomy): domain Bacteria; phylum Pseudomonadota; class Gammaproteobacteria; order Burkholderiales; family Usitatibacteraceae; genus UKL13-2. Next base: position 23,603 of record JADCIX010000005.1, on the reverse strand, counting down.
TGGCGCGGCGTTGCTTGGCGTGTTGCAAGGCGCGTCGCTGATTGCTGTTGCCGAAATTTGCAAGTTGCTGACAAGGGGCGAACCGATTGAGTTGCGCATTGGTGTTGTTTTGTTGGTTGTCGCCGTCGCCGGACTCCACCCGCTGTTTATCGCCGGCCTTGGCACTAGTTTGTCCGAGATGGTGGCGACCGTGCCGGCATTATGGGGCGTGTATTTTCTGCTGCGCCACGATGCCCAAAGGGTAAGTACCACGCCGCGCAAAGCCGGACTTGTTGATGCCGGAGCTGGCGCGGCGCTCCTGACTACCGCATTTCTCTGGAAATTGCCGATGGCATTTTTGGCGGCAGGCATTGTTGTTGGGTTCGCCCTACCCGCGTTTTTTTTCAGCCGCTCAAAACTTCGCTTGATTGGGTCATACCTTTTGGGTACCGCGATCGGATTAATTGCCGGCGGGGTAGTGCATTACTGGCGAGTGTTTGTCGAAACGGGGAATCCGTTTTTTCCTTTCTTTAATCCGTGGTTTCAATCTGCCTTGTACGCCCCGCACGCCGTGGTGAATCACCGATTCAAAACGTGGGACTGGAGCTCGATTGTGTTGGCTCCGGTGCGAATGCTGGAGGACGCGCCGTTTGTCAGCGCCGAAATTACGGTGATTGATCCACGTTACCTGTGTTTTGCGCTGGTGCTGGCGTTGCTTGTCTGGCGGATTGTGAAACCCAGGCTGATGCAAAGCAATGCCTCGAGACTGGAAAGTCAAGTTGGCAACCAGCGGACGATGGGGCGCGTGGATTTGCAGATTGTTGCGTTTGTCATGGTGGGTTATCTTGCGTGGATATTGACGATCGGCAATGGGCGTTATGCGCTGCCGCTGCATCTGCTTGTGCCGGTGGGCATTTTTATTCTGCTGCGGCAGATAACCGACCAACTTTCGTCGGCGGTCGCCGCGCTGGCATTGGTTGCATTTGTCCAGCTGTTGGCGACGCTTATTGTGAGTCCGCTCCCCAGGTGGGATCGTGAGGCGCACATTGGTCCGTGGTCACAAGTCTCGCTCCCCGCCGCGTATAACCAACCTGGCGGGATGTATGTGTCACTTGCCTACGGTGATCGACGTTCATGGTCGGGGCTTGTCCCACAGCTCGATCCGACCGCGCGCTTTCTCAATCTTGATGGCTACGAAAACACCCGACCGGATCGTTACATCGGCAAGGTGCTCAACAGGCAAATTCAAGCACACGACGGACCGATGTTTGCGGTGCTGGAACGACGCGAGCTTGGCTTTGCGGACCCGGCAAATGCCGAGTGGCGTAATGCGCTTAGCCGACAGTTGCGCGCCTACGGACTCGCGTTGATCGATCCCGCAAGCTGCCAACCGGTGGTCGAACGCTTTGAGAAGGTGGGGGCACCGGGGACTGCGGCGACGCGCATGCTGGCGGACGTGTGTCCGGTTAAGCGCGTCGACGCCGTTGATTTCCGTGCCGACTTTGCGCGCGAGGAGCGCGCCATGAGCGAATTGGAGGAGCGTTATCCGGCATTGCTTTACCCGCCCAATCCCGCCGGGTATTTATTCGGGGCAATGTACTGCAAGTTTTACACGCCTCAGGAAGTCTACGTATGTGCGAGGGACGGCAAAGTATTTGGCAAGCGTATTGCGCCGCTACAGCAGATTTTGTTTACCATCACGCTTCCTTGATGCCCTTCTGCTCGGCACGCGCATCTCTCCGATTGCGGTTGTGGCTGGTTATTGAAAATCCTCCTTAGCGGATGGTTGAAATCGGGTAAACTTCGCCCGCCCGTTTTGGCTGTGACACAATCACGCCCAGAGGCTGGGTTTGGGTCAAGCTTTGGCATCAGACTAAAAAATCTTGCCAAAAATCATCGATCCGCCACGAAAGCCACCGAAAACACGATTTGAGGAGTTCGTCGATGTCCGCTGTTCCATCCCCTGCTGCCGGGCTCACCGAGGCGGCCGCATCTTCCGCCTCAGCCTCAGTCGCCACTACCACCCTCGATGACAAATACCTGCTTGACCATGGCCGTGTCTACCTGACCGGCACCCAGGCACTGGTGCGGCTGCCGATGATTCAGCGCCAGCGTGATCTCGCCGCTGGCCTTAACACCGCAGGGTTCATTTCGGGGTACCGCGGTTCACCACTCGGCGCATACGATCAAGCCCTGTGGAAAGCAAAAAAATTCCTCAAAGAGAAACACGTTTTTTTCACGCCGGGTGTGAATGAAGAGTTAGCCGCAACGGCTGTCTGGGGTTCACAGCAGGTCGGGCTTTTCGCCGGCGCAAAGTACGACGGTGTGTTTGGCATTTGGTACGGCAAAGGTCCGGGGGTGGACCGCTCGGGGGATGTGTTTAAACACGCCAATGCGGCTGGTACATCCAAATACGGCGGGGTGTTGCTGATTGCCGGGGATGATCACGCCTGTAAGTCGTCAACGTTGCCCCACCAGTCTGAACACGCCTTTGATGCCGCGATGATCCCGGTGCTTTACCCGACCGGAGTAGCCGACATCATAGAGTTGGGATTGCACGGTTTTGCCATGTCGCGTTACTCCGGTTGCTACGTTGCCCTGAAATGTGTCTCGGATACGGTGGACGCATCTGCTTCCGTGAATCTGGACATTGATTCGCCAAGAGTGGTGTTGCCGGACGATATCGATCTTTCTTCAGGCGGCGTGCACATTCGTTGGCCCGACGTGCCGCTCGAACAGGAACTACGTCTACAGCACGACAAGATATACGCAGCACTCGCCTATGCGCGTGTGAACAAGCTCAATCGAGTGACCATCGATTCTCGCGAACCAAAGCTCGGCATCATCGCTTCCGGGAAAAGTTATCTTGATACGATGCAGGCGCTGGAAGATTTGGGTATCGATGCGCGCCATGCGGCTGAAATAGGGCTGCGGGTGATGAAAGTAGCAATGCCGTGGCCACTCGAGCCGACCGCAGTCCGCGAATTTGCCAGCGGACTTGACGAGGTACTGGTGGTGGAAGAAAAGCGCCAACTGATCGAATACCAGCTCAAAGAGCAACTGTATAACTGGCGGGATGACGTTCGGCCACGCGTGGTGGGTAAATACGACGAACACGGCGAGTGGGAAACCCACCGCAGTCCGTGGTTGTTACCGGCAGCGGGGGAACTGACACCGGCGATGATCGCGAGGGTGATCGCCAAACGAATCGCTAAGTTCTACACGTCGACAATTGTTGAAGCGCGCCTCAAATTTATCGAGGACAAGGAGGCCGCACTTGCGCGCCCCCGATCTAAGGTGACGCGTATTCCGTATTTCTGCTCCGGTTGTCCGCATAACACCAGTACCCGTGTGCCGGACGGTTCCAAAGCGCTGGCCGGGATCGGTTGCCACTATATGGCAACATGGATTCGTCCTGAAGAGACCATGACCTTCACGCAGATGGGCGGCGAAGGTGTGCCGTGGGCGGGTATCGCGCCGTTCACCGAAACCAAACACGTGTTTGCAAATCTTGGTGACGGTACGTATTTTCATTCAGGATTGTTGGCCATTCGTGCGGCGGTGGCGGCGAAGGTAAACATCACCTACAAGATTCTGTTCAACGACGCGGTGGCCATGACGGGTGGTCAGCCGGTTGATGGCCCCCTAAACGTACCGCAGATCACGCAGCAAGTATACGCAGAAGGTGTCGGGCGCATTGTGGTGGTAACGGACGAGCCGGAGAAATACCCGGCTACAGCAAACTTTGCTCCTGGCGTTACGGTGCATCATCGCGATGAACTCGAGCAGGTGCAGCGCGAATTGCGTGAAATTGACGGGGTGACTATCTTGGTCTACGACCAAACATGCGCTGCAGAAAAACGCCGCCGCCGCAAGCGTGGCACTTTTCCCGACCCGCAGAAGCGCGTAGTGATCAACGACCTCGTTTGTGAGGGCTGTGGCGACTGCGGCAAAAAATCGAACTGTCTGTCGGTGATACCGGTGGAGACCGAGTTCGGTCGCAAACGCGCAATTGACCAGTCGTCATGTAACAAAGATTTTTCATGTGTAAAGGGCTTTTGTCCTTCGTTTGTGACCGTCGAGGGTGGACAGTTACGCAAGAAGAAGCCGGTGGTACAAGAGGTGCTTAACGCACTCCCCGAACCGGTGTTGCCATCGCTTGATTCACCATGGGGCATTCTGGTCACTGGTGTTGGCGGCACCGGGGTAGTTACCATCGGTGCGCTGTTGGGCATGGCCGCACACCTCGAAAACAAAGGTGTCGCGGTACTCGACATGACCGGTTTGGCACAGAAGGGCGGCAGCGTTTACACACACGTTCGCATCGCTAAGTCGCCGGAAGACATTTTTGCCGTGCGTATCGCGGCGGGTGAGGCTAACGCGTTGCTCGGCTGCGATATGATCGTCTCGACTTCAGACGAGGCGATTGCCAAAATGCAGGCCAATCTCACACGTGGTGTGGTGAATGCCGAAGTCTCAACGACCGGAGAATTCACCAAGAAGCCGGATCTGCATATCCCCGTGACGGAACTCGAAGCGACGTTGCGCGAGACCATGGCGGCGGTCGAGTTTGTCGACGCCACCGGCATCACCACCGCGTTGATGGGAGACGCTATTTTTACCAACCCGTTTGTGATGGGTTATGGTTATCAAATCGGCTTGATTCCCGTGTCTGCAGCATCAATTCTTCGCGCGATCGAGCTAAACGGGGCGGCTGTTGAGAAGAACAAACAAGCCTTTGATTGGGGTAGACGCGCTGCCGTCGATATTGCAGCGGTAAAGAAAGTGGCTTTTCCAGTCGAGCCCATCAGCGGCATCTACAAGTTGTCGGAGTCCGTTGACGAAATGGTTGCGCGGCGCGAGGAATTCTTGACCGGTTACCAGAACGTGGCTTACGCAGAGCGTTATGCGGCGCTGGTCAAACGTGTTGCGGACGTTGAGGCGCAGAAGTTCGCCGGCAAAAAAGCGCTTAGCGCCGCGGTGGCGCGCTACTACTTCAAGGTGCTGGCGTATAAGGACGAGTATGAGGTGGCACGCCTGTATTCGGATATGAGATTTCAGAAGAAAGTTGCCGATCAGTTTGAAGGCGACTACAAACTGACTTTCCATTTAGCGCCGCCGGTGATGTCTGTAGGCGATCCGACCACCGGAGAGCCGCGTAAGAAAGTGTATGGCCCGTGGATGATGACGGCATTTAACGTCTTGGCAAAGTTCAAAGGCTTACGCGGTACTGCGCTGGACCTATTTGGCTATACCGAAGAGCGCAAGACTGAGCGGCAGTTGATTGCTGACTACGAAGCGCTGGTGGATGAGTTACTGCGCGATGTGACGGTGGTGAACTACGAGACGGCTGTGGATCTGGCCTCTATACCAGAACACATCCGCGGGTTTGGTCACGTCAAACATGCACACTTGGTTGATGCCAAAACACGCTGGGCGGAATTGCTGGCGAAGTTTCGCAGTGGTGAAGTGACGCGTGAGATTCGGATTCGCGCGGCGGCGTAGGGGGATGGCGTCGGGTATGCAACTAAACTGACGGATGCTTCCTCACTACTGTCATTCCGACAGAGCGCGCATTTTGCGCGACGAGGAATCTCATCGGCTGGATTAGCTGCGACGGTGCAAGAAGCCGCATTTCGTATATCCGCCGGATGAGATTCCTCACGTGCGTTCGGAATGACAGCCTAATAATTAGTGGGGCCACGCAAATTTGCGGAGGGCGTTAGCGTGCAGGCTAAAGACCAATAAAGACGGCCATCTCGGGGCAAAAAACCTTGAAGATACCCGTCGATACTAGTGTTTTTCAATCCCGATGATGGCGTCCAGCCCCGGGTTGCGCTGGTGGTTTACACGGTTCCAATACATGATGGCGACCATCAATACCGCAACCACCGAGCCAAAAATGACGATGACGGTGTTGATATGCCAGTTGAATGACAACATCATCGAGTACGCCGCGACCATCAGCAGGATATTGAGCTGCTCATTGAAGTTTTGCACGGCAATCGAGTGGCCTGCCGATAGCAACACGTGGCCGCGATGCTGCAGTAGCGCATTCATCGGTACGACAAAGAAACCGCCCAAACCGCCGACTAAGATCAGCACGGTGTACACCGCCGGCTTCGAGAAGGTGAATGGCATCACCATCACGAACAACCCCATCGCCACACCAAACGGCAATACTTTGAGTGCCGTCTTGAGGGTCATAAATTTGCCGGCAATCACCGCGCCAACCACGGTGCCGACTGCTGTGATGCCCATCAGGATGGACGCTTGATCAAGTCTCAGCCCCAACTGTTGTTTGCCCCATTCGAGGACGATCAGTTGCAGTGTTGCGCCGGCCCCCCAGAAGAGTGTTGTCACGGCTAGCGAGATCTGGCCGAGTTTGTCGCGCCACAAGGTATCAACGCAGTGCCAAAAATCGGTGATCAGTTTGATCGGGTTGCGGCCTTGTGATGCATAACGCGCGCCGGTATCCGGAATATTTAGGTTGAAGATTGCCGCGATGGCGTAGAACACCGCGATGACCAAGATTGCTGCCTCCGGCGCGGTATCGACGCCTGATGCGAGGTGCGGAATGTCGATGGACAACAACATCCCGGAGATTTTCGGGCTGATCAGTGCGCCGCCGAGTACGGTGCCGAGAATAATTGACACGACGGTTAAGCCTTCGATCCAGCCATTGCCCTTTACCAATTGATCGGCCGGCAACAACTCGGTGAGGATTCCGTACTTTGCCGGAGAGTACATGGCAGCGCCGATACCGACGATCATATAGCCATAGAACACAAGCCAAAACTCAGTATTGCCGGGAAGCGGAATCGCGTCATAGAAAAAGATGACGAAACACCCGACTATTTTGACGGAGTTGGTGATAAACATCACCTTGCCTTTGGGCATTGAATCGGCAAAGGCACCGACAAATGCGGCGAGTACCACGTACGAAACTGCGAAACCCCACTTGACCATCGGCGTCATCCACGCCGGCCCTTCAAGCAACTGAATGAGTGCAACGGCGGCAATAAATAGCGCGTTATCAGCAAGCGAGCTAAAGAACTGCGCCGCCATGATGGTGTAGAAACCTTTTTTCATCGGCAGCAAATCTCGGTAGAGGCGGGAAACAGCATTTTGTTATTTTAGATCGCGCCTAAATTAGCGCTACCCGGAGTCCTTAGTCTTGCGTGCGTATCATGCGCGACCATCTTAACGCATAGCGGGATCGCGGCGAGTGCCTTGGATCAACAAAAGTTTCAACAACTATTGCAGCGTGCCGCGGAATTGCTTACTGAGTTCTAGCGAGGACTTGTCGGTGCCTTGTTCAGCCCGGGTGAACGCAGTGTTTTCAACAGGTTCAACCGCACACAGGCCGATAAAACATAGCGCGCGCTGGACTTTTTCCTTAGGCGTTGATGGCCGCTCCCGTGCAAGGCGGTCGCGAAACGCCGCCATGCCGACACGTTTGCTGATGACATCATCTGTCTCGCGGTCAGCCAACACAAGTATGTCTTCGGTATTGGATGCCGCTGAGCGTTCTTGTTCGCGTTGTGCTTCAAGCGAGAACCTTTTGGGCTTCGGAGCGTTGATCACGTCCTTCGATAATTTGCGCAATGCGATTGCGCCGGGCGAATCGAGATCAGTCGGCTTGAGTAAATCCGCCGCAGCCGATCCGACCGGCGTCAACAACAACCAAGCGCATACGGCAGCAACACCGATGCGCCCTAAGCAAGGCTGTTGGCGCGCTGTACTCAAAGCACCTCGGCGGCGTGATCAGCGAGGCGAGAACGTTCACCTCGTTGCAGCGTGATGTGGCCAGAATGTACCCAGCCCTTAAATCGATCGACCACATACGTGAGGCCGGACGAGCCCTCAGTCAGATATGGCGTATCGATCTGCGCGATGTTTCCCAAACAAACCACCTTCGTCCCAGGGCCGGCGCGGGTGATTAAGGTCTTCATCTGCTTCGGCGTCAAGTTCTGCGCTTCGTCGATGATCAGGAATTTGTTGAGGAAAGTACGACCGCGCATGAAGTTGAGCGACTTCACCTTGATACGGCTACGAATGAGATCGCGTGTTGCCGCACGACCCCAATCGCCGGAGTCCTCGTCCGAGGCATTCAGCACGTCGAGATTGTCCTCTAGTGCGCCCATCCACGGATTCATCTTCTCTTCCTCCGTGCCCGGCAGGAAGCCGATATCCTCGCCGACCGGAACGGTGACACGGGTGATGATGATTTCCGAGTAGATTTTGTACTCCAGCGTCTGCATCAAGCTTGCAGCGAGGGTCATCAGTGTTTTGCCGGTGCCCGCTTGGCCGAGCAGCGTAACAAAATCAACTTCCGGATCCATCAACACGTTGAGTGCAAAGTTCTGTTCGCGGTTACGGGCGACGATTCCCCAGACATTGTTTTTCTGGTGGGTGTAGTCCTTCAGTGTTCGCAGCACACAGGTTTTTCCTTCCACCGCATGGACAATTGCGTAGAAGGGTTTGTCGCCGTCTTGAAATACAAACTCGTTCAAGATCATCGAGCCGACCAACGGGCCCTTGATCCGGTATGACGTGCGTCCCTGTTCCTGCCAGGACTCCATGTCTTTGCCGTGTTTATCCCAGAAATCCTTCGGCAGTTCCCGCATGCCGGTGTAGAGGAGATCGGTATCCTCAAGCACCTTGTCGTTGAAGTAATCCTCGGATGCCACACCGATGGCCCGCGCTTTGATGCGCATGTTGATGTCCTTGGACACCAGCACAACGCTGCGCTTGGGGTTATGGTGCTGCAAGTCAAGTGCGACTGCGATGATTTGGTTATCCGCTTTACCGCTATCTGGGAGTGCGGTCGGAAACTCGATTGAGACGGGACGCGTTTGCAGCAACATCCGCCCGGCAGCGAGTCCATTGCCGCGCCCCTTGAGGCTGATGCCCTGATCGATGTCACCTTCTTGTCCCGTGACGATCTCGTCTAAAAAGCGCGACGCTTGACGCGCATTGCGAGCAACTTCCGTCATGCCTTTTTTATTGTTGTCGAGTTCCTCTAACGTGATCATGGGCAGATACACGTCGTGTTCTTCGAAGCGGAAGAGAGAAGTCGGATCGTGCATCAATACGTTGGTATCGAGTACAAAGATCTTGGTGTTTTTATCCGATGCGCCCACGGAGGCGCGTTTTGCATTACCGGGTTTGGGAGCCAAGAGGAGGGCCTTTCTCAGATTTGACGAGAACGAGGAAAACTCAGGAAGCTGGACAAAACAATCAAAACAGCGACTTCAAAAGTAAAACGCCCTCATGAGCGTCTCGCTCAGAAGGACCACAAAAGTAAAACGCCCTCATGAGCGTCTCGCTCAGAAGGGCGTCTGGAATTTCCGGAAAAATGCGTCTGTTCAAGTAGGTGCAGTGTCTAGTTGCTGCTATTCGGTGGTGCCATTTTGCTTCGCCTTGTTGCCGCGAGAGTCTGACGTGGAGGGCTGGCTAGGCTCGTTCAATGGCAGACTATCACAAGTTTTTGGCGAATGTTAAAGCGTGAATCTTGCGCAACCTTACGCTACGGCCAGACTTTTGACTGCGGCCAAAACCTCGGCCGCATGCCCTTCCACCTTCACGCCGCGCCACTCGCGGACGATTTCGCCGTTTCGTCCCATGATGAAGGTGGAGCGTTCAATACCAAAGACCTTCTTGCCATACATGTTTTTCTCTTTGATGACGTCAAACAATTTACACATCACCTCGTCCTTGTCTGAGAGCAGATCAAACGGGAAGTTCATCTTCGCCTTAAATTTATCGTGACTCGCCACACTATCCCGCGATACGCCAAAAACCATATAGCCGAGTTTCTTGAATTCCGCGTGCAGGTCGCGGAACTGGCTTCCTTCCACCGTGCAGCCCGGGGTGTCGTCCTTGGGGTAAAAGTAAACAATGTACGGATGCCCCTTGAAAGCTGCTGAGGCGAAACGTTGATTGCCACTGGCGGCGACTTCAAAATCAGGAATGGTTGTATTCATATCTGTCCTATCGGGGATTGCCTAATGAGTGGAGTGCTGCAAAACGCGCGGATACGGTAAACGGTCAGTATGGTCGAGGTTGATGACGAATATGCGACGCGGCGTCTGTCACCTCTCTACGCGGCTTCTGCAAGTATTGGTAATGCGGGCAAAAATGATTTGCCCTGCATTAGCAGCGTTCCTGATCGACCCGGTACCTCGCCTTGTTCAGCCACGAAGTAGGGTAGATGTTCGCGCGCTAATCGGGCGACGATGGTTTCGGTGGCGACCAGTTCATAACCCTGCTCTTTCCAGCCGGCAATCAGGGATTCCAGCGCTGGAAGTAGTCGCATACCTTCCAGCTCGGCGTGCATCGTGAAGACATGGGGGGCAACCTCAAACCCGGACACCGGCGGCAGGCTTTGGCCATTGGGCCCGGTAAGTGCCAGTAAGGAATCAGCCACGTTGGTCTCGGTTATGCCGTTGAGTCCGATTAACTCGTCGAACGTTGGTAGCGTGGTCGGCAGTTGTGGACAGTCGATAATTTCGGCGTTCACTACGGGATAGTGCGGTACGCCTTGACCCGCTGGTGCGCGGCCATCCGAGGCGTATTCAAACCCCATCAATTGGGTGAGACGTAGCGCGTGGGTATTCATTTGCCAGCCCGCCGCACCGTGGGTCTTCGATGGCTCTTTGAAGATATCGCAGAAACGGTTTTGTGCGCGCTCCATCTCACGACGCGTCCAATCGGCAGATGCAGCTTGTACCCCGTCTTGCCAGCGTACATGGTCCCAGCAGTGGATTCCCACTTCGAATCCTTCATCCCTGGCGCGGCGCATGATGGCCGGACAACGTTTGCCGATATCCGGGCCCGGCAGCGCGGTGCCGTAAAGCAGGGTGGGGAAGCCGTAATGCGAGATGACCGAGGTCCTTTTCACCTTTGAAAAGAAACCCTTGCGGAAAACGCGTTTGATTGCTCGTCCGGTGTGGTCCGGTCCCAAGCTGAACAAAAACGTCGCACCGACTTGGTGTTTCCGAAACAGCGCTAGCAACTGTGGGACACCAATCAGCGTCCCTCTAAGTGTGTCGACGTCGACCTTGAGTGCGAGAGTTTTTTTCATTTGACACAAATTATAGAGGACGCGTTGTGCCAAAAATCTCGCCTAGAATTCATCCATGACAATTGAAGAACCCACCGATCCAGGGCAATCCCCATACCTTTTGCTGGGTGGTGAGGCCGCTGTGCGGCGTCTGGTCGATGCCTTTTACGACCAGATGGATGAAGACCCTGATTTCTTCGGCATTCGTAAGCTCCATCCTGCGTCGCTCGCCGCCTCACGCGATAAGTTATATATGTTTTTGACCGGCTGGTTGGGCGGCCCGCCGCTCTACACTAGCGAATTTGGGCACCCGCGGTTGCGCGCACGGCACTTGCCGTTTGCCATTGGTGAAGCCGAGCGTGACCAATGGATGGCTTGTATGGCAAAGGCGTTGGAGGTTGTGGGCATCGAACTTTCCATGCGTGAACGGCTGATCGCGTCCTTCGCCAACACGGCCGATTGGATGCGAAACCGCGAAGGGTGATGCTGGCAACTTGCCGGCCTCGGCCGCCAACGACCGAGCCCGCACCAAAACCACTCCTACGTTTGTCATATTTATGCGGTAACCCTGTGATTTAACGTGATTTTTTGCGCTGCACAATGCTAAAATCGCAGATTACCTAATCGCCGGACCTCAGGACTTCAAAATGCCTCGCGCACTACGCAACATCGCTATCATCGCCCACGTTGACCACGGCAAAACCACACTCGTCGACAAGCTCCTTCATCAGGCCGGTACATTTGCTGCGCACCAGCACATTGCCGAACGGGTGATGGACTCCAACGACCTCGAAAAAGAGCGCGGGATTACGATCCTGGCGAAGAACACCGCGATCGACTTTGAGGGTGTGCACATCAACATTGTTGACACCCCCGGACACGCGGATTTTGGTGGTGAGGTCGAACGTGTCTTGTCGATGGTTGACGGCGTGTTGCTGCTGGTGGATGCCGTAGAAGGACCGATGCCACAAACCCGCTTTGTGACCAAAAAGGCGCTGGCACTGGGCTTGAAACCGATTGTGGTGGTCAATAAGATCGACCGCGACGGTGCGCGTCCGGATTGGGTGGTCAACCACACCTTTGATTTGATGGATAAATTGGGTGCCACCGAAGCGCAATTGGATTTTCCGGTTGTCTACGCTTCCGCCCTGAACGGCTGGGCGACGATGGATCTGGCGCGGAAGCCGAATGACATGCGCGCCTTGTTTGAGGCCGTGTTGAAGTACGTTCCCGAGCCGGTCGGCAACCCTGATGAACCGTTGCAGTTGCAAATTTCGGCGTTGGATTATTCGACCTACGTAGGCCGGATTGGTATCGGCCGAGTCCGTCGCGGCAGAATCAAAGGCGCACAGGACGTGATGCTTATGGTTGGTGGCGAGAGCGGCACCCGCAAGAAGGTTCGTGTGAACCAGGTGCAGGGTTTTCAGGGGTTGAACAAAGTGCCGCTGGAAGTCGCAGAAGCTGGCGAAATCGTCTTGATTACCGGTATTGAAGATTTGGCCATCGGTTGCACCATTGCCGACCTTGAAAAGCCAGAGGCATTGCCGACAATGGGAGTGGATGAACCAACGTTGACGATGAACTTTATGGTGAACTCATCACCACTTGCTGGGCAAGAAGGTAAGTTCGTCACCAGCCGCCAGATTCGCGAGCGATTGGACAAAGAGTTGTTGGTTAACGTCGCACTTAAAGTCGAAGAGACCGAAGATACCGACGTGTTTCGTGTCTCAGGCCGTGGTGAATTGCACCTGACGATTTTGTTGGAGAACATGCGCCGTGAAGGTTTTGAGCTCGCGGTAGGTAAACCGACAGTTGTGTATCGTGACATCGATGGTGTGAAGTGCGAGCCGATTGAGATGCTCACCGTCGACGTCGAAGACACCCATCAAGGTGTGGTCATGGAAGCCCTCGGCGCGCGTAAGGGCGACCTCGTTGACATGGTGCCGGACGGTCGTGGACGTGTACGCCTCGATTACCGCATTCCGGCCCGTGGCTTGATCGGCTTCCAAACCGATTTTATGAACATGACGCGTGGCACCGGCTTAAAGAGCAATGTGTTCGACGAATATGCTCCGGTACGCGGCGACATTGCCAGTCGCCGCAACGGTGTTTTGATCTCGGCTGAGAAAGGTGATGCGGTTGCATACGCGCTTTGGAAACTGCAAGACCGCGGCCGTATGATTGTTTCGCCAGGTGATCGTCTCTACGAAGGTATGGTGATCGGCCTTCATAGTCGCGATAACGATTTGGTGGTGAACCCGATCAAGGGTAAGCAGCTGACCAACGTACGCTCCTCTGGCACCGATGAAGCTGTGGCACTGGTTCCGCCGATCCAGATCACGCTGGAATCCGCGATCGAAATGATTGAAGATGACGAGTTGGTGGAAATCACGCCGAAGACCATCCGGATCCGCAAACGCTTCCTGCTGGAGCATGAGCGCAAAAAGGCGTCCCGCGAGGCAGCTTAAGAAGGCCGCGAGGGCGAGCCGCGTCGGCGTTTTGCGCATGCAGCGGCATTGGCGGTTTGCCGGGCTAAAATCGGGTTGTACGGGCTTGGAATGTCTCCCAGTCGGTGCAGCCCGTTTTCCTTGTTGCCACGCTAGGATGAATTTTGCCCACTGAGGTCATGTTGTGGATTCTGTTGGTCGCGGTCGCCGCGCTGTTGGTGCTGGCAGCGACGTTGCTCGCCAAATCCGGCCGTACCAAGGCAGCGCTGGATGCGTTGCCGGCACAGCTTGCCGTACAGCAAACAAACGAACAATCCGCGCGGCACCGCGAGATGCTGACGGACATGGCCGACGGTCTGGCGAAACAAGGCGATCGTATCGCCACCAGCCAGCTTGACGCCGGTGAACGATTGCGCACCGCAGTCGCGCAAGAGCTGACAACCACACGTGAAGCGGTGGCCAAGCTACAGTTGGAACAGTCGCAGAGTCTGGCGGCGCTGACGCAGACGCTGACACAAAAGCAGGACGCGCTGAAGACTGAAATGCTGGCAACAACACTGGAGAAGCTCGCCGAGCAATCGCGGGCGCAGACGGAGCATATGCAAAGCACGATGCGACTGCTGACTCAGCAGCTTGCCGAGCGTGTAGATCTCCTGGCGAAGTCTAACGACACACGATTAGCTGAAATTTCCGGCAAAGTCACCGAGCGCCTCGACGAAGGGTTCAAGAAAACCAACGAAACTTTTGTCAGCGTCATGACGCGCCTTGCCACGATTGATGAAGCGCAGAAGAAAATCGACGGCCTCACGACCAATGTGGTCTCGCTACAGCAGCTCTTGGGCGATAAACGATCACGCGGTGCCCTGGGTGAACGCCAGTTGGAAGACATCATTAAGAATGCCTTGCCCGAGTCGGTTTACGAATTTCAGTACACGTTTTCCAGCGGCAAGGTGCGTGCCGACTGTGTGCTGAAGCTGCCGGAGCCTACCGGCTTGATTGCCGTGGATTCCAAGTTTCCGTTGGAAAGTTACGAGCGTATGTTTGCCGAAGGGGCGGATCGTGTTTCACCGGCGGTTTTTAAAGCGAGTGTTAAAAAACATATCGATGACATCGCGGGTAAATATATTGTGCTTGGCGAAACCGGCGAGGGAGCCGTGATGTTTATCCCCGCCGAGGCGGTGTTTGCGGAAATACACGGAAATCATCGCGACTTGGTTGACTACGCTGCAACGCGTCGAGTGTGGCTGGTGTCACCAACGACGTTGATGGCGGTACTTAACACCGCGCGGGTGGTCTTGAAGGATGTTGAAACACGTAAACAAGTGCACATCATCCAAGACCAGCTCGGCAAGTTGGGTGCGGATTTCGGCCGCTTTCAGTCGCGCATGGATGACCTTTCCAAACACATCGGCCAAGCCTACAAAGACGTGGAGCAGGTGCATATTTCTAGCAAAAAAATTAGCGAACGCTTTCAAAAAATTGAACGCGCAGAATTCGATACAATCCCCGCGCCGACGGCTATACCAGCCGAGGTTGCCATCCCTGCTGTCACGGACACAGCCGCAGCAACCCTGCCAAGTTCAATTCCAATTGCATCCTTGACCACCAAATAAGGTAGAACCATGTCAAAGAGTTTTTTTGCTCGTCGCACCGTTGCCGCCACGCTTTCAACGATGGTTCTGGTTACCGCCGCAAATGCGCAATCGTCAGCGCAGGCGCTTAAGTATCCGGAAACGCGCAAGAGTGACCACACCGACACCTACCATGGCACGGTGGTGACCGATCCGTATCGGTGGTTGGAAGACGACAACAGTGCGGAGACCAAGGCTTGGGTGAAGGCTCAGAACGCGGTGACGGACAAGTTTCTCGAAGCGATGCCGCAACGTATGCCGGTGCGCAAGATTTACACGGAGCTTTACAACTTCGAACGTTATGGCCTGCCTTCTAAAGAAGGTGGCCGCTATTTCTGGTCGCGCAACGACGGCCTGCAGCAGCAGTCAGTAATCTATATGGCCAAGTCGCTTGCTGACAAGCCGGTAGTCGCAATCGATCCAAACCAATTTGCGAAGGACGGCACGGTTGCGCTCACGGGAATGAAAGTCAGTCGTAATGGCAGGTACGCAGCCTATGGCAAAGCGGTTGCGGGTTCGGATTGGCAAGTGTGGCAGGTGCGTGATCTGGATACGGGCAAAGACCTTGCAGATAAAACAGAATGGGTGAAGTTCTCCAGCGCCGAGTGGACGCCGGATGGCAAAGGTTACTTTTATTCACGTTACGACGCGCCCAAAGAAGGTGCCGCACTTAGCGGAGTTAACTATTTTCAGAAGCTGTACTACCACCGCATCGGCACCCCGCAGTCGGCTGATCAATTGGTTTACGAAAACCCTGTCGAGAAGGAGTGGGGCTTCGGTGCTTCGGTGACCGATGACGGCAAACACGTGATCATCAACGTGTGGAAGGGGTCGGGGCGCAAGAATGGCTTGCTGGTCATGCCGCTCAAAAACGGGGCCGTGCCAGCCGCGCCAGCGAGTGTGTTGAAGACCATCACGCTCGACTTTGACGGCGAATTCACCCCCATCGGTGCCAACGGCAACACGCTATGGGTAAAGACCGATCTCAACGCACCACGCGGCCGGGTGGTGGCAATTGATCTCACCAAACGCGAACGCGCCAACTGGAAAACGGTGGTGGCGGAAACCAAGGACACTTTGACGTCAGCTGATGTGGTCGGCGGAAAGATTCTTGCGCAGTACCTGCAAGACGCGGCCACCGCTGTCATCGTGCACGGGTTGGACGGCAAAAAACTCAGCAGTGTCTCGTTGCCCGGCGTGGGATCAGCATCAGGTTTCGGCGGCAAATTCAATGACAAAGAAACTTTCTACTCATATACGAGCCTTATCAACCCCACCGAAATCTATCGGTATGACGTGTCCACCGGCAAGTCGACTCTGTTCAAGCGCCCACAGACGGCGTTCGACACGACCCAGTACGAAACCAAACGTGAGTTTGTGACCAGCAAAGACGGTACGCGCTTTCCGATCTTTATCGCGCATCGTAAGGGCCTCAAACTCGACGGCAGCAACCCGACGTTGTTGTACGGTTATGGCGGCTTTAACGTTTCAGAAACGCCGAGTTATCGCGTCACGGCATCCACATGGATGAAGATGGGGGGTGTTTACGTTTCCGCTTCCATCCGTGGCGGTGGGGAATACGGTGCCGCTTGGCACGATGCCGGCACCAAAGGCAAAAAGCAGAACGTGTTCGACGACTTCATCGCCGCAGGTGAATGGTTGGTCGCTAACAAGTACACAAATTCGACGCGCCTCGCGGTGAATGGCGGTTCTAACGGCGGATTGTTAGTTGGGGCGGTGGTCAATCAGCGGCCTGATTTGTTTGGCGCGGCGATCCCGCAGGTGGGTGTGATGGATATGTTGCGCTTCCACAAATTCACCATCGGCTGGGCATGGGTTTCGGATTACGGGACATCTGACAAGCCGGATGACTTCAAGTGGTTGTATGCCTATTCGCCGCTGCACAACGTTGCATCGGGGAAAAAGTATCCGCCAATCATGATCACCACCGCCGACCACGACGACCGTGTGGTGCCGGCGCATAGCTTTAAATACGCTGCTGCGCTTCAGGCGGCCGACACAGGTAGTGCGCCGAAGTTGATTCGTATCGAGACGAGTGCGGGTCACGGCGCGGGCAAGCCAACTTCAAAGATTATCGAAGAGCGCGCTGACATCCTTGCATTTATCGCCAACGCGTTTGACGTCTCTGTGAAGTAACAGCCCATGAAACTTATTGCCATCGCAGGTTATTCCGGTAGTGGTAAAACCACGTTGATTGAGAAGGTGATTCCCTGCCTGGTGATGGAAGGTTTTCGTGTATCGCTCATCAAACACGCCCATCATGAATTTGATGTTGATGTGCCTGGCAAAGATTCACATCGCCATCGTATGGCGGGTGCAACCGAAGTGATGGTGTCGTCAAGTAACCGTTGGGCATTGATGCACGAACTGCGCGGCGACGTTGAACCTTCCTTGGAGGCACAGCTGGCGCACTTTTCCCCTTGTGATGTGGTGATCGTTGAAGGTTGGAAACACCATGCGATTCCAAAAATCGAAGTGCATCGCAAACTTGCCGGCGTGCCGCTGTTGTTTCCAGAAGATAAACACGTCGTTGCGATCGCAACCGATGAAAAGCTGGCGACTCGACTGCCGCAATTTGGCTTGGGGGATGCGGAGGCTGTCGCCGGGTTCATCATTCAGCATCTGGGTCTGCGCAAGTCCAACCTGCAAATGGTGAAGTAGGGGATGTCATGTTGAAGGTGTTGTACTTCGCCAGTATTCGTGAGGCGCTCGGCAAAGATGCAGAGGCCGTTGAGGTGCCAACCCCGGCGACGGTCGGCGGGCTGGTTGAGCTACTTCGCTCGAGAGCCGGGCCATATGCGGAAGCGCTGGCGTCGAATCGGCGCTGGCGGGTGGCGGTTAATCAAGATATGGCCGGGCTGAGTGAGCCCCTCAAAGCGGGTGATGAGGTTGCGATCTTCCCGCCGGTCACCGGCGGGTAGGGCAGACCTGTGTTCACCATTCGCGTTCAGCAAGACGATTTCGACCTTTCCGCCGAACATGCGTTGATTCGCGCCCGCCACCGCGACGTGGGTGCGATTACCTCTTTTGTCGGCGTGGTGCGTGATATCAACGAAGGCAGTGGTGTCTCGGAAATGTCGCTTGAGCACTATCCCGGCATGACCGAAGCTGCGCTAACGAAGATCGTTGACGATGCCGCGAAGCGCTGGAAGGTCATTGATGCGACCGTGATCCATCGTGTTGGCACGCTGCAGCCCTCGGATCCGATTGTGTTGGTGCTGGTGGCCTCGCGTCATCGCGGACACGCCTTTGAGGCATGTGAGTACATCATGGATTTCTTGAAAACACGTGCGCCGTTCTGGAAAAAAGAAACCACGCCCGACGGCAGCCGATGGGTCGATGCGCGTACTGCGGATGACGACGCTCAACAACGCTGGGAAACCAAATGACGACGGAAACAAAAGCGCGCAATGTCCTCGGGGATAAACTGCAGCCGTGCTGCTTTGATCCAATGACCGGCTACTTTCGTGATGGCTTCTGTCACACGATTGATGAAGATCATGGCTCACACACCGTCTGCGCCATCATGACTCATGAGTTCTTGGCGTTCTCGAAGGCGCAGGGAAATGACCTATGCACACCACGCCCGGAATACAGCTTTCCTGGGCTCAAAGCCGGTGACAAATGGTGCGTGTGTGTGTCGCGCTGGGAGGAAGCGTTTGTGGTCGGCAAAGCGCCAAAGGTAGTGCTGGAGTCGACGCACGAGCGGGCGCTTGAAGTGGTCGAACTCGCGGAGCTGCGGGCAAATGCCATTGACTAGAGGCGCTGCCCCAGCAGAACAATTCACTTTCCCCGCCGGATGTCGAAGGCGTGCCCAGTGAAATCAATGGCGAAGCAGTTAGCTAGGTCGACTTGGCGGCTAGGAAGGGCTGACCATCCTCGATGAGCGAGCAGCAAGTTCCTGCCGCGTGTCACGCGGGTTAGCAAGATACCGCAGCGCCCGTCGGCGTGTCCGGTAGCCCTTGCAGGCTGAAGCCGAATAGAAAGTTGCTGCCGTGGTGCCACCTGCATTTGCCGATTCGGCAGGGTAGGGTTGTAGGTGGACCTTATCCCAATTTGTGTCGCGCCCCGGATTGTTGGTGACAGGTCGATACCTCGACCATTCGCGCACGGCTTTTCCAAATGCCAACCTGGATGAGACCGAATTCAACGGGCTGAGGGGCGGTTGCTTCGCGCCCCCGCGTGGGACCTACCGTCAATATCGCAACTTCTAGTTCTGGCTAGGCGCATCGTATACGTTCCGGACAGCGATCACGACAGGCTAGATGATGCACCCATAAAATACTGCAATCAAGATAGATAACGTATTGATTATATTAAGATAATTTACATAAATTCACATTGAAACCGAAACCATATGACAATCATAAACTTATCGCTGCAAACTACGTTTAGTCGGTGGTAGTCGCTACGTGGGAAGAATCCCTACAACCTGTCAGGCAGAATCGGATGCAAGCATTATGAACAAAAACGCACCGTTTCTGGCGGCACGCGAGACATGAAGTTCCACCAAATTGCATGTACTCTGGGCTTGGCGAAGAGTATCGGACTGGTGCTTTATGTCTGTCGGGGCTGCTCACGTACGCACCGGCACCCAAGCGGCGATGCCACTCAGTTGCAGTGGTTGATGTTCGCACCAATGGGGTGCAATGAGAATCCAAAGAGAAGCCAATGACAATCAATCAATAAGGAGCCGTGACAGCAGTCCAACGCGATATGAATCCGGTCTTGTACCAGTGGGTTTGGCTCAAGCTGCATGCGCTGGCCAACGGCTGTCCAAACGCTCTTGGCCAGTTGCACACCAATGCGCGCAACAAGCCGAAGCGTGCACGGAGGCATCCTTCAATCACCACCACCTTGCTGGGTGCAAGCTACGCTGCGATGATGTAATCAGTTGCGGAAGTCTCAATAAGATAAAATACCAGTCGGCGGGTCTCCCCGCATTCGACGTTTGTGAACCTGGTCAGGTCGGGAACGAAGCAGCCACAGCGAATTAGTCGAAGTGCCGGGGGCAAGGCTCGCCAACCATATTGCAGTTGAATGCGGCTACCACAGGCTTCGCATTCAATTTGGTTGGAAAACTGAACAATTGGGCGTTGCTCCTTGGGTCCATTTTCTACCTATCCACCGATCACACGCTGAACTTCTTGCCCACCGATTCATCCTTCCGAACCACGTCCCCGATCAAATGGCTCATCAAGTTCTTGCTCGTAAATGGCGTCCGCGCAAGTTCGAAGATGTAATCGGGCAAGAGCACGTCGTCAAAGCGCTGGCAAACGCGCTCGACACAGGGCGGATTCATCATGCCTACCTTTTCACCGGAACCCGCGGAGTCGGCAAAACGACGCTCGCGCGTATTCTGGCGAAGGCGCTGAATTGTTTAGGGGTGGACGGAAAGGGTGGCATTACCTCCAAACCGTGTGGTGTTTGTCAGGCTTGCACGGAAATCGACGCAGGTCGGTTTGTCGACCTGCTCGAAGTTGACGCTGCGACCAATACCAAGGTCGATGAAATGCGCGAACTCCTAGAGACGGCGCAATATGCGCCGGTGTCGGGCCGCTACAAGGTCTACATCATCGACGAAGTACATATGCTGTCGAAGTCGGCTTTCAACGCGATGTTGAAGACGCTCGAAGAACCGCCGGGACATGTGGAGTTCATCCTCGCAACGACCGATCCGCAGAAGCTCCCCATCACGGTGCTCTCTCGCTGCCTACAGTTCAATCTGCGCAATCTGGCACCATCGTTATTGGCAGAACACTTGGCGAAGATTCTGCAAACCGAACAGATTGTCTTCGAGGCACCTGCGCTGGACATGATCGGTCGCGCAGGTGAGGGCAGTGTTCGTGATTCGCTGTCACTGTTAGATCAGGCGATTGCCTATGGCGCGGGCGCTGTCAAGAGCGCTGAAGTGGCAACCATGCTTGGCGCGCTTGATCAAACGTATCTGTTTACCCTTCTGGAATACATCGCTGATCGTAACCCCCGTGCGCTGGTCGCCGAGATCGAGGCAATCGCATCACGAGCGATTTCGTTTGACTTAACACTGAAAGAACTCGCCACATTGGTGGCAAAACTTGCTTTGGTCCAGACCGTGGGACCAGAGGCGGCGACGGGTCCGGATGCCGAGAGACTGGTTAATCTCGCGGGAAAATTCGCAGTCGATGAGGTGCAACTGGTGTATCAAATCGCGTTGCTCGGGCGACGCGACCTGCATCTTGCGCCAGACGAACAGTCGGGTTTTACAATGACCATGCTGCGGGCGATCGCATTTTTGCGTTCCGGGAGTGAGAGCGAGGCTGGGCCGAAAAACGTGCCTTCCGGCGTACCGACATCATCGACCGTTGGTCTTGGCAGCACATCGACAGTAAAGTTGGTTGGGGGGCTTCCACTACAAGCTGCGGTGGTCGGCGAGTCAACCAAGTCCTATACCGTGGCCGATGCGCCCGCAGTTTCTGACTGGCCAGCATTTGTTGCATCGCGCAGCTTTACAGGTATGGCTGGGATGCTCGCCAAACAGTCCGAGTTTGTTAGCTTTGCGGATGGTGTTTTGTCGCTCACGGTTGCTGAGGCGCAAAAACACCTGGCCGACAAGAAATACCAAGAAAAGCTTAAGGCGGATCTGGTTGGCCTGCTTGGTGAAAATCTGCGAATTCAGGTGATGATTAGCCAAGTGGTAGGTCATAGTCTCGCGGCCGCAGAAGATCGCGCGCGGAGTGAGGCAGAGCGGGCGGCGATTCTATCCATCAACAACGATCCTTTCATCAAGAGTTTGACGGATGAATTTGGCGCAACTATCGATCATGCCGCGATCCGTCCCGCAGGTTGACGATTCAACACGTACGGAGCAAAAGATGATTCCAAAAGGTGGCTTGGGTGCGCTGATGAAGCAGGCGCAGCAGATGCAAGAAAACATGAAGCGCGCGCAAGAAGAGCTTGCGTCGATTGAAGTTGAAGGTGGTGCGGGTGGTGGCATGATTAAAGTCAACATGACATGCAAATATGATGTCAGGCGAGTCATGATTGACTCTTCGGTCATGGATGACCGTGAGATGCTGGAAGACTTGATAGCGGCGGCAGTTAATGACGCCGTACGCAAAGTTGAGAGTATTTCGTCGGCGAAGATGGGGGCATTCACGCAGGGTATGGGAATGCCGCCTGGCTTCAAGCTGCCGTTTTGAAAGCGCACTTAGAAAAATGAATGCGCCGTCCAGTCTTTCGGCGTTGATTGATGCGCTACGCTGCTTGCCGGGCGTTGGTCCGAAATCCGCGCAACGTATGGCCTTTCACTTGCTACAGAGGGACCAAGACGGTGCCGCGAGGCTCGCAACCGCGTTAATGGGGGCGATCTCCCGAACTCGGCATTGTGCAATGTGTAATACATTCACAGAGTTGGAGATCTGCGAAACATGTGCCCATCCGAAGCGGGATAAATCACTCCTCTGTGTTGTCGAATCACCCAGCGATTTGCTGATGATGGAACAGACGCAGACTTATCGTGGTCTGTACTTTGTCCTGATGGGTAAGTTATCGCCGTTGGACGGCGTCGGTCCAAAGGAGATACATCTTGACCGTCTGCTAAAGCGCGCACGTGATGGGATGGTCAAGGAGGTGATTCTCGCCACCAACTTCACCGTCGAAGGTGAGGCGACCTCCCATTACATCAGCGAGATGTTTTTGTCTGACGGAATAAGGGTGTCGCGGATTGCGCGCGGCCTGCCCGTCGGCGGCGAACTCGAATACGTTGATTCGAATACGCTGGCGCAAGCACTGCTCGATCGACGTGCGGTTGACTAGCACCGGCTTATCTTATGCAGATTTGCGCCGGCATCTTTCACAGTAAAGAGGCTGGTCAAAGCTGTCTTTCGAGCGTTGCCGTATTTTTGGCGGCACCCACACCGCAAACACCAAAGGTCAGGAAGGTACCAAAGCCGGTGACTTGATCCACTTTGAATAATGTTGCCTCATCTCCTGATGCGGATATTCCGAAAGCAATCTAGAAGAATATCTCTTACACCAATGCAATCAACTGCTTAACGTAAACGGAGAGGATATGGCTGGCCGCAGTTTGTGTCTTCGTCCATTCCGCCTGTAAAGAAAATCATAATCGAATTTGCATGGACCCCAAAAGTATGCGTATAATCGCGGTTCTCTAAAGCGGCTGAAAAAAGCGTTTCGGAGTCAACGTGAGGTTCGGAATTGACGTCAAAAATCAAAGCTGAATGCGGGCGCGGGGTGGAGCAGTCTGGCAGCTCGTCGGGCTCATAACCCGAAGGTCGTAGGTTCAAATCCTACCCCCGCAACCAACTACGTTGATCGTTCTTTAAAAACTAGACAACCGATTGAGGTGGGTACTCTGGTATTGGGGTGCTTTGCTGGTGATGGTTACTGGAGGTGGTTGGTTTAGGCTGATTGCGGAAGGTAGCTGGTGCTTAGGTGCACGGATTGCTGGTGAGG
>JADCIX010000049.1 GCA_020247545.1 Rhodocyclaceae bacterium | reverse complement strand
TTACCAAGGCTCGAACGGCCTCAACGATCTCATAATTTTGCTCGCTAACAAGCCGGATGTCTTCGAGCAGCGCCTGAACAGATTTCGTTGTCATTTTGTGGATCGTATTCTCAGTCGGTCGACTGTTTTGCGGCCTAACGTTCGAGCTAAGCTGCCCGCGGAGGCAGACGGCGCTTGGCCGCAGAAGGCAGGATGCCACAGGCGCCTGGAGCGGCCAAGCGACGGCTGCCGTAGCGGGTCAGCTTGAGCGAGGGGTTAGGCCGCATCGCGCTGCTGGTGGCGAGGCTTTCGCCTTGTGCGATGCAAAGTCATTCGCGCCTCGGGAGTGCCCACATCAGGCCCTGAGTAACAAGACGAGGAAACACAGTTGCGTGATCCTCACCTTCTAGAACTGTTGCCTTCACATCTAGGCCTCGCCATCGTTGGGCTCGCAGTTCCGCCGCGTAACGATTCATAAGGGCAACCATATTCTCGTCATCTGGGCGCGTGCTCGTGGGTTGTTCCATCCCGCCTACGTATAGGCGCACCTTGGCGACCAGATCGCGATGAGTTCGCGCATAGAGGTTCAGAGCGTCGAAAGCGTGGCCCCGGCTAAACCACAACGACGGGCTGCCCAGAATGTAGTGGCTAAACATTCCGGGTCGATCGAGCAGAGCCTTCAGCCCGAGCAGGCTGCCATATGAGTGGCCAACGAAGATACGGCGATTCGGGTCCGTCCTGTACCGGCTGTCAACCAACGGCAGGACTTCCTTGCCGATGAAGTCCAAGTACGCGGCACTTTGCCCGTAGACGCCATTATCAGTACTGCCCTTCTTGGCTCGGTCTGTTGGTGTGTAGTCGCGATTGCGGCTTGTGACGCCGCTCTCGCCTTTGGCGTAACTGAGCCCGACAAGGATAAAGGCCTCGAGCCCTACACCGTGGCGATCAACTCTTCCCGCAATAGCGCGGATGAGCGGAAAAGCATATGGTGCATCGGTGACATAGACGACTGGATATCGCTTCGTTGAAGTAGCGTAGTTGGCTGGGAGGCTCACGTAGATTTCATACGTTCTATTCAACTGAGGCGCAGGAGTCGCGATGACCTCTGTGTTCTCAAGGACATATGGTGTCGCAGACGTCGCGTGTGCAGTTGGCGCGAGAGTGATGTGTGCAAGCACAGCGATCAATATTCTTCCGAAGCAATTCAAGATGAGATTGGCAGTTAGGAGTTGAAAAGGCGTAGGTACTCAGGTTTTCCGGTGGCGAGCGCTGCGCACGGTTGGCTATGCGGCCTAACGTTCGAGCTAACCGGCCTGCGGAGGCGAGCGCCGTAAGCTCGGGCTGAGATGATGCACCATGTGCCTCAGGCCGGGCTTACGGCGCTTGCCGTAGCGGGTCCGGTTGAGCGAGTTGTTAGGCCCCACTCGCGACTTGCCTGGACAGGTACCTGCCGCAGTACACCGCCCACCCGAGTACAGCGAACTCCAGCAGGCGCTGGCTCAAGCCCGCGGTGGATGAGGTTGGCGAGAGTGTGAGCAGGCCGACTAGTGCGAGCCCGGCTGCCGCGTAGCCAGCCACGGCCAGGTGACCTGCACCCGGCCAGGTACGGGCAGCGCGTGCGAGGGTGAGCAGGAACGCTGGCGCGAGCAAGTACCCAAGCAGGCCACCAGCGTTGTGGATGAGTTGCGAGGCAGTGGGCTTGTCCGGACGACAACCAAGGTCGCAGGGATACGCGGCGGCGACGAGGTAGCCGGCTGCATACAAGGCGAGGCCGACTAGAGCCAGAGTGGTGCCAGAGGATCGTGGGAGTGCGGCATAGGCAAACGAACAGAACGCCAGCAGGAGAATGCCCGCTGGTAGAAACCCGGCAAGTCGGACGCCCCACTCCTGCGGCGCACCGCGAGCACCAAGCTCGCTGATGTACTGCGACACGTGGCTGTACCCTGGCGTGAGGGCGCCTGCCACGACGACCGTGAGCGCCATGACGACGAAGCACGCCAGGGCTGTGACCGCGCTGAGTTTTGCTGCACGTTGAGAGAGCCAGGGCTGGGCCATGTGGGGCCTAACTCAATGTAGAGACGCGAAATGCCGCATATCGTGGCACGCTGCTCCCTACCGTGGACGGAAAAATGACGGAAAGGCGCTTGCAATCAATGCGTTGCCGATTTATACTGTATACATGTACAGTCATAACAAAATCCCCATTTCCAGCAGTTCAAATCGCGCGGGCCGCGCCCTTCGTGGCGCAGATTCCCGCGTACCACTGAAGTCTAACGCTGCGCTTCCGTCGCTGCAATCGAAAAAAATTCTCGACCAAGTTCGCGAGCGAATTCGTTATCTCCACTTCAGCATCCGAACTGAACAAGCGTATCTATACTGGATACGTTTCTTCATTCGGTGGTCCGGCACCCGGCATCCGCGCGATATGGGGGCAGCCGAGGTCACATCGTTCCTCAGCTTCCTTGCCAATGACCGCAAAGCGTCGGCCTCAACGCATCGCGTCGCACTGTCGGCACTGTTGTTCCTCTACCAAAAGGTGTTGGAAGTGGACTTGCCGTGGCTTGATGGGCTGGCAAGGCCGACCGTGCCGCGACGGCTTCCGGTGGTCCTCACCCGCGCAGAGGTATCGCAAGTTCTTGCGCTATTGGATGGTGAACATGGCGCGCTCGCAAAGGTGTTGTACGGCACAGGATTGCGCATCACAGAGGCACTTCAACTGAGGGTTAAAGACATCGATTTTGCGCACCGCGTCATCATTGTTCGCGAAGGCAAAGGGTTCAAAGACCGTGTGGTAATGCTGCCAGATACACTCGTTGCACCCCTAACGCAACAACTTGCGCACGCCCGCGCTTGCTGGGGGCAAGACCAAGCGGACAAGCGCCCCGGTGTGTTTATGCCGCACGCATTGGAGAGAAAGTACCCCGGGGCTGCGACAAGCTGGGGCTGGTTCTGGGTGTTTCCACAATCGCGTGTCTCCACCGATCCTCGCTCGGGCGAGGTACGCAGACATCATCTCTACGACCAAACATTTCAGCGCGACTTCAAGCGTGCAGTGGTACGCGCAGGCGTCGTCAAGCCCGCCACGCCACACACGTTACGGCACTGCTTCGCGACCCACCTGTTGCAATCGGGTTACGACATCCGCAGCGTGCAGGAACTACTCGGGCACGCTGACGTGAGCACGACCATGATCTACACTCACGTGCTCAACGTTGCCGGCCGCGGCGTGATCAGCCCGCTCGACCGTATGTGAAGCTCAATCAACGCGCTGACCGTGCCGCAGGCGTGGACCGAAGCGCTGACGCAAATCCGCAACCTTTCTGTCGCGTCGATTCATCGACCCTACATTGCCTGATTCTTAGGTTAGCTTTTTAGCGGTAGGACAGAAATTCTGCGCCGTTAGGTATGCATAACTCATGCATACTTCTTGCGTCTGAATGCGTTTCAGCGCATACTTACGCATCATTTCCGAACGCCTCAACAAGGTTCCACCATGGAAGCTACCGTTGCCGAACGCGGCCAGATCACCCTCCCAAAAGAAGCGCGTGACAAGCTCGGGCTTTCGCCGGGCACCAAGTTAGAAGTCGAGATCAAGAACGGCCAGTTGCTGCTACGCAAAAAAGTGTCCCTTCAGATGAGCAAATGGGTCGGCAAATTCAGCACCAACGGACAATCAACCGACGAAGTCATGGAAGACTTGCGTGGCCGCCCCTTCCCGTGGACCGGGTCGACCGAAGACAAACGCATCGCCAACTTGCCGCATGATGAGGCAGTCAAACTGCTGAAAGCCCGGCGTAAGAAATAATGATTAGTGCCATTGATTCGAGCGTCCTCTTTGACATTGTCAGAGGCACGCCAGAAGCAGAACCATCTCTTCATGCCTTGACCGCAGCTGCACAACGTGGCGTCACCTGCGTTTCGGCCCCTGTCGTCGCCGAATTGGGAAGATACTTTGGCAAGACAGGACAGCTACAGGAATTTTTTGTCGATGCGGGCATCGTTTACAGCGAGATTTCACTTGACTCCGCACTCACCGCATCGACGCTGATGCACGAATACGCCATGAACCGCGGAAACAAATCGCGTGTGGCGGCCGACTTTCTGATCGGTGCGCATGCGATGCTTCAGGCAGACTGCCTGATTACCCGTGACAACGGCTTTTTCCGCGATTACTTTAAAGGCCTCAAAATCATCAATCCCGTTGCGTAACGACATCTTTACGCTTTCTTTGCACGAAGGAATACCATGCCACACAACACCCACAATACCCTGCAATCATTCACCCTTGCCAGCGGCGAGACCGGTCAGTACTACTCGCTACCCGAACTAGCGAAGACTTACCCGAATGTGGTCAAGCTGCCGATCTCGATTCGGATTGTGTTGGAAGCGGTGTTGCGCAATGTGGATGGCAAGAAGGTCACGGAAGAACACGTCAAACAGCTCGCCAACTGGCAGCCAAACGATTCACGTACCAACGAGATCCCGTTCATCGTTGCCCGTGTGGTTTTACAGGATTTCACCGGTATTCCATTACTTGCCGATTTAGCCGCGATGCGTGGCGTGGTGAACAAACTCGGCAAGAACCCAAAAGTGATCGAGCCCCTGGTACCGGTTGATTTGGTGGTTGACCACTCGGTGCAGATTGACCATTACGGCAACAAAGACGCGCTTGATCTGAACATGAAGTTGGAATTCCAACGCAACGTCGAGCGCTATCAATTTATGAAGTGGGGCATGCAGGCGTTTGATACATTCAAGGTCGTCCCACCCGGCATTGGTATCGTGCATCAAGTGAATTTGGAATACCTCGCACGTGGCGTACACAACAAGGGGGGCGTGTACTACCCCGACACCTTGGTCGGCACCGATTCACATACCACCATGATCAACGGCATCGGTGTGGTCGGCTGGGGCGTGGGGGGTATCGAAGCCGAAGCCGGCATGTTGGGCCAGCCGGTGTATTTCTTGACGCCAGATGTGGTCGGTGTGAACCTTACCGGCAAGTTGCGCGAGGGTGTGACCGCGACTGATTTGGTGTTGACCGTCACCGAAATGCTGCGCAAAGCCAAGGTCGTCGGTAAGTTTGTCGAGTTCTTCGGCGAAGGCACCGCATCCCTAGCGCTACCTGACCGCGCAACGATCGCCAACATGGCACCGGAATACGGTGCAACGATGGGCTTCTTCCCGGTTGACGATACAACTGTTGATTATTTGAAATCGACAGGCCGCACGGCGGACGAAATTGACGCCTTCACCGCGTACTTCAAAGCGCAGGGTATGTACGGCGTGCCGATGGCCGGTGATTGCAACTACTCATCCTCACTCGCACTCGATCTTGATTCGGTGCGCGCTTCACTCGCAGGGCCGAAGCGTCCGCAAGACAGAATCGAATTGGGCAACATGAAGTCGCAGTTCACGTCGCTTTTCTCGAAGCCACCGGCAGAAAATGGTTTCGCTAAATCGGCGGACGACCTCAACAAACGTTTCGCCACCAAAGACGGCATTGAGATTGGTTCGGGCGATGTGTTGATCGCCGCAATCACCAGCTGCACTAACACATCGAACCCCGGTGTGTTGTTGGCCGCTGGCTTACTCGCCAAGAAAGCGGTTGAAAAAGGCCTTACGGTCAAGCCTCATATCAAGACCTCCCTTGCTCCCGGCTCGCGTGTGGTAACGGACTACCTGACCAAAGCCGGTCTGTTGCCCTACCTCGAAAAGCTCGGCTTCTTCCTGGCAGGTTACGGCTGCACCACGTGTATCGGTAACGCCGGTGACCTCACGCCTGCTTTCAATGAAGCCATCACCGGCAACGACGTAGTTGCCGCTGCGGTGCTCTCGGGTAACCGCAACTTCGAAGCGCGAATTCATCCAAACATTCGCGCCAATTTCTTGGCTTCCCCACCACTGGTGGTGGCCTACGCCATCGCCGGTACGGTGCTGAAGGATTTGGAAACCGAGCCACTCGGCATGGGTACCAACGGCCCGGTGTTCTTGAAGGATGTTTGGCCGACCTCGCATGAAGTCGCCGCCGTGATGGGTTTCGCCAAAGATCCGGCGACCTTTCAACGTCTGTATTCAAATCTCGGCGCGGATAATCCTTTGTGGCAGAACATCAAAGGCGTGACCGGTCAGGTTTACGATTGGCCAACCTCCACCTACATCGCAGAGCCGCCGTTCTTCGGTGAGAATTTTGGTATGCACGCCGGCACGGCAAAAGATGTGACCGGCGCACGCGCCCTCGGCATCTTCGGCGATTCCGTCACCACCGATCATATTTCTCCAGCGGGTTCATTCAAAGAGACCACACCTGCCGGCAAATATTTAGTTGGCCATAACGTCATGAAGGCGGACTTCAATAGTTATGGCGCGCGTCGCGGCAACCACGAAGTGATGATGCGCGGCACCTTCGCCAACGTGCGTATCAAAAACTTGATGCTGCCCGCAAAGGCAGATGGCACCCGTGTTGAAGGCGGCTATACATTGTTCCAACCGTCCGGCGAACAAATGGCGATCTATGACGCTGCGATGGCTTACGTCGGTGCCAACACACCAACGATGATTTTTGGTGGCGAAGAATACGGCACCGGCTCGTCGCGCGACTGGGCGGCCAAAGGTACACAGTTGCTTGGTGTGAAAGCCGTCGTTGCCAAGAGCTTTGAGCGTATCCATCGCTCTAATCTGGTCGGCATGGGTGTGTTGCCGTTGCAATTCAAGAACGGCGAATCGGCTGAGTCGCTTGGTTTGAAGGGCGACGAGTCCTTTGCCATCACTGGCATCGCCGGTGGTATCAAACCACAAATGGATGTCACACTCACCATCACACGCAAAGACGGCTCGACACATTCAACACAATTGCTGCTGCGTATCGATACCCCAATCGAAGTGGATTACTACCTACACGGCGGTATCTTGCCGTATGTGTTGCGTGAGTTGATCAACAAAGCTGCGTAGTGTTTAGTGGTGTCCGTTAACCTTACGGACTAGTAGAAAAAACGAGGTGCACTGCACCTCGTTTTTGTTTGTATCCCCGCGCGCCCTTTCACGAAAGATCATATGGCAGCTCAACTCTCGCAACAACGTTCTGGCCTCCGCAGCGCCGCTTGTGCCGCTTGTGCCGCTTCCATTGCATGTTTCCTTAGTTTCACATCCGTGTCGGCACAAACCACCAGCGCGCCATCAACACCCTCCTCTACACTCGCCGCCCTCGGCGAAAAATACGTCGAAGAAACTTATGCGCTGAACCCGCTCGCCGCGACCTCGGCAGGGGACACCCGTTTCCACGACAAGTTCGTCAACGACCTCACCCCAGCCGTTCGCGAACGCGACCGCAAGCTGCAATCCGAAACGTTGGCGGCACTAAAGGCTATCGACGTAGCTGCACTCTCCGCCGACGACCAGCTCACCCACGCCGTGATGATGTATCGCGCGCAGTTGCGCCTCGACGCCTTAGCGCTGGATTTTCATCTGACTCCCATCAACCACTTTTTCTCGCTGCCGTTGTCGCTGGTGTCCCTTGCCCGCGCCGAAGGTGCACAGCCGTTCAAAACCGTGGCCGACTACGACGCGTTCCTAAAGCGTCTTGATGGATTTCCGGGCTGGGTTGACTCCGCGATCGCCAACATGCGGGAAGGCATGCAGAAGAATGTGGTGCAGCCGAAAGTGGTCATGAATCGTGTGCTGCCACAGCTCAAAACGCTGATGGTGAGCGATGCCACGCAAAGCGGCTTTTACGTTCCCATCCAAAAGCTCCCGACAAGTTTCTCCGAGGCGGAACGTGTACGGCTAACCAACGCCTACCGCGCCATCATCAACGACAAACTCGTGCCCGCGATCACCAAGCTGCATACATTCATTGCGCAAGAGTACCTGCCAAAGTGTCGCGATACGGTCGGCCTCGCGGGTACACCAAATGGTGATGCGAAGTATGCGTTTCGCGCACGCGAATCCACCACCACACAGTTGCCACCTGCAGAGATTCACCAAATCGGCTTACGCGAAGTTGCGCGGATTCGCACCGAAATGGATGCCGTCCGCAAACGTGTAGGCTTCAATGGCGATGTGCAGGCCTTCATCGAATCGATCCCGAAAAATCCAGCACTCATGCCATTTAAGACGGAAGAAGAGGTCATTGAAGCCTTCCGCAAAATTCAGCGGCGTGTTGATCCGCTAGTAGATAAATTATTTGTTCGTCGCCCGCGTGCGGTACTGGAAATTCGCCCTGAACCCGAAATCACCAAGGCCACTGCTGCGGCGAGTTATCGCGCTGGCGCCCGTGATGGCTCACGGCCGGGCGTGTTCTTCGCGCCGATCCCGGTTCCGACGAAGTACCTCAACACGCGCATGACGGCGCTCTATATGCACGAAGGTATTCCCGGCCATCACTTCGAAGTCTCGCTGGCGCAAGAGTCCGACCTTCCCCGGATTCGGCGCAACAGTCGATTCACCGCTTACGGCGAAGGCTGGGCGCTTTATGCGGAGAGCCTCGGCATCGAGCTTGGCGTGTACGACGACCCCTACCAAGACATGGGTCGCCTCATCAGCGAAATGCATCGCGCGATTCGCTTAGTAGTCGATACCGGCATGCACCTGAAAGGCTGGACACGTGAACAAGCGATTCAGTTCTCGCTACAAAACGGCGGTCGTGCCGAGTCAGAACAAGTGCAAGAGGTAGAACGTTACATCGCGATTCCCGGCCAAGCACTGGCTTACAAGATTGGAGAATTAAAAATCATGGAACTACGCCGTTACGGCGAACAGACCCTTGGGCCGAATTTCAGTCTTGCCGCCTTTCACAACGAGCTGCTCAAGGACGGCAACCTGCCGCTGGCTGTTCTGGACGCGAAGATGCGAAGATGGATCGCTGCACAAGCCGCTGGCAAGTAGCCATTGACACATAAGCAGAACGCTAAACACGCCGTCTGGCGGGCGTTTTCGAGCATATTTGCTCGAAAATGCCCGCCGTTGCTAGACTTTGTAAACCGTATTCTGCGATTTCGGCTTTCGTCCCCGCTTAACTACGTAAACCCACCACGGACCCAATGTCTAAGCCGTTCGCGGCAACGACGACTTTTTCCTTTTGCATAGTGAACTGTAATCAAATTGGCTTTCTGCTGTCGATGGAATGATGCCTCGATACCGAGGCAGTGCTTAGAGAATTGGGCTCCCGCCTGCGCGGGAGCAGGGGAGTATTGGTTTAGTGGTCGTTAATCTAACCCCGTCCCCGCGCAGGCGGGGACCCAAGTTGACCTGCCGCGCAGGCGGGAACCCAAGTTGACCTGCC
>JADCIX010000048.1 GCA_020247545.1 Rhodocyclaceae bacterium | reverse complement strand
GTTGTGAGGCGGCATCATCTTTTTAACGATCTGCTCTTTGAATTGCGGGCCATAGACTGGCATGAGTTTCATCTTTCCCGCTCCCTCAGTGGATTGAATTTGTCTCTTCAAGAGACCGGACAACTATCGTGACAGAGGGGGCACAGGCGATGTCATTGGCGATACCACTTCTCACACAACAATCCGTGGATGCGGTCGTGCCCGGTAGTGCGCTATCGGGCGTTTCCATGATTGCAGCGGCCTTTGTGCTGATTTCAGTCATTGGGCAGCTATCCAGCGTAGTTGTTTCACTTGGCAATCGCATGATCGGCAAGCGGCTGGGGTTGGCCTTGGCAGGCGATTTATTTGATCGATTAGCAAACAAAAATATTGATTGGTTTCAGGCGCGCCCGATGGGTTATTCATTTACGCAATATCAGGCGCTGTCATCGTTGCAGCAGTTCTATGGCGAGATCGTTAACCGCCTTCTCTCGGTGCTGCTCATGGGAACGGTAGGTATTTTGGCGATGTTCTATATCTCGCTCTGGTTAATCATTCCTGGTTTGGTAAGCATGGTGCTATCGAGCTTACTGGATTGGGCATATCAATCGCCGCTGCAATCGAATAGCGCGAAAACGATTCAGTTGCAAACCCAGCAACGCGCGTTTTTCTATGACGTGATGAGCCAGTTACCGATGCTGATACGGCTTGGAAGCCTCTGGCGAGGACGCGCTCGCCTACGTCGCCGCGTGCGAGAGGTGGCCGATACGCAACTCGCCAATACCCGCGTGCAAGCCTCCCACACTGCGATTGCGAGCGTGCTGTCGACGTTTGAGCAACTTGCTTTCGTGTGGCTCGCGGGCTACTTTGTAAGGACAGAAAACTATTCTCTCGGCGTTTTTGTTGCCGCAGGGCTATACAAAGACCAATTCGCAAATGCGTTGAGCGCACTATTTCAACTCTGGCAGCAGCACGCGCTACTTCAGCCTCAACGCGAGCAGCTCGCTGAACTGATGGCCGAAACGCCGCTGGCCAAAACGAACCCCGGAGAAGTGATTGCCGGAAATCTAGATATCGAATGCATCAGCTTCCGCTACGGGACTTTGGATAACGACGTATTGCAAAATGTGTCGCTACACGTAAGTGCTGGCCAGTGTCTTGTGTTAAAGGGCCCATCTGGCGCGGGGAAAACAACACTCATTAAGCTCATCTGCGGTGCAGCCACGCCAACCAGAGGACGGGTGCTGATCGATGGTCGCCCGGTCGTGTCAGGCATTCGCGGACTGGGCGCGGTGCTACAGACGGACCGTTTGATTACGGATAGCATTCGCGAGAATGTGCTCTTGTTTCGTTCGGCAAGTGACGATGAGATTTATGCCGCGCTCAATGCTGTGGGCCTAGAAAACTTCGTCCGCAGTTTACCAATGCAACTAAACACGGGCATTGGCGAGGGGATGACAGGACTTTCCGGCGGCCAGCGTCAACGCATTGTGTTGGCCAGAGCGCTTATAGGCGCACCGAAACTTCTTGTGTTTGATGAGGCGACCTCAAGCCTTGACGTTGAAGGCGAAGCAGAGCTTCTGATGAAGCTGAGGGAGCGAGGGGTGACGCTGATTCTTTGTTCACATCGACCAGAGGTATGGACATTTGCTGATCGAGTATTTGACGTACGGGACGGCACTGTTAATGAAGTAGTACGCAAGTAGCTGATTTTTGTGTTGCGTTATTGGTGCGCCGGAGTATTGCCGCCTTCGAAGTCGGCGGAACGCCTTCAAATACCTCGTCCGTTAGGCCTTTTCGACGAACATCCTTGCCACAATCTTTGAGTCGTCTTTGAAAAACGCGTGCGGCATGTGTGCAGTACTGTGATTTGCGACCGCATTGCCGTTTGCATCAATGGCGATGAACCCCACGTCAGCATCAAAATCGCGGGTCATTTGCGCCAGCATTTCGGTGACACTGTCATCAAGGGATTTTCCTCGTTCGACGCCTTCTGAGATCGCGCGGCAAGAAAGTGAGCGAATTACATATTCGCCAGTGCCGGTTGCGGAGGACGCTGCAAATTTGTTGGCATACGTCCCCGCACCGGAAAGCGGTGTATCACCAACACGGCCCGGCAGCTTCAGCGTCACGCCGCCTGTCGATGTCGCTGCGCACAAAACGCCACGTGCATCGAGTGCGACCACCCCAATCGTGCCGCCCGCATATTCAGGGTGTTTGCGGAGGAACTCACGAATTTTCATCGACCCTTTGGCATCTTTGCCCACGCCGATGTCGAGTGTCGCTTTCTTGCTTTTCCAATCTTCAAATCTGGCAGGCGTGATAGGGTCGTGGTCGCCGTGCCCCATCACCCGGGCAAAGCGCAACGCCCCCTCACCCGTCAACATGACATGGTCGGTCTCTTCCATCACTTGTCGGGCGACCAAGATCGGATTTTTCACACGCTGCAACCCGGACACTGAACCGATCTGCGCACGCTCGGCCACCATCACACAGGCATCAAACTCAACGTAGCCGTCATAGTTCAACACCGCACCGGTGCCGGCATTAAAAATTGGGTTGTCTTCGAGCACGACCGCTGCGGCACACGCCGCATCAAGCGCAGAACCACCCTTCTGCAAAATCTTGCGGCCGGCGTCGACGGCCGCCGTTGTTCCCGCAATTGCGTCAGCGTCTGAGCCCGGACGCCATGAACCGGCACCGCCGTGAACGATTAACGCGATGGTCATTCTCTGTCCTATGCAGTAGGTGTCTGCGTGCGCAGCTTGATGTGCAATTCGCGCAATTGCCTTTCAGTAACTGCTGAGGGCGTTTCGACCAGCAAATCTTGTCCGCGCTGCGTCTTCGGAAAGGCAATCACGTCGCGAATGGAATCCCACTTCTCGCACATCAACGTAACAATACGATCCAGACCGAATGCCACACCACCCATCGGCGGTGCACCATACTTCAGCGCCTCGAGCAAGAAACCAAATTTGGCTTGTTGGTCCGCCTCGGAGATACCGAGGACGGCAAATTGTTTCGCCTGTAGTTCAGGCGAATGAATACGCACCGAGCCACCGCCGATTTCCCAGCCGTTCATGGCCACGTCGTACGCTTTCGCCAACACCTGCGACGGATCGGACTCCATCAATGCCACATGCTCGTCTTTGGGCGCGGTGAAAGGATGATGTGCGGAAACGAAGCGCTTGTTTTCTTCGTCGTAATCATAGGCGGGGAAATCGACCACCCATAACGGTCGGTAACCTTTTTCGGCAAAACCTTTTTCATGGCCGATCTTGGTTCGCAACGCACCAAGCGAGTCATTGACGATTTTGGCTTTGTCAGCGCAGAAGAAGATAACGTCACCGTTCTTCGCATTGCACGCACTCAGAATGGCGCCCAGCGATTCGGGGTTCAAGAACTTCACAATTGGTGACTGTAGCCCTTCTTCGTTCGGCTTGGTGATGTCGTTCACTTTGATATAAGCCAAGCCCTTCGCGCCGTAGATGGCGACGAAGGTAGTCATCTCATCAATTTCCTTGCGTGAGAATTTTTCGTTCCCGCCGGGTACGCATAGCGCGGCGACGCGGCCGCCTTTCATATCAGCGGCGGCACGGAAGACTTTGAAGTCAACAGTCTTCATCAACGCTGTCAGTTCGGTCAGTTCTAGAGAAACGCGCAGATCAGGTTTATCCGAACCGTAACGACGCATCGCGTCTGCGTAGGTCATGCGGGGGAAATCCGGTAAATCAACACCAACACCCGCCTTCCAGATGGTTTTGATGAGGCCTTCCATGATGTCTTGGATTTCGCGTTCGTTCAGGAAGGATGTCTCGATATCAATCTGGGTGAACTCGGGTTGACGATCGGCGCGCAAATCCTCATCGCGGAAACATTTCACGAGTTGGTAGTAACGATCAAAGCCCGCGACCATCAGTAGTTGTTTAAACAGTTGTGGACTTTGCGGCAGTGCGTAGAACTGTCCATCATGAATACGCGAAGGCACCAGAAATTCCCGCGCCCCTTCAGGTGTCGACTTGTAGAGGAACGGTGTCTCAACATCAATGAAACCCATGTCGTCAAGATAACGACGTGCCGACGATGCCACTCGATGGCGGAGGCGTAAATTGTTTTGCATCTGCGGGCGTCGCAGGTCGAGATAGCGGTACTTCAGGCGCGTCTCCTCATTGATCGTATCGTCATCAATCATGAAAGGCGGCGTCAACGAGGCGTTCAACACCTCAATTTCTTTGGCGAGCACTTCAATCTCACCCGACTTGAGGTTAGCGTTGACCGTCCCCGCCGGTCGGTTGCGCACCACACCACTGATGCGCATGACGTACTCGTTGCGCGATTGGTCGGCGGTGGCGAAGGCTGCGGGCGTATCTGGATCGATGACGACCTGTAACAGCCCTTCACGGTCGCGCAGGTCGATAAAGATTACGCCACCATGGTCGCGACGCCGATGCGCCCAGCCGAAGACCGTAATAGTCTGGCCAAGATAGCTTGAGTCAATTAAGCCGCAGTAGTTTGTTCTCATACACTCGCTCACAATAAATTGGGACTTCAGTCGGACCCAAACGCGGTACCTGTTGATCAAACATCAGGCCGTGAATTGATCCGCCAAAGCAATACCGTTAACTTGTTGTCGGCCGCGTTGCAAGATTAACGAAATGCTTGCGTGGTCAGTCGCGACCTCGGTGCTGGCATCTAGGCAGTCACACTCGCCGCCCGGCCCTCGTCACGCGGCCGAGCGGCTACGGATTGGGGTCGGTGCCGGATTTTTTCATCTCGGCCCCGTTGGTGTGGGAGGGTAGATTAATCGGCCGGGGTGGCTCTGCCACCCCCATCGAAATGATGTACTTAAGCGCTTGGTCGATGGTCATCTTGAGTTCAATCACGTCGCCCTTCGGCACGATGAGGAAAAACCCGGCAGTAATGTTTGGCGTGGTCGGAACAAAGACGGAAAAATTATCGGTTCCAAGGTGGTCCGTGACCTCGTTTTCTGGCTCACCTGTCAACAGCGCAACGGTCCACGTATCCTTCTGAGGATAACGTACCAACACGGCTTTTCGAAACGCTTTTCCCTCAGGAGAAAAGAGCGTATCAGAGATTTGTTTTACGCCGCCATAGACGGAATTGACGATTGGAATTCGGTGGAGAATGTGATCCCACCATCCGAGTAGTTTCTTGCCAAAGAAGTTGGCTGCGATGATGCCCGTACTCAAGACAATTAGTAGCGTCAGGATGACACCCATGCCGGGCACATGAAAGCCAAGCAACGCGTCAGTACGAAATCGCTCTGGAAGCAGCAGCAACGTTTGATCCATGGTGTCGATCAAGAGCTTCAACACAAACAGCGTGATGACCACCGGGATCCAAACCAACAATCCAGCAATTAAATATTTGCGCATGCGCGGCGGTGCCTTTGGAGAAAAGTTCAGTTCGGCGACGGTGTCGAAGCCGGTGATGCGGTAGGGGCGGCTGCAGGACTCGCCGCAGGCGCGGGAGTCGGGGAAGCTGTAGGGGTAGATGCAGCCGGGGCAGCAGAAGCAGGCGTACTCGCCGCTTTTTCAGTTGTTGGCGCACCCTCGGTCGACTTGTTCCCCCCGCGGAAGTCGGTCACATACCAACCACTGCCCTTAAGTGCAAAATTTGGCGCAGTCACTTGCTTAGAGTAGGTCTCGGCTCCACACGCTGGACACTTGGTCAGCGCATCGTCGGACATTTTCTGCATGACATCATCGGCGTGGCCGCATGTCGCACATTTGTAGGCGTAGATCGGCATGTTGAGTCGGAAACGTCTTGGGGATGATCGAGAAAGTGAAGATTTTAGCAGACGGCTTTAGCGTGAATACTTCACGGCCCGCTATGCGTTGTTCGGTCAGACAAAAAATCACTCGCTCTCGCCCTACTGTCGAACGCGAATCTGCCTCTTTACCTAACAACCCCCGCCTTTACACATGTTTTGTTTCTTGCGGTTGCACACCATGCGTTCGTGTAGAGAGGTGATTTTGGCGCTGGCCGTCTTTTCAAACCACGCCGGGAAAAACGCATGTACCAGCGCGGCGACTGCGGCACCGAACAACGCGCCGGCAAAACTGAGCGCGACGGCCATGTGTTGCCAATAGGTTTCGCCGACCGTTTGCGGGTGCGCGGTGAAGAATTTCTTCATGGCCAAGTTCCTTATGGCACATCCGTTGTGTGACAAGTAGTGTAACGAAACGGGGACGCAAAGAGCTTGCAGTTATCGCCGCTAGATCGCATTATTTGAGATGGATTTACTCAAAAACTCGCGAATATGGAAAAAATTACGCTGGATGCCTTCGACAAGCGCATTCTTCACGCTTTGCAGGAAAACGCCATGCTGAGCCTGGCGGATCTCGCCGCCGAAGCAAAACTGTCGCCGACGCCAACATGGCGACGGGTGCATCGGTTGGAGTCGGCTGGGGTCATTGAGCGCCGGGTCGCCTTGCTCGACGCGAAAAAAATCAACCTTGGCGTGACGGTGTTTGTTGGTATCAAAACCAACCAACACAACCAGGCGTGGTTGGATCGCTTCGCCGCGGCGGTCGGGGAGATTCCGGAAATTGTCGAGGTGTATCGCATGAGTGGCGACATCGACTATCTGTTGCGCGTTGTCGTTCCCGACATTGCAGGGTACGACGCTGTCTACCGGCGGTTGATCAAGTCTATCGAGCTGTTCGACGTGAGCTCGAGTTTTGCCATGGAGCAAATGAAATTCACCACGTCACTGCCGCTTGATTACGTTTAGTACTTTTTTGCGGCGTGATGTTGCGCCCCAGGTGAGGGGCGAGTGCGCATTGTTCGGCATAATCAATTGCGCTATGTTGCCCGCTTCACTTTGATGGTTCGCGAAAATGCCGATGCTGCAATCCCGATTCAAACACCACCTCGCGCTGACTGTCACCGCGACCATCTTCCTCGCCGCGTGTGCGCCGCTGAATCGTGTGCCGGATGTAGCGGCCACCGCTAACGCCAGCGCCTCAAAGCCAGCAGTACCAGTCGCTACTGCGAGTGCCAACGCGGCTGTAGGCCGCACCGCGCCAATGAACGGCGCCGTTGGTACGGTGGTCGCGGCACCAACGCCGACACCACCAGCACCGATTCCCGGACCGGGCGAGCCCCGCCGTTATGCCGACGTGATCACCAAAGACGCCAAAACCTCTCGCGGCATGTTGCTTCACCACAAGGTCAAGGATCGACACTTCTTTGAGATCCCCGAGAAATTACTCGGGCGGGATTTACTTTGGTCGGCAGAAATTTCGCAGGCGAGTGCTGGTGGAGGATTCAACGGGCTGCCACTCGGTTACCGCGTGTTGCGCTTTGAACGTGTTGAGAATCGCATTTTTTTGCGCTCGGTGTCTTTTCAGAATCGTGCCATCGGGGACATCAAGGCTGCGGCCGATGCGGTCGATCTCGCACCCATCGTGATGGCGTTTCAGATTGAAGCAGAAGGTAATGAACTCTCGGTTGAGTTACGAGCCGAAGAGAAGGCCGAGATCGAAAGGGCAAAGAAGGAGAAGTCTGACAAAGACGCGGCGGACAAGGCGCTCGCGGACAAAGAAAAATATTTGCGTGAGTCGGCTGAATCCATTCGTGCCGCCATTACCGCTGGGACTGGTGATGAAGCGTTGGCAAAAACTGTTGCCGCAGTCGAGACCGCTAACCAGACCAGTCTTGCAAAACCTGCCAGCGCCGACGGCATCGCGTCAGCGAAAGCCATAGCGCCAATAAAACTTGAATCAAAGGTGACCGCTGCCGACAAGACCGCAGCGCAAAGCGCCGCTGAGGTCCCGGCAAAGCGCCCACCCACCAAAGAAAAATGGGCGGTGATTGATGCCACGCGAATCCTGCTCTCGACTTCTGGCGACTTGATCGATGCACGTAATCTTGGCCCGGCTGGGTTTGGGGGTGTTGACCCGTCGCGCAGTTTGATCGGACAAGTCAAAGTGTTTCCCACTAACGTGGAAGCGCGCTCAACACTCACGTTTTCATCATTTCCCATGCCAACGATGAGTGCCACGGGCGTTCCGCAGATGCCAACTGTCTCGCGCAATCCTTCGCGCACCGCGATCATTCATTACAGTCTGGCGATGTTGCCCGAGGTGCCGATGCAAGGCCGTTTTGCCGACGATCGAGTAGGCTACTTCACCGAGGCCTTCACCGAATATGGCGGCGACCGTAGCGGCACACGCGGCCGCGAATACATCACTCGCTATCGCTTGGAGAAGAAAGATCCAACTGCGGCGATCAGTGAACCTGTAAAGCCCATTACGGTTTACCTTGCACAAGAGGTGCCGGAGAAATGGCGCAAACCGCTGATGGCGGGTGTGGAAGATTGGAATGTGGCGTTTGAAGCGGCGGGATTCAAAAACGCGATTGTCGCCAGGATGGCGCCAACCAAAGAAGAAGATCCACTGTGGGATCCTGAAGACGCGCGCTACTCAGTGATTCGCTGGGTGGCAATGCCGATTGCAAACGCGATGGGGCCGAACGTGCATGACCCGCGTTCAGGTGAAGTCATATCGGCACACGTAATTTTCTGGCACGACCTGCTGAAGTTTTTGGAACAGTTGTATTTTGTGCAAGCGGGCGCGGCCGATAAACGCGTCGATAAATTGCCACTAAGTGACGAGGTGATGGGAGAGTTGTTACGCTCCGTCGCAACCCATGAAATCGGCCACACACTCGGCTTACGCCACAATCACCGCGCATCCACCGCATATTCCGTCAAGGACCTGCGGAACGCGGCGTTCGCCAATGCCAACGGGACGGTTGCATCGATCATGGCGTACGGTCGCTTTAACTCCGTGGCGCAGCCCAATGACGGCGTCACCAGTTTTGTGCCCAAGCTCGGGCCGTACGACAAATTTGCCATTGAATGGGGTTACAAACCACTCGGCGTGAAGACAGCCGATGAAGAAATTCCGATGCTCGATAAGATGGCAGCCCGCCACATGGATGAGCCTAATCTGAAGTTTGGTGGCGAAGACTTTGCCGCCTTTCTAGATCCGGAAGTGCTGGTAGAAAACATCGGCCGCGAACGAATCGAAGCAACACGACTATCCATTGCCTCGCTCGAACGCGCTGCTGCGCGCCTGATACCGGCAACCACCCGTCTTGGCGAGGACTACGAGGCCTTAGAGCAGACCTATGCGCGTTTGCTCGGCCAACGTACCGCGTACGTCAGCTCTGTCGTCAAGCTGATTGGTGGCGTGCGCGAGAACCGCTTTTTGGGCGGCCGTGGTGGAGATACATTTACCCGTACATCACCCAAGGAACAACGCGAAGCGATTCGCTTCTTGCTTGATGAGGCGCTGGTGACGCCGAAATGGTTGGTCGACCCGAAGGTGTTGAATCGAATTTCAATGGTTGACGTTGCCGCGCCGGTGGTGAATTCGCAAAAGAGAATCCTCGGCGAGATGTTGCAGCCGGTGAGATTTCGTGTGCTCGAGGATGTCGAATCGCTATCACCGGGCACGGGGCTGTCTGCCTACGGTTACTTGGAGCTGGTACAAAA
Source organism: Rhodocyclaceae bacterium (assembly GCA_020247545.1). GTDB lineage: Bacteria > Pseudomonadota > Gammaproteobacteria > Burkholderiales > Usitatibacteraceae > UKL13-2. The sequence goes on along the minus strand of JADCIX010000048.1, from coordinate 10,658 downwards.
AAGTCTCTTTCGTGAAACGCAACAGACAAGCCCGAAAGTCGATATCTATCGGCGAGAACTGCAGCGTGAGTTTGTTGAGCACCTAAAAGCCTTCTCCGGCGAAGCGCAGCGCTTTAAAAGTTTTGGTTTCATGCTCGCAGCCTCGCAAACCGAACTGCTGGTCGATCTGCGTCCCGCTGCGTTGCAGAGCTTGAAAGACGTGAAGGCGATGCTGCTGACCGGTGAGCAGCGAGCAACCGACCGACCCACACGCCAGCATTTTGCGCAGCTGGCGCGCGACGTGGAGAAGACGCTTAAGATTCGCGGCAGCTAGACGCTTGGCAACGCAATTCCGCGTACGGCAAGGTTATCTTGCTTCATGGTCGCGGCGAGCAACTTGGAGGCTTGGTACACCGCCCGGATGGTGGGGGTTGGCACGTCAGCACGTACACCGAGCTCGACAACGGCACCCACCAGCGCGTCGATTTCGATTTCGCGGCCGGCTTCGACGTCCTGCAGCATCGAGGTCTTGTGCTTCCCAACCTTCGCCGCGCCTTCGATGCGTTTTTCGAGCGGAACACGGAAACTCGCGCCGAGTTTTTCAGCGACCGCCTGGGCCTCGCGCATCATGTTTGTCGCCAATTCACGGCCGTATTGGTTTTCACAGATATCGACGAGGGTGGCGTGGGTGAGGGCGGAGATCGGGTTGAACGTCAGGTTGCCCCATAGCTTTAGCCAAATTTCATTACGAATATTGTCGAGCACCGGCGCTTTTAAGCCTGACTTCACAAATACGTCCGAGAGGTCTTTCACGCGGTTACTTTGGCTGCCATCGAGTTCACCCAGCGGGAAACGCTCCCCCTCGATATGGTGCACCACGCCCGGCGCAACCAATTCAGTCGCGGGATAGACCACGCAGCCAATAATGCGGTCGTTGGGGATACCCTCTAGGCAAACGCCGCGAGGGTCAACCGACTCGACACGTGAGCCTGCAAGTACGCCGCCGTGATTCACAAAATACCAAAACGGAATGCCGTTCTGCATCGTGATGACGGTAGTTTTCAGGCCGAATAGCGGTTCGAGCTGATGGACGATCGATTCCACCTGATGCGATTTCAGCGCGAGGATTACACAATCGACATGGCCGACTGCGGCAAAACTATCCGTGGCTTTCACGGTTTTGGCTTCGAGCACGCTGCCATCGTGAAATTTGACCGTCATGCCGCGAGCGCGAATCGCGTCGAGGTTCTTCCAGCGTGCGATGAAGGTGACGTCTTCACCAGCGGCCGCGAGGCGCGCACCGACAAATCCACCGATGGCGCCCGCGCCTACGATACAAAATTTCATCCCAATCCCTCGAAAACGGTCATGCGACTGATGACGTTTTTATTTCACAGTATTGTGCTTTGCTGCAGGGTAACGCACAAGTGTTTTTGTGCGCCGCTTAAGGGTCTCGTCTGCGCGCATTGCTCCTGCCCCCGCTAATTGCCCCTATCCCCGCCTATTTCCCCTGTCCCGGCCTATTTCCCCTGTGCCGGCCTATTTCCCCTGTCCCCGCGCAGGCGGGGACCCATTAATTTTGTTACTCAATTCGCTACGCCACAACAGATACGCACCAAACAATATCATTGGCACGCAGAGCCACTGGCCGCGCGTCATGCCGAGCGCTTGGAAGCCCAAAAACGCATCCGGCGCACGCGCAAACTCGGCGAAGAAACGGAAGCCACCATAACCAAGCAGGAATACCGCAGACACCGCGCCCACGGCGCGGGGTTTCTTGCTGTACCACCACAAGAGCAAAAACAAAAGTACACCTTCGCCGAGAAAGTTATAGAGCTGCGAAGGATGGCGGGCGACCGGGGTGGAATCGATTTGCGGAAACCACATTGCCCACGGCCAGGTGCCAGCATCGGTAATGCGACCGGGCAATTCACCGTTGATGAAATTGCCAATCCGACCCGCGCCGAGCCCGGTTGGCACCAGCGGCGCGATGAAGTCGGTGACTTCGAAAAAACTACGATTGTGTTTGCGTCCCCACCACCACATCGCTATTAGTACACCGAGGAAGCCGCCGTGAAAACTCATGCCGCCGTGCCAGACGTAAAAAATCTCAATCGGGTTGGCGAGGAAGTCGCCAAACTTGTAGAGCAACATGTAGCCAATGCGGCCCCCGAGCACCACACCCATGATGCCGTAAAACATGATGTCCTCAATCGACGCCGGTGTCTGGCCCAGATCCGGTCGGCGTCTGGCGTGGGCGCGACCCAATATGACAAACAATACAAAGGCCGTCACGTACATCAGGCCGTACCATTTGACTGAGATGGGGCCTATCGAAAAGAAGTTGGGGTCGAACTGGGGATGAGTGAGCATTGGGATTGAAGCTGGAACATCGAAGAAAAGGGCCAGAGCGATTATCGCACTGGCCTCGTCGTGTCACGGTGGCTGCTAAAGCGCGATTAATCCGCCTTAATGTTCGCCTTCTTTACGACCTCCGCCCAACGTGTATTTTCCAGCGCAATAAACGCCGCAAACTCTGTCGGCGTGGTGGTGACAGGCTCCGCCGCCTATGCGGACAAACGCTCGGCAATGCTTGGCGTCTTGCCGGCGGCGACCGCCGCATCGTTCAGCTTCTTGATGATCGCCTCCGGTGTGCCGACTGGCGCCAAGATGCCGTACCACTGCGAGGTTTCAAAGCCCGGGAAACCCTGCTCAGCCACGGTCGGCACATCTGAAAGTGCGGGGATACGCTTTGCCGAGCCAACAGCAAGTGCGCGTAACTTACCTGCCTTGATTTGCGGCAACAGCGGCGGCGCACCGGTGAAAGTACCTTCCGTCAAACCTGCCATCAAATCCACCAGCATTGGCCCCGTGCCTTTGTAAGGCACGTGCTGCATTTCCACACCGGCTACCTGCGCCAGATACGCCATCGCCAAATGGCCGGAGCTACCGTTGCCAGCCGAGCCGTAGTTCACGCCACCGGGTTTGGCCTTGGCCATCGCGATGAAACCCTTCAAATCTTTCGCCGACACTTTGTCTGGATTCACCGCCACAATATTTGGCAATCTCGATAGCAGGGTCACAGGTGTGAAGTCCCTCACTGCATCGTAGGGCAGCTTGGCGAACATCGCCGGGTTCACCGCGAGCGTGCCAACGTGTCCCAAGATCAGCGTGTAGCCGTCCGCCGGTTGGCCTTTGGCATCCACCATCGCGATATTGCCCGCGCCGCCGGGTTTGTTTTCCACGATGACGTTTTGCCCGAGGATCTTGGACATCTGCGCCGCGTAGGCGCGCGAGACGATCTCTGAACCGCCGCCAGGGGCGAATGGCACCAATAAACGGATTGGTCTATTCGGATAGGTTTGTGCGCTGGCGTTAAAAGCCATCAATGCGGTCGCTGCGGCGATCATGGCGGTGCTCAAGCCAGGCAAGCGAAACCTCGCGAGAAAACTGGTGTTGAGCATGGTCTCTGCTCTGTCACGTGTTTTGATCGCAAGCGATGCGTGACGGGCATCCGGTACAATCTGTGGCAACTTTACCTGACGTTGATTAGAACTAAATGACCGCAAACAAATGACCAAACCTAAATACCGCTCATTCACCATCACTCAGGGCGTTGAGCGCGCGCCTAACCGCTCCATGCTGCGGGGTATTGGTTATCAGGACAACGATTTTTATAAGCCCTTCATCGGCTTGGCCAACGGCCACAGCACCATGAACCCGTGCAACGCCGGCATTCAGCCGCTGGCCGATGCAGCCGATGCGGCGATTCGTGAAGCCGGCGGCATGCCGCAGATGTTTGGCACCATCACCGTCACCGACGGTATCTCGATGGGCACCGAAGGTATGAAGTATTCGTTGGTGTCGCGTGAAGTGATTGCGGATTCGATTGAGACCGCGTGCCAATCACAATTTATGGATGGTGTGCTTGCCATCGGCGGCTGCGACAAAAACATGCCTGGTGCCATGATCGGCATTTGCCGCATGAATATCCCGGCCATCTTTGTTTATGGCGGCACCATCAAGCCCGGCCACTACAAAGGTAAAGACCTGCAAGTGGTGAGTGTGTTTGAAGCGGTGGGTTCGTTTAACGCCGGCAAGATGAATGAAGAAGATTTTGGTTGCATCGAGCGCCACGCCATCCCCGGTGTGGGTGCCTGTGGTGGCATGTACACCGCCAACACCATGTCGTCGTCATTCGAAGCGCTGGGAATGTCGCTGCCGTATTCATCGACCATGGCGGCGGAAGATGATGAGAAAAAAGTCTCAACCGCTGAATCCGCCCGCGTGCTCGTTGAGGCCGTCAAAAAAGGCCCGAATAGCGGTCTACGCCCACGCGACATCGTCACCCGCAAATCCATTGAAAACGCCGTCTCAGTCATCATGGCCGTGGGCGGCTCGACCAACGCGGTGCTGCACTTCTTAGCGATTGCGCATGCAGCCGATGTGGAATGGACGATTGATGACTTCGAGCGTGTGCGCAAGAAGGTTGGCGTCTTCTGTGACCTAAAGCCCTCCGGCAAATATGTGGCTGTTGATTTACACAAAGCCGGTGGTGTGCCGCAGGTAATGAAGATGCTCTTGAAAGCGGGCCTCTTGTTTGGTGAGTGTATGACCATCACCGGCAAAACCATCGCTGAAACCTTGGCCGATATTCCGGATACACCGCGGGCGGACCAAGATGTGATTCGCCCATACAACAACCCGATGTACAAAGAAGGCCACTTGGCGATTCTGAAAGGCAACTTGGCCACCGAAGGCTGCGTGGCCAAAATCACCGGTCTCAAAAACCCCGTCATTACCGGGCCTGCGCGTGTGTTTGATTCCGAGCCAGAACTGATGGACGCCATCATGGCCGACAAGATCACACACGGCGACGTGGTGGTGCTGCGCTATGAAGGCCCAAAAGGCGGCCCCGGCATGCGCGAAATGTTGGCACCCACATCAGCTCTGATCGGCAAAGGCTTGGGCGAGACGGTGGGCTTGATTACCGATGGCCGATTCTCTGGTGGCACATGGGGCATGGTGGTCGGGCACGTGGCACCTGAGGCATATGTGGGCGGCACCATCGGCCTCGTGCGCGAGAACGACTCGGTGACCATCGATGCCAAGCAGCTATTGATTCAGCTGAATGTGGATGAGGCGGAGATCGCAAGAAGAAGAGCCGAATGGAAAGCGCCTGCGCCGCGATACACACGAGGCGTGTTGGGCAAATACTTTAAGTTGGTGGGAACGGCCTCGAAGGGGGCGGTGACGGATTAAACTCTGCGGCTGGCGGGCTCACTGAACTAGCCAACGGTGCTTGCTGTCGTGCTTGTAACTCTCATTTGAATTCCGGAGACATCCCTAATGTCCAACTTGCGGACTGACATTCTCGGGCGGTACTACACAAAAGAGCACATTGGCGCCATTTTGGTAAGCCAAATGACAAACGTGCGCCCATCGCAGCTTCTTGACCTTGGCGCTGGATCTGGCTCGCTGTCGCATGCCGCTGTTCAGCGATGGCGGGATGTCGACGTTTTGACCGTGGACATAGACGCTCAGCCCGCAGCAAAATTGCAAAACTTGCTCCGTCGAAGCGGTAGCGGTAGGCATTGGCACATTCAGGCAGATGTCTTGAGCGAAAGACTTCCTGAACTCGTCTCAAGAAGGTCCAGTTCAATCGATGCAGCGGTTTGCAACCCGCCCTTCATCACGCCTCGATGGCGACGTGGATTTGCCGAAATTCTAGAAGATGCCGGCCTTAGCGGCGCGCTTCCCGCAGTTGCTGATGCCGACGCCGCGTTGTTGTTCTTGGCCCAAAACCTTCGCTTAATGGCGCCGAAAGCGACGCTAGGAATCGTCCTGCCAGACACGTTGATTTCGGCGGCGAAGTATCGGGCGTTTCGACGAGATTTGGTTAACAGGTATTGTGTATCAAAGGTCATACGATTACCTCGACGCTCGTTCCAGAACACCGATGCCCAAGCGCATATCTTGATAATTAGTAAAGGCCGCTCTCCCACAAATCAAATCGAGCTGCGTGGACTGTCGCAAGACTATGCACTTGGTGACCAGATTTTTGTCGACCCAGACCAAGCAACCTTGCGTCTAGATTTTGAATATCACTTTTCTCGTCAAGGAAGCATACACAGAGCGGCCACTGGAATTACGCTGGCTAGCCTCGGCTCGCACGTTCAGCGCGGTTCATTTTCTGGGACCGACCGATTCAGTTCAGGCTTTCCGGTGCTACATACCACCGATATTCAACCGCAGGCTAGAGGTAGTTGGTGCCACATTTCAGGTAGCACAGAGCGTCATAAGCTAGATATGCTCTGGGTCGCCGCTAACAAAGCGTGTCCAGGAGATATTCTTGTTGCCCGGGTGGGGCGAAATTTAGAGCAGAAAGTCATTGGGGTTTACGAAGGGATAGTGGCGATTAGCGATTGCGTTTACCGAGTCGAGGTACCAAAGCGGTACCGAGATCAAGTTCTTGCTCAAATTGCGAGCGCGAGAGGAGCGGAGTGGCTGGCCTCACGAGCGTATGGCGTAAGTGCCAAACAGCTAACCAAATCCGACTTGCTTAATTTTCCACTTAGCCTGTAGAACCGAACTACAGGAACCGAGGTATTGATCCATGGCCGAATTTGAAGAGCGCGCAGACCACCTATCTCTGAATACCATCGATTCGTCGCTAGCGAACGGTGAAATTTTCGAGAATGCGCGTAAAAAAATGTTGGCGCCGGGCGCTAAGCTCCTAATCGGGCCGAGAGGAACCGGAAAGACTCATGTCATGCGGTATGCATACTTGTATGCGATGCGTACCCCAAGTGAGCCACTAGCGATATACGCGAACTTTAGTCGTTACCTGAACCTCGAGCCGCTACTTAAGAAATCACCCGATGCGTTGAAGAGATTTCATTCTTGGGTCGTTGCGAAGTTGCTCTTGAGTTGCTTCGGTTTTCTTCGAGATGCTTCGGCGGATACTTCTGCGCTAACCGGGGTCGACGAATTATTTGATGAGGTGAAGCTCGCAAATCTTGTTTCGCTCTTGGAGCGCGGAAGTGGCGAGAAGGAATATTCTGAGTACGGACAATTTCTCACAGTCGATCATGTTCTGCGAGCGATAACGGCCTTGTGCGTGGCCCAGCGAAGAAAGCGAGCAGTGTTGCTTTTGGACGATGCGGCACTCAGCTTGGCAGACCAATATCTAATTTCATTTTTTGAGATTTACCGACTCCTTAAGACGGAGAAGGTGGCGCCCAAAGCATCCGTGTACCCGGGGTCGACGCAGTACGGGCCGACCTTTCACGCGTCGCACGAGTCAGAGGAGGTGCCCCTTTGGCTTTCGGTTGACGATTCGAGTTATTCCAAAATCATGGGCGACATCGCTACAAAGCGTCTTCCGCCAGAGCAGATCCGTCGGATCAACCCAGATATTTTAGAGCTATTCAAATACATGGCGTTTGGAATTCCTCGTGCGTATCTTCGGCTGCTGCGGGAGTATGCCGACGACAATGCGGGCACGTCCCAGCAGAGAATCAACAAGATCATCGAGCGACAGACCCAATTGATCGGTGCCGAGTTCGACTCTCTTGGCATCAAGCTCAAACAGTTTTCTACGCTAGTTTCGACTGGCAGAAAGCTGTTCGATAAAGCTTGTCAGGATATTGCGGATTCGCAAGATGGTGAACCCGCTCATCGAAACATCATTTTGGGCATTCGACAAGATGCAGACAGAAATCCCCTCACCGAAAGAATGATTCGGTTTCTGATTGAAGTCGGTATGTTCTTTCCGATGCAGGCAGTGTCGCACGGCCCAAACCGCCGATACGATCGCTATATTCCGCACCTCGCGTTCCTTCAGCAACGAGGTGTGTTTCGGCTGGGTAGAGGGTCGTCTTTGCGGGATGTCGCGCTCTATATGCAGCGACCTGCATCCAAGCATCCGGTGCGCCGAGACTTATCAACATTGCTTACGCCTGATGAGCTGATGAGTTTGAAGCTAGATCTCCCGCCGTGCCAAGCATGCAACACCGCGCGGATAAACGAGTCGCAGAGGTTTTGTCACAACTGTGGCAAAGAGCTCGTGGCGTCCTCTCTTTTTGAAGAGTGCATGAAACTGGAGCTAAAAAACATTCCTGGCATCAGTGAAGCATTGGTCAAACGAATTCACAAAGATACATCAATAAGAACAGTTGGCCACGTTTACGCGTCGCAAAACGCTTCGGGCGAACTGCAGCAGGCAAGTTATGTTGGTCCGGTCCGAGCCGGAGGGATCATCGACAAAGTTGCAGAAGCTGTGAACGAATTTCTTTCCTAAGAAGATGGCTTCTCAATCTCGAAGCACGCTTGTCGTATCCGCTGCCCAAGCTAATCCAAGTTTGGATACACAGTTGCTTTTTGACGCTACGTATCGAGAGTCAAAAGGGTCGGCCCTTGACGAGTTCATTACCCGGTTAGAAGCCTTAAACAAACTAGCGCCGAAGCCGACCAACTTCGATGTATATCAGGGCCAGCTAGTAATGTTGGGAGTTGTGGCGGCGGTTGAGAGTTATTTCCGTACAATTTTTCGTCGTCTGATCTCTGTCGATCCGATTTGCCAGCAAGTCGTGCAGAAGAAAGACGTAAGTTATGGGGCCGCAATGCACCTGTCGAAAGAATTACTGCCAGAGGCCATTTTGGAAAGGGTGTCCTTTGTCGGTCGCGAAAGTATCGTAGCCTCCCTTCGAGATTATTTGGGCGTGAAGGGAAATCTCCCGCCAGACTTGGAGCTTGCAATCGACGACTATGCGCGCGTGTGTCAGCTACGGCATTGCGCTGTACATCGTTTTGGCAAGCTCGGAGCAAGCAATGCAATTGCACTGGGGCTTTCGGACCATAGTAATCTGCTGGAAAAGCCACTAAAGCTCGATTATGTGTCCTTGCAAAACGCGATTGCTATCTCGACCGGCTTAGTCAAATCGATCAATAACTTTTTATTCAACGAGCTCCTTTCGAGAATTCCGCCGGAAGATTGGACAGGCTCCTATTCTCAGGATCGAGTCATTTTTCGCAAATACTACTATCTGTTTTCGGACAAGGTTAGCTCTAACCGTACAGCTGAACCAAGGAAACTTTACGCGCAGTTTGTTCAGCAGCGGCTTTAGAATAATCGGCAAACACAATTATGAAATTGTAAATAATCGGGGACAGACCACGATTAAATCTTCCGTGAAAAAGAATGGTGGTCTGTCCCCGAATATTCCAAACGGCAACAACGTCAGCGGCTATACCAGCCTGTGGAAATGGGATAGTCTGCCGTTTGGGGACACGCTTCCCAACAGCAACCCTTCAGGACTTGGCGTGCTCAACTTCAATCACCGCTTCCCGGGGCAGTACTACGACAAAGAGACTGGGCTGTATCAGAATTGGAACAGAGACTACGACCCCTCACTTGGCAGGTATGTACAGAGTGATCCGTGGGGATTACGGGCACATCCAAATACCTATACGTACGTCGGCGCTGTTCCAACAATCGCTATAGATCCTCACGGGACTGATCTCGTTGTGATCGTTGGTGGCCAGCGTCAAGGAAGTCCCAATATATTTGGGCATATATCTGTTGGTGTTTGCGGTTCGGGTATTTATAGCTTCGGCACGCTAACCCCATACGGGAGTTCGATCTCTGCCTTCATTGTCTCTCAAAGTACGGGGAATAATCCGCAAAATACTATTCGGGATCAAACGGCCTACGTAATCCGCACAAACGTCATCCAAGACGCGCTGGCGCTTGCATCGTTACGTGAAGCAGCTAATCGCTCGCTCGGAATTCTCGCGGACAACTGCGCCAACCGAACTCAAGCTGCATTGGTAGCTGCAGGAATTCCGGCCCCACATAGTGGTACGCCGGGCAGCGTCGAAAACAGCATGAGGGCACTTGTTTCGGCCGGCTCGGCCAATAGCTTCTCGATTCCTGCCGGCACGACGAGCCTCCCAGCAGGAATTTGTCAAAACTAGGAGGCCGCATGAGGATTCGTCGAATGATGGTTGCGCTGTTGGGAGTCTTGGCTCTTGCCGTGGTATTTGTCACCGTAGTGTCGACATATTTTTATTGGACATATCGAAATGCATTGGAGGAAACGAAGGTTGGCGACTCATACGACATTGTCATTAGGCGTTTTGGGCCGCCAGATAAATTAGAGCGATGTCCGAAATTTGATCATTTACGTTTGCCTCACATCGACTTGAGCAGCCAGTTTCCCAAATGCGAGACTCAGATTTGGTACTTCTATCCACTATCTCGGCTTGATATGGGAGCTTGGGTTGTTCAGTTTGACGAACAACGACGGGTATCAGGCAAAGAATTTGTTGTATGGCAATGACTGCCGACAAATGGGGTCAGACACCATTTAAATCAGTTGACATTCAAACCCCGGCATTAGCGAGCATTTCCAAGCAAAAGCGTCTGAAAAAACCCGTCCCTATTAGAGTTCGACGTTTCAGCATAAAGCGGTTGCACCACGACAAATGGGGTCAGACACCATTTAAATCAGTTGACATTCAAACCCCGGCATTAGCCAGCATTTCCAAGCAAAAGCGTCTGAAAAAACCCGTCCCTATTAGAGTTCGACGTTTCAGCATAAAGCGGTTGAGTTTTCCCCCTTGCAGCCGCTGCACCCACACAATTTGTTATCAAACCCAATGGAGGACGTTATGTT
>JADCIX010000047.1 GCA_020247545.1 Rhodocyclaceae bacterium | reverse complement strand
GTGTAACCGCACCATGAGCAGCCCCATCAGCTTGCGTGTGGAATGTTGTTGTTTGAAGTCTTTGGTGGCTGTAGCTCAGCGGTAGAGTCCTGGATTGTGATTCCAGTTGTCGTGGGTTCGAACCCCATCAGCCACCCCAAAACACAAAACCCGCCCTGTGCGGGTTTTTTGTTTGGGTGGTTTGATGGAGGTGAGAAGCCGCGTGGGGTCGACCAGCAAGTCCGGTGGACTTGCGCAGGTCGCGCGAATTAAGTGAGCGCGAGCCGAAGGCCGAATGGTGCGGGGTGTAACCGCAGCATGAGCAGCCCCATCAGCCCCCACTTCGCGCGCGGTATCGCGCTCAGACTCGTCGCCGTCCAATCATGCGCAGGCATGATCGGAGCCGCGGGTCTCGTCGCCAAAACACAAAACCCGCCCTGTGCGGGTTTTTTGTTTGGGTGGTTTGATGGAGGTGAGAAGCCGCGTGGGTTCGACCAGCAAGTCCGGTGGACTTGCGCAGGTCGCGCGAATTAAGTGAGCGCGAGCCGAAGGCCGAATGGTGCGGGGTGCGGAATGTAAAGGCACCGTGAGCGGCCCCATCAGCCACCCGAAAAAGATAAACCTATCAGTATGCAAAAGATATGTGGAGTGATCAAACCAATAACATTTGAAACAATATCAGTGTCCATTTCGGGCACACCACACTGATCTCAATCTATTGCGAGGAAAAAATGAATACTCAAGGCGCGCGTGATTTTATTGTTGGCTCAGAACTCAACAACAAACTGGCAGGAGAGGAAGCGGTTGATCGGCAGCAGCTTGTCGTGCTCATCGAAGCGGAGCTGCAGGGTATTGGCGGCGGTGAGATCGGCCCATATTGGTGAACATAAGGGGTGGCGCATCATTTGATTATGCGGTCAGCCTCTCCAAATAACCACTCAGCTTATAAGGCGCTACCGTCGGCGGTGCAGGCAGTGAAACATCCGGCGGTAGCGCCCGATCACCCGCAGCTTCGAGGTGCGCCCGTGCGCTCTCGGCCTCCGCCCAAATTGCATCCGCAACCGCCGAGGCACGTGCGGTATCGCCGCGCATCCGATACAGATGAAACAGTGTCGCCAAGAGCAGGTGGCGATACACTGGCCTTGCCGCGCCGGAGTCAATCATGTCGTGAATGGCATGGATGGCGCTGTCGTTCGATTTTTCCACTGCGTCGGACGCTGCGGTCAGGGCGCGCAGTTCGTCGACCGTCACGCCCAAGCTGCCGGCTTTTCGCGCCGGCAGTGAGGACATCGCTTTGCGGGCGCTTGATGTATAGCCACCCAATATCAGCATCATGCTCAACGTGACCGCATCAGACGGTGATGCGACAAACAACTTGGGCAGCAACCCCGCGTCAAATTGTCGTTTACCCTGGCTGAAATCCCCGGCGAGGAACGATTCCCACAGGCTGCGGGCAGTGGCGCGGAGTTGCAGATCGGAAGAGCTCAGTTGCGGCGCACGGCCGCCTTTGAGTTTTTGGCTGACTTCCCACATGCGCCCGTACGGCCCTAGAAAAATACCCATAAAGCCGAGGCTCTCGAGTAACCCGCGACGCGCGGCCATCTCGCCAAATGACTTGATACGTTGTGCTTGGCTGGCGGCCTCGCGCTCGGTGTGGGTCTCGTCGGTGGTGAGGGTATCCAAATACCAAGTGACCGCGCTGGTTTTGTTGTTCACACCAATCCGTTTGTAGAGCGAGTGCAAATACACCCGCGTGGTGCCCTCCTTGTAGCCGAGACGTTGGGCGATGGTGCGGCCCGATGCCCCTTTGAGCAACAGCTCCAGCATCTTCCTGTCGGTATCGGAAAGTGGCGGTATGGTTTTGTTCTCCGGTGTGTTCATGTGTAGTTCCTGCTGTGTGAAAAAGATTCGACGAATTGCTGTAGATTTGCCAGGCCATTGGTTGCGGCAACGTCGATGCCTTCGATGCGTGCTTCATCTTGGAGGGCGGTGACAAAACTATCCACCAAACGCGGCTCAAGCCGGCTTCCTGACATGCTGCGCAAATCCTCCAACGCCTCGAGCATGGAATACGCCGAACCGGGCTTGGCTTCGCACAGCAGCGCATCAAATGCATCTGCCACGGCACAAATTCGCGCGTGGACTGGGATTGCTTGACTGGCCACGCCAGAGGGGTAACCGCTGCCGTCCCAATGGCTGTGGTGATAGCGCGCAATCTCCCGCGCCATCAACAGCCTGGGGTGCACGTCGTCGGCCAGCACTTGCCAGCCAGATTCACAATGGTCGCGGGTGCTCGGCATTTCGGTGGTGTGTGCCGCCGCGTGCGCGGGGAGCAGGTTTTGGTGATCATAAGCCGTGCCGATATCGTGCAACTGTGCAGCACAGCCCATCTCAATCGCATCGATCGGGGTAAATCCCATTGCCTGTGCCAGCATCTCGGTGAGTGCGGCCACACGCAGGCCGTGTGCACCATTGCCGTCAATCTGTAGCGATGTTCCAATTGCCAGTCTGGACAACACATTCCAGTCTTCGGGCGCGGATGGGGACTTCAATTGGCAGTGTAGCTGTGCGGCAACAAAGCCATCAAAGCTTGGAAGGTGCGTTTCATCTGTCGGACGCCAGAGGCGAAGCTGGCGATGGTTCTTTGCGTTGGTCACATTGTTGCTGTGAGCCAATTCGGACAATTCGCGAAGGCGAATCATCGCCCGGCCAGCCGCCCCTGCCTGGGCTTCTGCTCGCACCACGTTGGCGAGTGTGTCCTTGAGAGGCATCTGCGCGACGCGGGACGCGGATAACGCTTTCTCGAGTCGGGTCAGCGCGATATCGGTATTGCCAGTGGCTAATTCAAAGGCCGCAATCGACGTTTCCAACACGACCTGCATGCGTATGCTGGGATGCTGTTCGGCGATATCGGCGATGGCTCGTAAGTGAGCCTTTGCATCGGCCTCTCGACCAGTTTCCAAACACAGCCTGGCGAGCACCCGAAAAAGCACCGCCTTGGAAAGGGCTTCAACCGCAATTGCGCCGGGCTTGAGTTCCTCCAGCGCAAGATGGGCGTGGTAGAGCCCCAGATCGGCCTCGCGCAATGTCTGGTGGGAGATGGCGAGATTCATGTGCGACAGGAAGCGTGCGTACTGAGGCCCAGGGATGTGGTCAATGTGATCAATGCTGCGGTGGAAGGAAGACATCGCCTGCCGGGTGTTACCGGACGCATAGAACGCAAGACCGATATTGCCCCAGGCTCGGCTCAGCGCAACCGGGTCACCGGCCCTCTCGCCAAGCTTGAGTGCAAATGATTGGTAGTCGAGGCTTGAGGAAAAATCGCCGCTATCGGCAAACAAAATCCCGCATGTCCCCGCCGCGCGTGCTGCGAGTGCGCTTTCCTCCATGGTCTTGGTGCGTTCGTGAAGCGCCAAGGCTAGTGGCAGCGCTTCGATGGATTTGCCCTGGGCGAAAAGCTTCGGGCAAATGCCTAACACGAGGGCACCGATTGCGTTCAGATCGTCCGCCTCGCGATGTTCGCGCAGGCGTGTGGCAACAGCCAAGACGGCATCCCGTACAGACGCCGGACGGGTGACATTATCCGCAGCCTCCACAGCCATTTCCCGGTCAAGCTTGGTTAAATCTTCAGTCAGTGTCGCCATGCCACAAGGTTCACTCAGTTCGCTTCTTAGTTTTTCAAGAAGCACAATTGTATTCCTCTGAATTTAACAAAACATGGATTTTTGTTAAATCTTGATCTGGATCAGTCAAGCGCTTTCTCGCTGACGCGGCGAGTGGCTTGTTACCCGCCAGTTGTCAAACTCGATTCATCGGCGAACGACTGGAGAACGACTGTCGGCGCTGGCTTCCATCGCTTGGCCCGATGTTCTGCAATCACGCTAGTAAAGACGCCGCCCCGCACCCAAAATTTTGCGGTGAGTCTGGCGAAGCGGGGCGCAGTCGCAGCTACGATGTCGTCGAGAATTTCGTTTGTCACCGCTTCGTGGAACTTGCCCTCGTCACGGAACGACCAAATATAGAGTTTGAGACTTTTGAGTTCTACGCAGCGCTTGTTCGGAATGTAATCGAGGTACAGCGTTGCGAAGTCAGGCTGACCAGTCTTTGGGCATAAGCAGGTGAATTCCGGTATCTGCATGTGAATCACAAAGTCGCGGCCCGGCGCGGGGTTTGGAAAAACCTCCAAGCGTTTGCTGGGGACTGCCGTTGGCTTGTCGCCGAGGGTGGTTAGTTTTGCGATTGCCTCTTTAGGAACCAATGACTTAAGTGCGGATGTTGAAGTGGCGCGTGAGGCGGATTTCGTCTTCGATGGGCGGGACATAGTGGCCTGTGTGGTTAGCGCAATGGGATTGCGAGAATCGTTACGTTACAATCTCAGGATTGTACGGGATGCCAACCCGCCCACGTAACTTGCGTCGGCGGGTTTGCTATGTAGAAGAGGCGTGTTGCGATCACTTGGTGCCCGGTTGTTGGGCACATTCGCAGAAGCGCTTGGCTTTTCGCAGAGGATGGGTTGTGCGTCTTACACAGATCAAGTTAGCGGGATTTAAAAGTTTTGTAGACCCCACCACAATTTTGGTGCCCGGTCAGCTGGTAGGTGTTGTCGGGCCGAACGGGTGCGGGAAGTCCAATGTGATCGACGCGGTGCGCTGGGTGTTGGGGGAATCGAGCGCCAAGAATCTGCGCGGCGAGAAAATGGAAGACGTGATCTTTAATGGCTCCACGCTGCGCAAGCCAACCGCACGCGCCAGTGTTGAGCTGGTGTTTGACAACTCGCTGGGACGCATCGGTGGTCAGTGGAGTCAGTACGCAGAGTTGTCAGTCAAGCGTGTTTTGTCGCGCGATGGGAATTCCGACTACTTCATCAACGGTCAACATGTTCGCCGCCGCGATATCACGGATGTGTTTCTCGGCACTGGATTGGGCCCCCGCGCCTACGCGATCATTGAACAGGGGATGATTTCGCGCGTGATTACGTCTAAGCCGGAGGAACTTCGCGTGTTCCTTGAAGAAGTTGCCGGAGTTTCAAAGTACCGCGAACGCCGCAAGGAGACGCAGGCTAGGCTTGAGGATTCCAAAGAGAATTTGAACCGCGTGGATGATATTCTCGGCGAACTCACAAAAAACGTTGACAAGCTAACCGAGCAGGCGGCGGTCGCGGCGAAGTACCACGAGCTCAACACCGAGCTGAAACTCAACGAGAATCTTTGGGCTTTCACCAAACAACGCGAAGCCCGCGCCGCCAAAGAACGTTATGCCAACGAGATTATCAAGCATGAGACCGGTTATGAAGGTGAGATGGCGCGCCTTCGCGAAGTGGAAAGCGCGCTGGATAAGTTGCGCCAAGATCACTACGCCGAGACCGACCAGCTGACAAATGCGCAGGCGGCGATGTTCGAGGCGAATACCACAGTGGTGCAGCTCGAACAAGAAATCAACTACCTTGCCGATAATCGGCGCCGATTAGGTGCGCAGGTGGAGGCGCTGGCGCAGCAGGTATTGGAAATTGAAGCAAACCGCGACGCGACCACGACCGAACTGGATCGCTGGCATCGCGAGCTCGCAAGCGGAATCGACAAGGTGGCCGAGGCGCGCGAGCGCGCAGCGGCGCTGCGCGAAGAGGTACCGCAATACGAAGAAAAGGTTCGTGAAGCCCTTGCCGCAGTCAAGGTCGCCGACAATGAAGTCCGCGCCGCCGAGAGTGACCAAGCGCTGAATGAATCCCGCGAGAACAACGCGCTGAAAATTCTCTCGCAGCTCGAGCAGCGCAAGAGCCGACTCACGACCGAAAACATGGCACTGGTGGTGCCGGAGGATGGCGAGTTGGAGCGCGTAGAGGCCGAGCGCGGTGAAGCCGAAGAGGCGCTCGCGCTGGTGGATGAGCAGCTCGGCGAAGCGGAAAAGCGGGTGCATGAATTTGAAGCCAAGCGGCGCGATGCCGTTGAACAAATCGGTAACGCCACGCGCGAACTTGCACGCATCGAAGCCGCCCTGCTGGCGCTGCAGAACCAGCAGGCGCGGATGGATAACAACAATCGTCTTGCGATGTGGTTGGCCAAGTACCAACTGGATAATGCGCCGCGATTGTGGCAGGCGATCAAGATCAGACAGGGCTGGGAAGATGCACTCGAGTCAGCACTTGGATTACGTCTGAATTCGATGAAAGTCGGCGACGCCAGCGTGATCGACAAGATCGCCAGTGACGCCCCTCCCGGGCCGGTTTCACTCTATCTGGAGAATGGTAGTGCGAATGTACCAAGCATTGCGGGCTTTACCGCGCTGTCGAGTTTTGTTACTGCGGAAAGTGCCGGCGTGCTGCCGTTTGTGCGTGAATGCCTCGCCAATGTTTTTGTGCTTGAAGACGAAACGCAAGCCCGCGCCAGGATGGCGAGTTTGCCGCTTGGGGCGGTACTCGTCACCGCTAGTGGGCACCTGTATTCGCAACATGGCGTGACATTTCACGGCCCGCAGTCGGAGCTCCATGGTGTGATGCAACGACAGCGCGAGATCGAATCGCTAAAGGCGGAGCTGCCAGCCAAGATTGAAGCGCGGCGGGCTGTCGAGGCTCAACTCAAGGAGATCGAGGCGACGCTGCAGGACACCCAAGAGTCGTTGCGGCGTCTCCGTCTTGAGCAGCAGGCGATAAAGAATCGCCAACATGGTTTGCAGATGGAGGCGCTGAAACTTTCCCAGGCGATTGCTCAAGCCGAAGGTCGCCGAGGCGCGATCCGCGAAGAGACGGCGATCATCGACGCCGAAATTGAGCAGGAGCGCGGCGAGATGGCTGCGGCGCAGGCGGCGCTAGAGGAGGGAGGTAACCGCATCTCCGAGATCACAGACAAACTGATGGCGTTGGAAGAAAAACAGCGCCAAGCGGAACGCGCGCTGGCCGATGTGCGCGAGCGGGTGAACGCCGCAGAGCGTGGTGCGCAGGAGGCAAACTATTTTGAGCGTTCCTGCCACGACAAGATCAAGTCGCTGGGTGAGCTGGTCGGGCAACTGGCGAAGCGTTGGGATGCCGTGACTTCGTCGAGAACTTCGCTGGTAACCGAGCTTGATGCGTTGCAGGATGGCAACATGCGAGAGCGTTTACAACAAGCGCTGGAGGTGCGACTCGATAAAGAAAACGCGTTGGCTGTGGCGCGCGAGGCCATGGAGGCCGCAGGCGGAAAGCTGAAGGAGCTGGAAGACCAACGGCATGCGATTGAACAGAACCTGCAGCCGCTACGCGACAAGATGACTGAGCTGCGTATGAAGGAGCAGGAAGCACGTATCAATGAACAGACGTTTACCCAGCAGTTGCTGGAAAATGGCGGCAATCTGGAAGAGCTTGCAGAGTTGGTCGAAAAGAAGACGCGTTCAACCGCCTACCAAGCCGAGATTAATCGCCTGACTGGCGAAATCACCGCCTTGGGTGCTGTCAACCTGGCGGCGCTGCAAGAGCTTGAACAAGCCAGTGTGCGCAAGGAGTTTCTCGACGCCCAGTCGACCGATTTGAAAGAAGCGGTTGTCACGCTCGAAGCCGCAATCAAGCGCATCGATCGCGAGACACGTGATTTGTTACAGGCCACCTTTGATACGGTCAATAAGAATTTCATGGAACTGTTCCCCTCACTTTTCGGTGGTGGCAATGCTTATCTGCGCCTGACTGGGGAAGAAATTCTGGATTCAGGCTTGCAGGTATTCGCCCAGCCGCCGGGGAAGAAGAACTCGTCGATTCAACTGTTGTCGGGCGGCGAAAAGGCGCTGACGGCCTTGTCGCTGGTATTCTCGCTCTTCCGCTTGAATCCCGCACCGTTTTGTTTGCTTGACGAGGTTGACGCGCCGCTCGATGATGCCAATACGGACCGCTTCTGCGAACTGGTCAAGAAGATGTCGGCTTCAACGCAGTTCTTGTTCATCACCCATAACAAAGTCACGATGGAGATGGGTGAGCAGCTAGTCGGTGTCACAATGAATGAGCCGGGATGCTCGCGAATCGTTGAGGTGGATATTCATGCGGCGAAAAAGTTTGCGACCAGCCCTGCCGAAGCAGTTGCGGCATGACGCAGTTGGTTCGAATAAAAGTGCTCGATAGTAGGGCGTTTCCGGTTGAAATTGGCTGAAACACCCCGCCAATATTAGACTTTACCATTGACATGATCTCCGACTTTCAGCTTGTCCTCATTGGTGCCATTGCGGTCGTCATCGTTGGTATGGTGGTCTACAACCGCTGGCAGGAGGCAGTTTATAAGAAACGCGCTGACCAGTTGTTCGGTGCGGAGCGTAGTGACGCGTTGTTCAATCCTAGTACACTGCCCAAAGCTGGTATCGAGCGACGAGAGCCTACCTTCGGCGCAATGGATTCTGGCGAGCAACAAGCGATAGACGAGTTAACTTCACCAATCCTGGCGGCTTGGCCCAACGACGACGGGGCGCATGTCGATGTTGAGCCGCGCAACCTAGTGCGTGGCACTGCCAGTGAGTTGGTGCCGACGATCAATACCGAAGTTGATACAGTCGCGATGATGTTGGCTGATGTACCGGTAGCCGCTGATATCTACGCGCCGATGATTGAGCAATCGCGAGGCCTCTCGCGCAGCCTCCTGTGGGAGGGGTTGGTCGGCGGTCTCTGGCAGCCGATTGATCCGACGCTGGATACTGCCTACCGCGAGATTAGGGTCGGCCTACAACTGGCTGATCGGGGCGGGGCTGTCGAACCATCGGTATTGGCACAGTTTGACGAAATGATGGCGTCGTTTGCGGCCAGTATCGGTGCAGTCTCGCAACGTGAGGACATGACGGCTGCGCAGCGGCGCGCGCAAATGATCGACCGGTTTTGCGCAGAAACGGACATCGAGATCGCGGTGAACGTGGTCGGCAAAAATGGTGTGACATTTGCGGCTACCAAGGTTCGCGGCCTCGCCGAGGCGCAGGGACTCTCGGCGTTGCCTTCCGGAGAGTATGTATTGAAAGACGACTACGGTCGGGTGCTGTTTTGCCTGCGCAACGGCTACAGTGCGGAAGCGCCGACCTTGCGTGGTGAGCAGCCTTATTTCACGCAGATTACTTTTGCGCTCGATGTCCCTCGCACCCCCGAGCCAGGGCGGATTTTTGAGCGCATGTTCACGCTGGCGCTGCAGTTTGCGGATGTGTTGCACGGCGAGTTGGTTGACGACAACAAGAAGCTGCTCACGGCAAACGGACGCAAGGTTATCGGCGAGACCATCCTCGGCATTACCGGTGAAATGCAGAACCACGGTGTTGCACCAGGCTGCTCGGTTGCGCTGCGTCTGTACGCGTAACACATGCCGCTGAGGTTAATGGCGTGAGGGGAATGCCAGACGACAGAGTCCACGCGGCCGGTGAAATCGCAGCGCTCCGCGCCGAACTTGACGAGCACCTCCACCGTTACCACGTACTTGACCAGCCGACCATCTCCGACGCCGTTTATGACCAGCTTTACCAGCGACTGGTCGCGCTCGAAGAGCAACATCCTGATTTGATCACGGCGGATTCGCCGACACAACGTGTTGGTGCCAAACCGTTGGACGCGTTTTCGGAAGTCACACATCGTTTGCCGATGCTATCGCTTGGGAACGCCTTCGCCGACGATGAGATTGCCGCTTTTGACAAGCGCTGCAGGGCGCTGCTCGAAGACGCTGTTGGCGATGAGCTGCTTGAGTATGCTTGCGAGCCGAAGTTTGACGGCCTCGCCATATCACTCACCTATGTTGATGGTTTGTTTGTCCAGGGTGCGACTCGTGGTGACGGCACCACAGGTGAAGACGTCACCCAAAACCTGAAGACGGTTCGTTCAATTCCGCTGCGAGTCAGAACAACAGCGCGTCTGCTGGAGGTGCGTGGTGAAGTGTTGATGCAGCGCCGCGACTTCGAGTTGCTGAACGCCCGTCAGGCTGCCAAAGATGAAAAGGTATTCGTCAACCCGCGCAACGCGGCGGCAGGTTCGTTGCGCCAGCTCGACCCGCGAGTCACTGCCGAACGACCACTCTCGTTTTTTGCTTATGGCCTTGGGCTGACAGAGGGCTTTGCGCTTCCCGATACGCATAGTGCGGCAATGGATTTGCTGGCCCAATTGCGCTTTCCGATTACCACTGAACGTGCGGTGGTGTTGGGCGTCACGGGGCTGCGCAACTATTTCGAGCACATCAGTAAGGCGCGCTCCAGTCTGCCTTTCGATATCGACGGCGTAGTTTACAAGGTCAATAAGCTGGCACTTCAACAGCAACTGGGGTTTGTGTCGCGTGCGCCTCGGTTTGCCATTGCGCATAAATTTCCCGCCGAGGAGGCGACGACAATATTGGAAGGTATCGACGTACAAGTTGGCCGCACCGGTGCCATCACACCCGTGGCGAGGTTGAAACCGGTGTTTGTCGGCGGCACCACCGTATCCAACGCAACCTTGCACAATGAAGACGAATTGCGGCGCAAAGACCTGAAGATCGGCGACACCGTCATTGTCCGGCGAGCGGGGGACGTCATCCCAGAGGTGGCTTCCCCGATACTGTCACTGCGTCCGGTTGATGCGCGTGAATTTGTCATGCCAGCGCGCTGCCCCGAGTGTGACTCGGCGATCATGAAACTGGAGGGCGAGGCTGTCGCCCGCTGTACCGGCGGACTCTACTGTCCGGCGCAACGCAAACAGGCGTTGCTGCATTTTGCACAGCGACGCGCGCTGAACATTGAAGGGCTGGGGGACAAACTCGTGGACCAGATTGTTGAGCGTGGCCTGGTGCACTCTCCGGCGGACCTCTATCGATTGGGTGTGGCCGCGCTCTCAAGCCTCGAGCGCATGGCGGAAAAATCCGCGCAAAATTTGCTCGACGGCATCGCCGCTTCAAAGCAAACCACACTCGCACGTTTCATGTTTGCTTTGGGAATACGCCACGTCGGCGAGGCCACCGCAAGAGATCTGGCGAAGCACTTCGGCAATCTCGACCGTCTGATGGACGCGCCGCTCGATGAGTTACTGCGGGTGAACGACGTCGGTCCGGTGGTGGCGCAATCGATCCGGCAGTTCTTTGACCAGCCGCACAACCGCGAAGTAGTTGAGCAGCTACGGGCATGTGGCGTTCACTGGCTCGAGACTGCTGGCAATGCGGCAGTTGACGCAAAAGGCCCGTTTGCCGGGAAGACGGTGGTACTGACCGGCACACTGTCGTCGATGTCGCGTGACGATGCAAAGGACCGGCTCGAAGCGCTCGGTGCGAAGGTTTCGGCGAGCGTATCAAAGAAGACTGACTTTGTCGTCGCAGGCGCTGAGTCCGGTAGTAAACTCGACAAAGCACAGGCGCTAGGGGTCGCCGTCCTGACAGAAGCCGAGTTTCTCTCGTATCTGAACCCAACGGAATAACGACTGATGAAAGTAAAAAAAGTCACCAAGGCAGTGTTTCCCGTTGCGGGTCTTGGCACGCGATTTTTGCCCGCCACCAAAGCCAGTCCCAAGGAAATGCTGCCGGTGGTGGATAAGCCGCTGATCCAATACGCGGTGGAGGAGGCCGCCGCCGCAGGTATCACAGAAATGATCTTTGTGACCGGTCGCGGCAAGCGTACGATTGAAGATCATTTCGATAAAGCGTACGAACTCGAGGCGGAGTTGCACGCCAAGGGTAAACAAAAGCTCCTTCACGAAGTCCGCAACATGCTGCCAATAAACGTGCAGTATGTTTATGTGCGCCAACCGGAGGCGTTGGGCCTTGGGCATGCGGTGTTATGTGCGAAGCACCTCGTCGGTGACGAGGCATTTGCGGTGATTCTGGCCGATGACTTGATCGACGCCAAGGTACCGGTCATGCGTCAAATGGTGCAACACTATGAACAGTATGCGGCCTCCGTACTGGGTTGTGTCGAAGTTCCCAAGAGCGAAGTGTCTTCCTACGGTATCGTTGATTCAAAACCGGTATCGAAGAAGCGCGGCGAACGTGTTTCGCGCATGTCTGGCATCGTGGAAAAGCCGAAACCCGAAGACGCGCCGTCGACGTTGAGCGTGGTGGGGCGCTACATCCTTACTCCGGCGGTGTTCTCGCATCTGGAAAAAATTCAGCAGGGTGTAGGCAAAGAGATCCAGCTTACAGATGCAATTGCGGCGCTGTTGAAGAAGGAAAAGGTATTTGCCTATGAATTCGAGGGGACTCGCTATGATTGCGGGTCAAAACTCGGTTATCTTCAGGCAACAGTCGCGCTGGGAATGAAACATGCCGAAGTCGGCAAGGCTTTCGCCGAACATGTAAAGGCGATGAGCACAGGGCGTTAAGACCGAGTGGCTAGGGCAGTAGCACCGCGACCGCCATCAGCCGCAGTTTTACAACAGTTGTCTAACTCACAATCGATTCCCGCCATGACTCTCGATGAAGCTAACGCCATCATGACCGACTCTGACCTGCTGTTCACCAAGCAGGAGGTCGATGCGGCGACTGCCAGTGTGGCGGCGAAAATCAACCGTGATTACGCAGCCAAACACCCGTTGATCCTGTCCGTTATGGGGGGTGCCGTAGTTTTTACCGGGCAACTGCTGCCGTTGCTGACGATTGCCTGCGATTTTGATATCGTTCAGGCGTCGCGCTACGGCAACGCAAAAGTAGGAGCGGAGCTGACTTGGCGCGTCGCGCCTCGTGACAATGTAGCCGGGCGACACGTTTTGCTACTCGACGATATTCTTGATGAGGGCGTTACTCTGGCGGCGATCGTCGCATTGCTGAAAAGCCAGGGCGCGTTGAGCGTTTCGTGTGCGGTTTTTTGCATGAAGGACTATGGTGTCGAGCGCAACGCCGCAAAGCCATTGCAAGCAGAATATGTTGGGCTAACCGTGCCTAACCGCTTTGTGTTCGGCTACGGTATGGACGTCTCCGGGGCGTGGCGCAATCTCGGCGAAATTCGCGCAATCCGGGGAAAATAGTGCGGCACGCCAATTCGCGGTGCTACGCCGCCAACTCGGCATTCAGCGGGCAGTTTGAGGCATTTATGCTTGGAAGCGTCCGTCAATTAAGGACTTTTAAGATTTTTTATCGGAGATCGCTGTGCTTGCAATTATTGGCGGAACCGGGCTGACCAACTTGCCCAATTTAGAAATCACCAACAAAGAGGTAGTACGAACGCCCTACGGTGACCCTTCCGGATACCTGACTTATGGACGCATTGGCGCGGCGACGGTAGTATTTTTGGCGCGGCATGGGTACGGCCACACACTGCCGCCCCACGAGGTGAACTATCGCGCCAATATTTGGGCGTTGAAATCAGCCGGCGTGGTGCGAGTGTTAGCGGTCAACGCGGTGGGTGGGGTCGCTGCAAATCTCGGGCCTGGCATGCTTGCCGTGCCAGATCAGGTGATTGACTACACTTATGGCCGAAAACATACGTTCTTTGAGGGTGATGCGCCCGTCACCCATATCGACTTAACAGACCCATACTGCGCCCGCGCAAGAGCTCTCTATCTGGCTGCGGCAAAAGCAGCCAGCATTGATGTGACCGAGAACGGCACATTAGGTGTCACTCAGGGCCCGCGGCTGGAGACGCGCGCCGAAGTGGGCCGCCTAGCGCGCGACGGATGTACCATGATCGGCATGACGACGATGCCCGAGGCCTCTCTTGCAAGAGAGCAGGGTCTTTCCTATGCAACCCTGGCGTTATCCATGAATCATGCAGCGGGACTGGGTAGTTCGGCTGAAGGCATCAAACTTGCTGACGCCGACGCGGTGTTGAAGGTTGGTATGGAGAAGGTGAAGCTGATCTTGGCGCGAGCAGTTGAGATGCACGCGGCGATGCCCGCCGACGTGCGCGGCTACAATTAGTTCGCTCGCCGAGCGAGCAGTCTCACCACAATTTGCAGGGGCAACCATGGCGACGCGGCCAATACTAAGAATGGGCACACCATCGTTAATGGAGCGCTCGCGGGAGTTGTCAACCGACAAGTTCGGAAGTGCTGAACTCATGTCGCTTCTTCAGGATATGAAAGAAACCATGATCCACGCACATGGTGCCGGGCTTGCCGCGCCGCAGATTGGCGAGAACGTCCGTGTTGTGATTTTCGAAGTGCGCGAGAACCCGCGTTACCCGGGCGTTCTGGTGCCGTTTACGGCGTTGATCAACCCGGTGATTACGCCGCTATCCGATCAACTCGAAGAGGGGTGGGAGGGTTGTCTCTCGGTGCCAGGACTTCGCGGGGCTGTGCAGCGGTATGATCACATCCGCTACACCGGGTTTGATGCAGAAGGAAATCCTATAGATCGCACTGTGCAGGGCTTTCATGCGCGTGTTGTTCAACACGAGTGCGACCACCTCGATGGTGTGCTCTACCCGATGCGTATGAAAGATATGTCAAAGTTTGGATTCACCGAGATCCTGTTTCCTAACTTGGCACCTTATGACGATGACTAAGTGGATAACAACCAACCGGAAAGGCTAAGCCATGAGTGATCCCACCGCCTCCGCCCCGACCGCGACGGCAGCGGCCATTGAGCGCGACCTATCGTCGGAAAAAAACACCCTGCACATTCTGTATGTGCTGCATGGTCTGGCACCCTTTACTTTCTGGACGCTGGCTATTGTTGCCATGATTGTCGGTGCCGCCAAACAGGGCGATGTGCGTGGAACTTACCTCGATACACACTACGGGTGGCTCTCGCGGACGTTTTGGTTCGGGATTTTGTGGGCCATCCTTGCGTGGGGCGCGTTCTGGATACTCGGCTTGCTGACGCTTGGTATCGGCATGATTGTGTTATGGGTGCTGCCCGTCGCCGTGCTGATTTGGTACCTATACAGGGTGATCTACGGTTGGTTAAAGCTCAATGACGGTAGGTCGATCGGCTAAGCGACCGCATCCTGCAAAGAGCGTTTGAGCGAATCGGCGAATGTCGGCTCTGCCAGTCTGGCGTGTTCGACAATGAAAACGTCCTCGGCGCGGCTGCCGAGCGTGGTGATCCGGGCGTCGTGGAGGTTGATGTTCGATTGAATCAGCGCGCGGGCGATCGCCGACAGCAGGCCCGGTTTGTCGGCGCAGGTAATGCTGATTTCAAAAAATGGGGCGACGCGTGATTTTCGCAGAGACACCTCGGGCAATAGCGGGAAGTGTTTTGCCTGCCGTGCAGAGCGCGCGCGCGAGGGTTCCGGGATGTCGGCGGCCAGCAGCGCATTGGTTAGTTCCTTCTGGATGATCGGCCCTGACGACTGTGGTGGTGGCTGATGGGCATTGCGCGCGGCCTGGCGTGATTTTGGCAGCACGCGAAAGCTGTCGAGAGCGTATCCGTTGGTCGTTGTGTAGATTCGCGCGGAGACAATATCGAACTGCATGCGTTCGAAGGCATTGGTAATTCGAGAAAATACGCCTACCTCGTCTTGCGTCATGACCAGGACTTCAAGAAGCGCGCCGTGATCGTCCTCGCGGACAAAGATGCGCGGCGCGACGGGTGCGACATCGTCCTTGATTGCTTCGGCGTGCCAGACTAAATCGTCAACATCGAAACGCTGGAAGTAACGCTCATTTACCTGCCGCCAAATCGGCGGCTCTGTTTCCGCGTTCATTCGGCTTAGTGCGTCGCGCCGTTTGAATTCAATGAAGTGCGGGTTGATCGCGCTATCACCGCGCAACAAGCGCCGCGTCGCTCTGAAAAGTTCCTCCAACAGTTTTGCTTTCCAACCATTCCAGACGTGGGGGCTGGTTCCGCGTATATCGGCCACAGTCAGCAGATACAACGCGGTGAGACGATATTCATCACCAACAAGCGACGCAAATTGGGAAATTACTTCGGGGTCGGAAAGGTCTTGCTTTTGGGCCGTTGCTGACATCAGCAGATGCGTCTCGACTAGCCATTCAACCAGCTCGATTTGCGGCTTTGGCAACCCCAACCGGCGGCAAAAGCGATGCGCATCACGGGTGCCGAGTTTTGAGTGGTCTCCACCACGCCCCTTCGCGATATCGTGAAACAGGCAGGCAAGGTACAAGACGTGTTTCTCTTCGAATGCACTTGCCAACTCATGACAAAAAGGAAACTCATGCGAAAAGCGCGGTAGCACCAAACGGCGCATATTTCTCAGCACCATCAGGATGTGCTCGTCCACTGTGTAGACATGAAACAGGTCGTGTTGCATTTGTCCGACAATTCGCCCAAACGCCGGCAAATAGCGACCGAGAATGCCATAACGACTGAGCCGCCTCATGGTAAAAGTCAGACGCTCGCTTTGCAGGATGTTGAGAAACGTATCGTTCACGTCGCGATCTTCACGAAATGCTGGGCCGATATTTGGCGCTTCCCGCCAAATTGCCCTTAACGTTTCAGCCGAAAAAAATTCCGCTTCACGCGTTCGCTGGAGCGCCAAGAATGCGCGAAATATTGCCCGCGGATCGCGTCGAAAAATGCCCAGATCAACGGCTGCAAGATTGCCGTTCACCAGCTCAAAATCTTCGTCTATCTTGCGGACAAGATCGCGTTCCTTGCGCAAGATTTTCTCGCTCAGATTGGCGAGAAGAATTGAGTTGAGCTGCCAGATGACTTTAGCGGAAAGGTAGTAACGACGCATCAAAACTTCCGAGGCCAACTTGGCGCGTGTGGGTTTCAGCTTGAGTTGCTGGGCAAGTGTTGTTTGATGGTCAAACACGAGGCGATCTTCGCGTCGTCCAGCAAGGTAATGCAGGCGAATGCGCAAGTCGATCAATATTCGTCGGTGTTGGGCGATGAGCTTGGCCTCGGCCCCGGTTAGCAGTCCTGCCGTTGCAAGCGCGGACCAGTCAGCCAAGGCTTCGCCACCGATATTTGCAGCGCGTGCAATCCAGAGCACGGTTTGCAAATCACGCAGACCGCCCGGACTTTCTTTGATGTTCGGTTCGAGATTGAGCGCAATATCATGGTGCCTCGCATGGCGCCGCCGCTGCTCGTCCAACTTGGCTTGAAGAAAGGCGGGCAGAGCGCGCGCGCGGTTGAGCTGCGCCGTAAGTTTGGACGCGAGTTGTTTGTTCCCCCATAACCATCGCGCCTCTAACATGCTGGTGTCAACGGTGATGTCCTTGGAAGCTTCCTCGACACATTCATTGATGGTGCGCACAGAAATGCCGGGTTCCAGACCAACATCCCACAAAAAGCCAACAAACGCCTCGATCTTGGCTGTGTGATTGATGGGTTGTGCTTCCTCCGGTAGCAATACCAATATATCCACGTCCGAGGCTGGAAACAGAAAACCGCGGCCATATCCGCCAACTGCGATTAGGGCAATGTCGACCGGTAAGCCGATGTCCGTGGCGATACGTGAGATCAATGCATCAACCACTGCGGCGTGCTGGCGCAGATTTCGATCTGGTTGTGGACGCTTGAGGTAACTTGCCTTGATTAACGCGCGCTCCCCGGCAAGCCAATCTCGCAGAGGTTTCAGGTAGGCTAAACGTGTAAGCGGGTCGGTGTTCACCGCCGACTCACTCAAATCTACGCGTGTGCCGCAGTCGCGGTAGCCACGGGCGGTGGTGGGGAGCCGGCCGACAACGTCAGTACTTCATAACCCGTCGGCGTGACTAACACCGTGTGCTCCCATTGCGCCGACAGGCTGTGATCGGCTGTTACAACCGTCCAGCCATCCCCTAACATGCGGATATCCCTCTTTCCGGCATTGATCATGGGCTCGACGGTAAATATCATGCCCGCCTGAAGTTTCATCCCCTGTCCGGGCCTGCCGTAATGCAGAATCTGCGGATCTTCATGAAACTTTTGCCCGATGCCGTGACCACAGAACTCACGGACGACTGAAAACCCATTGCCTTCCGCGAGGGTTTGGATGGCATGACCGATATCGCCGATTGTCGCACCGGGCTTCACTTTGCGTATGCCACGCCACATCGCTTCGTAAGTGGTTTCACATAGACGCTTGGCTTGGATAGATGGCTCACCGACGTAAAACATTCGGCTGGTGTCACCATGGTAAGTCTGATGGATAACGGTTACGTCGATATTGATGACATCGCCGTTTTTCAGCACCTTATCTCCAGGAATACCATGGCAGACCTGATGATTGACCGAAGTGCAACAGGAAGCCGGGTAGGGGCGGTGCCCCGGTGGCGCGTAACCGAGCGTCGCAGGCACGGTCCCCTGAACGTCGACCATGTAATCATGACAAAGCCTGTCCAGCTTGCCGGTCGTCACACCGGGTTTAATGTACGGCGCGATGTAGTCGAGAACTTCCGATGCAAGTCTCCCTGCGGCACGCATTTTTTCGATGTCGGATTCGGATTTCAGAACGACGTTCATATTCGACTTCTACAGGAGGGCAACCGTGTCGCTAGTGGCGGGGTACCACCCACGCATTTGCCAATGCGGCTCCTGACAAAAAAATGGCGCATAGGACCTATCAAAACCGCCGAATTATACCAGCCAAGGGAGTCGCCCTCTCCTGCGCCCGCTTGTCCGGCCGTCAGTCTTTGCTTCCGCTGATCGGTCTGAACGGGTCTTTCTCTTGATGTCTGGCGCTTGATGGTAACCCTGCTTTCTCGCGCTTATTATGGTGCGGTGCCAACACCTCGCGCTCAAGCCAGAACTTGAATTTCCCGGCGGACGGATGGCGGATACGGGAAACGACGAGAATCACGGCGTTTTCCGAGAAGCCCTGCAGCCGCTCGCCGGGTATCACGCGGTAATCGGATTCGCCATAGGCGAATTGGTATGTTTTGGAAACAGTTTGCCCCAATACCTGCAATACGTCTTTGTCACAAAACCACAAGTGCCCAAAATCATCCTCAAAGACACGAATGTGGATGTTTCCAAACTCGTAGTAGCGACCTTGCCAAGGGACATAAGGCTGCTTTTTGGCCCAGCTGTAGTAGCCTGCCACTCCTTCAAGGATGGGTTTTGCCAGCAGTATGCCCCAAATGGGTATCGTCAATACTGCCGGAATGGCTCCTCCCATTTTCCAGTAAGCGAAACTGGAGAACGCAGCCGCCAAGCCTATGCGTAGCGTGACATTGAGTATCGGCTTGAATGACTCCACTTATTGCACGCCCCAGAGTTGCATTTTCGGTAATTTTGTGCTTAAAATTGAAAGCTTTACGAAAGTTTCTGAGAGCCCTCAGATCACGTTTCGCTTCGCAATTTCGTCGTAAATCGTCCCGCCCGCACCGTTAAGGTCTGGCGCAATGTTCGTTTGAACGTCGCCTAGTACGCCGGGTGGAAGACATAACCTTAACCAGAAAGAACTACTGATGTCTATAACCATGCGTCAAATGCTCGAAGCTGGTGTCCACTTTGGCCACCAAACGCGCTTCTGGAACCCAAAGATGGCCCCGTACATTTTCGGTGCCCGCAACAAAATTCATATCATCAACCTCGAAAAATCACTGCCGATGTATCAAGAGGCATTGAAATTCGTCCGCACACTTGCCGCAAACAAAGGCACCATTCTTTTTGTCGGCACCAAGCGCCAAGCCCGGGAAATCGTCATGGAAGAGGCCACGCGCGCGGGCATGCCTTTTGTGGATTTCCGCTGGCTCGGCGGCATGATGACCAACTACAAGACTGTCAAAGGTTCGTTGAAGCGCCTGAAAGATCTTGAGCAGATGGTAGAAGATGGTTCCCTTGCGAAACTATCGAAAAAAGAAGCGCTGACCTATTCGCGTGAGTTGGAAAAGCTACAGCGGGCAATGGGCGGCATCAAGGATATGGGCGGTGTTCCAGACGCCGTGTTTGTAATCGACGTCGGCTACCACAAGATCGCCGTGACGGAAGCCAAGAAGCTTGGCGTGCCGGTAATAGGGGTGGTTGACACAAACAATTCGATGGATGGTGTGGACTACATTATTCCAGGTAACGACGACTCCACTCGGGCGATTCGCCTCTATGCCCGTGGCGTTGCCGACGCAATTCTTGAAGGCAAGAGCTTGGTCATCAACGAGATGGTTAAGGCGACCGATGAACTCGTCGAAGTGACCGAAGAAGAAGCCAAGTAATCGGCAAAATACGGAAAAAAGGGGCTCCGGCCCCTTTTTTTTGAACTGTAAGCAGTTGAGAAATTCGATTAACCAAACGATCGCAATCAGCGCTGGATTGGCCGGCTGGTTACTCAACAGAGGTTGACGATCAAAGTGATTAGGATTGGAACGGAAATGGCAGAAGTAACAGCAGGGATGGTCAAAGAGTTGCGTGAGAAGACAGATGCGCCGATGATGGAATGTAAAAAGGCGCTGTCGGAAGCCGCTGGTGATATGGCCAAGGCCGAAGAGATTCTGCGGGTTAAGTTGGGTAATAAAGCGACCAAGGCTGCCTCCCGTATTGCGGCCGAGGGTGTGTGCGCGATTTATATTTCTGCGGACCAAAAGCTAGGCGCGATCCTCGAAGTAAATTGCGAAACGGATTTTGTTGCGAAGAACGATGATTTTCTCGCGATGTCGGCGGCTCTTGCAAAAATGGTTGCTGAGGCAAACCCGCAAGACGTTGAAGCGTTGTCGGCAATGCCGATGAACGGCACTACCGTCGACGAAGCTCGCAAGGCGCTAATCGGCAAGGTTGGGGAAAATCTGTCCTTACGTCGTTTTAAGCGCGTCGAGGCAGTTGGTTTGTTGACCTCATATATTCATGGCGGTGCCAAAGTTGCCACATTGGTAGATACAACCGGCGGAGACACAATGCTGGCTAAAGACGTGGCGATGCATATAGCCGCGACGAAACCGAAGGCGCTTGATTCATCGAGCGTGCCCGCTGAAGACATCGCTAAAGAGCGCTCCGTGGCCGAGGCGAAGGCAGCAGAATCGGGCAAGCCTGCTGAAATCGTCGCCAAGATGGTTGACGGCTCGATTGCCAAGTTCTTGAAGGAGGTTTCCCTCCTGTCTCAGCCGTTTGTGAAGGATGACAAACAAACTATCGAACAACTGATGAAGTCAAAAGGCGCAAAAGTGAATAGCTTTACGCTATATGTTGTTGGCGAAGGAATCGAGAAGAAAGTCACCGACTTCGCGGCGGAAGTTGCTGAACAAGCGGCGGCGGCCAAGAAGAGACAAGATGACGGCTCCGCGTCTGAGGCCGTTGCGGCTTAGCATCGCCGGATGTAAGTTTCGCTAGTGTCGCCGTGTTATTCGGCGGTGCTGGCGAACAGTGAACGGAATTTCGCCACAATTGTCTGCGATGATTGTGGTGAGGATGTTGTCAAACACGGTCAAGGAGGACCTCTCGCAATGTCGCCCGCTGTTTTGTCCCCTGCATCTCCGAACGCGTCTCTTCCTCCCAAGTACACGCGTATCCTGCTGAAGTTATCCGGCGAAGCGCTGATGGGTGATGATGCGTTTGGTATCAACCGTCAGACCATCGAACGCATCGCAGCAGAGATCAAAGAAATTGCTGATCTCGGTGTTGCTATTGGTATCGTCATTGGTGGCGGCAACATTTTTCGCGGGGTATCGACGAGTGCCGCCGGAATGGATCGTGCGACCGCCGATTACATGGGTATGCTGGCGACTGTGATTAACTCCCTTGCGTTGCAAGATGCCTTGTCGAAGGTGGGCTTGACCCCGCGCATACAGTCCGCCATCAATATCGAACCCGTCGTCGAGCCGTACATCCGTGGCAAGACCATGCGCTATCTTGACGAAGGTAAAGTCGTGGTGTTCGCCGCCGGCACGGGAAATCCGTTTTTCACCACCGACACCGCCGCTGCACTTCGGGGCCGTGAAATGGAGGCGCAGATTGTGTTGAAGGCAACCAAGGTGGACGGCGTCTACACCGCCGATCCCAAGACGGATAAAAGTGCCACGCGTTATCATTCGATCACCTTTGATGAGGCCATTATCAAAAATCTAAAGGTGATGGACGCCACGGCAATTGCCTTGTGTCGTGATCAGAAGCTGCCGATAAACGTCTTCTCGATCTTCAAGCAGGGCGGGTTGAAGCGCGTCGTGCTCGGTGAAGACGAGGGTACGCTTGTTCACGCATAGCTGTGGTTACTAAAACATCGTCAGTGGAGTAAATCATGAATGTTGCTGATTTAAAGAAAACGTGTGAGCAAAAGATGCAGAAAAGCATCGATTCACTCAAGAATAACTTGGCAAAGATTCGCACCGGGCGTGCCCACGCCGGC
Source organism: Rhodocyclaceae bacterium (assembly GCA_020247545.1). GTDB lineage: Bacteria > Pseudomonadota > Gammaproteobacteria > Burkholderiales > Usitatibacteraceae > UKL13-2. Next base: position 27,184 of record JADCIX010000047.1, on the reverse strand, counting down.
ATGCTTGACCAAATTCATGTTGACTACTATGGTTCGCCAACTGCATTGACCGCTGTCGCCAGCATGAATGTGGCGGATGCGCGAACCATCATCGTCCAGCCATTCGAAAGAAAGATGACTTCCGTAATCGAAAAGGCGATTCGAGATTCCGATCTAGGGCTGAATCCTTCAACGACCGGTGACGTGGTACGTGTGCCGATGCCATCCCTGACAGAAGAGCGCCGCCGCGAAATGGCCAAATTGGTCAAGGGTGAAGGTGAAGATGCGAAAGTCGCGGTGCGGAACATACGCCGCGATGCAAACAACCAGCTAAAGGACGCGCTGAAGGCAAAGACCCTACCCGAGGATGCCGAGAAGAAGGCGCAGGATGACGTTCAAAAAATGACAGATAAGTTTGTGTTGGAAATCGACAAACTCGTCCACGATAAAGAAAAAGAGTTGATGTCGGTCTGATGCGGTCGTAAAGCGCCCCACTATGTTCGCGTAAATCACTCAAATGAACGAAATCCCACTATGAACTATGAGAGTCCAACTCAGGTGATACCGGCATTTACGAGTGTGCCGCGGCACGTGGCAATCGTGATGGATGGCAACGGACGCTGGGCAAAAAACCGCTTCATGCCGCGGGTAGCCGGACATAAACGTGGCGTGGAGGCAGTGCGAGAGACCGTCAAGACTTGTGGTGAACTCGGTATCGAATACCTTACGTTGTTTGCTTTTTCTTCTGAAAATTGGCGGCGGCCTGCCGAGGAGGTCTCGGTGCTGATGCAGTTGTTTTTGGTGGCGTTGGACAATGAGGTCGCCAAGTTACACGCTAATGGTATTCGCTTCAAAGTCATCGGTGATTTGACGCGATTTGATGCACGGCTTCGCGACAAGATCGCGGCCAGCGAAGCGCTCACTGAGAGCAACACTGCATTGACACTCACGGTTGCCGCTAACTATGGGGGGCGCTGGGATATTCTTCAGGCGATGAACAAAGCGCAGCAGGAGCGCGTTTCAGCGAATCGCGAGGTTAGCGAGTTTTCGGAAGACTTGCTCACGCCATACTTATCGATGGCCTACGCACCGGAGCCTGATTTGTTTATCCGTACCGGTGGAGAACAAAGGCTCAGCAATTTCCTGATATGGCAGCTTGCCTATACCGAGTTCTATTTCACGCCTGAACTTTGGCCTGATTTTGGCCGCTCCAGCCTGATTCGTGCTGTTGATTCCTATGGCAAGCGCGAGCGCCGTTTTGGTCGCACCAGTGATCAGTTGGCGGCTTCCTTGGGTATCTCCTCAGACTGCACGTCTGACGCTGCCTAGGCAAGATAGGCCGCGCCGCGCGCTAAAGACTAAATGCTCAAAACCCGTATCATCACCGCGCTGGTCATCCTGCCGGTTGTTTTCATTGCGTTATTCTCGTTTCCCAATTGGGCGTGGGATCTTTTCACGCTGGCGATCACGCTGGTGGCCTGCTGGGAGTGGAGCCGCTTTTGCCGATTGTCGAGGAGCAGCGCAAGTGTATTTTTTATAGTGTCGTTAGCGGGCTCGGCTGTCGTGTTTTTTGCCTATCTTGGCATGACGCCGTTAACGTTCGCGACGGTTGCCTTGGTGGGCTTTATCGCATCCGCATTGTTCTGGCTGATGGTTGCGCCAGTGTGGCTTGCCAAAACATGGCGTCCTGAAGGCTCGATAGGGACGTGGGTGGTGGCGTTTACCGGCTGGGTGGTCATTTTCCCGACCTGGTTTGCATTTTTGATGCTGCACGACCTTGGCCCGTGGATGTTGCTGAGTTTTGCGCTGATTGTTTGGGTTGCCGACATTGCCGCATATTTTGTTGGCAAGAGTGTGGGCAAACGCAAGCTGGCACCGTCAATTAGCCCTGGTAAAACGATCGAGGGTGCGGCAGGGGGGCTAATCGGAGTTGGCGTGTACTTTTTTGTATGGCAGCAATTGGTGGGAAGCGCAGCAGCCCGCGGCGAGGACTGGGCGCGAGAGTTAAGCTCGCATGGCTGGTTATTGTTTGGCATGTTCATGTTGCTCGGCGTAGTCTCGATTGTCGGCGACCTGTTCGAGTCATGGATGAAGCGCGGCGTGGGTATGAAGGACTCGTCCAGTCTCCTGCCCGGCCACGGCGGCATACTTGATCGAATCGATGCGCTCACTTCCACACTGCCCTTGGCCGGGCTTTACTTGTTGGTAATGCAGAAGCTATGAGTGATCAATTGAAGGTGAGAAACGTCACGGTACTCGGGGCGACAGGCTCGATTGGGCTGAGTACGCTTGACGTTATCAGGTGTCACCCGAACCGCTTTCGTGTTTTTGCCCTATCGGCCGCCACCAAGGTGGGCGAGCTGGCCGCATTGTGCGAGCGCTTCGTGCCGCGATTTGCGGTCATGACCGACAACGACGCCGCTACCCAGTTGCGCGCTACGTTAAGGGTGCGTAGTCCGTCGACCGAAGTGCTGGCCGGTCGCGAGGGACTCGAATTCGTCGCGGCGCATTCCGAAGTCGATGTTGTCATGGCGGCCATTGTAGGTGCAGCAGGGCTCAAGTCTTCGCTCGCGGCCGCGTACGCAGGTAAGCGGGTGCTGCTCGCCAATAAAGAGGCGTTGGTCATGGCGGGCAGGCTCTTTATGAACGCGATTGCAAACTCGGGCGCAACACTATTGCCCATCGATAGTGAACACAATGCTGTTTTTCAGTCGCTGCCAAGAAACTACGCTCGTGGGCTTGCCAACGTTGGAGTGGAAAAAATTGTTCTTACCGCCTCTGGCGGCCCGTTCCGAACGCGCCCGATAGATTCACTTGCCGAGGTGACGCCGGACGAAGCCTGCGCGCACCCAAATTGGGCAATGGGGCGCAAGATTTCGGTCGACTCAGCCACGATGATGAACAAGGGACTTGAAGTCATCGAGGCGCGCTGGTTGTTTGATGCCGAAGCCGAGATGATCGATGTCGTAATCCATCCGCAGAGTGTCGTCCATTCCATGGTCACCTATCGCGATGGCTCGGTGATCGCGCAGCTTGGCAACCCCGATATGCGGACACCGATTGCGTATGGACTTGGATTTCCTGATCGAATTGCCGCCGGGGTTGGTGCGCTCGATTTGGCAAAAGTGGGGCGGCTGGATTTTGAAAAACTTGATTTAGCGCGATTCCCCTGCGTGGGACTTGCCTATGAAGCGATGCGGCGTGGAGGCACAGCGCCAGCGGTACTGAACGCGGCCAATGAAGTCGCTGTCGAAGCTTTTCTCGCCAATCGCCTGCGCTTCATCGATATTCCGCAACTCATTGAGGACGTGTTGTCGAAGATATCGGCCGATGACGCCACCTCGCTTGAGTGCATCCTTGCGGCGGATCAATTTGCTCGTACCGCGACCAGAGACATGCTGGCAACACGGGCAGCGCGTGTCTAGCCTGAATCGTTCATGGGTCGCTCGCTGTTTCGAAGAACTTTGCACCTGAGCGATTGGCAAACCAATTTGGATCGTTGCTCATCTGCCGTGGATGCGGGCCGTACGCCCGCTCTCTGGCAAGTAGAAGTTGGCGTATTTGACAATTACGCGCCTGACTTCCGTAGAGTAGTCAGCTGTGCTGTGCTCGGTCAGGCGAAGAATTTTTCGCCCACTCCCGCGCCTTTCGAGCGATCGCCAAGAAAGGTTCAGGCTAGTTGCCAAAACGGGTGGTTTTGTAGAATGCGTGGCGGTAAGGTTTAGTGGTTTGTTTGATCGACAGAGATAGGGCCTTGGCTACGTGGAAATCCTGAAAAGTATCGTCGCGTTCCTTGTCGCGATAGGCATCTTGGTGACCATCCACGAGCTTGGACACTATTGGGCCGCACGTTTGTGTGGCGTGAAGATTATTCGTTTCTCAATTGGCTTTGGTCGCCCGTTATGGATACGCAAGTTCGGCGCTGACCAGACCGAATGGGTTGTCGCGGCTTTGCCGCTTGGGGGCTTCGTCAAAATGGCTGACGAGCGCGACGACGTGGTGGATGAACTTGATCGTGGCCGCGCGTTCAACAACAAACCGGTCTGGCAGCGCATGATCATAATTACTGCGGGTCCGGCGGCCAATTTTGTCCTTGCCGCGCTTCTATATTGGATGGTGTTCGTCGTCGGCGCGCCCGGGGCATTGCCATTTGTCGCCGCTCCCCCGGCCGGCAGCCCGGCGGCAGCCGCAGGATTTCTCGCATACGACAAAGTGACGGCAATTGATGGCAAAGACGTCAAGACGTGGGGCGAGGTGCGTTTGCTGTTGCTCGATCGCGCGGCGGTGCGCGGTACCGCAGTCATCGAGGTGCAAACACGTGACGGACGCATGGGCAAGCGCAAGGTGTCGATGGCCAGCCTCGAAAAAGCCGACCTTGATCGCGATTTTGCGGCCAAGCTTGGGATTCGCCCCTACCGTCCACCGATCGCTCCGGTGGTGGAGACCGTGACACCTGATGGACCCGCCGCACAAGCGGGACTACAACCGGGCGACCGTATCGTTGCGGCAGCCGGCTCGCCAATTGCCGATTGGAATCAATTGGTCGGCATCGTCTCTGCCAGCCCTGGGAAAGTGATCAAGCTGGTGGTTGAGAGTTCTGGTGAGATTTTTGACGCCGAAGTCGTGCCGAAACTCGTTACCGACGGTAACCGCTCGATTGGGCGCATCGGTGTCGCCCCAAAAATCGATCGCGCGGCCAATGAAGCCCTCGTAACCACTGTTCGTTATGGCCCTGTCGAATCCGTTCCCAAAGCGGTCGGAAATGTGTGGGATATGTCTGTCTTTAGCCTAACGATGCTCGGGCGCATGATCACCGGCGAGGTTTCATGGAAAAATCTTTCCGGACCGATCACCATTGCAGACTATGCCGGCCAGTCGGCGAAACTTGGCTGGGTGCAGTTTGTGACGTTTTTGGCGCTCATCAGCGTCAGTATCGGGGTGCTCAATTTGCTCCCCATCCCCGTCTTGGACGGGGGTCAGTTGCTGTATCATATCGCGGAGCTAATCAAGGGCAGTCCGCTCTCGGAACAAGCCATGGAAATTGGCCAGCGCGTCGGCTTTGCGCTGCTGATTGGGCTTTCGGCTTTTGCCTTCTATAACGACATTTATCGCCTTGTTTCTGGTTGACTTTTTGATGCCTCGATCTTCCTGCCACACTCCCACTATTGTTCGTCTCCCCTCTGTTTCACGCTTGTTGATCGCGCTGTTTGGCAGCTTGGTGTCGTTCGCCGCGCTGGCCATTGAGCCTTTTGTCGTGCGTGATATTCGCGTTGAAGGCGTGCAGCGCACCGAGGCAGGTACGGTATTTAGTTATCTGCCGATCAGGGTCGGCGAACGGATGGACGACGATAAGGCGGCAAAGTCGATCAAGGCTTTGTATGCAACCGGTTTCTATACGGATGTCCGGCTTGAGGTCGAAAACGACGTGCTGGTCGTTTTCGTGGTCGAGCGTCCGGCCATTGCGGCCATTGAGATCACCGGAGCGAAGGAGTTTTCGAAGGACAATTTGAAGGATGGCCTTAAAACCGCCGGTATTTCCGAAGCCAAGATTTTTGACCGTTCATTGCTTGATCGCGCCGAGAAAGAGATCAAGCGCCAGTACACCAGTCGTGGCTTTTACTCGTCAAAGGTGACAACCACGGTGAATCCGCAGGAACGTAATCGTGTATCCCTCACCTTCACGATTGACGAGGGCGACCCGTCAAAGATCGTGGACATCAATATCATCGGTGCGAAGGCGGTTTCTGAGTCGACTCTGCTGAAAGAATTCGAGCAAACAACGTCCGGCTGGTTCACGTTCTTTACAAAGGATGATCAGTACTCCAAGCAAAAGCTCGGCGGCGACCTCGAGAAGCTACGCTCTTACTATCTTAATCGCGGCTATTTGGATTTCAATATTGAGTCGACGCAGGTGTCTATCACTCCTGAAAAAGACAAGATATTTATCACCATCGTGATCAACGAGGGTGAGGTCTACAAGATTTCCGACATCAAGTTTTCCGGTGAGCTAAAGATAACTGAAGCTGAAATGCGTTCGCTTCTGTTGTTCAAGGCAGGAGAAACTTTCTCACGTCAGAAAATTGTGGATTCGGTCAAAGCGATCAACGACCGGCTAGGAAATGACGGTTACTCTTTTGCCAGCATCAATCCGGTGCCGGAGCGTGATCCGGCGGCTAAAACTGCTTCGTTTACCATGTTTGTTGATCCGGGTCGGCGCGTTTATGTGCGCCGCATCAACGTTCAGGGTAACAGTCGCACCCGCGATGCCGTCGTGCGTCGCGAGTTACGGCAGCTAGAGGCGGGCTGGTATTCGGTCGACAAAATCAATCGCTCAAAGGAACGTCTCGAGCGTACCGGATTTTTCGAAGAAGTAACGGTTGACACACCGACCGTACCCGGCAGCAATGATCAGGTTGACCTGAACGTCACTGTTAAAGAGCGCAACACTGGCAGCCTGCAGTTCGGCGTCGGTTACGGCAGCGGCCCAGATAGGTTGACGGTCTCGGCGTCAGTGTCACAGGCCAATATTTTTGGTACGGGCAATCAACTCTCGTTCCGTATCAACAGCAGCCGGATTAGCCAGGCGTATGAGGTTTCGTATCTGAATCCCTACTGGACTGCGGACGGTATTGCCCGCGGTTTTGACGTTTATCAGCGCGAGCTTGACACCGCGAGCCTGAATACGGGCGATTTCCGTTCAAGCGCCTCGGGTATCGGCGTACGCTTTGGTGTGCCGGTTACCGAATACGATTCTGTGAACTTTGGTGTAGGTTTTGAACGTACTCGTATCGGGCTAGATAGTTTTAGTCCGCAGCGTTATTTCGACTATGTCGATAAATTTGGTGCGAAGAGCGACACCATCCGTGGTACCACCGGATACTCAAGAGATACTCGAGACAGCATCTACTTCCCGAAACGCGGTTATCTGCTCGAGTTCGGGCTTGAGGCAGGATTGCCAGGCGGCGATCTGAAGTACTACCGTGCGCAAGCCAAAGCGCAGTATCTGCGGCCAATTTGGGGGCCATTTACCCTGTCTCTGAACGCTGAGCTTGGACTCGCCAACGGTTATGGCGGGAAACCATTACCGTTCTTCAAGAATTTTTATGCGGGTGGTGTCGACTCTATTCGCGGTTATCAAACGGCCACTATCGGTCCGCGGGACTTTGATACGGGTGAATACACGGGCGGTAACAAACGTCTGGTCGGAAACGTTGAAGTGCTATTCCCCATGCCGGGAGTGAAGTCGGAAAAATCGGTTCGTCTATCCGTGTTCGGTGATTTTGGCTACGTTTGGGGTGCCGATCAAAGGCTGTTGCTCGGTGATCTTCGCTACTCGACGGGTTTTGCAGTCAGTTGGTTCTCACCGGTCGGCCCGCTGAAATTCAGTCTTGCCAAGCCTTTTGGCGTTAAACCGAATGACAAGATTGAACGCTTTCAGTTCCTTCTCGGAAAAGTGTTTTAATTGGCCTGTCACTGACTCCGTGTAGGTCGCCCCGCCATGTTTGCTATGTTTCCCGAAACTCGCCGCGTTTGTTTGCCGACGCAGATTTTTGCGCTTGTGTTTGTTGTGTCCGCAATCATGAGTTCGGCTCTGGCCAGCGCTGCCGAGCTTAAGGTCGGATTTGTTGACCGCGAGCGAATACTGCGTGAATCGGGTGCGGCAAAACGCGCGCAAGCCAAACTAAAAAAAGAGTTTGCGATTCGAGAGACGGAACTTGAGAAAATGGAAAGGCAGGGTCGTGATTTGCAAGCGACGCTGCAACGCGAGGCGATGACATTGCCAGAGGCGGAGCGGAGCGCAAAAGAGCGTCAGCTCGCCCAGTTGGAACGCGATTTCAAGCGTATGCAGCGTGAGCTGCGTGAAGATCAAACCTTGCGCAGCAACGAAGAACTGGTGTCGTTGCAAGAGCGCGCCAATAAGGTCATCAGCGAAATAGCGGAAAAGGAAAAGTTTGACTTGATTGTCCAAGAGGCGGTGTTTGCCAGCCAGCGTATCGATCTTACTGATCGTGTGATCAAGGCGCTTGGCGATAAGTGATAGATGTCTGACGGGCTAAAAGTCCTTAATTGACGGGGATTTTCAGCGTTTTTTGCCTTACGTAGCCCGCCGAATGGCGGGTTTTGTTTTTAGCATAGGCTGCATGGTGCAGGGTGAGCCGCAGCATGATTCGCGATAAGTTTGCCGGCATGCGAAAATGTTGTTATGTATTTGCGTGACTTAATCTCAAAGTTGGGCGGCGAAGCGGTGGGGGAGGTCAGTGTAGCGTTGACGGGTGTCGGTACGCTCGAAAAAGCAGACGCTCGCGAGATATCGTTCCTTGCTAACCCAAAGTATCGTAGCGCCTTGACCAAGACGAATGCTGCGGCGGTCATTGTTGCGCCGAGCGAGCGCGACGCGAGTGATAAACCGCGCATCGTAGTAGACAATCCTTACGCGTACTTTGCCAGGGTGGCCCAGTTGTTTGCTGCGCGCCATACCCATCGGGCGGGCGTTCATCCCAGTGCCGTGGTTGCGTCCAGCGCCGTTGTTTCTGACTCGGCGTCGATTGCCGAATTTGTCTCGATTGGTGACAACAGCGTCATCGGTGAGCATGTCAGACTGGGTTCGGGCACAGTCATTGGTAACAACGTTCGGATTGGCGCGTCCAGCGAGTTAACGGCTCGGGTGGTGGTGTATTCGGATTGTCAAATCGGCGAGCGGGCCATGATCCACGCTGGTGTCGTCATTGGCGCAGACGGATTCGGCTTTGCCAACGATAACGGGGCTTGGGTCAAAATTCCGCAGACCGGACGTGTCGTGATCGGCAATGATTGTGAGATCGGCGCCAACACCACGATCGACCGTGGCGCAATAGAGGATACGGTTCTTGGCGACGACGTAAAGCTCGACAACCAAATCCAGATCGGCCACAACTGCGTAATCGGTGACCACACCATCATCGCCGGGTGCACGGGAGTCGCCGGCAGTACATTGATTGGTAAACGGGTGATGATTGGCGGGGCTGTGTCGATCACCGGACATCTGTCGATTTGTGACGACGCGGTGCTATCGGCAAACGCGTTCGTGACAAAGTCAATCAGCAAGCCAGGTATGTACAGTTCGGGGTTGCCGCTAATGGCCCATCGAGACTGGCTGAAAAATGCGGCGCAGCTGCGTCATCTCGACGAACTGGTCGATAAGGTTAAAAATGTTGCGCGAAAAACGAACCACAAGGGAGACGCGTCATGAGCCTGCAGGCTGTTATGGATGTCGAAGAAATCAAGACGTATCTACCGCACCGTTATCCATTCTTGCTGGTCGACCGTGTATTGGAGCTCGATCTTGAACACAAAAAAATTCGGGCGCTTAAGAATGTCAGCGTCAATGAGCCGCACTTCCCCGGACATTTTTCCTATTACCATGTGATGCCCGGTGTGCTGATCATTGAGGCGCTCGCGCAGGCTTCTGCGATCTTGTCATTCAAACTGATGGGTATCAAGCCCGATGACAAAACCGTCTATTACTTTGCAGGCATTGATGGTGCACGCTTCAAGCGGCCAATCACCCCTGGAGATACGCTTATGCTTGAATCGCAAGTAACGGGCGAGAAGCGCGGCATCTATAAGTTTGCGGTAAGGGCGCTGGTGGGCGATCAACTCGCCTGCGAAGCCGATCTGCTTTGTACCATGCGCAGCGTTCCACAAAACCCCCAATAACGGCACGAGTATGTCGCAAATACACCCTACCGCCATCGTTGATTCACGTGCCAGAATCGGTGCCGGCGTATCGATCGGTGCGTACACGATTGTTGATGGTGATGTTGAAATCGGTGACAACACCAGCATTGGCCATCACTGTGTTGTGACGGGGCACACAAAGGTTGGTTCTGATAATCGTATTTACCATTTTGTTTCGATTGGTGAAGCCAACCAAGACAAGAAGTATCGGGGCGAGCCGACCCGCCTGGTGATTGGCGACGGGAATACCATTCGCGAATTTTGTTCGTTGAACCGTGGGACGGTGCAGGATCACGGCGTGACCACGGTCGGCAATGATAATTGGCTGATGGCCTATGTACACGTTGCCCACGATTGTATTGTTGGCAACCACACTACGATTGCCAATTGCACACAACTCGCGGGCCACGTGCGGGTCGGGGATTGGGCGACGCTTGGCGGGTTCACCGGCGTTCATCAGTTTGTGAAAATCGGCGCGCATGTCATGTGTGGTGTTTCCAGCGTGGTACTGATGGATATTCCCCCTTATGTGACCTGTGGCGGCAATCCGCTGGCTGCTGTCGGCGTCAATTCAGAGGGACTCAAACGGCGCGGCTATACACCGGATCAGATCAGCAATATCAAGCGCGCCTACAAGACGCTCTACCGTAGCGGCCTTACCTTTGCCGAGGCGAAAGCGGCGCTTTTGGCTGAGCCTTCGCCAGAGGTTGCGGTGCTGTCGAGTTTCTTGAATGAATCCACCCGCGGAATCGTTCGCTGATGAGCGTCGCACAGCCACTGATCAAGGTTGGAATCGTCGCAGGTGAGCCTTCCGGCGACGCGATTGCCGCATCACTCATCCGTGCCTTGAAAGCCGAGTTTCCGCTGCTCGAATTTGTCGGTATTGCTGGTCCCAAGATGCAGGCAGCCGGTGCCATGTCTTGGTTCGACATGGAGATGTTGTCGGTACGCGGATATGTCGAGGTGTTGCGCCGCTTTCGCAAGATATTCGCCATGCGTCGCGAGTTACGTTCCCGCCTGCAACGGGAAAAAGTGCGGCTGTTCATCGGTGTGGACGCTCCCGACTTCAATCTTGGACTGGAACGAGACTTGAAGCGAGCGGGCATCAAAACCGTGCACTATGTGAGTCCATCGATCTGGGCATGGCGCGGGGAGCGCATTCACAAAATCAAGGCCGCGGTCGAGCATATGTTGACCATCTTCCCGTTTGAGCAGGCAATTTACGACAAGGCGGGGATCGCCTCGACTTATGTGGGCCATCCATTTGCCGATGAGTTTCCAAAGACGAACCCACGTGATGCCGCGCGGACGCAGCTTCGCTTGAAGCCGACACAACTGGTCGTGTCGTTATTGCCCGGCAGTCGCCAAACAGAATTAGACTATCATGCGGCATTGTTCATAGACACTGCGCGTGTTCTGCTAAAGCAGTTCCCGGACGCAACTTTCCTCGTGCCGCTCGCGACGCGTGAAACGCGCGAGCAATTTGATGCGATGAAATGGAAGATGGGCGCGCAAGACTTACCGCTACAAATCCTGTTCGGTCATGCCAATCTGGCGCTCGCTGCAGCCGATGTCGCGTTGGTCGCCAGCGGAACCGCGACATTAGAGGCGGCGATGCTGCGCTGCCCGCATGTGATTGCATATCGCATGGCACCGACCACATTTCGTATGATGAAACGTAAAGCCTATCTGCCCTACGTTGGCTTGCCCAACATCCTGGCCGGCGAATGGCTGGTGCCTGAGTTGCTGCAAGACGACGCCACACCCGACAACCTCGCGCAAGCAATGGGTAATTGGATCCGGCACCGCGACCTTGCCAATCGCGCGCGAACCCGGTTCGGTGAAATCCACCAAACGCTGGCGGTTTGCAATTCCGTCCGCGTAGTCGAGGCGCTGCGCCCGTTGCTGACCCCCTTGGTTGGCGGGAACAATCCCGTCGGGCAACAAGCCGCGCAGGGCGCGGCGTTTGCCGAGGCAACCCGTGTTGCTGCGTAGCGCCGTGTTGCGGTCAAGTGTGACGGCATGCGCTGCGCTGCGCTGCGGTGTCGACGAGGCGGGAAGAGGACCGTTAGCGGGGGCGGTGTATGCGGCGGCGGTGATCCTCAATCCAGTGAGAAAAGTAGCCGGTTTGGCGGACTCGAAAACGCTTTCGGAGCGGAAGCGTTTCTTACTCGAAGAACACATTGTTCGTGATGCGATAAGTTATGCCGTCGCGTGGGCAACGGTTGAGGAAATCGATCAAATCAATATTCTCCAAGCATCGTTGTTGGCGATGAAACGCGCGGTTGAGGCGCTTTCAGCGGTGCCGGATGAAGTCATTATTGACGGCCTGCACGTCCCGGATATCTGCATTCCCGCAACGGCGATGGTTGATGGTGACCAGCATGTCGAAGAAATTTCCGCCGCATCAATCCTTGCCAAGAATGCGCGAGATCGTGAAATGGTAAGACTCAGTGAGCAATATCCGGAGTACGGTTTTGCGCAACACAAGGGTTATGGCACCAAGGCACACATGCTCGCGTTGCGACAACATGGCCCCTGTCCCATTCATCGGATGAGTTTTGCGCCGGTTCGGTTGGCAGGGGCGCAGCAGGCGTTTTGGAAAGTCGCCAATTGATGGGCGTCTTGACGCAAAAATGTCTGAAGACGCGCGTCTTTCCTAGAGTTTGATAAAACATGCCGTCAACACCGGTTGTTATCCGCTCTCGCGACAACGCCACGGTGAAGTTGTTAACTGGGCTAGTCCATTCGTCACGCGAGCGAAAAAAAACCGGGCTGACCGTACTTGATGGTGCGCACCTTGTCGATGCCTTTTTGCGAACCGGACAACGGCCACATTTGGTCATTGTGGCTGAGTCAGCCGCAGAGTCGCCGGACGCTCGGCAAATTCAGGAGCAGCTCTTGCGGTCTCAACTTACCGTCACGTTAGCCGCTGACGTACTGGTAGCCGAAGCCTCACAGTTGGAGTCGCCGGCAAGGGTGATGGCGATCGTGGCGACACCCACCGCGAGCCCTATCCCGGTCGATGCGTCGGCGGTGCTGGTGCTGGACGGCGTACAAGACCCCGGCAACGTCGGCGCAATGTTGCGTTGTGCAGCGGCCTTTGGTATTCAGCATGTATTGTTGGGTGGGGGAACTGCGTTTGCATGGTCGCCAAAGGTGTTGCGTGCGGCACAGGGCGCTCACTTTTTATTGAACATCGTAGAGGGTGCATCGGTGATTGATTTTGTTTCGGTGTACCAAGGGCAGACGCTGGCGTTGGTGCCGAACGCTAACGCTGCGCAGCCTTTGGCGAATGTCGATTTATGCAAGATGAGTGCAATACTCGTGGGTAATGAAGGTGCCGGGTTATCGGCTGAAGTGCTAGCCGCCGCCTCGACGCGGGCGACCATTCCAATGCGTGGTACGGTGGAGTCACTCAACGCGGCCTCATGTGGCGCGATTGCGATGTATGAGTTGTGTCGTCAGCGCGATACTGCCAATCTAGGACAATAGTTACTGCCCAGACGTAATCAACCAGGAACGATAGACGATGGAAGCACCCCCCCCGAGCGGCGCGCGCGCCCCCCAGCGAAATTATCGGTATTTCGATCTCGTGATGGTCGGATTCGTTACTGTCTACCTGTGCTCGAATTTGATTGGGCCTGCCAAAGCAGCCCAAGTGGATCTGCCGTTGATCGGCGCATTTACGTTCGGTGCGGGCGTGTTGTTTTTTCCGCTGTCGTATGTGTTCGGCGACATATTGACCGAGGTGTACGGCTATGCGCGTGCGCGCAAGGTCATTTGGGCAGGATTTGGCGCGATGTGTTTTGCCGCGCTGATGGCAACAGTTGTGGTGGCACTACCGCCTTCGCCAAGTTGGCCCAATCAGGCCGCCTATGAACTCATCTTCGGGCAAACGCCGCGCATTGTGCTGGCATCGCTGATCGCCTATTTCTGCGGCGAGTTTGTGAATTCTTTTGTCCTCGCAAAGATGAAACTTGCCGACAACGGTAAACGAATGGGATGGCGATTTGTGGTCTCTACCGTTTGCGGCGAGGGCATTGATTCGTTGATCTTCTACCCCGTGGCGTTTTACGGTATTTGGGGCAACGACTTGCTGCTCAAAGTCATGGCCGCACAATGGGGGCTTAAGGTGGCAGTCGAAATCCTGTTTTTGCCGCTGACGCTGCGTATTGTGCGCGCGCTCAAAAAAGCGGAGAGTGAAGACTACTACGATCGTGACACCAAGTTCACGCCGTTTTCACTCAAAACATGATCGACCTTATCGGGGCCGTCGCTGCGTTTTTAACAACGGTGGCTTTTGTGCCGCAGGTTGTTAAGATATGGCGTAGCCGCAGCGCCAAGGACATTTCACTGCCGATGTATGTGGTCTTTACCATCGGCGTTGCCACTTGGCTGGTGTACGGCCTCATGCTGGGGGCGATGCCAATCATCATCGCCAACTGCGTAACACTTCTGCTCGCAATATCAGTCGTCGTGATGAAGCTGTGCTGGGGCTAGAGTTGGCGAACAAGCGCTACAAAAGAAAAACGGCCCACGATTTTCTCGTGAGCCGTTTGAATTTTGGTAGGGCGTGGCAGATTCGAACTGCCGACCAACGGATTAAAAGTCCGCTGCTCTACCGGCTGAGCTAACGCCCCAACATTTTTCCTTGGCAGTATTTGTTTTGTTACCGAGGAAAGCCCAAGATTATAGCGGGATTCAGCAGCATGGTCAAACCCGCATCAACCGGAAAACTTGGTTTGCAGCATCTGAAAGCAAGCGCGCAGGCTCTGTGCCTCACCGCCTTCAGGACGGCCGGGGCGCGACTTTAGGTTCCATGAAAATACATCGATATGTATCCAAGCTTGCCCGCTTGGGATGAACTTTTCGAGGAACAGCGCTGCGGTGACTGCCCCTGCCTGTGGGCCACCCGTGTTCACAATATCACCGATGCTGCTCTTGATCATTTCGTTGTAGGGTTGCCATAGTGGCATCCGCCAAATCGGATCGTGCGTTATCGCTGCGGCTTGGGCAAGGGCATCAAACCACTTATCGTCGTTGGCAAATGTCGCCGGTAACTCTGGGCCCAAAGCAACACGCGCAGCGCCGGTCAATGTGGCGAAATCAAGGATCAATGCTGGTTTGGATTCGGCCGCGTAGGCGAGGGCGTCCGACAAAACGACGCGCCCTTCCGCATCGGTATTGCCAATTTCGATTTTCAATCCCGCACGCGTAGAAACGATTTCGCCGGGGCGATAGGCGTTACCAGAAATCGCGTTCTCAACTGCAGGCACAAGCATTTGCAACGACACGGGTAACTTCATCTGCATGATGAGGCGAGCCAAGGCCAATGCATGCGCCGCGCCACCCATGTCTTTCTTCATCTGCCGCATGCCTTCTGCGCCTTTGATGTTTAGTCCGCCGGTATCGAAACACACGCCTTTGCCGACGATGGCGATTCGGCGATGGGATGGGTCACCCCAGCGCAGTTCGATCAGACGCGGGGGTCGATGGCTTGCCCGGCCCACCGCATGGATCGCAGGAAAATTTTCGCGCAGCAGGTCATCACCAACAATTTCGTTGAAGGTGCCGCCGAACTCGGCCGCGAGCTGTTCAGCGATTGCCGCCAAGTGTTGTGGGCCCATGTCTTCGGTGGGCGTGTTGACTAAATCTCTGGTGAGGGCGACGGCGGCAAACATCTGCTGCGCGCGGGTTGTTGCGGGGGACGACGGCATGAACAACGTTGCCGTTTTGACAGGCGATGATTTGTAGCGAGAGAATTGATAGCTACCCAACAGCCAGGACAGTGACGCGCAGAAGTCGTCGACCATCGAACGATCGGCAAGCCGGTAATTTCCCGCTGGCAGCGCAAATGGTAAGTGTGAAAGCAACCAGACATCATCGAGCGCCCTCGCACCAACGATGAGGCTGGCGATGTTGCCGGCGGCATCCGGCACCAGCGAGAAGCTATACGGCGCAGCCGTAAAGTGGTTCGCATTGAGCCAATTCTTCGTCGTCGCGTCCGTTTGTTTCAGAAACCCGGCTAGTGTCTCGCTTGTGACGATGGTTAGCGGGATAGCCTTGCTGTAGTCTGAAGTGGAAGAGGCAGTTGAGAGCATTGATATTCCCGCCGTCGGCGATAAAAGTGACTAGTAAAAAATGCCTACCAGGGCACCACACGACAGCGTCGCAAGGGTACCTGATACGAGGCACTTGTAGCCGAGATTAATTATCTCGGGACGGCGCTCCGGGCACATGGTGCCCATACCGCCGATCATGATGCCGAGTGACGCAAAGTTGGCAAAGCCACATAGGGAGTACGTCATGATGACTCGGCTACGCTCGGATAACTCGCTTGGTGACAGCTTCACCATATCGAGATACGCGATGAATTCATTCAAGACTGTTTTGGTGCCCATCAACGCGCCGGCCGTCTGTGCCTCAGACCAAGGCACTCCGGTAAGCCACACAATTGGTGCCATGACAGCGCCGAACAGACTTTGCAGCGTGATTGGTTTGCCACTGATGCCAGGCAGAAGTCCGAACAACTGATTGATGATTGCGATCAGTGCGGTCAGCACCAGCAGCATGGCGACAATGTTTATGAAAATCGACACACCTTCTACCGTGCCTTGTGTCACCGCGTCCATCGTCGACTGCACCGGCGCACCGGTGGCGATCATGCCGTCGGTGACCTGGCCTTCGTGTGGCACCATCAGGGCAGAGAAGGCGATGGCCGCCGGTGCGGAGATAAACGAGACGATGAGAATGTGGCCAATGGCGTCGGGAACTGACGCTTTAAGAATAATGCCGTAGAGCACCATGACAGTGCCGGCGATACCGGCCATGCCCGCCGTCATGGTGATGAACAACTCACCGCGCGTGAGCTTGGCGATGTAGGGTTTGATAAATAGTGGTGCTTCTACCGTACCGAGAAAAATGTTCGCGGCGGTGGAGACGCCAATCGCGCCGCCCACACCGATAGTTTTTTTCAGTACCCATGAAAAAATGTTGACGATCAACGGCAAGATTTTCCAGTAGAAGAGTATCGATGACAGCGCAGACACCACAATTACTAACGGTAATGCCTGCGTTGCCAGGATAAATGGACTTTTGCCGTCCTCAACTTTGTAGGGCAAATCTCCGCCGCCGATGTGGCCGAAGACAAACTTGGTGCCTTCGCGGGTTGCATCAGCGATGCCATTGAGGGTGTTATTCAGCACCGCCGCCACTTCCTTAAAGTAGGGAAACTTGAACAGCAGCACAAACATAATGATCTGTAAGATGATCGCGCCGATCACCGTGCGCCACTGCACGGCGTGCCGTTTCTCCGAAATTGCCCAAGCAAAGGCGTAGAGAACGAAAAAGCCCATCAGGCTCTGCAGAATCAGCATGGTGTGTGCCCCTAATGTGAATAATGCGCGAGCAGAGACGATCCGCTACCCGCATCAACGTAGATAATACTCGGAGTAAAGTGCTGGATTCCGTTCAGATGATTTGGCAATTCTTTATGCAATTCAGAATTCACGCTTGCGCGTTGGTTGTTCATGCAACTGGTGGTTTCGGGCTGATTCAGAGGCGCTACGCGTCGGCGATGATTGCGCTCGGCGTGCTGTTTTTTTCAGGTTGCACCACCACCACGCCTCCACCGCCAGCGGCAGTTGCCGCGCCGGTCGTTACGGTCAAGCTGATCGCCTTTAATGACTTTCATGGCAACTTGCAAATCCCGAACTTGCGGGTGCCGGTGCCCGATGCATCGCAGCCGACCGGGATTCGCTTCGAAAGTGCCGGCGGGGTAGAGCAATTTGCCGCTTTGGTTAATAAACTTAAGCTGCAGAATCCACTGAACGCCGTTTTGTCCGCAGGAGACCTGGTCGGGGCGACGCCGCTGATGTCGGCGTTGTTCAAAGACGAGCCCACCATTGAAGCGATGAATCTCATCGGGGTTGACTTTCATGCGGTGGGAAACCACGAGTTCGATTACGGCGTAGAGCATTTGAAGCGGCTCCAGGCGGGCGGGTGTGAGAAGAGCGCTGCGACGGGTCAGCCCGATTGCAAGGGTAGGCCTGCCTACATGGGGGCAAAGTTCCCCTTCTTGGCGGCGAATGTCAGAGCCGAGTCTGATGAGAAGACATTGTTTCCGTCTTACGGCGTCAAGGAGTTTGACGGAGTTAAGGTCGCCTTTATTGGCATGACATTACGCAATACACCTCAGCTTGTGCGCCCTAGTGGAACAGCGGGGCTGCGCTTTTTTGATGAAGTGGAAACGGTTAACCAGCTTCTGCCGACGCTGAGGGCAAAAGGCATTAACGCCGTCGTCGTTGTGGTACACGAGGGCGGCGACCAGTCTGGAGGTATCAACGACTGTACCGACTTCAAGGGGCCAGCCAAAGACATCGCATCGCGCCTAGCACCGGAGGTCGGCGTGGTGATTACTGGGCATACGCATCGTTATTACATCTGTGATGTGGCTGGCAAGCTCGTGACGAGCGCGGGAAGCTACGGCACGTTGCTGACCGAAATTGATATTGATCTTGATCGTGCGACTGGCAAACTGAGCCGTACATCGGCACGAAACGTTGTAGTAAAGCCCGATGGCCCGAAGGCGGCGGAGCTTTCGGTCTTGGTCGAGCGGTACAAAGCGCTTAGCGAGCCGCTTGAAAAGCGCATCGTCGCAAATGTTGCCAGGGAGATGAGTGCGCTCTCAACGCCTGCTGGTGAATCGACGCTGGGAAATTTGATCGCTGATGCACACTTGTCTGGAACCGCGAGCCCGGACCGTGGCGGGGCAGTGATTGCGTTTAACAATCGTGGAAGTTTGCGGGCCCCCATCATCCCCGACGAAAGGGGCGGAGTTTCGTATGGCGCACTGTTTAAGACGCAACCCTTCCAAAACGACCTAGTGGTGATGAACCTGACGGGGGCCGAAATCAAGAGTGTTCTCGAACAGCAATGGACTGCCGAGGCCGAGGGTCGATTTAGCCGAATTATGGGCGTGTCGAAGGGATTCAGTTATGTGTGGGACGCTGCAAAACCGATCGGCAGCCGCGTGGTACCCGGCTCGATAAAACTCAATGGCGCGCCGATTCGTTTGGATCTTGAATATCGGGTGGTGGCGAATAGCTTTGTTGCGGCAGGTGCCGAGGGCTTCACCGTTTTCCGTGATGGCCGCGATCGTCAAGTGAGCGTTTTGGATCTTGACGCTCTCGTAGAGTATCTTGGGGCAAATTCTCCTTACCAGCCAAGCGCTCTAGGGTCGCGGATCGTACGATTGAACTAGCCTGAATATTTTATGGGTCGCCGGTTGCTTAGAAGGACGTTGCCTGTGGGCGATTGGACGGCAATGTTCCGCCCTGCTGCCGAAGCCTAGCCCGCGATGCTGTGGTCGGTCAGGCAAAAAATCGCTCGCCTGTTCACCTACTCGCCCGCTGTCGAACGCGCCCGCATGAAATGTTCAGGCTAGCGTGTTGTGCGGGCACAACAAATGCCGGGCTTCGCGACCGCGATGAAGCAGCGCGTTCTTCATGTAAATTCTCAATATCAGGGCAGAAGTGGTTGTGTGCAAACCATAAGTAATTTTGGATGTTATCGCATGTAACCTATTGATTCCAAGGACGTCATGAATCCGTCATAATTCGTCGTTGTAATTGTGAGCGGAACGTACGCCTGCCTATCGAGTTGGATAACTCGTCTCGATGAGACTTGGTTGCAGTTGCAAAAAGGGGACTGCGGCGGGGCAGCATCAGCCGGCCACTGCGTTGTGCCTGAGCATAAAGAATGTTTAGTGAGCCATCGTGGCTGGCGATGTCAGCCGCTGCTGCGTACGCAAGGTTAACGAATTCACTGTTTTCATTTCTTACTAGGATCAATAAATGACTAATCGAAATCGGTTGCAGCTCTCAAAGATCGCGCTGTGTGTGGCGATTGCGGTGGGCAGTGCTACGGTATATGCGCAAAACACTACCTCTGCACTGGCGGGGCGCATTACGGCAGTGGACGGTAAGTCAGTCGCTGGTGCTGCGGTGAAGATTGTTCACGTAGATTCCGGCTCGGTGACCAATGTTGTAACTGATGCAGAGGGTCGTTACTCGGCGCGCGGCCTTCGTACCGGGGGGCCATATACCATAACGATTACCAAAGACGGTAAGACGGAGACCAGAAACAATGTGTTCCTTACGCTGGCCGAGACGGCGGTACTCGATGCAAAACTCGGCGAGCAAAAACCAAAAGTAGAAACTATTGAAGTTGCGGCGAGCGCCGTTGCCGACGCGTTCAGCAAGACAGCGATGGGCGCAGGGAGCAATATCAGCCGCGCAGAACTTGACGCTTTTGGCTCAATCAACCGTAACCTGCAAGACTACGCGCGCAATGATCCGCGTTTATCGCAAACCGACAAAGAGCGCGGCGAGATTTCGCTTGGCGGTCAAAACAGCCGCTACAACTCAATTACGATTGACGGCGTAACGACCAACGACACATTTGGCCTTGAGTCCAACAACCTCCCGACCCAGAAGCAGCCGATCTCAATTGATGCAATACAGTCGGTCCAGGTCAATGTCTCGAACTACGACGTCACGCAGAAGGGCTACACCGGCGTCAATATAAATGCCATTACGAAGTCGGGAACTAATGACTTTAAGGGTAGTGTGTACAAGGTTTACCGCGATCAAAAGATGGTGGGTGACCGTTACAATCGCTCGACCAATACTTACACGCCGGTCTTGCCATTTTCAGAAGATACCAAGGGCTTCACGCTTGGTGGCCCGATTATCAAGGACAAACTGTTTTTCTTCGTATCATATGAAGAACTCGCGAGCACCAAGGCAAGCCCGGCATTTGGCCCCATCGGCAGCTCTTTGACTAACGTTGGCATAACGCCGACCGCAATTAGCGGACTTCAGTCTATTGCTTTGAGCACATATCGCGTTGATTTGGGCAATGCGGATACGCCTAGCGGCATGCTGACAGTCAAGGATTTAACGGCAAAGCTTGACTGGAACATCAACGACCGTCATCGTGCAAATGTTCGGTACAACAAGACAGAACAGAGCGAGCCGATCTTCCAGAACTACTCAATCACGCAACTTGCGTACAGTTCTAACAACTACTCTCAGGTCAAGGAGATCGAGACGGCTGTCGCGCAAGTGTTCTCTGACTGGACCGACAACTTCTCAACCGAGTTCAAGATTTCCAAGCGAAATTATGATTCGGTACCCGTTAGCCCAACGACTTTGCCGCAAATGGCGTTCTCGTTTACGGGTGCATTGCCTGCCGGTGCGGTCG
This sequence comes from Rhodocyclaceae bacterium, assembly GCA_020247545.1. Classification (GTDB taxonomy): domain Bacteria; phylum Pseudomonadota; class Gammaproteobacteria; order Burkholderiales; family Usitatibacteraceae; genus UKL13-2. The sequence goes on along the minus strand of JADCIX010000047.1, from coordinate 6,220 downwards.
CGGCGACTGGCACTCGTACTTTGTTTGCGGGTACAGAACGCAGCCGCCATACCAACGTTCTCGGCACCAAGACAACCGACGCGTACTTCGGCGGTACTTGGATACTCAAAGAGCACGAATTGAAGTTTGGCGGCGACTTGAGCGACAACAAGGTGTACAACGCGTTCCTGCAGGATACTAAAGGTAACTACACCTTTAGCTGCCAAAACAGCAGTGCGACATATACCTACTCGTTTGGCACCATCAACTGTGGCACTGCCACTGCGGCAGCCATAGAGGCGGCTGTGCTTGAGAACTTCCGCCTAGGGCGTCCATCGTCGTATTCGGTTCAGGTGCCAAGAGCGGGTAAGAAGCTAGACGATGGGGTTGCCGTTTGGAAGCTGCAAAACTTGGGTGCCTTCTTTCAGGATACCTGGGCGGTTAACAATAACCTGACCTTGATGATCGGGGCACGAATTGACGTGCCGAAGATTGCCGATAAGCCAGCGTACAACGCCGCTGCGGCTGCGCCGACTGTTGTCGGGTCGGGCACCACTCGCGCTTCTGGCGGTTTTGGCCTCGATAACACTGTCACCATCGACGGCGAGAGCCTGTTTCAGCCTCGGTTTGGTTTCAACTACACCTTCGATTCCAAGCGCCCAATGCAAGTGCGTGGAGGATTTGGTCTTTTCCAGGGGGCTGCGGCAAACGTTTGGCTGTCTAATCCATATTCAAACACGGGAACGGCAACCGCTGTCATTGGTTGCGGCATTGCTGGATTCTCAGCTTGTCCATCTGCTGGCGGCTTGTTTAACCCGGACTCTTCCCAGCAGCCGACGTCATTTTCTGGTGCCATTCCGGCATCGAACGTTGACTTCATCGAGAAGGGGCTCGGCCAGCCTTCGGTTTGGAAAGCCAACCTGGCCTTTGAACATCAGCTGCCGTGGTGGGGCATGGTTGCTAGTGCTGAGTACATCTACACCAAGACCAATGTCGGCCTCTACTACCAGCATTTGAATTTGGGTGTGCCGACCCGTATCGGCCCGGACGGTCGTCAAATGTTCTGGACAGCGGCGGGCTATAACCCTGCTTGCTGGACATCGGGTGGTTCGACGGTTGGTGGCACGGGCATCTGTAACGATCAGCGTACGCGCGCATTGAACAACCCCAACTTCAACAACGTCACCTTGACTTCAAAAACTAAGGACGGCGGCGGCAATCAAGCGACCGTTTCTATTTCGCGTCCGATGATGCAGGGTTGGTCATGGGCGTTGGCCTACACCTACACCGCTGCCAAAGAAGTGAGCCCGCTCACCTCGTCGGTAGCAAACTCCAACTGGAATGGTCGCTCGGTGTTCAACCCCAACGAAAACGTTGCATCGAACTCCAACTACCTGATCAAAGATCGCTTCAACGGCTCGCTGATTTGGGAACGCGCATTCATTGGCAAGTACAAGACGCGGGTTGGGTTCTTTGCTGAAGGTCGTCGCGGTAAACCTTATAGTTGGATCTACGGTAATGACATCAATGGCGACGGCGTGACGAATGACTTGCTTTACATCCCTAAAGGCCCGGGCTCGGGGGAAGTGGTATTCCTTGGTGATACCGCAACCGATAAGACCAACGAGAACAAGTTCTGGGAGCTGGTCAGTGCCAATGGCATCAAGACCCGCGGTGGTGTGGTTGCCCGCAACGACACGTTCAACCCTTGGACTAATACCGTCGACATGCGTGTCACCCAAGAGCTTCCAGGATTCGTAAAGGACCATAAGTCTGTAGTCAGCCTCGATATTTTCAACGTGGGTAATTTGTTGAACAAAAAGTGGGGCCGTATCGACGAGATCGCTTTCCCGTCAACCCGCGCGCTTGTCAACTATGTTGGTATCGACGCCCAAGGCCGCTATATCTACGCATTGCGTAGTGCCGGTGTTGCCGATTTCACCACGCGTCAAGTGCGTCTCGAATCGCAGTGGCAGATGCAAGTCACTTTCCGTTACGAGTTCTAATCTTGCTTCAAACCAAAAACGGTCGGTTTACCGGCCGTTTTTTTTTGCCTTTCAATCCCGCTACTCCTTAGGGCCAGTCGCGGAGTGGAACGTATAATTGCGTTGTGAAACAACTCGTTCTCGAAATTTCTCCTCCAGCCGATCCCACCTTCGCCAATTTTGTAACCGGACAGAATCGTGAAGCGGTTGATGCACTCGCCAAATCGGCGCAGTCCACCGCCACCAGCGCCAAAGTGATCTATCTTTGGGGCCTTCCGGGTTGCGGCAAGACCCATTTACTGCGGGCCTTTGCTTCGGCCGCTGGTTCTGCATCGCTGGAACGGGCGTCTCGGCTCTGTTGCGTCCCCGTCCTCGGGCAGCAGACCACCCACGTTCTTGTGGACAATGTACAGTCCCTCGATGATGCCCAACAGATTAGCTTATTCGATGCCATCAATCAGCGGGCGCTTGATCCTGCGGCGACGGTTGTCGTCACAGGCAATGTTGCGCCGCGCGATCTCGCAGTGCGCCCCGAACTCTCTAGCCGCCTTGGCAGTGGACTTGTATTTGCGTTGCACCCACTGAGTGACACCGAAAAGATGCGCGCACTCGACGCACACGCGTCCTCGCGCGGCTTTTGCCTGCGCGACGATGTGGTGTCTTACCTGCTGCGACATGCGCGACGGGACATGACGTCTCTCATCGGCATACTCGACGCACTTGACCAGTACTCTCTTGAGACGGGGCGGGAAATTACGCTGCCGCTACTCAAACAAATGGCACAACCAGAACTCCTTGAAGGGGATGGGGATTGAAGTCACTCGCGTTGTTTGACCTTGACCACACGCTATTGAGTGGCGACAGTGATCATGCTTGGGGACATTTTCTTGTCGAGAAGGGCATCGTTCAAGGCGACGAACACCGTCAGCGAAACGAGGCATTCTGGCAGCAGTACAAAGACGGGACGCTGGATATCAATGCGTATCTGCGGTTTGCGCTGGCACCCATCGCCGGTAAGTCTGATACTGAGCTTGCGGGCCTGCAAGCGACATTCATGCAGGACAAGATAGAGCCAATGATCAGTGCGGCGGCGTTGCGGCTGCTTGAAAAGCACGCTGGAGAGTTGTGTGCGATTGTGACGGCGACAAATGCGTTTGTGACAAAACCAATCGCCCAGAGATTCGGCGTGGATCACCTGATTGCCTGCGAAGTTGAGATGGTGGCCGGACGTTATACCGGCAATCCGGTCGGTGTGCCTTCGTTCAGAGAGGGTAAAGTTGCGCGCGTGGACGCTTGGTTGGCGTCGATGGAGTTATGTATTGAAGACTTTGAGACCAGCTGGTTCTATAGTGACTCATTAAACGATTTGCCACTGCTACAGCGCGTGAATCACCCCGTTGCGGTCAATCCTGACCCAACACTGCATCGGTTTGCGGTGGAGCAAGGCTGGCCGGTGCTCGATTTGACGTCTGAAGAATCATGATTCGGCACTTAATCGACAAAGTTTTTGCTCGCAAAACGAGGCTTCGACCAGCTGGGCTTGGCGTAGCTGCCATGCGCTATCAACGCGCTCACCATCACATCGAGCGAAGCGAACTTTCCGACGCGGCGATTCGATGCTGCGAGCAGCTACAGAAGGCGGGGCACAAGGCATTTATTGTCGGTGGTGCCGTTCGAGACTTGTTGCTCGGTCGCCATCCCAAAGACTTTGACGTTGCCACCGACGCCACGCCGGAACAGGTGCGGAGCCTATTTCGGCGATCGCGCATTATTGGACGGCGTTTCCGTTTGGTTCACGTCATGTTTGGTCAAGAAACGATCGAAGTCTCGACCTTCCGGTCGGGGCACGTCGCTTCTAGCGATGAAGAGAGCGCAAACACAGATGAACACGGTCGGCTACTGCGCGATAACGTGTATGGCACACAGGCCGACGATGCCATTCGACGTGATTTCACGATGAACGCGCTTTTTTACGACCCCAGCGCCGAGGAGATCTGGGATTTTACGAACGGATTTAAAGATATCGAGAAGAAGCGTGTGGTGATGATCGGTGACCCTGAGGCACGGTATCGGGAAGATCCTGTGCGCATGCTTCGCGCAGCGAGACTTGCCGGCAAACTTGGCTTCAGCATTGATGCGGCAACGGAGCAGCCGATCCCGGCGCTGAAGTCACTCCTCGCCAATGTGCCTGAAGCCCGTTTGTTCGACGAAATGCTGAAGCTTCTGCTTTCCGGTCATGCGTTAGCCTGCATCGACAAATTGCGGGTACTTGGTTTACATGTGTTGTTACTACCTTCGCTCGAAGAAATACTGAGCGCCCCGCAAAGCCGCGCGTTTGCAACGCTTGCCTTGCAACGCACCGACGAACGCATTAATGATGATCGTGGTGTCTCGCCAGCTTTTTTGTTCGCCGCGCTATTCTGGTTTCCAATGTGTGCACGCGCCAAGGCGCTCGAAGCGCGCGGTGAGCGACCACTTGCGGCATTACATCAGGCGATGGATGAAGTGCTTGATGAGCAGCGCAAATCCCTTGCCATCCCCCGACGCTTCGACGGCAACATTAAAGAGCTCTGGGTCGCGCAATCACGTTTTGCGCAGCAGTCGCGTGCCAAGGCGTTCCGACTGTTGACCCACCCCCGCTTTCGTGCCTGTTATGATTTTTACGCACTGCGCGCAGAAGCGGGAGATGCGTCGCCAGAGATCGCGGCGTGGTGGGAGAAGTTCCAGTTCGCGGACGACGGCGTACGCGAGGCGATGCTGCTCCCAGATAGCGGTCCAAAGAAAAGACGCCGCGGTCGGAAAAAAACCGCAGCGCCGACTGGTGGTGTCCCTCCCGCGCCCGACGCTGAGTCAGAATCTTGATGCAGTCAAATAAAGCGCTGACCGCGTTATCGTCACGCGCCATGATCGGGCTCGGTAGCAACATGGGCCATCCAGTGAGGCAGATTCAGGATGCACTAAATAAAATTGCGGTCTTGCCAAATTGTTCGCTCACTAAAACTTCGGCGATGTACCAATCGGCCCCGGTCGGCGGTGTTGAGCAGGCAAACTTTATCAACGCGGTTGCCGAAGTTGAGACCACGCTCACGCCCCGCGAGTTGATGGCCGGCCTGCTCGATATCGAACGCCAGCACGACCGGGTACGATCTAGCCGCAATGGCCCGCGGACATTGGATCTAGATATCTTGTTGTTTAACGATTGGCGGATAAACGAGCCAGACTTGGTCGTACCGCATCCCCGCGCACATGAACGTGCGTTTGTGTTGTTGCCGCTGGTCGAAATTGCGCCTGACATTTTTATCCCCGGTGTCGGCTCGGTGAAGGCGCTCTTGCCAACCGTGAGTGAGCAGTCGGTCGAGCGTCATTCCGAGCAAGAACGGCATCTGCTGCTATGAAACATCGCTTCATTGTCGTTGAGGGCCCGATTGGCAGCGGTAAATCGACGCTAGCAAGATTGCTGGCCGAACGTTTCGGCGCAGAGCTGTTGTTGGAAGATCCAAGCGCGAACCCCTTCCTGCCAAACTTTTATCGCGATATGAAGCGATACGCGCTGTCGACACAGATGTTCTTCCTTTTCCAACGCGTGAATCAGCTATCGGCAATAAAACAACCAGACCTGTTTGAAGGTAAGTCGATTGCTGACTATATGTTGGCAAAGGACACTTTATTCGCCAAGCTCACGCTCGACGACAACGAGTTCGCTTTGTATTCGCAACTCTACAATCATCTAAGGCCGCAAGCACCCACACCAGATTTGGTGATCTATCTACAGGCGTCGGTGGATCAGCTTATGCAACGCATTGGGCGTCGCGGGAGACCAATGGAGCGGTCAATTTCAGAGGACTATCTCGTTAAATTATCCGACGCCTACACACGCTTTTTTTACGATTACACCGAGTCGCCGTTGCTGATCGTCAACAGCGACCGGTTTAACTTTGTGGATAGGCAGGAAGACTTGGATTTGTTGATCAAACGAGTGGAGTCGCTGCGCGGTGGCAAGGAATACATGAACGCAGCGTAGCCGCGCGTTGCCTAATGATCGACCCTTCCATCAGTCTGCGGCATGGTGTCTGTGAATTCTAAAGGCACAAGAAAACACGGGCGTCTTCAGGCTGTTTCGTGAATTCAACAGCAAATGTCGACGACCTTTAGGGGGTTGATTTAGGGGGTAAGGTATCGAACGGCGGTACCCTTTTGTTTCTCAAGACGAAAGGACACTGCCATGAAACGTTGGGACCTTACCCTAGACGAAAGAT
>JADCIX010000046.1 GCA_020247545.1 Rhodocyclaceae bacterium | reverse complement strand
GTCTAGGGTAAGGTCCCAACGTTTCATGGCAGTGTCCTTTCGTCTTGAGAAACAAAAGGGTACCGCCGTTCGATACCTTACCCCCTAAATCAACCCCCTAAAGGTCGTCGACATTTGCTGTTGAATTCACGCTTTCGCCCCAAGACGCCCGTCAATAAAAGACTTTTGTGTTTCGGCTACTCCTGCATCATTTTCCAATACTGGTACTTGAGCGTCGCCGCACAGCCGACAATCATCGCGGCCAGCGCGAAGAAGGAACCCACGGCGAGTGTTGATAGGCCGGTAACGCCCTGACCGATGGTGCAACCCATCGCGGTGACGCCGCCGACACCCATGAGTACCGCACCAACAAGATGATTGCGTGTGTCATCCACACTCGCAAAACCTTCCCAGCGGAATCGTTTGAAGACGAGTGAGTAGACAAATGCGCCGAGAATCATCCCCGACACAGAGGCAATTCCAAACGTAACGGCAAGGGACTTGTCACTCCACAACATCAATAGTTCCAGTGAGTAGGCGATTGGCGCAACGAACGTGATCGACTCTGCTGTACGGCTATTGGTGCCAAAGAAGACCATTTCAAGCGTCTCTTGATTTTCACCAAAACCAATTTTGGCGGTGATGTACCAGCCTGCAACCGCCGCAAGGCCATAACCCAGGCCGCCGAGCCAACCGTCGAGAGAGGCGCGGAACTCGCGACCGGCAACGACCCAGATCAGCATGGTGCCGGCAATGACCGATGCCGCGCTGATGTGCGCGGCCTTCTTGCTAATGCCGAGCATGGTGGCGAGTAAGCTACCAAACTCCTGTGTGGCAACACCTGAGGCTGCAAGATCGACTGCGACCTTATCAATGGAAGCAACACGCCAGACACCGAACAACCCCTTCATCGTCATGTACGCGGCGATGCCAAGAAACACAAACACCACTATCGATTTCACATTCCCGCCACCGATGCGTACCAAGGTGCGGCTGCCGCAACCCGAGGCGAGTGTCATGCCGATGCCAAACATCAGCCCGCCGACAATATAGGAAAGCCAAGTGACGTTGGGGCGCACGTAAAACGCTTTTGAAAGATCGATGATGTTCAGCGCATACATCGTCTGTGCGCCGATGATGGCCACCGCCATCGCCAGTACCCACATGCGCATCCGTGACCAGTCGTTCATGTTGACGATGTCGGAAACGGCGCCGAGTGTGCAGAACTGCGTTCGCGCCGAAATCGCACCCAGAACAAAGGCAACAACGAATGAGAGCCACGCAACCGTGGTGGCCAAGTTGGTAACAGCAGAAGTGGCGGAATTCATGCCGCTATTTTACGCAGGAGAATGCTACGTTGGCGCGACCGACGACTGACTAGGCGTATCGGGTCGGGTCAGCCACCCCCGCTGTAATGAATCCCTGCCGCCGCAGCCGGCAAGAGTCGCAGCGCCCGCAGGCGCGCCCTTCGGTATCGGCTTGATAACAAGATACGGTGATTGCGTAGTCGACGCCGAGCCGGATCCCCTCTTTGACGATGTCGGCCTTTGTCATGTTGATGATCGGCGTGCGAATCGTCAGTTGCGCTTCATCATCAGCGGCTTCGACACCAGCGCGTGTGGCAAGCCGCGCCATTGTTTGAAACGCGGCAACGTACTCCGGCCGACAATCGGGATAACCTGAATAATCCACCGCGTTCATTCCGGCAAAGATGTTTATCGCACCCAACGTCTCGGCCCACGCTAACGCAAGTGACAAAAAAATCGTGTTGCGGGCGGGGACATAAGTGACTGGAATTCCTTGGCTGGACCCACTAGGTGTGGAAACCGGCACGTCGATGGTGTTGTCGGTCAGCGCCGACCCTCCCCATTGGGTGAGATCAAACTTGAGTACGCGGTGCTCCTTAGCGCCAAGCGCCGCTGCCACACGCGCGGCGGCGTCCAGCTCGGTCTTGTGACGCTGACCGTAATCAAACGACAACGCGAAAGTCTGATAACCCTGTTCGCGCGCAATCGCCAGGACGGTGGCGGAATCCAGCCCGCCGGAAAGCAGCACAACCGCGCGGTTTGTTGTGCCGTTTGTTGTGCCGTTTGTTGTGGCGTTGGTTGTCATACGCCCCTCCGTTCCCCCCAGATCACTTTGTGTAGCTGTACTTGCATACGCACCTTTAACTTGTCTCCCAACACCCACTCCGCAAGCTGGCTATATTCGAGCTCGGCAAACGCAGGCGAAAGCAGGACGGGACAAACGGCATCCAGTCGCCGGTCAAGAATCACCCTTTTCGCCCATTGGTAGTCGTCTTCTGATGTCAGCACAAACTTAAGTTCATCCGACTGACGTAGTTGTGCCAAATTCGCCCATTGATTTTTTTCCACCTCGCCTGAGCCTGGTGTCTTGATATCGACAATGCGTGAGACGCGTGGATCAACCACAGACACGTCGAGCGCCCCACTTGTCTCCAACGAGACCGAGTAACCCGAATCACAAAGACGCGTGAGTAGGGTCATACAACTTTTTTGCGCAAGTGGTTCGCCGCCCGTAACACAAACGTATTGCGCGCCGTGCGTTGCGACTTCCGCCAACACATCGTCGATGGTTCGGGTCTTGCCCTCGTGGAACGCATAAGCGGTATCACAATACCCGCAGCGCAATGGGCACCCCGTCAAACGCACAAAAACGGTCGGCAGACCGACACGAGATGACTCGCCTTGTAGTGAGAAGAAAATTTCGTTGATGCGAATTTCGTCCGAACGCGTGCGCGCAAACTCGCTGGGTTTGGTAAAAGCGATTTCTCGCGCGACGGTGGTGCTCATAAAGACCCGCCTTCGGCGACGCGGCAAGAAGTGCCTCTTTCACACCTGTGCGAGGCGCCGCCTTCGGCTAGGTTATACGAGGCGCCGCCTTCGGCTAGGTTATACGAGGCGCCGCCTTCGGCTAGGTTATACGAGGCGCCGCCTTCGGCGGCGCGATTAGCGGCAGGAATCAAGTTTGGTGTCATGTTGAGGGGCCTGTTAGCGGCGCAGGCCTGAGAGTCGCGTTCGCGCCTTTGCGGCAGCGTCTGAGGCGGGGTACTTGGCGATAATATCTTCGTAGCTGTTACGCGCGGAGCCTGCATCACCCATTTCAGCTTGTACGCTCGCAATCACCAGAAGTGCGTCCGGTGCCTTTGCAGAATCAGGATACTTTTTTACCAACATCTCTTGGGTGGCACGTGCCTCGCGTAAATCCTTCAGATTGAACTGCGAAAGTCCAATCCAGTAAAGCGCGTTTGATACCAGCTGACTCTGGGGGTAGTCGGTCATGAAGGTATTGAAGCCACGAATCGCGGCCGCAAACTCACCACGTCGGAAGGCGTTCGAGCCGACATCGTAAGCTTTGTTCTCGCGTTCTCTCGCAAGTGCCTCGGCTGCAGCAGTAGCTGCAGGGTTAATCGCCGATGCTGAACCTGCTGGCGCGGCTGGGTTTGCGGCGGTGCCGCCGCTTGGTGTTTTTGCCGCATCCATGCTGCCCGCTGCTGCGACAGCCGTCGCTGATGGGGGCGTTGCGGTCGGCGTACCAAAACTTGTAGTCGCCGGCACACTAGTGGTTGGCGCAGTGCTGCCCTCTAAAGCCCGCAGGCGGGTATCAATATCGACATAAAAGTCACGCTGGCGCTTTTGTAATTGTTCATTCTGATTTGCCAGCACTTCCGTCTGCCCGCGTAGGCGCGCAATCTCGGCATTCAGCAGCTCAATCTGGTTAAGCAGCTGAATGATGCCAAGATTCTTGATCGACTCTTCCAGCCTCAAGAACTTGGCATCGTTGTCTTTGTTCTGCGCCTCAACTTTTTCGGCGAGCAACTTAATGCTCTTGCGCGCCTCGTCGTCGTCAAACAGGCCCGCTTGGGCAGAGGAGACGGCGGAGGCAAAGAAAGCAACACAACATATCACCGGCCACAATCGCGTGGGTGTGCGCCAAGACTTAAATGTAGTCGTCATTCTCACCTCCTGCCCGCCTCAATCCGTGGGGTTATTCGCCGTCGTAAACAATTTCGACGCGGCGATTCTGCGACCACGCTTCTTCGGTACTCCCCTGGGCGCGCGGCTTGTCCTCTCCAAAGCTGATGGTCTCCATGCGGTCGTTGGCAACACCGAGCAAGTTAATCGCCTTACGAACGGAGTCCGCACGGCGCTGGCCGAGCGCCATGTTGTATTCACGCGAACCGCGCTCATCTGCGTGGCCTTCCAGGCGAATCTTGCGACCGCGATTGTCCGCCAAGAATTTTGCGTGCGCCTGCACGATGGCTTGGAACTCGGACTTCACAACATCTTTGTCGTAGTCAAAGTAGATGATCCGTTTAGATAGGATATTGCTCGGATCTTTGAGTGGGTTCACAGTAGGTGTCTCGACCGGCACCACCGGCTTGGCCGCAGGGGCGGTTGGTGCCGTGGTGGTGGGTGCGGATGGGGCGGTACGGGTCTCAACCGGTGCCTCTCTGGCTGGTTCCTTGCTGGCGCACGCGGCAAGCAACACTACCGAGATTGCCATCATGGCTGACGAGAATTTCTCTTTCATTTTTGCACTCCTTAAATAAGTTGGCCCGAACTACAGGCCAAAAGTTAAACCAACCACTTCATGGCAACGCTAACACTCGCATACAGCAGAGCCGGTGCCACCAACATTGACTGCCCAACCTAGACGTTACACTAAATCTAGCCTTCTACCTCGGGGCGGCCACCGCCTGCGGATAGGGCCCCCACGCGGGCTCACGTACGTCACCATTCTGTGACGTAAGACGCTGCTTAATGCGTCCGTCAACGGACACCGATCCCAAACTACCCTTGCCGGCCACCTTAGATTCAAACAAGATGGTCCGCCCATTTGGGGAAAAGCTGGGGCTATCATCGCGCGGCCCGTCAGTAAGGACATTGATGATGCCACTGGCGAGTTCAAGTGTTGCGATCCGCAGGCGGCTCGAGGCATCACGCGTCACGAACGCCACCAGTTTTCCATCTGGACTCAAACGCGGGCTAGTGTTGTAGTTACCTTCAAAGGTGAGGCGCTTCGCATCCCCCCCTGCAACAGGGACTGAATAGAGTTGCGGCCCACCCGATCTATCGGAGAAGAAAATGATTGTTTTGCCATCCGGCGTGAATGATGCGCCACTATCAATGGAGCTACTCTGCGTGAGCCGCCGCGGCTCACCTCCGACTGCCGGGATGACGTAAATCTGTGAAACCGCATCACGCGATAACGCCACCGCAAGTTGACTGCCGTCCGGCGACCAAGAAGGCGCGTAGTTATCCCCCTTAAAATTCGCCACCACCCGGCGTTGCCCCGTCAATAGGTCTTGGACAACAACATTCGACTTACGCGACTCAAAGGTGACGTAGGCCAGTTTGTTGCCATCCGGCGACCACTTTGGGCCACCGATCGGCTCCAACGATGACAACACAGTTTGCGGATTAAAGCCATCCGCATCGGCTACTTGCAACTCAAAGCGCTGACCCCGCTTGAGAACATAGGCCACCTTTGTCGAGAAAACGCCGCGTTCGCCCGTCAACTTCTCGTAAATTTCATCGGACACTTTGTGCGCAGTGCCACGAAATTGTGTAGCGGAAACCACAATCGACCCGGAAGCGATTTGGGTCTGCTTCGGCACGTCGAACAAGCGGTAGCGAATTTCAAAGCGTCCGTCCGGCTGGGCGGTGATACCGCCAATCAGCAGCGCCTCGGCAGTACGGCTGGTCCAGTCGACAAAATTGACTTCAGAGGGCTCGGTTGGCAACACGCTGATCGCCCCAGTCGTGACGATTCGGAACAAACCGCTACGCGCAAGATTGTTGATGATGATCGGCGTGAAGTTCTGCGGCGCCTGCGCCTCACCACGGAACTCAACGATGGCAACCGGAATCTGCCGCCCCGCGCTGGTGGTGACATCAATAGTGAGCTGCGCGTGTGCCGTTGCAGCAACCAACAGGCCCGCCGTGAACGCCAAGAATTTCGCTGTAAGTTTTTTTATCATTGCTACCGTTCGTGCTTGATATTCAATAAAAGTTCGCGCTGCCGTCCAAGTATTTCTGGATCGTCGGGTACTGGCCACTGCCGGATGCCATTTATAGCGCGCTCGACTGCATCGTCGTAGGCCTTATTGCCGGACGGGTTGCCCACCGTCGCCTCAAATACCGTGCCGTTCGTCAACAGCCTAACGCGTACCTGAATAATCGGCTGACCGGTGACACTATCCGGGATATTCGCGCGATTTCGAATCAACGCGGCTATTTTTCCGGTGTAATCACTGACTGCCTTGTCACGCGCACTTTGCGCTGCCGCCGCGCGTGCCTCAGCCTCCTGACGCACCTTATCCGCTTCCGCCTTGCGTTTAGCGTCGTCCGCTTTACGTTGTTTGTCTTCCTCGGCCTTGCGTTTGTCCTCCGTACGTTTCTGCTCGTCACGTTTCTTCAGCTCGGCCGCGAGTTTCTCCTCTTTTTCGCGCTTGAGTTTTTCTTCACGTTCTTTCTTTGCCTTCAGCGCGATATCCGCCTTGTTCGGCTCTGCCACCTTCTGCTCTGCCACCTTCCGCTCGGCAACCTTGGGCTCGGGCGGTGCCGCTGGCTCTTCCTGTGGCGCGGGTGGCGGCTCTGCGACCCGATTGACCGCCGGTGGCAGCGTACTCCAAAGCTCTGCCGATATTGGCGAGGGCATCTTTACCTGCCACGACACGCCAAAAATAATCAAGGCAAAAAAACCGATATGAACCACAATTGCAAATGCGCCCGCAATTGCACGTCCCGGTTCTCGCCGGGCGTGCAACACCGAACGACCGGTGGCGGAAAGTTTTGGCGGCAAGTGGGGTGGAAGCGCGGCGGCCATCAAGCGTTGGGCGTCAAAGATTTATGTCGCGGGCTTGGCGAGCAATCCCACACGCTTCACCTGGCCTTTTTGCAGCGTATCAAGGACACTGATAACGACTTCATAACGCAGATCCTTGTCGGCCGAGATCACAACCGCTTGGTCAGCATGCCTTGCCTGGATGGTCTTCACCGCAGCGAGCAACTCGGTCTTGCCAACACTTTGCTCGCGCCCACCTTGCTGGCGGTCAACCAACGTGATGCCACCATCCTTGCCGATGCGGATTTCCAGCGGCGCAACCGTTGGGTTAAGCGCCTGCCCCACACTCGGCAGATCAATCTGCCCAGGCGTGATTAACGGTGCACAAACCATAAAGATGATGAGCAATACCAACATCACGTCAATGTATGGCACCACATTTATCTCACTCATCGCTCTTCTAGGTCGTCTCATTTGCGGAGCGCGCGGCTGCGGAGGCCGCTGGGGTTGTTGTCACACACTCGGCGGCATCGCCGTATTGGCGATACTGTCTCGCCGCCTCGCTCGCTGCCGCCTACCCAGCGACACTCCTCGCATCGCTTGTCGTGCACCGCCACTGAGCATCTGGTTGCTTGGCATACCATCGCTTAACTCACAGCCTGGCGTTGGAGAATATTCGAAAACTCCTCAATGAAACTCTCGTAACGATTAGCAAGGCGATCAATCTCCGCCGCATAGCGGTTATATGCGATCACCGCCGGAATCGCGGCGAACAGACCAATGGCGGTGGCGATTAGCGCTTCCGCGATGCCCGGTGCGACTTGCGCCAGCGTCGCCTGTGCCACATTCGACAGCCCGCGAAACGAATTCATGATGCCCCAAACCGTGCCGAACAATCCAATATAAGGGCTCACCGAGCCAACGGTGGCGAGAAAAGAAAGGTTTCGTTCCAGGTAATCGAGCTCGCGCTGAAACGCTGCCTTCATCGCGCGGCGGGTACCGTCCATCAACGCACCAACATCCGAGCCGGAGCGCGTCTTGAGTTTGAGAAACTCCTTGAAGCCTGCTTCAAAAATACGCTCCATTCCCTGCGTTTCATAACGTCCCGACGCCGACCGCTGATACAAACCAACGATATCCGTACCGCCCCAAAACTCTTTCTCAAACGCTTCCGCCTGACGTTTCGCGTTGCTAATGGTGAACATCTTCACAAAGATGTACCACCAAGAAAAAAAAGACGCAAGCGCCAGCAGTGCCATCACAATCTTGACGATGATGGAGGCCTGCATAACGAGTGACCATATGGCCATATCGGGATGAATTTGCATGTGGCTTTCTAACGATTAACCGAGTGTGGCTTCCATCTTGCGCTTAACATCCGCCGGGAATTCAATGGGCTTCATGCCGTCTGCTGAAACTGACGCTACGGTCACCCGCGCCGTCAGAAGGCTCTCTTCGCCACGTCTTATTTGCTGATGAAACGTGCAACGAACTCGCCCCATCGTCTCAACGGCTACTGTCACTTCCAGGTTGTCATCCAGCCGCGCCGGCTTCAAAAAATGCATGGTCATCTCCGTGACCACCCAAAGCATCTTGTACTTTTTTTCGAGTTCAGTATTGTTGAAACCAAGAAACCGCAGCCACTCAGTACGCGCACGCTCGAGAAAGCGCACGTATTGGCCGTGATATACAACACCGCCCGAATCGGTATCTTCGTAATAAATGCGCAGGGGAAACGAGAACGTAAAGAGCTGCGTTTGCTGCGCATCGCGAAGAGAGAGTTTGGCCATCAGAAGAGTCCAGGCGCGTTGGCTTGTACGGGCATCACCACGCCAAAATGCTGGTAGGTCAACATTGTTGCCATCCGTCCGCGAGGTGTACGCTGCAAATAACCCTGCTGAATAAGATAGGGTTCTAGCACATCCTCAATGGTGTCGCGTTCTTCACCAATTGCCGCCGCAAGATTTTCGACACCAACTGGACCACCGGAAAATTTTTCAATGATCGACAACAGCAACTTTCGGTCCATCATATCCAGACCAACCTTGTCGACATCGAGCATCTTCAACGCAAGGTCGGCGATGTCTTTGCTGACGTTGCCATCAGCTTTCACCTCGGCGTAATCACGCACACGCCGCAGCAGCCGGTTCGAGATTCGCGGCGTACCACGCGAGCGTTTGGCAATTTCCATCGCGCCGTGTTCGTCGATGGCGACTTCCAGAAGTTTGGCTGAGCGTTTCACAATCAACCCCAACTCGTCGGGCGAGTAAAACTCCAGACGCGAAACGATGCCAAAACGATCACGCAGCGGATTGGTCAGCATACCGGCACGCGTGGTGGCACCGACTAGGGTGAAAGGCGGCAGATCTAACTTCACCGAGCGTGCGGACGGGCCTTCGCCGATCATGATGTCGATTTGGTAGTCCTCGAGTGCGGGATACAAAATCTCCTCGACGACCGGGTTCAACCGATGGATTTCATCGATGAACAATACGTCGTTGGGCTCAAGATTAGTCAGCATCGCGGCTAGATCCCCGGCGCGTTCCAGCACCGGGCCGGAAGTTTGTTTCAGATTGACCCCCATCTCTCGCGCGATGATGTGCGCCAGCGTGGTCTTGCCTAGTCCCGGGGGTCCAAACAGCAGCGTGTGATCCAGGGGTTCTTTACGCGCCCGTGCGGCGTCGATGAAGATCGATAGTTGCTCTCTGATTTTTTCCTGGCCGACGTATTCTTCCAGCAACTTCGGGCGAAGTGCACGTTCCTGTACCTCTTCTATATTCGAGGCTTTATCGGCAGAGATGAGGCGGTCTGGTTCTAGCATTCAGCGATTTTAGCTGAGTGAAGCAGCCGAACCCACGCTGGTGACCACATTCGCCCCCGCCCGATCCGAGTCGATCGGCCGTTTGCGTATGTACAGGGTCTTTTGTACACGAGCGATCAGTTGTTGGTCGGCGTCAACTACATCCACCCGGTAAACCGGCTCGAACTTCTCGCCATCCGCCGTCTTCGCGTAAATCTCCGTCAATTGCGCGTCACTGATCTTGAATTCGGCATAGACCGTTGTGCGACCGGGCTTTAGATATTCAATGGTCGCCGCTTTGTCCCAGACAAGGTAGGAATTTCCCAAAATATTTTTCAACGCCACCATGTAGAACGGATCGGTCATAGCGAAAAGCCCACCACCGAAGTGCGATCCCACGTAGTTTTTATTGCGCATGGATAGCTTCATCCGCGTCCGAACATAACGCCAGTCCGGCGCGATCTCTTCAATGTGAATACGTGTACCCCAAAACGGGGGCCAGCAATTCATGACGTGCCGGAACACGTTTGGTGACAACGCCACCTTTGAGTAAAACCCTTGTTTTGAGGAACTCATCTTCACACCACAAGACAAAAATGAAACTCGCCTATTGGCGGGCGTCTTCAGGCAAAACGTGCTGAAAATGCCCGTCAATACTCGTGTTTTACTATCCCTTCGAAAGCGACTTTAACGCCAGCCGAATCCCATCGGAGAGGCTCACCTCGGCGGGCAACACTTTGACTGCTAACAACGCCTCCTTCTCGCTGTACCCCAACCCCAACAAGGCGTTTAACACGTCCGCGTTGATCGAGGGCACTTCGGCAGTACTGAGGCTGCCGCCAATAGCCACGCGCGGGTCGACTTTAAATTTGTCCTTGAGTTCGAGCAACAGCCGCTCGGCAGTCTTTTTGCCGATACCGGGAATATTGGTGAGCCGACCGGTTTCTTGCATCGCAACCGCTGCAGCAAGATCGTTCACGCTGAGCCCCGACAGAAGCGCCAGGGCGACCCTCGGGCCGACCCCACTCACCTTGATGAGTGTGCGAAATGCGGCTCGCTCCGATTCGCTACCAAATCCAAACAGCAGATGCGCGTCCTCGCGCACCACCAAGTGGGTAAACAAAATCACCTTTTCGCCGATGCGCGGCAGGTTATAGAAGGTCGACATAGGCACATCGATGTCGTAACCGACGCCGTTGGCATCCACCTGCACTTGCGGCGGGTTCTTTTCGAGCAATATTCCTGAGATACGTCCGATCATTTCACCAATCTCCCGCCCTTGACGCGATAACCCCTGGTACTCATTGCACCGACTAACCCGCCGTGTGCGTGGCAGATCGCGCAGGCAAGCGCGTCAGCGGCATCGGCACTGGGGTTCGCCAGCAAGCTTAGCAGCCGCTTTACCATCTCCTGTACCTGCTCTTTCTGTGCATGACCGTTGCCCACCACCGCTTGTTTGACCTGCAACGCAGTGTACTCAGAGACCGGCAAATTGCTCAACACTGCCCCACAAATGGCGGCACCACGCGCCTGTCCAAGCAGTAGCGTGGACTGCGGGTTAACGTTGACAAACACTTTTTCAACAGCGACGTCTGTCGGAGCGTAGAGTCGGATTACTTCCTGCACTGAATAAAGAATGTTCTTCAGCCGATCCGGTAACTCGCCATCCGGCGACTTGATACATCCACTAGCCACATAGCTGAGGCCGCTCCCGCGTTTCTCGATCACGCCATATCCAGTCACCCTGAGGCCGGGGTCGAGGCCGAGTATGCGCATAGTGACGTTCAGACGTCCTCGTAAACCACAGCGGTACCGGTCACACTCACCATCACCATGCCCTTGCCCGAGCCGTGGATGACGTAATTCATCGTGGTGCCGATGATCGCGTTCGCCCCGACATGCTCAGCGCCTTGCATGGCACCGCGCAGCGCGTTGTCACGCACACTGGGGATGGCCTTGTGATACGCGTCGGCAAACCCCGGTGCGGGCTTATCCGACGACGCGGTCGCCATCAACGCGACTTCGGCACTCGCCTCACCGGTGACGATCCCCAGGTACTTGGTGATACGTTTGCCTTCGAGGTTTGAGGTCGTGGTAATTAGGACGGACACACGAAATCTCCAGTCTATTCCGGCAGGTCAAGCGCGGCAGATGTATACACTTCCTGCACGTCGTCCAGCGCCTCGATGGCGTCAATCAACTTCTGCATCTTGACGGCGTCATCGCCGGTAAGTTCGGCTTCATTCTGCGCTTTCATCGTCACTTCGCCGAACTCCGCCTTGAATCCGGCTTTCTCCAGTGCCGCCTTCACGTTGGAAAATTCATAGGGGCCGGTGATAACTTCAAAGGATCCATCACTATTGGTGATGATGTCTTCCGCCCCCGCTTCCAATGCGGCTTCCATCAGCTTTTCTTCATTGCTACCAGGCGCAAACAACATCGTGCCGCAGTGCTTGAACAGGAATGCCACCGAACCTTCGGTACCAAAGTTTCCACCGTATTTGGAGAAGGCGTGCCGCACCTCAGCCACAGTGCGCACACGGTTATCGGTCATACAATCGACAATGATCGCCGCACCGCCAATGCCGTAACCTTCATAGCGAATTTCTTCGTAGTTGACCCCCTCCAGATCGCCGGAGCCGCGCTTGACGGCACGCTCGACGGTATCTTTTGGCATATTGTTCTCATACGCCTTGTCGGTCGCCAGACGTAGGCGCGGATTAGTACCGGGGTCGCCGCCGCCAAGGCGCGCAGCAACGGTGATTTCCTTAATTAGGCGCGTAAAAATCTTGCCGCGTTTGGCATCTTGGCGGCCTTTGCGGTGTTGGATGTTTGCCCATTTACTGTGTCCAGCCATATCGTCCGTTTCCTTGAAATACGTTTACGCGTCTTCACTTGCAAATACGTTGTTGCTGCGGCCACTCACCCGTCCTCACTGCCAACCACGGCAACTCCGGCGGCTGAGCAACCTTGCGCCTCGTCTTTGCGGCGCTCGGGACGCTTTGCGTTAATCCCGGCTTGCCGCGCCAAACGCGTGCTTCGCTTGGTCGCCTTTGCGGTTATCTCCCAGTTGATTCTATGTCTGGATGACGCGCAAATTCCAATGTGCAATGTTAACATTCACTCACACCGCAACCCAAGCCAGAGCTCTTGAAAGCGCACCATGTCGGAACCCTTGCTGATCGCGAAATCGAGCGACAAATCCCAGACGTCACTGGCAATTCTGCCCAATATGGCGAATCGACACGGCTTGATCGCCGGTGCGACTGGCACCGGTAAGACAGTGACCTTGCAAGTTCTCGCCGAGCAGTTTTCAAATAGCGGCGTACCGGTCTTCATGGCGGACGTCAAGGGCGATCTCACCGGCATTTCCCAGCCGGGAAAACCGCAGCCGAAGGTGGATGAGCGCCGCAAACAGCTCGGTTTGGAATTCAGCCCCGCCGCCTGCCCAACAACCGTTTGGGATGTATTTGGCGAACAGGGGCACCCGGTGCGCGCCACGATCTCTGAGATGGGGCCACTTTTGTTGTCGCGTATCTTTAACCTGAACGACACTCAGGAAGGTGTGCTTGCGCTGGTATTCAAGATTGCAGATGACAACGGGTTACTGCTGCTTGACCTGAAGGATCTACGTGCAGCCTTATCCTACGTCGGCGAAAACGCTAGCCAATTTACGACCGACTACGGCAATATTTCGCCGGCCTCGATCGGCGCCATCCAGCGCGGCCTGTTGGCACTCGAGCAGCAAGGTGGCGACAAATTTTTTGGCGAGCCCGCGCTGGCACTCGATGACCTCATGCAGACGGACAACGGCAAGGGTGTGATCAATATCCTCGCCGCCGACAAGCTGCTCTCCAGTCCGCGGCTGTACTCGACCTTTCTGTTGTGGATGCTTTCAGAGTTGTTTGAAAACCTGCCGGAAGTTGGCGACCGCGATAAACCCAAGCTCGTTTTCTTTTTTGACGAAGCGCATTTGCTGTTTAACGAATCGCCAAAGGAACTGCTCGAAAAGATTGAACAAGTGGTGAGACTGGTTCGCTCCAAGGGGGTGGGAGTATATTTTGTCACGCAGAACCCGCTCGACATTCCCGATACCGTCCTCGGCCAACTTGGAAATCGTGTACAACATGCGCTGCGGGCTTATACCCCGCGCGACCAAAAAGCGGTGAAAGCCGCTGCGGAGACGTTCCGCGCCAACCCGGCCATCTCGGTGGAGACAGTCATCACGGAACTCGGCGTCGGTGAGGCACTGGTGTCATTTCTTGACGAAAAAGGACGCCCAACAATTGTGGAGCGCGCATTTGTCTGCCCGCCTCAGTCACAGATTGGTCCCATTACACCGGAGCAACGCTCAACACTACTGCAAACTTCGCTGGTGGCAGGCGTCTACGAAAAGGTGGTGGATCGGGAGTCGGCATTTGAGAAACTGCGTGGTCGGCAGGGCGACGCGACATCGACGTCGACGTCCGCTGCCGGTGGATTGAGTGACATTCTCGGCAAAGTTGGACTGCCGGGAATGGGTGGCGGGAACGGCGGCGGTAGCGGTAGTGGTAGCAGGTCAAATCGTGAAGGTGTTGTTGAGGCGGCCATGAAATCTGCCGCACGGGCGATGGCTTCCGAAGCAGGCCGAAAAATTATCCGTGGCGTACTTGGGTCTATCCTGGGTGGGCGACGTTAGGAATTAGTTTTTACAACTATGTTTGCTTGGTCGACTCATACGACTTAGGAGATAACGATGCCAAAACCCGAACCCGGCGAACGCCGTCGCGCCATCTTGCAATCTCTGGCTGAAATGCTGGAGCAGCCAAAGGGCGAAAAAATCACTACGGCCCTGTTGGCGAAGAAACTCGACGTCTCCGAGGCGGCGCTGTATCGCCACTTTGCTTCTAAAGCACAGATGTTCGAGGGCCTCATTGAGTTCATCGAAGAAACCGTGTTTTCTCTGGTGAACAAGATCCAGAGTGAGGAAACCGACGGTCTGAAACAAGTCGAGGCAACGGTGGCCATGCTGTTGAATTTTGCGCAGAAAAACATTGGCATGACCCGCGTGCTGATCGGTGATGCGTTGGTCAATGAAGACGAGCGCTTACACGTGCGTATGAATCAGTTGCATGATCGTTTAGAGGCGTCCCTGCGCCAAAGTGCCCGGCTCGCGGCCACTAACGGTCAGTTGCACTCATCTCTTGATCCGAATGCCTATGCCAACGCAGTCATGTCGTTTGTCATTGGCCGTTGGCATCAATTCGCCAAATCGGGCTACAAAAGATCACCCACAGAAATGTGGGCCGCGCAATGGCCTGTGTTTGCAGGTTAATCAATCATGCCAACCCCAGAAGATCCAGTAGAAGCACAACTTCAGGCCTACAACGCACGCGACGTTGACGCGTTCATGGCTTGTTACACTGCAGACTGCGTTGTTGAGGACGGGGATGGCGACCGCATGATGGCGGGCAGCGAACAGATGCGCGAACGTTATGTGGCCTTGTTTGCAGGATCGCCCAATTTGCATTGCACAATTGTCACCCGGATTCGGATCGGCGAGCATGTGATGGACGAAGAGCGCATCACCGGCAGACTCAGCACGCCGGAAGGTGAAGTACGCCACGCGGTCGCGGTGTACAAACTTCGCGGCAACAAGATCTGCCACGTCCGCTTCTATCGCGACCAACAGAAATGGAACTAACGCTCGAGTCAGAGCACCTTCTGTTGAGCCTGCCCGAAGCGGGACTTGCTTCCGCCGCATTGGACTTTCATATGCGCAACGCAGATCATTTGGCCCCTTGGAGTCCTCCCAAACCCGCCGACTTCAACACCCTTGCCTTCTGGGATGAATACGTCGAAAAATCGCAGATTGCCTTCCTCCAGGGTAGCGTGGTGCGCCTGTGGATGCGAGAGAAGTCGCAGCCGGAACAGATCATCGGCAGTATTGGGTTTTCGCAAGTTGTTCGCGGCCCGTTCTGTAACGGTGTACTCGGATACCAAATTGACGCAGGCTTTGAAGGTAAGGGCCTTATGTCAGAAGGCCTTCAGCAAGCTCTTAGATACATGTTTGTCGAACAAAAACTACACCGTATCAGCGCCAACTATCGACCGGAAAATGTTCGCAGCGGCAGACTCTTGGCGCGGTTGGGATTTCACACTGATGGTTTCGCACCCCGTTACCTATTTATCGACGGCGACTGGCGCGATCACATCCAAACGTCCTTAATCAACGATGCTTTTCGGCCGGAGTGGCTGCAAGGCCGCTAACAATACGTCGGCAATAACAAATGAGCCGCCAACTGGCGGCTCATTTGTTTCCGTGGCAGTGGTCCTCAAATTAAGCGAGGGTATCAGCCCAAATATTTTTGGCCCACGTCATCGCGTACTGTGCCTCTAACTCGTTCGCAGAACTAGACACACCGCCCGCACCCGGAACCGTCTTCATGGTCTTATCCTGCATATCGTACTTATGCACTGATGCCACGTGCACAACCTTGTCGGCGGAGACGAACGAGTAACAGGTGTTGTTTAGCGTTGGCGAAGGATTCGGCGCTTCACCGGCGATCAACGCCACGATCGCTGCGGCGCACGTCTTGCCATGATTGTTGGCCATGTGCGCAGACTTCGGCATTGCCGGCGCGATTTGTAGCGCATCACCGAGTAAGTGCACACCCGGGACATTCTTCGACTCGTAGGTCAGCCAGTTGACTTCACACCAGCGTTTGTTCGCCGTGATGAACGGCTCAGCGATCTTGCCTGCTTTCATTGGTGGCAACGCATTAAGCACGTCTGCCTTCACATCGCCAAACTCCAGCTTCGCGACAGAGGCCTTGGTATCAACATCGATCAATTTGGATGCATTCCGATATTCAATGATGCCGCCGTACATTTCAGACCATGCCTTCTTAAACAACCCCGGCTTTGAGGTGACGTCAGGGTTTGCGTCGAGGATCAACACTTTTGACTTTGGCTTGAATTGTTTGAAGTACGCTGCGACCTGGCATGCGCGTTCGTAGGGCCCTGGTGGACAACGATACGGGGCTTCTGGAATGGAAATCGCATACACGCCGCCATCGGCCATCGACTCAAGTTGCTTGCGCAACGCTACGGTTTGCGGCCCGGCTTTCCACGCGTGAAAATACCGCGCTTGGGCATCAGCGTTGTTCAGCCCCGGCAGCGCCTCATACATAAAGTCGATGCCCGGCGAAACAACAACCCGATCATAGGGAAGCGCCTCTCCACCCGCGAGTCGGACCACTTTCTTCTCGACATCGATTGCAACAGCTTCGCCGCGCAGCACCTTGATCCCGTACTTCGACTGAAGCGCGGCGTAGCTCATGGTGATGTCTTCCATCTTCTGCGCGCCACCTAGCACCAAGTTGGAGATCGGACACGAGACGAAGTTGGGGTTTCTCTCAACGACCGTGACATCAATACTTGGCTCCCACATCTTGATGTACTTGGCGACAGTCGCACCACCGTAGCCACCACCCACCACCACCACTTTTGGCTTGGCCACACCGCCAACACTGGCGCAACCGACCAAGCCGGTTACTGCTGAAACGCCCGCCGTTGCGCTGGCGACCTTGAGAAAATTACGACGTGTATTTTTCATGTCCGCCCCCTAGCGCTTTTGCGCAGCAAAGTAGTCCGCCATGGCGGCAATTTCGGCATCGGTGTAGCCCTTCGCAATCTGGTGCATCAGGGTGGCTTCGCGTTTGCCTTCTTTGAAGCTCTTCATCTGGATAATGAAGTAGTCGCGATTAAGGCCTGCCAGACCGGCAATTGCACCGCCAGCAGAGACGCCATTGGTTCCATGACAGGATGAACAAGTCGCCGACATCGAACGTACGCCTGTCGGCGTCAGGTTTGATGGCGCGAATGTGGGTGTCGGCGGTGGCGTCGGCACACTGGGTGCCACCGTTGGCGTGGGTGCGGCAGGTACTGCGGGCGCTTGTGCGAGCGAAGGACCCGCCGCAAGAAGGCTTGTCAATAGCACGATCGTGGTTCTCATGAGTCTCCTCGTTATCTAGGTCTTTTTGTATGGCTCGGCAACGAATCCATGGAAGCCGCGAGGACATCACGGCGTCAGTTTCTCTTCCTCCCCTACTCTACTTCACAACACGGTGAAGCGCAAAACAACAGGCTGGCATCCACCGCACGCTCTAGCCGGGATTTAAAAGCAAGCCGGGCTTGGCAAGCAAAACTCCCGGACACGCAGTCGGGCGTTATTGTTCAACTGGTCAATTGAACGGCTCAGGACTCGGCCGGCTGAGGCTCTTTTTCCACGCTGATGTCGAGCTTGACCTTGTCGTCCGACCCGATGTCGATGGTCACGCGACCACCACTGGCTAGTTTGCCAAACAGCAACTCATCTGCAAGGGCGCGTCGAATCGTATCTTGTATCAAGCGAGACATCGGTCGCGCCCCCATTTGCGGGTCAAACCCATTCTTGGCAAGGTACTTTTTCAAAGCCTCGGTGAAGGTGACGTCAACTTTTTTCTCCGATAGCTGCGCTTCCAGCTGCATTAGGAACTTATCTACAACCTGCAAGATGATTTGCTCGTTGAGTGGCGCAAACGAAATGGTGGCGTCTAAGCGGTTGCGGAATTCCGGCGTAAACATACGCTTGATTTCCGCCATCTCATCGCCGGCCTTTTTGTCATTGGTGAATCCAATTGAGGTCTTTGACAACTCAGAGGCACCGGCGTTGGTCGTCATGATGATAACAACATTGCGGAAGTCCGCTTTGCGCCCGTTGTTATCGGTAAGCGTACCGTGATCCATAACCTGCAGCAATACGTTGTAAATATCCGGATGCGCCTTTTCAATTTCGTCCAGCAGCAGCACGGAGTAAGGCTGTTTGGTAATTGCCTCGGTCATCAGCCCGCCCTGATCGAATCCCACGTAACCCGGTGGCGCACCAATCAAACGCGACACCGCATGGCGCTCCATGTACTCAGACATATCGAAACGAATCAGTTCAACGCCCAAGATAAAGGCGAGCTGTTTTGCAACTTCGGTTTTCCCGACGCCGGTAGGACCTGAAAACAGGAACGAGCCGATGGGTTTTGTCGTGCTACCGAGCCCGGAACGCGCCATCTTGATGGCTGCCGAAAGCGCTTCAATGGCTTTGTCTTGCCCAAAAACGACTGACTTCAAATCACGGTCAAGTGTCTTCAATGCGTTGCGATCGTCGCTAGACACGTTGCGCGCGGGTATGCGTGCGATCTTGGCAATGATCTCTTCAATCTCACTTTTGCCGATTGTTTTCTTTTGCTTAGATTTTGGCGCAATTCGCTGCGCCGCGCCCGCTTCATCAATCACGTCGATGGCTTTGTCTGGCAGATGCCGGTCATTGATGTATTTCGCGGCAAGTTCAGCCGCAGTTGTCAGCGCCGTTGATGTGTACTTAACATTGTGATGCGTCTCGAAGCGCGACTTGAGTCCTTTCAATATTTCGATTGTTTCTGATACCGATGGCTCGTTCACATCGATTTTCTGAAAGCGGCGGGACAGCGCGTGATCTTTTTCAAAGACACCGCGAAACTCTTGGTAGGTTGTCGCACCGATACACTTGAGCTGTCCCGAAGAAAGTGCTGGCTTCAACAAATTCGACGCATCCAATGTCCCGCCGGAGGCTGAACCAGCGCCAATCAAAGTATGTATCTCGTCGATGAAAAGCACGGCGTTGGGATTGTCATGTAACTGCTTCAAGACGGCTTTGAGGCGTTGCTCAAAGTCACCTCGATACTTGGTGCCCGCCAATAACGATCCCATGTCCAACGAGTAGACCGTCGCCTTTGCCAAGATATCGGGCACTTCTCCGTCGACAATACGTTTGGCAAGGCCCTCGGCGATTGCTGTCTTGCCAACACCTGCCTCACCAACAAGCAATGGATTATTCTTGCGGCGGCGGCAAAGAACTTGAATCACCCGCTCAACTTCATGCTCCCGACCGATCAACGGATCGGTCTTGCCGTCAATTGCGCTTTGGTTAAGGTTTTGCGTGAACTGCTCAAGCGCGCCCCCGGCCTGCTCGCCCTCGGCCGCGTCGGCCCCGGCTTCCGGCTTTTCTGCTCCCTGTGGGGCCGCCTTCGAAATGCCATGCGAGATAAAATTCACCACGTCGAGCCGCGAAATGCCTTGTTGGTGCAAGTAATAAACGGCATGGGAGTCTTTCTCACCGTAAATCGCCACCATCACGTTCGCCCCCATGACTTCTTTTTTTCCAGACGACTGCACGTGCAGAATGGCGCGTTGAATTACGCGTTGAAAACCGAGCGTCGGCTGCGTATTGACCTCACCATCACCGGCGACGGTCGGTGTATGTTGTTCGATGAATTCCGACAGACTCTTGCGAAGATCATCAACCTTTGCGGCGCAGGCCTTTAAGACCTCTTGCGCCGAAGGGTTATCCAACAACGCGAGCAGCAGGTGCTCGACCGTAATGAACTCATGGCGCTTATGGCGTGCCTCAACAAATGCAGCGTGGAGGCTCATCTCAAGTTCATGGGCAATCATAGCGTTCCGTCTCTTTCATCGTAAACCAGTAAAACCATCTTGCGCGTGATAGCGCCCTACAACCCCGTCTATACAAGCAATTCATGTACCAGACTTGCCATCAATACCAGTTTGGGGCAACTGACGGATTTTCTATACCCCGAAATCACGGAACATTCACCTACACTTCTTCCATTCCGCACCTTAGCGGGTGCTCAAATTGGCGGGCGTGGTCCATCACTTGATCAACTTTCATGGCAGCCACGTCACGCGGGAAGATTCCGCAAACGCCGCGCCCCTCAGTGTGTACCTTAAGCATGATCTGCGTTGCTCGCTCATGCGTATGGCCAAATACGCGCGTCAATATATCGACCACAAACTCCATCGGCGTGTAGTCGTCGTTGTACATCAGGACCTGCCACATTGAAGGGGGCTTCGTTTTCGCCGGCTTTTCCTGCAACGCCGTATTGCCCTTATCAGAGCGCCCTGATCCAGCTCCGTGCTTATTTGCCATCGATCATTAAAACTGGAAAATGATTGCTTAAGCGCAATGATAGAGATAAGTTGCTAGATTTTTCAAGTAACGGCACCAACTGACGACTACTGACTGCTATCTTCGCCGATTTCCGCGTTTTTGTAAGAATGCCACGGTTCGTTGCAAAAAAGTAGACAAGTGCTTGACTAACGTGCCGGTGATCGGTAAAAGGCAGTCTTGGAGTTTAGCTTTAAGGTTTTCTGCATTTGCATCTAGCGGTTGCGGGCCTTGAAAAGCGATATTTTTCCGGGTCCTCCATCCCGTCTTTTCAATAAGGATGCATTTGTATGGCAACAGGTACAGTTAAGTGGTTCAACGACGCTAAGGGCTTCGGCTTCATTACACCGGACGACGGTAGCGAAGATCTTTTCGCGCACTTCTCCGCAATTCAAATGAACGGCTTTAAGACCCTTAAAGAAGGTCAAAAAGTGTCGTTTGAGGTGACACAAGGCCCCAAGGGTAAACAAGCCTCAAACATCAACAATGCCTAGACTCATCTAAGTAGCTGAAAATCACAACAACCCCTCGCATTTCCTGCGGGGGGTTTTGTTTTGCAGCGTAGTCTTCTCGTATACATGCTTATCGCGTTTAACAAGCCATATGGCGTGGTTTGCCAGTTCAGCCCGACCGGCAACAAGCGGACGCTTAAACAATACATTAGTGTCCCCGGCGTCTATCCGGCCGGGCGCCTCGATACCGACAGTGAAGGTTTGTTACTGCTAACGGACAACGGGCACCTTCAGGCCCGCATCACCGACCCGAGAAATCACGTCGGAAAGGTCTATTGGGTGGAAGTGGAGGGTGAGGTTACTGCTGAGCATCTACACAGACTCAGGTCACCACTAAATCTTGGCGATTTTATCGCTGCGCCCGCATTGTCAGCGCGGGTGCTGAGCCCTCCCTCAATATGGGAACGCGTTCCACCCGTTCGGTTTCGTGCGACGATCCCGACCACTTGGATCGAACTTAGTATTGCAGAGGGCAAAAACCGCCAAGTTCGGCGCATGACCGCCAAAGTCGGTTTACCCACACTAAGGCTCGTTCGGATGAATATCGGCGGTGTCAGCCTTCAGGACCTAAGAATTGCGCCAGCGGGGTGGGTTGAGCTGGCCGAAACCACCCTTTTCCCATCGCCAAACCCAAAAAATTGCCAAAACAGGCCGAAAAACCCAAAAATTGAATGACTTAACGAAAAAAATTCGCAGAAATTGTTTCAATTTATTGTCAACCAGCTAAAATATTTGGCGTTAATCCCGTGACAGGCAAAAGGACCAGAGCCCTGAAAGCAAGTTCCCAGTATCTGTCGTTAACGTTAACTACACTCATTCACAAATAGGATCTAACATGAAAAAATTGTCCGCACTTGTTGCTGCTCTCTTCGCTGCTGTCGCCTTGAACGCTGCTGCTCAAGCTCCTGCTGCTGCTCCTGCAAAAGCTGCCGAGCCAGCTAAAGCTGCTGCTCCTGCAAAAGCTGAAGAAAAGAAAGACGAAAAGAAAGCAGAAAAGAAAGCAGAAAAGAAAGACGAAAAGAAAGCAGAAGCTAAGAAAGAAGACGCTCCTGCCAAGAAGTAATTTGGTGCGGGCCGAGCGCTCGCTCAATACTGGTAAGAAAGGGCGAGACTTAGTCTCGCCCTTTTCTTTTTTGTTCGACTGCCGCTTCTTAAGTGGGTGACGACACATGGCACCGCAGACGTATTGCACTCGCAGCGTTTCCTAGAACGACCCCTCAAAAATGATCATATGTCACGCAAGCGCATCGTTGTAGGCCTGTCCGGCGGAGTAGATTCTGCGGTGGCTGCGCTTCTGCTCAAGCGGCAGGAATATGATGTCGTTGGCCTATTCATGAAAAACTGGGAGGACGACGATAGCGATGAGCACTGCTCGACGAGGCAAGACTTTATTGACGCGGTCGCTGTTGCAGACGTTATCGGCATTGAGTTTGAAGCGGTAAATTTTGCGGCTGAGTACAAGGAAAGGGTGTTCGCATCTTTCTTGCATGAATACAGCGCCGGTCGTACGCCAAACCCCGACGTGCTGTGCAATGCCGAGATCAAGTTCAAGGCATTTTTGGATCACGCCATCCGCATGGGTGCCAATCAAATTGCCACCGGGCACTACGCGCGGGTGCGCCAAGTCAATGGCGAGTTTCAGCTGCTGCGCGGGCTCGATGCCGGCAAGGACCAGAGTTACTTCTTGCACCGCTTGTCGCAAGCACAGATTTCAAAAACAATCTTCCCCGTCGGCGAACTACAGAAACGGGAGG
Organism: Rhodocyclaceae bacterium; assembly: GCA_020247545.1. Taxonomy (GTDB): domain Bacteria; phylum Pseudomonadota; class Gammaproteobacteria; order Burkholderiales; family Usitatibacteraceae; genus UKL13-2. Next base: position 121,316 of record JADCIX010000046.1, on the reverse strand, counting down.
TTCGCGAAATTGCAAGGCAAGCGAGTTTACCGAATCACGCAAAAAAAGATTCCACCGGGATTTGTTTTATCGGCGAGCGACCGTTTCGCGAGTTCTTGGAGCGTTACTTGCCGCGACAGCCTGGACCAATGCTGACCCCGGAAGGCGTTCATGTCGGAGAACATCAAGGGTTGATGTACTACACCATTGGTCAACGCCAAGGCCTTGGTATTGGTGGTACCAAGTCTGGCGAGGGAACACCCTGGTTCGTTGTCAACAAGAAGCTCGATACCAACACACTTATCGTCGCACAGGGGCACGATCACCCGATGTTGTTCAAGTCTGCATTGCACGCAGCTGACGCCTCATGGATTTCAGGAAGTGCTCCTGCCATTGAAGGTCTGTACGGTGCCAAAACTCGTTACCGTCAGACCGACGCACCGTGCCGCGTCGTACAAGTCGAAAGCAGTAATTTCACTCTTGAGTTTGAGGCTCCGCAATGGGCGATTACCCCTGGGCAATCGGCTGTTTTGTATTCCGGCGATCTGTGTCTAGGCGGCGGAATCATCAACTAGGCACGGAGACGAAGCCACATTTCTAATGTGTTCTTCCACACCTGCCGGAACAACCTGAAAGCGCTTTTCCAGCAGGGCTGGCGTATCACCGATCCCGCCTTTCCGCAGTGATTTACCCCAATAGTTGGACGTACCGAGAGCGAACGCCGACCAACGTCACCAATTGCAACCACTTCCCTTTGCGGCGTCACGGAGCAATGGCACCACCACCAACATCCCAAGGTCTGAGTAGACTTCTTTACAGTCGGGCCGCTTCAGCGCCTTGTCAAGAATTTTCTCCATGTCCTTCTTCTGCGCCGCCTTCGCCATCATCGGGAACGGTAGCAGGGCACGTGAGCCAGCACCCGTCGCTGGCGGTGGCGAGGAGGTCGCACTTGAGCCGCCCAATTTTGGCGTAGCCGTATTTTGCGCAGGGTCAGCCAATAATTCACGCGGGTCAGCGACCGAGGATGCCGAGGGCACGGGAGCAACGTCGACGGGGCGTGGATGATAGGTCTCAAACGCTTTTGTTACCGAACAAAACAACCAACCAAACGTGCCTCAAAGCCGAGAGCAAGGCGAACCGCCGCAGGGATGGCCGTTCCAGTGGGATCGGACGATAGACACATTTTGCTTGGTTGGCGCGGAACATCGATATTGGGACCATTGCAACTACGGGTCTACAGCGTTGACGACTCGCGACAAGATGCTAAGGCCCAATCTCAACGCCACAACGACGCTGCGCGGCGATTTGGCCAAACCACACTTTACTGATTCGGGCAGATCACGCCCCAGTCGCGTTAGAAGTGTCACAATACGATAACTAATCTCAATTGTGGCCGAACATGCTCGATAAGTTGCTCAAGAAACGCACTCCCACGCCAAATGGCGTTGCGACCGGTGCCAAGCCTGCAAAGGCGAAAAACAACACCAAGCCGACGAGTAAGCCAATTGACGCCATCGGCGAGGAAGAGTGGCGAAATCGCCTCGCAACGGCGGCAGATAACGATGCCGACCTGCTAGCAATTGCCAAACAAACCGTCTCACTCACCATCAAGCAGGCTGCGATCGACGCGATGACGACCGAGGCCGGACTAAAGGCCGCCGAACGCGAATTTCGCAGCCATGACCGCCGCATTTATCGCGAGGCAAAGCTGCGTTACGAAGGCAAAGTGACCGAACGCCTCGCACGCGCAGAAGCCACCAGTTTAATCGCCCAGTGCAACCAATTGCTGCTGAGTGATCCCATTCCCGCCAACCGATTCGTCGATATCGACCGAGCATGGCAGAGGCTCGATTCCGCGCGACTCACCGCAGACATGATCAATGAGTACCGGGGTGTTTCCGCGCAGTTAACGTCGAAGCTGCGCGCCAGAGGCGACCAACAGCTTTCCTTCAAACGTTGGCGAAGCGACGCGGAACGCGCACACCAAGAGCTCACCGAAGGCTGCCTCGCAGTTGCCCAATCTGGTATGGACCGCGACAAACTCGCCAAACTCTATGACCATATCGAATCGCTACGCGGCCAAGGTGCCCTGCTACCCTCAGCAGAGACACCGCGTCTCGAAGTCCAACAACGCGAAATCGACTACACGCAAGCGCAGTTGGATTCTGCATTGCAACTCGCGAGGGCATTGGATGCCAGACTGACATTTCTCGACAAACTGATTGCTGACATCACCCTAGAGACCCGGCAATCGGCGGCGAGTGACGACGGCAGCGTCAACGCGCGTTGGCAGATGCTGCCCATCGCCAATGATGCACGCGTGGCGAAGACCCTCAATGACCGCTTCGAGGCCTACCGTCGAACTGAATCTGCCACACGTTACGCCACAATCAATACCGCCTCTGCCGCAGATGCAGAAGCATCTGCGGCCGCAATAAAGGCCGAACGCGCCGCATTTGAAACCCTGCTCGAAAAAGCGGAAACCACATTGGCAGCAGGCCAGATCATCGAATCGACTGCCACATTAGCGGCGCTCGATCTTCAGTTGAAGAAACATAAGATGCCACCCGAGTTATTGAATCGCGTGGAGCGCGTGCGTGCGGAAGTCGCCCGGCTGAAGGGCTGGCAACACTGGGGAGGCGGACGGGTTCGCGAGGATCTGGTCGTCGAAGCAGAAACACTGAGCAAAGCTATCACCGACATTAAACTCAATATCAAGGCGCATGCAAACGCAATCGAACAGTTGCGTGAGCGTTGGAAAGAACTCGATAAACTCGGCGGTGCCACCAATCGTGACCTTTGGCTGCGCTTTGATGGGGCGTTGAAACACGCCTATCTGCCCGTGGATGCACAGCTTGCCAAGCTGAAGGCGATGCGCCGAGAAAATCTTCAGGTGCGCCACGCACTGATTACCAAGCTGGCAGAAGAAGCCACCGCAGTCATCGCGGCGGTGCCACCGGATTGGCGCGCCGCAACACGGGCGCTCGACCACTTCCAGACGGAATGGCGAAAGCTCGGCCCGGTTGAACATACGGTCCCGCACAAGGCGCAGAAAGTATTGCTGGAAAAAATGCAGATAACCCAGGCAATGCTGGAAACACCACTCGCAGAAGCACGTCGCATCGAAGCCGCCCAGCGGGAAAAACTCGTCGAGCGAGCCAAAGCGCTGGCTGCTGATAGCAGCCAGCGCGATACCATCGCCAGGGTTCGCGCGTTGCAAGCAGAGTGGCAGCAACACGCAAGGTCGTTGCCATTGGCGCGCCAACAGGAAAACCGCCTGTGGGCTGACTTCAAAGCTGCGACCGACGCCGTTTTCAAGGCGCGCGATGCGATCAGCGCCGCGCGTGATCAAGAGTTCAAAGCTCACCTCGACGCACGAGACAAATTGATTGCAACCCTTCTGGCGTTGAACGAGGACACGCCGCAGGTTGAGGTACGCAAGACTATCAGCGAAGTTGACACCGCATGGCGTAGAGCGGGCGAGGCACCACGAAACATCGCCGCAAAAATCGATGCCAAGTTTCGCACCGCACGCGACCGCGCTCGTGACCTGGTTGCGGGCAGCGCCAAACGCTCGTGGTCGAAGGTGTGTGACGCGCTCGACGCAAAAATCGCACTCTGCATCACAGTGGAATCTGGTAGCGCCACTAACGTCGATGACGACTGGAACGCGCTCACCAGCCTGCCAGTATCCTGGGAAGCCTCGCTCAGCGCACGTCGCTCCGCGACCCCCAAAGTCGATGATCCCGCCGCTTCGATGCTCAAGCTCGAAGCCGCACTGGACTTGGCCTCTCCTCCGGCATTTCAAGCCGCGCGCCAGCAAATGAAGTTATTGGCGATGAAACAAGCCATCGAAGCGCGTCAGGCGGTAGTGATTTCTTCGGTGGATATTGAACGCTGGGTGGCAGACGCCATTGGCGCGCCGTTGGCTGACGCCGCCGCCAACACCCGACTACGTGCGATCCTCAATGGCCTGCGTTCGCGTCCGCTTTAAGCTGCCGACTTGCGCGTGAGGCGGCAGTGAAGCGCAGTTTTCGCCACAACGAATCCGTTGGTCTGCGATGCGCGATAACGTCGTGTGAGCGTGGCCGGAGGTTGTTGCTGGCGGTCGCCGCTGCGTTCACCGCATCACTGGCTGCGAGCTGCGCACAAACCGCAACAACGGTCGTTATTCCACCGTCCCCACCTGAACCACTTGCGATATCTGCTCCTGCTGCAGCGACGGCGAGCAACGCGGCTAACGCAGCCGAACAACTCCCCTACCAAATCGAACGCTTTAGCGCACCCGGACCGATGGCAGGCGTCATCGCTCGCATCAATTTGCGCGATCCGGCAATTTCTACCAAGGTGGTGCTGGCGGACGATCGTGATCCCGACGGCGACGGGCCGTGTGTCGGGCAATTGGAAACGCCGAGCGCCGTCGCACGCAAACATGACTTTGTCATCACGCTCAATGCAAGTTTTTTTGCAGCGCCGACCAGCAAAGACGTTATGGGCAAAAAAGTCCGCTACTTTGTTGGCAACTGCACCATGCCGGTAGGCTGGCACGTCTCCCTTGGCAAAATCATTACCAAACCAAGTGATCACAAACTGCGGGCAGCATTGCTGATTGGCGACGACGGTAATGTCAGCATTCGTGATTATGTGACGGAGATTCCCCCCGGCACACGGTACGCGGTGAGCGGCAATGCGCTGGTGCTCAAGGCAGGCCAACCGACCTCCTCTGACGAAAACGGCACGCGGCATCCGCGCAGCGTTGCTGGCGTAAGCGCGGACGGCAATACACTTTGGCTGGTAGCGGTTGATGGCCGGCAGGAGAGCAGCCGTGGTGCCAGCATGAAAGAGCTCGGTGAGTTGATGCGCAAGCTGGGTGCCTACGATGCAGTCAATCTTGACGGCGGCGGTAGCACCGCAATGGTCATCAAGGATTTACGAACCGGCACATTTGGCGTCGCCAATTCAACATCTGAGATGTCTACCGAAGGTTTTCCGGTAAGGATGGAACGGCCGGTTGCAGACGTCATCGGCATTTCGCTCAGCCCAACGAAAAAATGACAAACCCTAATAAAGACGGGCATCTTCAGACACTATTGCTTGAATACGTCCGTCTTTATTAGGGTTTCAAAACTCAATCGCATACACAACCAGTTCTTCCGCATCATCATGAAGCCGCGTAGCGCGCTCAAACTTCATACCGATTTTTTTCATGAGTGCGATCGAAGACAGATTGTCCGGAGTTGCAATCGCAACAACGCGTTTTAACTTCAACACATCTCGCCCGTATTGCAGCGTCGCGGTCGCAGCTTCAAGTGCGTAACCCTGCCCGCGAAATATCGGCAGAAAAGCGAAGCCGATATCAACGTCATCCAGCCCTTCGCGTTTGATCAGGCCACACATACCGATCGGCGTCGAATCCACCGCAGCCTGAACGAGGTAGAGACCGTACCCGAGCCGTTCGTACTGCGCAATGTAGGTCTTGGCCATGTATGCACGGGCGTCGTCTTCGGTACGAACGCCGCGATCGCCGATGAAACGAATCCAATCCGGGTCGTTTAGCAGCTCAACAAAAAAAGCGGCATCGGCAAACGTGAAACGCCGCAACTGCAAACGTGCGCTTTGAATCTCAACACTTGCCTTAAGTTCTCCCATCACCGGTTCTAACAACCTCTCCAGTTCCCCGCGTTAGTTGACAGCACGACGAGCCACGATAACTCGCTTATCATTTGCACAGATTCCAAGCTCGAATATTCTGAAAAAAGTAACCATGAAGAATCAACCGACTCTGCGACTCGCCACTGCCAGTGCCAGTGCCAGTGCTATTTTGCTCGTGTTGCTTGGAGCCGGTTGCGCGAGCATTAACAAAACCGAAGTCGCTGATGTCCTCATTACCAACGGTCGTATCGTCGACGGCTCGGGCAACAACTGGACGCGCGGGAGCGTGGCGATACGCGACGGCAAGATTATCCGCATTGGAAACGCCGGCAATTTTGACAACGTGCGCGCCAGCCGAACGATTGACGCAAAAAACCGCATTGTCGCGCCCGGCTTTATTGATGTGCATGCACACATCGAGTTTGGGTTGTTTGAAACACCGACGACCGACAACTTCATCCATAACGGTGTGACCACCGTCATCACCGGCAACTGCGGTGGGTCTGCCGACAGCCTAAAGGAGTTTTTTGCCAAGATTGATTCTTCGCGAACATCGATAAATGTGGCTTCCTTGGTAGGCCACAACACCGTGCGCCGCCAAACCATGGGGCTTGCCAATCGCCCGGCCACGACCGACGACCAACGCAAGATGGAGGCTTTGGTTGAAACAGCTATGAAGGACGGCGCGGTTGGTCTCTCAACCGGACTCATATATTTACCGGGCGTCTACAGCGATACTGCCGAGGTGGTCGGCCTCGCCAAAGTTGCAGCCAAACATCACGGCCTCTATGCCTCTCACATTCGTAACGAAGGCAGCAAAGTTACTGAAGCCATCAACGAAGCGCTAGACATCGGGCGCGCGGCCAATATGCCGGTGCAGGTGTCCCACTTCAAAGTCAGCGCCCCGGCCAACTGGGGTCGATCCCGCGAAACGCTTGAGCTGATTGAACAAGCACGACGTGACGGGCTGGATGTGACCATCGACCAATACCCATACACCGCCAGCAGCACGAGCCTCAGTGTGATGCTGCCCGAGTGGGCGATGGAGGGGGGTAACGACGATATCAAGAAGCGGTTGATTGACCCTGCAACTCGCAGCAAGATCGCCGCTGAAATGTTGCGCAACGCCAACGCGTCGAAACGTCCGAATTTTGCTTATGCGGTAGTCGCCCGCCACGCTGCCGATCCGTCATTGAATGGCAAGAGTATCGCGGCGATTAACCTTGCCCGCGGTCGGCCCGCGGGGCTCGCACCAGAAATTGAAACCATGCTCGATCTCATGATTGCCGGCGGCGCACAGATGGTGTTTCATGGCATGAGCGAGGATGACGTGAAGTACTTCATGGCTTACCCATTCAACATGATCGGTGCCGACGGCGGCGTACAAAACGGCAAAGGCCAGCCCCATCCTCGCAGCTATGGCACCAACGCGCGAGTGCTTGGTAAATATGTTCGCGAAGAAAAGGTTATTCGACTGGAAGACGCGGTGCGCCGCATGACATCGTTGGCGGCGCAGAAATTTCAATTGAAGGATCGCGGTCTGTTGCGCGAAGGCTTCGCGGCCGATATTGTGATCTTTGATGAAACGACTGTCGCCGATAAGGCGACCTTCGAGCAGCCGCACCAGTTTTCCGTCGGCTTTGATTACGTCCTGATCAATGGCGTGGTCACGGCGGAGAACGGCAAACACACCGGCGCGCGTAACGGGCAGGCGTTGCGCGGCCCCGCGTACGTGGCCCAGCGATAATTGGCTAGGCGTGTCTCAGCCCCTGCCTCTGCTCTACACCTTCCGGCGCTGTCCTTATGCCATTCGTGCGCGGCTCGCAATTGCGACCGCCGGCGTGACTGTCACCGAGCACGAGGTGTCGCTGCGGGATAAGCCGGCTGAAATGTTGGCGATCTCACCCAAGGGTACGGTGCCGGTACTACAACTGGCGGATGGCAGTGTGATTGAAGAAAGCATCGACATCATGCGCTGGGCGCTGGCGCAGCATGATCCTGACGGCTGGTTGGAGATGAATGCCGACGAGGCCGCAACGTTGATTCGAACAAATGACGCTGAATTCAAACGTGCGCTCGATCGGTACAAATATCCCAACCGTTATCCAGAACGCTCGGCGACCGACTATCGGCGCGAAGGAGAGCGGTTCTTGGCAACACTTGAGGCGCGACTAACCGTCCAGACATTCCTCGGCGGCGGTCAGATTCGCTGGGTTGACGCGGCGATTTTCCCGTTCATCCGGCAGTTTGCCGCCGTCGACCCCATCTGGTTTAGCAACGCCCCCTACCCAAACTTGCAGCGCTGGCTGCAAGCGTGGCTTGTTTCGCCGCTGTTCCTCAGCGCGATGGCAAAGCCCGCCCGAGCAGTGGTGGCGCGAGTGGCGGCCTGAACGGGAGAGCAAAACGGGGGCGACCGCAAATGGTCGATGTTTTCGACTGCTAAAGCGACTTCCGGTCACTGTCGTTTTGGAGTACGATGCATGACGTCTTGTAACTTGGATACTCATCATGTCAGCAGCCGCTGCCCCCGCCCGCCCCGCCCCTGCCGCCGCCCCCGCACCTGTCGGCGGTGGCCCCGTTAATCCCGTCGTCGCCACCGCCGAACGGCTGTTTATTCAACTGGTTTCGGGCTCAGTCGTGATCAGCGACAACTCGGCGAAGATGCCGGTTGACGCCAGAAGCCTCGCCAAAATGAGTTTGGATCTTGCCAAAACGTTTCATGACGTCGAACACAGCCTGCGCGAGAAGCCGGTACTCACTACCGCGACTTTTGACGCCAACATGTGCGACTTTGACGCTTGGAATACGGAAGCGACTGCACCAAAAGCGGCTTAGTGCTTTCTCACGCAGTAGCCGCTACTTCACAAACACGCTGTCCGCAATCGGCTCGTTCACTTTGAACTGACGCCAGAAGATGTCCATCCACTTGATGCCATCGAAATAAAGTCGCACCCGTGTCGGCTGCACAAAGTCGACGTTGGGCGCTCGCTTGAAGTCTGAATAAATACGGTGATGAAATCCCACGTCCGTGGTGAAGGCCACACTGCGGATGTATTTATTCTGCTGGTCGATAAAAAACGTCGTGACCTGTTTCTTCGGGTCGGTGATTTGCACGACGTAACAAAGCTCGCCCTCAATCTGATCGTCGACTAGCCGATCCACCTGAAACCCGTCGCGATCGGCAAATCGCAAGATGCCAAAGCCGAAGTTGTTGCTCCACGAGAAGTGCTTTTGGTAGGGTTTGGCTTGCTCGCTCAAGAAGTTGTGTGTCGCTTTGCTATCGAAGATGAGCTGCATAAACACGTTTTCGCCCTGCTTGGCATCAAAGCGCACCTTGCCACTCGCCTGCCGCGCCGAGTCATTTTCTGTCGGAAACACCCGATACATGGCGTAATCATCAAATTTCATCTGGTGGGCCGCGTCGGTTTTCCCGTAAGGCGTCCAGACTGCGTCCCCCTTGAGCATCAAGGTTTTTGGTTGTTGCCAGGTGTCCCCGCCGGATGCCGCCACCGCTATTTGCAGTATGTGTTTAGCCGTCAGCCCGCCCGACGGGGCAGGTGGGTTCTGCCCAGGCACCAATGCGGAAAAAAATAGACAAAGGCTAACTACCATCCATTTGATAACTGCCGCCATACACCCCCCGAAAAAAACGACTTGAGCAAAGTTTGCCAAAGTATTGTATCGTGTTGAAAATTTGTCCGGACAACTGAAGGAGAATTACATGAAACTGTCCAAACTTGTGATGCTGTGTGCCGCCTCGTTGGTGATCAGCATTTCCCCGCTTGCCAGCGCGCAGAAATCCGCAGCGCCCACGCAATTCGACATCAATAATCCCGACGATGTCGTAAAAATGGACCGCAAGATTCAGTCCAGCCTGAAGGATGGCGAAGAAATTGTGTACTACTGGGAAGGCAAAGTGTTTTCCCGTGTGCCCGGCGAAAAAGACCGACACCTGTTCACCTATTGGGGAATGAATATCCGTACCTCCAAGGGCTTCCAAGATCCGGTGAAGGGCTACGGCTGGCGTCACGTTTCGCGCGAAGTACTGTTCTACCTAGACCCGGTCACAAACCAAGTCGTCCGGACTTGGAAAAACCCTTGGACGGGTGAAGAGGTCGAGGTTCAACATATCGCGAATGATCCGGTCAACGGGCGTGGCATCAGCTGGGCAAGAGGTGAGAGCGGCCCGGCGAAGTTTCGCGGCAAACAACTCGAAGACAAGTTCATCATCACCAATGAATTTCCGTTGTTCTACAGCAACCCGCTGGCTGGTGACTACCAAGAATACATTGGCGGCACGTATCAAGCGATGGAGATATTTAACTTTGTTGTAGATAGAGATGAACTACTCGACCCAACCAAAACGACGACCTACCCCGGCATTGCTTGGACGCGTATCGTAAAATTCTTACCTTGGATGAAGATGGGTGACCGTGTTGGTTACGTAATCTATTCCGGCACCGGCAAGAAACTTAAGGGCGGATACGCTGCGATGCCAGAAGGCATCCGCAAGGAAATCGAAACCAACTGGCCGATTTACAAGAACGCACCGCCGACCGACGACACCCGCCCGAACGAAACATCCTGGACGGACTTCAAGAAGATTATGGAAAAGAAAAAAGCGGCGGCTGCCAAACCTGCAGCAGCAAAGTAACCATCGAAGACTGGCAACACGAAGCAAATAATGCCCGTCAACCGACGGGCATTATTGTTATGAATGTGGGGAGTTGCCTTTAGTCTGCAGTTTGGATCACTCTGGGTATCTTCATGGATATGCTGCTTGCTGTCGCTGGGTTGGCCGTCTCACCGATGTTGCTCATATTGGCGCTGTTGGTACGAGGTGCTGGCCCTAAAAGGATCGTTACGTTCTTACCTCCCGGCGGGGAGGCGGAAACGACGCGGCTCAATCGACGTGTTGGAAACGTGTTACTTGCGCTTCCACTTTGTACCGCCGGATTCGGTACCACTGCTGTCGCGTTTCCTGAGAACGCCGGACGGCTTGTTGCGCTGATGGTGCTGCTCTTCTTGGTTGTCGTAATGGCGGCTGTAATGGTCGCAAACTCGTACCCCAAACGGAAGTGAGGACGCCGGTATCTTTCGAGGCAGTCGCGCAGCGATATGGAGCTGTCCTGCAAATCTTCGAACGCCCAGAGAGTCATATTGATTTGCATTGAATTTTGTGGACTCGGGTCTGAGGCGAGCGGTCGTCGGCAAAGGCTGGCTGGCGGTCGATTCCGCCAAACTCACCGCCGTTGCGCAAGGACGTTCACTGAACCGTTGTCAATTCCATCAGCTAAGGCCATCTCTAACTTTGTAGGCAAACTAAAGGGCAAGTCTGCCAACTATTTGAGCAAGCATCACTGGAAAGATCTGCGAAAGAAGCTCTGGGGCGAACACATCTGATTAGCCTCTTTCTGCATTGCGTTGTGTGGTGGTGCACCCTTGGAGGACACGACGACCTATGTCCAAAATCAAAACAGTCTACCTCGATGATGGGCTGCGCCCGCTCGGCTAGGCGCTCAAATACCCGAGGTGACGCAGGCTAATGCTCAAGGGCCCGCCTCAAAAAACTTGACGTTCATCAGACCGACTTCTGAACGCTCATGAGGCGACTTGATTGCCATCAACTCCCGCACCATCTCAAGCGCGGTCCTGTCACAGGGCGGAAGCTCAGCGTCTGAGGTCGCAATTGGTGTCACGCGCCCTCCCCAGCGCACAAGATGCGCAGACAGCGTAAGGCCCGCACCAAATGCCGGGATCAGCACCAATCCACCGGGCTTCACGCGCCCTTCATCAAGCGCATCAACGAGGGCAACCGGCGCGGTTGCCGCACTCATGTTGCCGTACTTGTGGACAGTCAAAAACACCTTATCCATACTCGCACCGGCTCGTTTAGCGACCGCTTCGATGATGCGCAAGTTGGCTTGATGCGGAACCACCAGATCAACATCCTCGATGGTGACACCGGCTTGTTCAAGCACCGCGACCGACGCGTCGCCCATCCCCGTGACGGCCTTCTTGAAGATTTCTTGCCCATCAAAGTCCCAGCGGGTGTCGCCGTAATACACACCAACGTTCGAGTAGAGCGCACCTTTGCCGCGGACCCGCAATGTTTGCCGCGCGTCTGCGTAACACTGTAGTTTTTGCGCGATAACGCCTTCCGGCTTGTTAGAGGCTTGAAACACCGCAGCGGCCGCACCATCTCCAAACAGGACCGATACGTTGCGATTCTGCCAATCCATAAATTTTGAGATGTGTTCCACACCAACGACGAGAACGTTCTTCGCGACACCCGATTGAATAAAGGCAGTTGCAGTTGACATGCCATACAAAAAACTCGTGCAGGCGGTATTCACGTCCATGGCAGCAGCTTTGTTTGCACCTAGTCTGGCCTGTAAGCCCGATGCTGTATTCGGCACGTGTTCATCAAAGCTGCAGCTGCCATAAATGATGAAATCAACATCGGCTGCCTCAATGCCGGCGCACGCGAGCGCACGTTGGGCGGCCACATATGAGAGCTCCAACCCACATACATGGGAGATGCGCCGCTCCTTCATACCGGTCCGCTGAACGATCCAAGCATCATCGGTCGGCAAGAACGTCGATAGATCGTCGTTGGTCAAGACCGCAGGCGGCAGGCATTTGCCCCAGCCGGTGAGCGCAGCATATTTCATGTCAAGTTCTCCGAAACGGTATTGCCATAGCGCGCCCAGTGCGTAACCCACCACACCTAGGCTCATTCGCGTTTTTTTCTAGCTCCCACGTGCCAAATCTTAGGAATTTGCATCTGGCACCATACGCGTACAATATTTTCTCGCAAAATAGACCTGTGCGCCGTACATCCTCCTACCCGAACCAACATCCACGCACTTCAGAAAGTTGTTATGAAACTCATCCTCTCACTACTCACCGTCATTATGTTGGTCGGCTGTGCCACGATCGAAGCGGTTACCAACATCGAAGAGCCTGCCTATAAGTTGCTTAGGCAAGACGGGGACTTTGAGCTGCGCGAATACAACGCAATGATCATCGCCGAGGTTACCGTGCGCGGTACGCTGGATGAGGCGAGCGGACGGGGATTTCGCCTGATCGCAGACTACATCTTTGGCAATAACCTCGCCCGATCTTCTCCGGCTGGCGAAAAAATTGCCATGACCGCGCCTGTCACCATGACACGCGACGGGGAGAAGATCGCCATGACCGCGCCGGTTACCATGACACCTGCCAACAGTGCCGCACCAGACACTTGGCGCATGCATTTTGTGATGCCGAGTCGATACACGATGGCAACTCTTCCCACACCAAAAAACGCGGCGGTGAAATTACGCGAAGTGAAGCCGCAACAGGTTGCGGCGCTACGGTTCTCAGGGTTTTCTGGCGAAGAAAAAGTTGCAGAGAAAACCGCACAGCTCAACGAATGGATGGCAAAGGCGAGTTTGTCGGCCAGCGGTTTGCCACAACTAGCGCGCTACAACATGCCACTAACGCCACCCCCATTCCGCCGCAACGAAATTCTGATTCCATTGGCCACACCCTGATGCTAACTGAAGTTCGCTTCGTCATACGAGGATTAGCGTCCGCCACGCTGTTTCTCTGCGCTGCGATCACGCCAGCACAAACGGTAGACCAATCCCAATCCAACACCCAGCGTGATGTAGATGTTCCGTTTGTTGTCTCTGCTCCCAGCGTTGTGCGCACCATGTTGGAAATGGCGAAAGTGCAGAAGCAAGATTTTGTCATCGACTTAGGTTCTGGCGACGGGCGCATTGTGTTTCTTGCTGCGCAAAAATATGGGGCGCGCGGGCTCGGCGTTGAGATTGATCCAAAACTTGTTGAGACTGCTGTTGAAGATACGCAGAAGCTCAAGCTGGGCGGCCTTGTAAATTTCCGCGTGCAGAGCCTATTCGAGACGGATCTGTCGCCTGCAACCGTTATCACCATGTACTTATTGCCGGATGTGAACCTGCAACTACGCGACAAACTCCTCCAACTCAAGCCGGGTACGCGAGTGGTCTCGCACGACTGGGACATGGGTGACTGGCAGGCCGATGAGATGCGTGTTATCCAGAATCCCGAAAAGTCGCTGGGCCTAGAGAAAACCAGCAAGGTGTTTCTATGGGTGGTCCCGGCCAGGCTTGCCGGGCGCTGGTGCGGGCAAATTCACAAAGAGAATGAAGCGATTACCGTCAACATCGACATTGAGCAACGTTACCAAGAACTTAGTGGTAGTTTGTCCATCACCACCACGGGTGCCGGATCAAATAAGACCGTCCGCAAGATACCGATACGCACCAATCTGGTAGGCAATCGATTCGTGATTAGCCACGGCAATCAGGACATCACCGCCGATGCGGACGACGCAGGTTTAACCTTGTTTGCTGATGCTCCTCGTCCGACACACATCGCGGGTATCGGTGCCAACCCTCTGCACGGCCTCCCTTTTCTATTTTTCAACGCCGTCCTGCTTCCCGAACCAGTACGGCTCAAGCGCAGCAGTGATTGCATGAACGTAAAAGCTGCCACGGTAAGATGAAACCAAACATACGACGATTTGCACGTTGGTTCGGCATAGCTTGCCTGATGGTGGGGCTCACGTCGTGCGGCGGATCATCCGTTCGGCTTCCAAGCTTGGCCAGCAACGCCACAATTCTGGCCTTTGGTGACAGCCTCACCTTCGGCACCGGGGCGGCCCCGAATAAATCCTACCCTGCGCGTCTATCGAGCCTGATCGGGCGCGAGATTGTTAACCATGGGGTGCCGGGCGAAATCAGCCGCGACGGGCTGAATCGGTTGCCCGGCGTGCTCGACGAGGTCAAACCGGCACTGTTGATCCTCTGCCACGGCGGCAATGACTTTCTGCGCAAACTGGACAGTAAAGAGACTGAGGCAAATGTACGGGCGATGGTAAAACTGGCACGTGACCGTCATATCAGTGTGTTGTTGATGGCGACGCCCAGACCGGGACTGATGCTCTCCGCACCGGAGTTTTACGACAAGATTGGCAGCGAGTTAAGTGTCCCCGTCGAAGGTGCGGTACTCGCCAAGGTACTTGGAGACAACAGCCTCAAGGCCGACCTCGTACATCCTAACGAGATGGGGTATGCGCGCGTCGCCGAAGCACTTGCTGCCGCACTAGAGCGCAGTGGTGCTCTCTAAGGAGAGGTCGAAGGCAAAGTCATTCATGGGCGGGTATTTTCAACCATTTTTGCTCCAATGCGCCCGCCATTACTATCGTTTAATGGAAGCCCCTCGACAACTTGTTTCAGGATCGTGCATGGTTCACAAAGACAACTACCAAGGATTTAGGCACCAAAGACATTGAGGGAATTCGTGCGGAGGGCAACTTGCGCTCTTTACATAATCCCGGCGGGTGAAGTGACCTTCCTTGGTACCGAAGGCCGATCCACTCCCACTAATCGGGACCTGAAAGACTGTGGGTTTCACGACGTGCACGGACTCGATCACGCGGCGTTATGGAAAATATCTGCCGGAAAGTACCGATTTTTTCGCCCCACGTAAGACCTTCACTTGACAAGGCCTCCATGAAGTTTGCAATACGTCGCGAAATGATGACCGTATAGAGTGCGAGCGCGGTAGTTGGAATAAAGACAAGACCAAAAATCAGCGCCTTTTCCAGTGTAGGCAAATCGGAGTGTGAATACAGATTCATCCCAAGAAAACCGGTGACGACCGTACCTACCATGCCGCACGAAGACACTACGGTGAGGCGCATCGCGTTATCAGTTTGTTTACGGGTGCGATCAGCATCAAGATACTCGTTAATATCACGCGCCTCTTCGCGCACTTCCTGATATAGCGCGTCCGAGCCAAGTTGGTGTGACCACCGCTGGAAGAAATCACTTGCCTGAACCTGATTAGAGATTTCGTGAAACCAATAACGATGGTTGAATCGCAGAAATACTTCAAGCGTTTCGCGGACGTGTTTTTTGAACTGTTTCACAGAATCATAACTGCGAACATTGAGCCGTTCAACGGCGCGTGAGAAACGATTCGAGAGTGACAGCAGCGCGGCCTTGTTGAAGTTCGCGATGAGGCCTATTTGATAGAACTGGTGCCTGAACTGCCCGAGCAATTGCGCCTGTTGACCCGTCTTGGTGATCATCGCAAAACTGACACCGCAGAAAATATAACGCGTGTCCATGTCGGTGGTCGGATCCTCAGGATCCCAGTAACGGTCATAACAATACTGGGACTCAAAGTCTGCGAGAAACTGTTTGGCATAAGGCAAAGTGTCGGATGCACCCCACTTGGCTGCAAAACCAATTCGAATCATGTCCCCTCGCGAGAGCTGGGTCGGGTCGTCAAACGAGAGGTAAGTCATGGTCGGAATACGCTTGTTCTCGATCTGGTAATACTTGATCGTGCCCCCTTGCAGATATGCCGGCACTAACGGCGAGAGGAAAAACTCCCAATGCATCGACAGCGGCGTTTGACGCTCACTCCGAACAAGATCGATGAATTTGTCGCGGTCGCCGTAGTCCGACTGCGACAACAGCGCACCATCATGCCGCCTAAATGCCACCCGATACGGACAATGTGCGCCACGATCCGAGCTCTCCCACGCCGGCGCATAGGGCCGCCCAAATCGATCCATTAGTTCCACCGCCTGCGCTAGCGGAATGTTTTTTCCGGCGACCTCAAGCACGGCGACGGCAACATCGATGTCGTAGAAAAAATACAAGCGTGCCCGCAGGACGTCGAGATGCAGGGGCTCCGCCCCTTTAACCAGCTCGACTTCGACTTTCGCAATGTCGTCGCGTGTGAAAGCATACAGCGACGACTGCGCTCCGCGCCCTTCGTCACCGACGCCGTACAAAAAACGCTGTACGTAAGGCAGAAAATGTACGAACTCTTCATACCCCACAATACAAGACTCATCCTCGATCAACAGCGTGTCAGCAACATACTTCCACGGGCCGGGATTGCGTTGGAGCATGTCCCAATAGTGAACAACACCCGCAGCCGCTTCTCGTCGCAGTGGCCGGAGCGTAATCGGCCATAACAGCGTGTGATGAAAGTCTCGAACGATTTTGGCGTCTGCAGTCACTGGAAGATTCCAAACGTTGTTGCGACCAAGATAAGTTGCGATGCAAGTTTTATGAGAATTGAGCAGATTATGACCTGTTACCGAGAGTTTCATATCGACGCCGTGGAATTCGCTAGGCACTTGATGGTCAAGTCGCTAAAATATTCTCCTTCGCTGACCAATTCCTGTAGCCGTCGGTGGGCATAACCGCGCACCGACGGCTGCTGTTTGTCTGGCTCCACATCATGGACATCTCTCCAATGCAATCCCGTAACGCCCTGTCAGCGATGCTTACTTGCCTGTTTGCAACCACGCTTGTTGGCCACGCAGCGGAGACCAGCGCACAAATACCAGCAACCCCGCCTGCTGCGCCTGACACCGCGCCGCCCGCCGCCGACGCGGGCAGCCCCAAGCCGGCAACTGCGCCCGTGCGGCCACAAGCGCCTGCCAACCTAGTACCTGCGAAGCCTGCGGAGGCAGGCAGGCCCGGCATCGTCCGACCAGCCGCGCCGAAAACAGAAACACTGGAGATCACTGAAAAACGTACCTCCACCAGCGAACGTCGCGATTCGTCGGCCTCCAAAATCATCATTACGCGCGAGGATATCGAACAATATGGCGATAGCAATTTGGGCGACGTGATGCGGCGCTTGCCAGGGGTGACTGTCGGCGGCCGTCCCGGTCGCGGCGGACCACCTGCCATGCGCGGTATGGGTGGCGGCTTTACCCAGATCCTGATCAACGGCGAACGTGTATCACCGGGCTTTTCCATTGAGCAGATCACGCCAGAAATGGTCGAACGCATAGAAATCTTGCGTGCACCAACGGCTGAAACCGGCACACGTGCGGTGGCGGGAACGATTAATGTCGTGCTGCGAGAGCCATTGCGTCAGCGTAACAACGACATTCGGTTACAAGTTCAAGAAGAGCGTGGCAAGCTTTCACCAAACGTCTCATTCTCCCGCAACGACACCATGGGACCGACAGGAACTTACAACTTCACCCTCTCGTTAAACCATAACGATCAGCTTACCGATACCGCGACTAAAACGCTCTACACCGATATTCCAAGCGGTCGTGTCACGCTCGCACAAACGGGCTTCGGACAACAATCTGAAAACCGGAATGGCATGTTCCTTACCAGCCGCTTCCAGTGGCGACTCGGGGCCGGTGAAATGTTTAGCATTCAGCCGTTTATCGTTTACAACAAATCGAAAAGCAGCAATGATGGTGTGTTGCAGCAGCAGATTGGTCTGACCCCTGCGCCATACGCGACCGGCCGTTCCGACGCAGACTCAACCTTCAGTGTCGCGCGCGCGATGGTCATGCTCAACAAGCGTCTCAGCCCGGACCTGCGGATGGAACTGCGCGCTGGCGGTGGTCAGTTCAGCTCTGATAACAAGTCGGTTTTGCGCGAACGCTCCACGAGCGGCGCCACCGTGCTCACACAAACCGTCGACAGCGATACCAAAGATCGCTCTTGGAACGTCGTCGGTAAATTGTCCTATAACTGGTTGGATGGGAAACACAACCTTGTAACGGGTTGGGAATATGAAGACGTTAAACGCACCGACAACAACACAACACTGCTTAACGGTTCCCCCCTGCTGACCGACTTTGGCAACCAGATAAACGTCGAAACCGTGCGCAAGGCGCTTTACGTCCAGAACGAATGGGACCCCCATCCGCAGTTTTCAACCTATCTAGGGGTGCGTTGGGAAGGCATTAAGACCAAAAGCAAGACGCTGACCAGCCCGGTTCGCAATAGCAGCAGCGTCGTGAACCCATTGGCCTTTGGTGTCTGGCGTTTTGCAGCACCAAGCCGCGACCAGATTCGTGTCAGTCTCACGCAGTCTTATCGCGCACCGACGACACAGAACTTGGTTGGCCGGCCATCTTTAAATACCTTGTTCCCGGTCCCAGGACCAAATACATCCGTCACACCTGACCGTGCCGGTAACCCAGCGCTAAAGCCAGAACTGGCCAACGGTATCGATATTGCCTACGAAGATTACTTGGAGGGTGGCGGCGTCCTCTCGGTCAATGTCTTCACTCGTCACATCAGCGACTTGATACGTAACGTGGTGGCGCTTGAAAATGTCACATGGGCGACATCACCACGTTTTGTGTCGCGCCCGCAAAATCTCGGTAAAGCCGTCACCAGCGGGATTGAGTTTGATGCGCGTTTTCGTCTGCCGGAGTTGGTTAAGGATGCGCCGGCTTTCAACTTCCGCGTCAACCTCAGCATTTATGATTCAAAGGTGGATTCGGTTCCAGGTCCAAACAATCGGATTTCTGAACAACCCAAAATCACCGGTAACCTTGGCGCGGACTACCGCTTCCGTGCAACGCCTTATTCAATCGGCGGCAACATCAACTGGACGCCTGGATTTGAAACCCAGTTAGTCGACAATCAGTTGAATAAGACCAGCACCAAACGAAACTTGGAGATGTACGGTTTATGGACCATCAACTCCCAAGCTAAGTTGCGCATAACAGTCGCCAATATCACTGCAAGCGATTTGATCACATCAAATATTGTTACCGTGGGTAATGAACGTCAGTCGGTGACGTCAAACGGCAAAACCTCGCGATCGATTGGCGTTAGACTGGAAGTGCGACTTTAGAGAAACGCCCCTGATGCACCCGAATCGGCAACATTGCAAAAAATTTATCTATGACCACAAACACCGAACGTCCCACGCTTCCTGATCGCCTGTCGATTGATCCGAAAAGCCCATACTTTGTCGAGGCCATTTTCGAACACGATGTAGGTATTCGTTTCAACGACAAAGTGCGCTCGGATGTTTCTGAGTATTGTGTCAGCGAGGGATGGATCATGGTCGCGGCCGGCAAGGCGCTGGATCGCCGCGGCAATCCGCTGCTGATCAAAATCCGAGGCAAGGTAGAGGTTTTCTACATCGACGCCTGACTCGCTGCTAGCCAGCTCCTAGAAATGTGGCTGTCAGATAATCGTTGGCAGCTAATTGTTATCAGCCAACACCGACCACCCGATCTTGTTTCAACAAGGTGATTTGTGCCTCGGTGTAGCCTAGCTCGGAGAGAAGACTCACCGTATCCTGGCCGAGCGAAGGCGGATCCAGGCGGATACCGGGCCTGTGCCCCCCCAGCGTAAGCGGCAGTAGCGGCGTCGTTGTGCTGATCGGCTGCGCTGCACCGCTGCAATCTGCCGGAATATTGATCGATGCGAGTCCACCGCTCGCTTTAAGGTGAGGATCATCAAACAAGTCTTGCGGCTTGGTGATTGGCGCGTAGGGCAGGCCAGACTTCTCAAACACGCCGGTGATGTCAGCCGCACTCATACCGGCCAAGCGCTCGCGCAGAATAGGCATCAGCCACTCACGCGCTTCTACACGACCGACATTCGTTGCCAAGCGGTCGTCAGACTGTAACGCATCCAGTCCGAACGCCCCACAGAATGTTTTCCACTGTGTGTTCGACACTACTGCAAGAAAAATCTGTTCGCCATTCGCAACGGTGAAAACATCATAGATCCCCCAGGCGGAAATACGGCTCGGCATCGGTTTTGCAGGTTTCTCCGTAACGGCGAATTGCATCATGTGCGGTGCCATAAGAAATACGTTGTTCTCAAACAACGCGCTTTGCACTTCTTGGCCGCGCCCTGTACGCTCACGATCACGCAGCGCTGCCATTGCCCCGATAGCGCCAAACATCCCGCCCATGATGTCGTTGAGTGATGCGCCTGCGCGAAGGGGCTGCCCCTCGGGGCCGGTCATATAAGCCAAGCCCCCCATCATTTGCACGACCTCATCGAGCGCCGTGCGGTGGTCGTATGGCCCCGGCAAGAAACCCTTGTGCGATACGTAGATTAGACGTTTGTTGAGCGTCGACAACGTGGGGTAGTCGAGGCCCAGTGTCTTCATATTGCCGTCTCTAAAATTCTCGCTAAAGATATCCGCAGTCACGACCAACTTCATGACCACTTCGCGACCACGCGGGTCGTCCATGTTGACAGCAAGACTCTTCTTGTTGCGATTAAACACGGCAAAAAATCCCGCTCCAGAACCGGGGATGCGGCGTGTATTGTCGCCCTTTAGCGGTTCGACCTTAATGACTTCCGCACCAAGATCTGCGAGCAACATGCCGCAGCTCGGGCCCATGATCATGTGCGTGAATTCGACGACTCGAATGCCGACATAGGGCAGCTGCGGCACTGGCGGAAATTGCATCAACGTCTGCTGGGAAGTATTCGATGTACCCATCTACTAGTATTCTATTTTCCAACAGCCGGTTGAAAGCCCGGTTCCCCAAACTGCCAGAGCAAGAATGAATAGATGTCAGCCAATTCAGCGTTTCGCTGACTGCGGGTGGAGCCCACGCCATGGCCGGCATCGTAATCAAGCCGGAGCAGCACTGGGTTTGCATCAGGGATGGCCCGCACTGCCGCCCCAAGCCTCGCCGCCATCTTTGCCGAATGCCAGACATCAACACGAGGATCATTCACGCCGTGCATCAGCATGACTGCGGGATATTTTGTTCCGTCTTTTACATGGTGTAGGGAACTCATGCGAAGCAATCCTTCGAAGCCATCGCGTGTCTTCACACTGCCAAACTCCGGAATATTCGGCGGACCGTTCGGCGTGAACTCCATGCGCATCGCATCGAGCAATCCTACACTGGACACCACCGCGGCAAATAGATCGGGGCGCTCGGTCATTGCCCGACCAACCGCCACCCCCCCTGCACTGCCGCCCTGTATGCCAACCCGTTCGCGTCTTGTGAAGCCCCGTTCAATCAGATACTCAGTGCAGGCAATAACATCCTGCCAAGTATTAGGTTTAGTCAAGCGCTGGCCGCCAAGATGCCAAACCTCGCCAAATTCTCCGCCACCGCGTACGTGGCAAGTGGCGAGAATACCGCCACGCTCAAGCCACGCGAGTGTTGATGGGTTAAACGTCGGCACTTGTACAAAGCCATATGCGCCGTAGGCACGGATGAGCGTAGGATTGAAGCTGTTGAGCGTGGTCGACTTTCGGTAAATCAACGAGACGGGAATCTTTGTACCATCGCTGGCGGTTGCATTCTGTCGAAGCTCGACAATGTCGGAGAAATCCGCTGCCGATTTTGGGTGCAGCCGGGTGTCGCTGATATTTGCCGTGCGCTCTTCCACGGTCACATATTTGGGCGGCTCCGTCCAGCTTTCGAGCCGCAGCAGCGCACCAGGTCGCGAAGGACTGGTGATCAACTGGCGGATAGACACATCAAACGGCAGACGCACATACTCAAGCTTGCCGCCCGAAAAAACGCTGTTTGAGAAATTTAGCCGCTGTAACCGATCAACCCCACCAAACAGTTCGCGGATGTAGAGAGCGTCCTGCGCCACTTCAATTTGTGCGACCACCGTATCACCCTGTGGAACGATGGTTGTCGCGTTTGCATAATTTGCGCCGTTGATGCCCATGCGAACAATTTTGAAGCGCGGTGCATTCTTTTTTGTCAGCAGGTAAATTGCCTGGTTGTGTAGCGCAAAGGCGGTGACTCCGTCCGCAGGCTGGATGATGCGACGCCACGCGACTTCGCTACCGACCTGCGCCGCACTCGCGGTAAAGATGCTGATTTCTCTCGCGTCACCATGCTCCACGCGCCCGACCAGCATCTTGCCATCGGGTGACAGTTGCACACTCGGAATATCAATATCTGCCAGCTTCAAGCCAGCGCCGCGTACGTCCTGCTCATTGCCAAACAGCATCTCGTCACGTCCGACCGGACGACCGATAACATGACGAAACGCGCGACTGTTTAGATAACGATTGCGTGCTTCACCCGGTTTTTGCGGTGGCAAGCGGTTGTAAAAGAAACTGCGCCCGTCTGCAGCCCACGATGTTTTGTCGGCAAATCCGATGCGGTCGATTTCGACGCCAATATCCTTGGTGCCTGTCGAGGTCACTTCAACAATGCGAATGGTGGTCTCTTCGGAGCCACCGGCTGCCACTGCAACAACAACATATCGACCGTCTGGGGATGCACGGAAGTAGTCAATTGCGTATCGCCGGCTGTCTTTGGTAAGGCCGGTGGGATCAAACACAAGCCGCTCCGCACCACGCAGGCCATCGCGCACGTACAGTGTTCGAGCGTTCATGCCTGCGGCGAGGCGGTAGTAAAAAATACGAGGCGCTTTGTCCGGCCCGGTAAGCTGCACTCCAAATACGGTCGTGTTGGCTTGAGAGAGTTCATTGATGCGGCTTTCCAATTGCGCACGGCCCGGAATTGCATCTATGATGCTTCGAGCGTACGCACTTTCGCCACGCATGAAGTGAATGACTTCCGGGTTAGCCACGTCCTCCATGTAACGATATGGGTCGGCCACCTCAACACCAAAGTGGGTTTCGGTCACAGTTCGTACCGGCGGCACAAGCCGCGCTGGTGGTTCGCTGGCGGCGGCAAGTGATGCTGGCAACACCGAGGATGCCATCATCAGCGATATGTAGACCAGCCGGATAGTCATCTTTTCCGCAAACGTGATTGTGCTGCGCAGAAAAATTCGCATAGATTCAGTTTTCACGTGGGATTTGGTCAGAAACAGAGCGAAGTGGAAAGGTACCACGACCCAAGACAAAACCGCTGGCGAAAAGCTAATAAAGCCTTGATGTCATCTGCCAGCGAGGTATTACCAATAATTTTCCACAATGATGTGGCCTGGGGTGAGCCGTCGATTCATGGCGAACCCGCGCGCTTTAAGGATGGCTCGCATCGCCTCGACCATCTCTGGATTGCCGCACAACATGAAGCGTGAGCGGTCTAGATCAAAGGCAAGCTCCGCGTTTGCCTCCAACTCGCCAGATTCCGTCAAGGTCGTCAGGCGGCCATGCAGAATGTTCGACGCCGGCGTCGCCGCTTGGTCACGAGTGAGCGACTTCACAAAATGTAGTTTCGCTTCGCCTGCGGTGCGGCTCGCAGCAAGTGTCTCAATCTCATCGACGTAGGCAAGATCTCGCGCTTCGCGCACCGACAGCGCAATGACCATATTCTGAAATCTCTTCCATGTAGTTGGTTCACGCAACATCGAAATATATGGTGCCAAACCGGTGCCGGTACCGATCAGCCATAGATCTGCACCGTCGCGGAATCTGTCTAGTGTCAGAAATCCTTGGGCGGGTTTCTCCAACAGAATTTCTTCACCGATCGCAAGTTTTGCAACGCGGGCGGAAAATTTTCCGCCGGGAAGCACCACCAAGAAAAACTCAAGAAAGGGCTCGTGGGGGGCGGATACGATCGAGTACGCTCGCCATGTTGTTTCGCCATTACCATCGGCGAGGCCAATGCGTGCGAACTGCCCCGGCGTAAATCGGTAACCGGGATCACGCGCAATACGAATGGATAGCAGATGACTATTCCACTCATGGCGGTAGACGATCGGCGCGGACACTACTTTTGGCGGGTCATTGACGGTATCGTCTGGCATGGGATCGATTCTGCTCGGCGTAGAGACAATTCAAGCGGGTGCCACAAACGCGGTGGTCACCGCAGATTTTACGGGTTTTGTCGCAAGCTCTCCGGCGGACCACACGACTGTTCGAGATGGATACGAAAAAATTCCTTCGGTTTTTTCTCACAAAAGTCGCCTATCGGCGGGCTTCTTACGACGAAACTGCCTGGAAACGTCGGCCGAATGGCGTGTTTGAGATTAGTCTACGTCGCAAACTGTAACGACGCGAGGCGCGCATACAGTCCCGCTTCGGCCACTAGTTCGTTGTGTGTGCCGATACTGACAATGCGGCCCTGGTCCATCACGATCAGACGGTCGGCGGACTTCACCGTCGCCAGACGGTGTGCAATGATCAGTGTGGTGCGGCCCTGCATCAGCTTATCCATTGCCAGCTGCACCATACGCTCGGACTCTGCATCCAACGCAGAGGTTGCTTCATCCAGCAACAATACACTGCGATCCGCGAGGAACGCGCGTGCGATAGCGACACGTTGTCGTTGCCCACCCGATAATCGAACCCCTCGCTCACCGAGATAGGTATCAAAACCGTTCGGTAGGGTCTCGATAAATTCCGTGGCATAGGCGGCGTCGCAGGCGGCCCTGACTTCGGTATCACTTGCATCCAGATTTCCGTAACGCACGTTGTCTGCAACACTTGCCGCGAAGATAACCGGATCCTGGCTAACCAATGCGATGTGCCTGCGAACATCCTCGATTGCCGCCTGACGGATGTCGACGCCGTTTAACTTGACCGAGCCAGATTGCGGATCGTAGAAGCGCAGCAACATCTGAAACACGGTAGTTTTTCCCGCGCCGCTTGGGCCCACAAGCGCCACGACTTCACCAGGGGCGATTTCAAAAGTAAAGTGCGCAAGCGCAGGGGTGTCCGGGCGCGAAGGATAATGGAATGTCACGTCATCCAGAAGGATGTGGCCACTGTTAGGTCGCACCTTCGTTGTTGTCTGTACCGCAGCGGTTTTAACGTCTACAAGGTCAGCAATGCGCACTGGTCGGATGGGTTCGGCGACCTCCGGCTTAGTCTCAAGTAACTCGCTCAAACGCTCTGAGGAACCTGCCGCGCGCATCAACTCACCGTACATTTCCGATACCGCCGCGCTGGCATTGGCGACAATAATCGCGTAGAACACAAATGCAGATAACGCGCCGGGTGAGAGCAGGCCCTGGATGACATCGCGACCGCCCACCCACAATATCCCGCCGATGGCACCAAACGCCAGAACGATCACTGCGGCGATTAGGGCACCCTGGATGCGCGCTTTTCTCTCGCCGACATGAAAAATTGCTTCGGCATATTTGGTGAACGACGCGCGGTCAACCGCTTCATGGACGTAGGCCTGCACCGTCCGCACCTCGTGCAACGTCTCGTCGACATACGCACTTGCATCGGCAACACGGTCGGTCGCTTCCCGCGAGAGTTTTCGTACGCGTCTTCCGAGCAGCACAATCGGTGCC
Source organism: Rhodocyclaceae bacterium (assembly GCA_020247545.1). Lineage (GTDB taxonomy): Bacteria > Pseudomonadota > Gammaproteobacteria > Burkholderiales > Usitatibacteraceae > UKL13-2. The sequence goes on along the minus strand of JADCIX010000046.1, from coordinate 95,697 downwards.
ATCACCAACGGAATGACACACACAACCAAAACTGACAGCTTCACACTGGTTACAAACATCATCACCAGCCCGCCGATCAGCAGGACCAAATTTCTCAACGCAAACGAAAACACGCCACCGACAACATTCTCGATTGCCGCAGTGTCGTTGGTTAAGCGCGAGATGACCTCGCCGGTCCGCGTGCGTTCATAAAAACCCGGCGACAACACCAACAAATGATCAAACACCGCGCGCCGAACGTCCGCCACGAATCGCTGGCCGATCCACGTCATCAAGTAGTAACGAAGGTACGTCGATGCGCCCAGCACCAGCAGCATTCCACACAAAGCAAACAACGTTGAATCCAGCGTAGCTGCGTTCTGCGCAGAGAAGCCTTCGTCGATGACGTGTTTGAGGCCCTGGCCAATCAACAACACCGTCGATGCGGCCACCCCCAAAGCAACCAACGCCCATACGAGCCGCCATTTATACGGCAGCAAAAATCCTAGCAACGAGAAAAGCTTTTTTAGGCCGCGACTGGGCACCGGCGCTGAGGTCGGCGTCACGGCGGCTGCGGTGGGTTGGTTGGTGCCGCGAGGGGCGGCGGAAGGCGAGGACCTTGAAGAGCTCGACATATTCACCCACATATTGTATGGGCGAAAGCACCATTTCCAAGATGGCGGTAACGCGCCGCCAATCAATCACCAGCCGCCGCGTTTCAAGATGGGCCGCGCAACGTTGCCGCCTAGGCTAAATACGGCGCGATCTTGCGCCACATTCGAGCGGATTTCGGCGATTATCTTGCCGCTAAGCGCGCCTTGGCCGACGGTGACACTTCCCCCCGCAAGCAACACCCCGCCGGAAAGTTTCAGTGATTCAAAGCGAATGACGTTGTCGGCCACACGCACCTTCGTCGTTAACTCGGCATACTTCGTTTGACCGCCCACGCTACCGGGATTTCGCATCGCCTGGACCAAGTCGACGTTTGACATCGAGCCTTCGCCTACCTGAAGTGCGCCGACTAACACCGGCGAATTCAGCAGTGTTCCGATGGAACCCGCCGACGCCGTCGCCACGAAGCTGCCTTCCATCCGGCCCGAAAGCGCAATGTCGCGAGTGAACGCCCCGACGAGTTGGTCCACTTTCACCCGCGCAACCTTGAACTCTGACTGCGCGAGCAACAGGCCTTTGGCGGTGGGTGCCGAGGGTAGCGTGATCCGCAAATTTCCCGTGGCTGCGCCGTCGAGTAATTTCGCTTCCATTTCCGGAAAAAAAATCTCTTGACCGGACCAGCTTCCTTTCCCCGAAATTGAAGCAAATGGAATCCCGGGCCCCAGCGGCGGCGTCCAATTACGCGCTGCAAAATCTACCACCCAAGGTTGTATCCCACCTTCAGGCGGTCGACTGTTCAAATCGACAGAGGTTTCCAGCGACCACTTGCCATCACGTGTCCGCGCGCTGGCGCGCGAAATCTTGCCCTTCTGGTCGAACTCGAGTTCAGCGTCAAAGGGCTCCAAGTTGAGCCCCTTAATGTCTAGATTTAGCCCTCTCAACACAATTTTGTCGATCTCAATTTGGCTACCGCGACCCTCGGCGTCCGCCCACTTCAGCGCACGGGGCAATGCTTCGGCTGTGATCGTTACGTCGCTCAATTCCAGCGAGTCGATGACAATCTTGTCGCCAAAAATGGAGCCAATATCCATGTACAGCTTGCCGCTCGCCGCCTTCGCGTCAAACGCTTTGCCGATCATGATCTGGTCCAACTTTACGTGCGGCTTGGGGAACAAACCAACGCGCATGTTTGCCGATGACACGTCATCATGCGCCCAGGCTGTTAGCGCCTTTTCCAACTTGGTATTGACTACCCCAAGTGGCACCACCTGCACCAATGCCAATGCGAGTACGATCATCGCAGCAATACCCAACGTGATTACGGTTCCAACTGGCATCTCTTTCTTAGCCTTTGGCCGCTTACGTTTTCCATCGACCACTTCTGCCAGCTGATTCGCGCTGCGCTTCGCCTGCTCGTTGAGTTCCTTCAGGCGCGCGACCTGCGCCCGTCGATGTACCTCTTCTGCACGTTTGTCTGCGTATGTTTTGGCTTCAGCAAGTTCGCGCGCTTCACGCTCTTCTGCAATCCGTTGCTCGACGAGCGTGGCTTCGGCGTCGAGCTTAGCTCGCAGCTCTGCTTCGGCGCGCTGCCGTTTTTCCGCTTCATCACGCAGACGCGCCTCCAAGCGAAACGTGCGTCGCATCTCGGCTTTACGCCGTTCCGCGACAGCGGCTTCGACTTCGGCGCGCGTCTCCGACTCAGCGGCCTTCAGCCGCTCGGCCATCGCCGCCATTGCATCCGCCGCAGCTTTTGCGTCCGCAACAGCCGTCGCTCTCGCAGCCGCTTCATCCCGCGCAATTGCTTCTAACCGTTGCCGTTCAACAGCATCCCATTCCCGGCGAGCCTCAGCTTCGACCTCGGCCAGTCGCCTTGCCTCTTCCTCATCCTTGAGTCGCGCTGCAAACTCCGCTGCTGCGGCAGCGGCGGCGGCGGCGTTGGCTTCCGCCATCTTGCGCGCTTCAATCTCGACGCGTACTTTTTCGGCTTCAATTTCAGCCAGACGCGCTTGCATTTCTGCACGTAGCCGCTCCTCTTGCTCCGCGAGCATGAGTTTGGCGTCAATCTCGGCGCGCTCTTTCGCTGTGGCTTCTATTTTTGCTAATGAACTCTGCTCAACACCGAGTTCTTCTTCAAGTTGACGACGTGCCTCTTCACGCGCTTCCGCTCGGATCGCCGCTGCCACCTCTGCCTTATCACCTGTCTCATTGTCGGACTTGATCAGTTCCTCCAGCTCGGCACGCACTTTGGCTTCAATCTCTTCCTTCAGTTGGGTGCGCGCTTCGGAAAGTGCTTTTTTCTCGGTTTCTATCTTTTCTCTGGCAGCGGTGAACGCTTTTGCCTCAGCCTCCGCTCTTGCACGGGCGTCAACCAGCGCTTTCTGTGCGGCAGCCCGCTCGGCTTGCTGCACATCTGTCAGGCGCTGGGCCGATGCGGCGATCTCGGCCAGTCGCCTTGCCTCTTCCTCAGCCTTGAGTCGCGCCGCGAACCCCGCTGCTGCGGCAGCGGCAGCAGCGGCTTTGGCTTCCGCCTTCTTGCGCGCCTCAATCTCGATCTGGACTTTTTCAACTGCAATTTCCAAGCGTTGACGCTCAGCAGCATCTCGCTCCCGGCGAGCTTCAGCTTCTTCCGCGGCCCGTCGCCTTGCCTCTTCCTCAGCCTTGAGTCGCGCCGCATACTCCGCTGCCGCAGCAGCGGCGGCGGCATTGGCTTCCGCCATCTCGCGCGCTTCAATCTCGACCCGTACTTTTTCGGCTTCAATTTCAGCCAGACGCGCTTGCATTTCTGCACGTAGCCGCTCCTCTTGATCCGCGAGCAAGAGTTTGGCGTCAATCTCGGCGCGCGCTTTTGCTATCGCCTCAAATTTTTGCACCTTGGCTTCAATCTCTGCTTTCAGTTGGGTGCGCAAGGTACTCTGTTCGAAAGCGAGCTCTTCTTCCTGGCGTTTCGAGGCTGTCTTGACAAGGGTGCGCATCTCGGAAAGCGCTTTTTGTTGGCTCTCAATCGTTACTTTGGCAACAGCCAGCGTTATTGCCTCAGCCTCTGCTTTTGCACGGTTCTCAGAGAGTGCTTTATGTGCGGCAGCCTGCTCGGCTCGTGGCCCATTGGACGGGTGCTGCGCTGGAGCAGCGATCTCGGCACGATTACGCGTCTCCTCCGCCAACCTAGACTCAACTTCCAATCGGGCACGTAGCTGCGCTTCCCGTTCTGAACGAGCCCGCGCTTCGGGCAACACCTTATGCGCAGATGTACTTGCAGCCGTCATGGCTTCGACCGCAATCCGAGCGTCTGCCGCTTGCTTCCTTTGCGCAATAGACTCGATGCCAACCACTGCAGCCTCGTTTTGCCTTGGCGGCATCGGTTTGTCAGCACGCGCTACCTGCTCGTTTTGCGCAGGCGAACGGTACTTCGAGGGGCCGAACGTGACTGCCGGCTCCAACAAATATGGTGCCATCCTTCCCGGCACAGTAAAGTCTAAGTCGTCGTCCTCAAATGGAGGTAACGGTTGTTCGACTCTGGTCTCGAAGACCTTGATAAGCCCGTCCTTCCCTAACTGTATCAAACACTTTTCAAGCGCCGGAACTTCAAGGCCAACCCTATCCGACAACAGACTGATAGATGTCCGACCGTCAATTGCCCGGAGGACGTTCGTCAGTTGGCGTGACAACGACTGGGGCTTCTGATTGACCTGAGCGAGGCCTTTAGCTGTTTTCGTAAAGACTGTCTGTTTGTCCATACTCTTCCAAATGCCAGTGCTACAGCATCCGCCAACGCGGGGTGACACATCAGCGAATCGCTGTGGCCCGATTGCGGCAGGCGCTAGGCTAGTCTTCGTAGCGCTTTATGAACCCTGTGGATATGTTCGCATGAAATAGGCGTTCTTCATAGCCGATTTATCCCCAATTTTCGGAACGCGTGTTGGTCGCTGAGTGGCATGGGTGGTGTCAACGGTGCGCGGCGCCATGGCGTTTTACGTTAATTAACATTGTTTGCCTGCCAACCACGTCTCTTTGGAACGCCCGGAGAGACAAATTCGCCGGAGTCGAAATGCGTTTCCGCACCGCAACATCTCTTTTAACATCTACTCTGGCAACCGCCCGCAGAGTCGTCGCATCGGCGGGACTAACGTTGGCCACACTAATACTGGCGATGTCGTCATTTGCGATAAGCGCTGACTCCACCCCGCCCCCCTCGAGAGTTGGACGAATCGGCTTCATCGACGGTGACGTTTCCTTCTTTGCCGACCGTGAGGAAGGCTGGCGAAAAGCGCGCATGAATTTTCCGGTCACGAGCAAGAACTCCCTGTGGACGAATGGAACAAGTCGCGCTGAGGTGCGTCTGGGAGCCTCGGCAGTCAGGTTAGATGCGGACACTATTCTCGATTTCATCGCAATCGATGACGTCCACACCAGTCTGTACTTGCAGCGTGGCAACATCAACATTCGTGTGCGAGCTTACGCCCACCGACCCGGCACAGATGACACCTACCGCGATCAATTCCGCATCGAGACAGACAGTGGCACGTGGACACTTGAGCAAAGCGGTCGCTATCGTCTGGAGTCAACTCAAGACCGCAACGAGACACGCATCTCTGTCTATGCTGGTCAGGCGAGCTTCGACAATGGCAGCGCGCGACTCAAGGTCGAAACCGGTAAATCGTTACGTTTGAGCATCTCCGGCGGCGCGACGACCTTTTCGTTTGACCCTGCAAGCGAGTTCGCGTTTGACCGATGGGCAGAGAGTCGCGATCTGCGTTGGGATGAGGCCCATCAACGTTACGCATCCGAACGCATCATCTCGCCATACATGACCGGTTACGAGGAACTTGATTCACACGGCGATTGGATTGACGAGCCAGAGTATGGCCGACTGTGGACGCCGCGCGTTGTTGCTTCGGGATGGGTGCCTTACCGCTATGGTGCGTGGTCCTATGTGCGCCCATGGGGATGGACCTGGATCGACGAAGCACCGTGGGGCTTTGCCCCCTTTCACTATGGACGCTGGGTGCAGATTCGGGCTCGTTGGTATTGGGCGCCAGGCCGATTTCACCACCGCCCGGTTTATGCGCCTGCGCTTGTCGGCTGGTACGGCAATGGCAACACTAGTGTCTCCATTAGTGTCGGAGCGCCAATCGGCTGGTTTCCCCTCGCGCCGCGTGAGCACTTCATCCCCACCTACACCACCAGCACAACCTACATCCGAAACATTAACTACATCACCAACAACACCATCGTCACCGCACCAACCCAATACCTAAATCAAGGTTCGGGAGGCACCCTAGTGAACCAAAACGTGGTGGTGCGCGGTGAACCGGTGTGGCGTTCAGCGACGATCAGCGGCGGTCCAAACGGGCGCATGGTAAAGCCCGCTCGTGATCCGATGGACGTAGCGCAAGGCAATACGCAGACGTGGGTTCCGACCGCCCCCCCCTCGGCCCCGACACAAACGGCAACAGGTGCCTTACCGCGACCAACCGCAGTCGCCGGCGAAGCGCCTAGCGTACGTCGTCCGGCGTGGGTCTATGGTGAAACCCCTCGGTCGCAGGTGGGTGCGCAAACGACGCAACAACCCGTCCAGCCGACTTCAATCCCGGTGCCCGGCACTCCAGTTGTGCCCATGGTTCCCGCCGCGCCAGGTTCGCTAAACATCACGCCGAACCCCTCCAATACGGGTGAGCCGGTGATGCCTATCGCGCGTCCAAAGCCCAATCCAAGGCCTCTGGCGTCTTCCACCCCGACATATCCGTCACCCAACGCCCCTGTTGCTGAGCCGCCCCCACCCATACTCTCAAACCATGGGTACTCGGTCACCACGATTCCATCACAAGGCACCACGCCGAATTGGCGTGGCGAACGGATCGAGTCGCCTCGCGTCGACGGTCAGCCGATGCAACGTGAAATGAATCGCCGCGAAAGGGTTGAACGGACCGATGGCATGGATCGCTTTGAGCGCGGAGAGCGAGAAACGCGCGGCGAATCCCGAGGGGTCGAACCAAGAGCGGCGAGGGGAGAGGGATCCTACGTGCCCCCTCCGCGCCCAGAAGTAAATCGTGGTGCTCCAACGCAAATTCAGCCCCCCGTCACCACCATCGGCAAGCCTAGGGAGCCGCGCGAAGACAAGCCCTCAGCGCGCAATCTTACGGGTGATGGCAGAGCGCCGCATACCGACACGAGGGCAGCTCAGCCGAGAACTGACGAGCGTACGCCGAGATTATCTCAACAGTAAGCAACCCGCGTCTTCGGCAATCCGCGATGTTTGGGCTAGCGTTTTGACTCCCAATATGGCGGGTTGCCAAATGTCCGCTTGAGAAATTCGATAAAAAGTCTCACCTTTGCTGGCAGGAACTTGCGATCTGGGTAGACTGCGTAGATGTCATTGCCCGGTGCCGAGAATTTCGGCAACACCTCAATCAGCCGACCGTGCGCAATTTCATCTGAGACTTCCCAAGCACTACGCCAAGCCAGTCCTTGGCCCGCCAAAGCCCACTTGGTCAACACACCACCATCATTGCAGTGCAAGTTGCCTGCCACTTTAATCCGCTGCGACTCTCCGTTGTTCTGAAAATGCCAGATGTCGGCAAGTCCGTCTTCGGAGGAAGTGACCAAGCAGTTATGGCGCTCCAAGTCAGAAAGCGTTTGTGGTTTGCCGGCGCGTTTGATGTAGCCGGGTGACCCAACCACCACGCGATGATTGCGTGCCAACTTAACAGCAATAAAATCCGCGTTCTTGAGATCTGCAATTCGAATTGCCAAGTCGACGCGCTCGTTCTTTAGATCAACGAGGCGTTCAGACAGATGCAAGGTGACAGTCAGATTTGGATTCTCGGCAAGAAACGCCGGGACGTGCGGCGCAATATGTTTCCGGCCAAATGCGGTTGGCGCAGAGACAATTAATCTACCGGTAGCGTTTTTTGCGCCGACTGCAATCGCTTCCTCTGCGGCATTCAGATCATTGATGAAATCTCGCACGCTCTCATAAAAGGCAGATCCCTCAGGGGTGAGCGTAATCTTGCGTGTCGAGCGCTTAAAAAGTTTTACGCCAATTCTTGCTTCCAACTGATCAACGCGCCGCCCGACCATCGCCGGGGTAACACCTTCCTCGCGGGCAACGGCCGAAAGACTTTCCGTCTTGGCAACATCCAGAAATGTTTGCAATGCCTTAAATCGGTCCATGCTCGTCGGCTCTTGGAAGGTCAGGTTTATGCTCGCGTCGGCACGCTTTCGCTAGCAAAGTATTAAATGCTTATGTTTTATTACTTATTCCGTAATTATTGGTATCGTAATACACTTTTACTCTTCTTGCTCAATATCCAGCCACAACTATTGAAATTGGAAATGGCTGCCATCACTGCCGCAAGGCTCACCCACCAATCCGCGCCACAAGGATCCACCATGGACACCTCTTACAACCTGCCTGCCGGACTCACCATTAGCGCCCCGATTACCCAAGACTATGAGTCTATTCTGACTCCCGAGGCGCTGAATTTTTTTGTGAAACTCGCGCGCACTTTTGAGCCGCGGCGTCAACAGTTGCTGGCGGCGCGAGCGCTACGCCAACAGCAGTTTGATGCGGGTGTGTTGCCAGATTTTTTGCCGGATACCAAACACATTCGAGAGGGCAATTGGCAAGTTACCGCGTGTCCGGCGGACATCCAAGATCGTCGCGTCGAGATCACCGGCCCGACCGATCGAAAGATGGTCATTAACGCATTGAACTCCGGTGCCAATACGTTCATGGCGGATTTCGAGGACGCCAATTGCCCCAGCTGGGAAAACATGATTGGGGGTCAGATCAATCTACGTGACGCAAACTTACGCACCATCGCCTTCCAACAGGGCGAGAAGTCTTATAAGCTGAGCGACAACCCCGCCGTATTGTTCCCGCGTCCACGGGGCTGGCACCTCGATGAGAAACACATCACGCTCGACGGTGCGGTCGTCTCAGGCGGCATATTTGACTTTGCGATGTACTTTTTTCACAACGCCAAGACTCTGCTAGCGCGTGGCAGCGGCGTCTATCTTTACCTTCCAAAGATGGAGTCACACTTGGAAGCACGATTGTGGAACGATATTTTTGTCGCCGCACAAACTGATCTCGGGATTCCGCAAGGCTCAATCAAAGGCACCGTACTCATTGAAACCATTGTTGCCGCCTTTGAGATGGATGAAATTTTGTACGAGCTGCGTGATCATTCGGCTGGTCTCAACATCGGTCGCTGGGATTACATCTTTTCGGCCATCAAGAAATTCCGTCTGAACAAAGAGTTCTGTTTGGCTGACCGCAGCCAAGTGACGATGCTCGCCCCATTCTTGCGTGCTTACGCACTGTCGCTGGTGAAGGTGTGCCACAAACGCGGTACATTTGCGATGGGCGGGATGGCCGCTCAGATACCCATTAAAAACGACGAGTTTGCCAACGCGGCTGCGATGGAAAAAGTGCGCCTCGACAAACTTCGTGAAGTCACCGACGGGTGTGACGGCACATGGGTGGCCCATCCAGGCTTGGTCGGCATCGCAAAAGCCGTGTTTGACGAACATATGAAAACACCCAACCAAATTCATCGTCAACGCGATGATGTTAACTATGGTGCGAGCGATCTACTCGATTTCCGCCCTGAGGCACCGATCACCGAAGCCGGTGTTCGCAACAACATTCAGGTTGGCATTCAGTATGTCGGCTCGTGGTTGGGTGGGAATGGCTGTGTGCCGATCTTCAACCTGATGGAAGACGCCGCCACCGCCGAAATTTCGCGCTCACAAGTTTGGCAGTGGATACGCTCTCCTAAAGGTGTGCTCGGCGATGGCCGTAAGGTCACCAAAGAGATGGTGAAAACGCTCATCGCCGATGAACTGACCAAGACACCTAGCATCGTTGGCGAGGCCGCCTTTGCGGCGGGTAAATATGTGCAGGGGGCTGCCATGTTTGAAGCGCTCATCATGAATGACGAGTACGAAGAATTCTTGACTCTACCGGCGTATCGCGCGATTGCCTAAGCCGCGAATCGCGGAAGACCAAAACTATCCGACCGGCGGGCGGTTTCCGGCATTTTGCCTTGGGAGCGCCCGCCCTTGCTAGGGTTTCGTTATTTGATTCGCCGCTTTTGGTAGTCCTCTTCAATCGTATCTTTGAAGAAGCTCAATAGCGAAGATGAGGTTGAAAAGCGCCGCCACACTTCCGGTGAGACGTTTGCGTACTCAAAGGTGCCGCTCGATTGCTCCACCACCAGCACACGTTTCGCAGCGTCGTAGCTGATAGAGCGCAGATTACCGACCGAGATTTTTATGCTCTGCATAGATTAGTCGGCCAGCCCTTCAGTGATCTGCGCAATCGCTATCATCACTTCTGGGGTCAACTTTGGCAACACCTCGAGCGCTTTCATGTTTTCGCGCAACTGAGAAACACGCGAAGCACCGGTGATCACTGTCGACACATATGGGTTCTTTGCGCACCAGGCAATCGCCAGTTGCGCAGTAGTACAGCCTAAGTCCGCTGCAATTTTGCCAAGCTTGGCAACAGCCTCGTTGCGCGTTTCATCGGTCAGGTGATCTTGCATCCACGCCATTACTTTCAAACTGCCGCGTGAATCAGCTGGAATGCCGTTGGCGTACTTGCCGGTTAGCAGGCCGGAGGCGAGTGGACTCCAGGTGGTGAGGCCAGTGCCGATTTCGCCGTAGAGCCGCGCGAACTCTTTCTCGACCTTATTACGATGAAAGAGGTTGTATTCGGGCTGCTCCACAATTGGCTTGTGCAGATGGTGTTTTTCCGCGATCTGCCACGCGCCCATGATGTCGGCCGCACTCCACTCCGAGGTTCCCCAGTAAACCGCCTTTCCGCTAGCGACTATATCGTGCATCGCAAACACCGTTTCTTCCAATGGTGTGTTCGGGTCGGCGCGATGACAATAGACGATATCGACATAATCAAGCTGTAGTCTTTTTAGTGACTGATCAATGGCGTTGAGCAAATACTTGCGATTTAACGTGTTGCGTTCATTGATGCCTTCACCAAACTTTGCGGGCAGACCCCAAAAAAACTTTGTGGAGACCATGTAAGTAAGACGATCCCAGCTCAATTTCTTGAGTGAGACTCCCATCAGCTCTTCGGATTTCCCCGCCGCATATACTTCGGCGTTATCAAAAAAATTAACGCCGTGGTCGCGCGCAGCTGCCATCAGTTCCACGGAAGCTTTTTCATCGACCTGATTGCCGTAGGTCACCCATGACCCCAACGATAGCAATGACACCCTTACACCGGCGCGACCAACTCTTCTGTACTCCATAGTCACTGTTCTTTCTCCTCATCAACATCTGCGTAGGGGTTCATGATGACCACGCGTGTACGTTTGCGATCTGCATGAAATTGTTCCAGTTTGACCAACACCGGGAAAAGGATGGCGAGCTTTTCACGCGCATCGGATTCTCTGGCAAAGGTATACAGCAAGCCGTCATCCGCCTTCACATCCCGCCATACCTCTGGGCTGGCGTCATCATCCTGTACTTGAAGTTTGTAGATAGCCATGTTGTCATGTTCCTAGTAGCGCTCTTTAAATGCCGCAGCCGACAGCGGTTTTGCGAGCAAGAATCCCTGCGCCTCGCGACAGCCGGCGGAAAGCAAGAAATCAAGTTGCGCCGGGTACTCGACGCCTTCTGCCACCACACGCAATCCCAGACTCCTAGCCAGGCCGATGATACCCCGCACTATCGCGGCATCGTCTATATCGGTCGTGCTGTCTCGAATAAACGATTGATCGATCTTGAGCTTGGTAACGAAGAATGGCTTTAGACGCGTGAGGTTTGAGTATCCGGTACCAAAATCATCAATAACCAATCTGAACCCCGCCTCACCGACACGCTCGAGGAGATTTTGCGCACCGTCCCTGCCACCCACTAGGGCGGTCTCTGTCAACTCAAGTTCAATATCCGCAGGTGTCAAATCATTGGCGACCAATGCGGCTTGCAAGCAATCGAGAAGGCGCGGCGTCTTCCACTGGACACCGGAGACATTGACGGTAATCGGGAAATTCGCGAGACCATGCGCCCGCCATCGCGCCAGCTGCGCACACGCTTCCTTTATCACCCACTCGCCAATTGGCATGATAAGGCCGCTGTCCTCGGCGATGGCAATAAAACGCGTCGGCGATATCTCCCCCAAAGCCTCAGTGTGCCAGCGCAGCAGCGCTTCCGCGCCGATGACCTGTTTGTCGGGAATCGAAAAAATCGGCTGATACACGAGCGACAGTTCGTTCCGATCAATTGCGCGTCGCAAAGCCGTCTCGATGCACAGATGCTCGTTGACCCTCTCATTCATTTCTTGCCGGAAGAAGCTGTACTGATTACGTCCGATTGACTTGGCATGTAACATGGCGACGTCGGCATGTTTAAGCAGTGCCGTCAGGTCGCCCCCATCCGTCGGCCAGAGGGCAATACCAATCGACGACGTAATTGTCAGCTCATGACCATCGATATCGTGTGGCTGTGACATTGCGTGCACCAGTGTGTCCGCCAGATTGGCAATATCATTTTCTGCCGTCGCACCCGGCAGCAAGATGACGAATTCATCACCGCCCAGTCTCGCCACGGTGTCAGTTGAGCGAGTCGCCCCCAACAGGCGCGTCGCAGACTCGACAAGGATGCGGTCGCCGACTTGATGCCCTAATGTGTCATTGATCACTTTGAATCGATCAAGATCGACGAATAACAATGCAAGACCCTCGTTGTTTCGGCTTGCCTGCCGGACCGCGAACTCAAACCGCGCGCCAAGCAGCATGCGGTTGGGCAAACCAGTCAAACAGTCGATCTCGGCCAACGCTCGAACCTGAGACTCGATACGTTTCTTCTCGGTGATGTTTGTGCCGACACCGCGGTAGCCGATGAACGTACCGCCCGCATCGAAAATCGGCTCACCTGACACGCAGACCCAAGTAATATCCCCGCCGGGGGGGACATAGGCATACTCAAACTCTCGGAAAGGCTGGCGCGCTTCTACATGCAGGCGATGCGCCTCCATCTGTTCGGCGGTAATGCCCAGGTAGGGTATCTCCCATCGAGCTTTGCCATACCGTTGCTCGGCTGCGATTCCCGTCGCGCGCATCATACCGCTTGAGATATGCGTGAAGCGGTAGCTGGCATCCTGCTCCCAATACCAGTCCGCCGACATGTTAAGCAGGCTTCGTAGCCGCTGTTCGCTCTCCGCGAGGGCGAACTCTGTCTCTTTGCGTGAGGTGATATCAAAGCGAAACCCGATCGTGCCGCCGTCGGCAGTCTTGCGGTCAGAAACCAGAAACCAACGTCCGGAGCGCATCTTCACTTCAAACTCGCTCGGCTCATTACGACAATGCCGTTGAATTCGTTCGGCCACCCATTCATCTTCCGAGTATTCGCGTTCCAGATACAAATCGCGACGGTAGAACTCACGCAACAAGGTTTCGTATTCCATACCGGGTACCAGCAAATCGCTAATGCCCTGGTAGATTTCGCGCGCCCGTGCGTTACAGAACACCAGACGATCGTCGGCGCCGTACAAGAAAACACCGCAATCGAGGTGATCGAACGCCTCAACGATGCGTTTAAGCTTGCCCTCAGCCGCCTCTAGTGCCTGCTGGATGTTGGTAAGCGGATCGTTGGAGTCTGTCATGGTCTTGTTACTGTACACCCGCCATATGCCAAATCAGGCCGAATCGGTCAGCCGGTCACGGCATCAAGGGCAGGCCTTTTTGTAAGCTGCCACTTCTTCTTTCAACGCAATCCACCACACCTTGCCCTTTTCAGAGTGTTTTCCGCAAGGGGTATAGGTGGCGAAGCCGGGGTACTCAGGACCGAGATTGTTTGGGTCGTCTTTGCGGGTGCGCGGTGGCGAGACCAATCCTTTCTCGTCACTCTCCAACGGGAATAACCAACACCCCATCGGCTTGTACTTCCACTTGTGTACACCTTGTTTGATCGCCAGCGTTTGGAATGAACACTTGCCATCGCTTTCCGCAAATACACACTTGGTATGTTTGAAGTGCTCGGGTTTGTTGCGATAACGAAATTTTCGCACGTTGGTCTTTTTGCCGACGCCATGCGCCCACTCTTCATCAATGATGTAGTCGACGGGCAAATGGGCAAAATGTTCAGGATACTTTTCCACGAGTTTGTGCACCCGTCGTACTTCTTCAGGTCGCAAAAACGCACCGTCACTACAGCAGATACCCTGACAATCGCTGAGGTCACAGTAATGCAGCTTGGTGTGCTTGGTAACAGGCTTGGCCGACTTAGCAGTGGCGGATTTTGCTTTGGGCGCTTTAGGCACCTTAGCGCCAGAGGCAGATTTAGTTTTAGGCATGAAGGAGTTCGCGAATGTCGTAGTTGCCACCGTTTGCGAGGCGCTCGGTGTTGCAGAGTGAAATGATATCTCGCGCGACAGCCAAAGCGTCACGCAGACCGCCAGTTTCTTTCATTTGTCGAAACCTTTCCCGCTCCGGGAAACTTTCTAACGTCGCCTCCCGAATGACAGCCTGCATCGGTGTGTCCACCACGCCTGGTGCCAACGAACAGATGGAGAGCGTCGGATCCGATTCGCGCACCTCTTCCGCCATCACCCGAGTGGCCATTTCCAACCCAGCCTTCGCAGCGCAGTAAGCGGCCCAGCCTCGTACCGCGCGTTTCGCCGCACCAGAGGAAATATTCACCACCAATCGTGAATCGGCTTTTCCGCGGGTGTGATTGGCGAATGCTTTGGTGGTGAGCATCGGGGCCACAACGTTCACCGCCATGTTGTTCTGCAGCGACTGCGCGTCGATTAAATCAAAGCGCGCGACAGGGTTGACCACTCCAGCGTTGTTGATGAGTACCGCACGGTCAAATTGTTTGCCCTCCAACAGGGTGCCGAATGCTTTGAGCGCGTTTTCAGTCGAAACAACATCGCCAAAATCCGCATGGATAAAGGTGTTTGGGCCATTTTTGCCCGAAACACCCCGTGCAATCTCGACAACCATGTTGTTGGTGTCCGCACCCAATTCGGCCGCTAACGCCTCACCCAAGCCTTTGGTTGTGCCTGTCACCAAATACAAGTTCATCTAGATTCCCTTTTAATCGAGCGTTGCCGATAAAATCGCGGCCACACCGGTGAGTACGAGATCGACCAACTCGGTGGTCGCCAATGGTTCCGAATAAGGGGGGGTATACGACGGCGTTGACGTCGTACCTGCGGGTCGGTCAGCGGGTCGGGGGTTCGCTTCCGAAGTGGAACTCGTACGACGTACCGTACGCGCTTCCAGCGCCTCCAACGCCTTGGCGACGGCTTGTTCATCCAGCACCGCCACCGGCGCGCCGCAATGACGACACGCCGCGTCATGCTCAATGTCAACCCCAGCACCACAGCTGGAGCAGCGAATCTGTTTAACCCGTGCCGACAAGGATTGCCGCTCGGCTTGGTTGAGCGTGCGAATGAATTGCTTTTCGCGTAGAAACTGAACAAAGGTGATCAGCCGCCCATGCCCATTGGGGCAGCGGTGATACTGGAACCGGCCAGCGCGCGTGACATCAAACGACTGCACCAGTTTGTCCCGACAGACCGGACATTCACCAGTCAACGACACCAATCGACGGTGTTCATTCCGATGGGAATGGATGCGCTTGAACAGATCGATGACCGATTGCGGCGACATCGACACACTCTCAAGGTTATCAAACCAAATCAGATGACAAGCCCAACAAATGTCCACTTCCAGCGCGGTATCGATGTGCGTACGAAACACCGTCGCCGCCATCAAATCCTTGCAACTCGGGCAGCTGAGCGCCACGTTGTACGCTCGACTAGATACCGAGCGCGGCGATCCCCGCCGCGGCCACTTCTGCATCTTCGGAGGACTTCACCCCCGATACGCCGACGGCACCAATCGTCTCGCCATTGGTGATGATGGGCACGCCGCCCTCAAGAAACGTGATGCCCGGCATGGACAGCGCGGAAAACCGCCCGTTGTTCACCATCTCTTCGTCACCTTTGGTTGGCCGGCGTCTGACCGCTGCGCTATAAGCCTTACCCTGTGAAATTTCCACACTTGCGGGTGCCGACCCATCGAGTCGCAAGAAGCCCAGCAAGTGTCCGCCATCATCGACCACGCTGATACACACGGCCCATTTATTGGCCACGGCGTGAGTTTCTGCGGCCGCAAGAATGGTCTTAACGTCGATATGGGTCAGATAGTGTTTTGTTTTCATGGCGGGTTAGAGGATTGTTAGGTAAGCGATTACGGACATCAACGTAACCCAAATTGTAGCGACTAATTTCACGCAACCCACTGCATCACAACAACGGCTAAGCCAACCCAAGTAAATACCGCTTCCGCTTGGCCTCAGGAAGGCGCTCGATGGCATACCTCAACATGGTGCGCGGCATCTCGCGGTATACCTGCTTGAGAAAGTTCTCTTCGATGTCCTGGCCGATGCGCTGACCGACCTCTCTGAGCATCCAACCGACCGCTTTATGGATCAAATCTTCCTTATCGTTTAGCAGCAAGCGTGCAAGCCGAAAAGTCTCGGTGGCTTCCCCGTTTCTTATGCTGTGGTGTGTAGCGAGTATGGCGATACGCCGCTCCCACAGGACTTTCGATTTAGCCAACCTTGTCAACACACTTTTCCGCTCTTTGGGCTTGTCTGCCAACCACGCACCCACGATGGGTGCCGCGGACAAATCGACGAGATCCCAGTTGTTGATGAACTTTGTGTGTCGCAGATAAGTGCGGTAAACAGCCTCGCGAATACGGGGGTCGCCTTTTTCATACGCTCGAACCATCAGTAACAGCGCCAGCGCACGCGCCTCATGCCAACCGGATTTCAGCAGCGGCAATGCGACGTCCAACCCGGCTTCGCCCACCGTCCTGGCAAACTGACGCAGGGCGGGCATTCTGACGCCGAGAAACTTATCGCCCGCGCCATATTCCCCCTCTCCGGTCTTAAAGTAGCGCGCCGCAAAAGCCGCCGCCCGCTGGCCACCCATTCCTGCGACTGATTGCACGATAGCGGCGATGTCCGAGTGTTTCGCAGGCTTCACCCGCGAGACTGCCCTAACTGTGCTTCGACGGGGCTTGGATTTGCGAGTCGAGTCGTTTGCCATGCGGCTTCCAGTTAAGCGCGGATTTAGTCGTACGGTAAGCGAAATAGCAAGCGCATGTCGCGCTGCGAGGGCGCACTGTTGCCCGCTGATCGCGTCAATAAATCAATGCTCGACAAGTTCGCAATAAGGCGACTTTGATATCAGAAATTGTCACCTGATGCCGACTTGAACGTCGTGTAACCCCGGAATTTACTTCTTTGGTGCCGCGTCGGCTGTCGGGGGTGGAGCCGCCGGGGCGGCCTTTGCAGCGTCATTTACGGCATCAATGGGTGGCGGCACTGCGCCGGCTCTTGCTTTGATATCGGCCACCGCGCGTTTTTCAACAAGGACCTTGAGCGATGCCAGCCCAGCTTCGAAATCCGGCCCGACGATTTTGTTCATGAACAAACCAAGGTAACGCAGCGCCGGGTTTGCACCGAAATCACCCTCGTTGGTCCAAGATACCTTGGTCGTTTCGTCGTCGACCGCAGTGAGCTTGATCACACCGGAAGAAACCATCTGCATGTCTGGGAAACTCAGCTTATAGACGAGGCGTCGAGGAGGATCTGCTTCGGTGAACTCCATCGCGCCATTACCCTCGGTCGCCGACTCCCATGACCATCTTGCACCGGCACCACCGCCCGTCCCGGAAAAGGTGAGTTTCATGTTGGGGTCACGCTTGTTCCAAACTGCCCACTTGGGCCAGTTGGTCGGTGCCGACACCATTTGATAGATCGGAATCGGCGGTGCAGAGATCGTGATTTCACGCTCAACCTTGAATGTTCGCGGTAATAGGAATGCAATGACCACCAGCAGGACAATCAGTGCAACAACGCCAATCAGCATCTTTCTCAGTATGCCCACCATTTTCTCCTCAGGGAATAACCCCAACACGTTCAACACGACGCACTATACCGACAGCGCTAGTTGTGTGCTAAACCTCGTGTCTAGCCTCTTGCCGCCACGGCGTGCCGGCAAACTGCTCGACCAGAAAGTTCACGAACGCCGCCACCCGTGGACTCTTGTGCTTGCCATGCGGAAACACGGCAGACAGTGGTACAGGTTCCACGTGATGCACATCGGTCAACACGGGTGTCAACCAGCCCGCACGGATTCCATCACCGACGATGACATCAGTTAGTCGGATGATACCAACTCCCGTGGCCGCCAATTGCAGCAGCGTTTCTGCATTGTTGGCAGACACGTTGCCACCCACCTCAACGTATTCAATGCCTGTTGGGGTATCAAATGGCCAGCGGCGAAGCTGAGGCGCACCCGATATCGAGATACAGTTATGCTCTAGCAGCTGGGCGGGTGAGTTCGGTACACCATACGCCTTCAGATAGGCGGGCGATGCGCAGATCACCCGATGCAGATCACAGATTTTTTTTGCAATCAGTGAAGAATCACGCAGCACACCATTGCGAATCGCGACATCAGCACCTTCCTCGACCAAATCCACCAGTCGGTCGGTGACCGTGATGTCTAGCTCAACCTCCGGATATCGCTCCAGAAAGCGCGGCAGAGCAGGCGCAAGTTGGTGCAGCCCGAACGCAACACCGACGTTCACACGCAGTAACCCTTTTGGATGCGCTGCGAACTGCGTGACCTCCGCTTCTGCTTCCGCGATCTGCGTAAGGATCCGTTTTGCACTCGCAAAATAGGCTTCACCCTCCGCCGTTAACGCAAGTTTGCGTGTAGTGCGGTTCATCAATCGTACACCCAACCGATCCTCCAGCCGCGTTGTCAGTTTTGACAGCGCTGACGGCGTTAAATCTAGGTCACGTGCTGCTGCGGAAAATCCGCCCAACTCAACCGCGCGCACAAATGCCTTCATTTCGCTTGGAGTATCCATCCCGCGCCCGCTTATGACTCAAATTCCATAGTATCATGCCACTTACAATAATTGTCATCTTTATAGATAGTAATTACGCCGCTAAAGAGATAAATTGCGTCTTTACCGCTTGACCGGTTGTCCGAGTCGGGAGGGAGCTCACGACCCGCCCACCGTGTTCGAAACAAAGTTTTATTGCCACGGCACACCCGCAGCACCTCGACTATCTTGTTGCGGTGCTTGAAAGCGCACAACGCACTAAACTCGCTGCATCAGGCATCCAGTACCGAACATGAGCGTGCGTTACATCGTGCGTCGCGCGTTCTTCTGCTGCGGCGAAGCGCGATCAGCATAGTTGTGCAATCTACTAGGATGCGCAATGCTCGCTCGAGGAGGCGTCACCCACGCACCACCGCTATAATCATCGGTCACCCATCCCGCGCGACTTCGAGTTGCGCCCGACATCACTCCCATGAAGCGAATTCGTAGCAAGTCCCCTCTGCGGCTCTCCAAAGACGCGGAACGCCTGATTACCATGTCAACTGCGGCGGCTAGCTCAGCCAGCCGTAGTGAGGATCAATACTGGCAATCGCATCTTGAAACGCTGGCCATGACATTGATGGATCGGGGCAACGACGCCGCCATTGAAGCAGCACTAGACCAGACCCACCAAATGAACAGCCCGGCGCACGAAATCTTGGCGTCCTCATGCGAGGCGGCAGCCGAGTCGACGCTGTTGGTTGGCGAAAGCGGGGCGGGCGAGCTCCAAGCTCAGCTCATTTCAATCCCGTTGATTGCGTGGTCCAAATACCGCATTCCCGCTGGTTCCGTTGAAGGGAAAGTGCTCGCGCCAATCCAAGCCCACTTGCATGGACATGTGCTTAGTGCTGGCGTGAAACTTTGCCTGAATAGTTTCCTCTATTCAATCGATCAATTGCCACGTGGCTTTTCGGAAACACGCAAACTGACAAAAAAACTCGCCGATGCCGCAGTGAAGGGGGAAGCGCCCAAAATGGATTTCGCCAAGCTTGGCGACACCGCCGAGTTACCCGCGGACGTGCGCTTCCTTCTTGGTGTTGCCGTGGCACCGCGCGGCGCACCACTGTTCCAATGGCAAGAGTTGGATTCGCACATTAGTCGCACGGAGTGCCTGACTCGTTGGATTGAACAATGCCGCCCCAACTTGGCCAAGCTCGTACCAGGGTGTGCATTCGAATCAGGCCTGCCGGATGCCTTCTTTCACAATTGCCGCGAGTGTGATCTGCGTGTACGCCCGTATATGCTGAGCTCGGCCGTCGCAATCGTAGAATCCGCGCTCAAGACCGCGCCGGGACAACTGAGCGCCGTCATTGCCGGTGTCGGCGAAACGGCGGTCGACGAGTACCGTGTCAGCATCACCCGCAATGGCCATAACGATGTATTGCACGGCATGGTGTGGCCGCTTTACGGGACAGAAGACGACGACAGCAACCCCGGACCACGTGAACAGATCGAAGCCATCTTGCAAGAACATAAGATCGCCGAAGTCACACGTATTCCAGGCATTCTGCCGCCCGAATACTGCGAGGATTGCGGCGCGCCCTTGTTCTTCGACCACGACGGTGAAGCCATGCACGCGGAAATGCCGGAAGACTCAGAGCACCCTGCCGCGCACTACCATTAGCGAGCTCAGGAGACTGCAACGTTTCCCAAACACTAAACGTTAACGTCGACGAGCTTTTCTAAGGCAGTTTGTTCAAAACGGTCAGTAAACAACGAGTTTGACTGTGGCTAAGCGGCACATCGTCTGACGACAACGCGCCGGCAGGGTCTGCGGAGACGTGCGCGAACTCGGCACAGGGGGCGGGCAGAGGGCGGAGGAAGCAGGTTACGGATACGCTGAATGGTGGTCGAAATCATCGGGCGAGTCCACCGTCTTTAGTTATCGCCCGAACATTTCGTAACGCAACTTGGATTGAACGGGATGATAATTGTGTCTTTATCAACTGCAACTTTATAGGACCCAGTTTCGATGCGGCTCTTTTTTGCTATCTGCCCCGAAGGCGATGTTCGCCTGACGCTGGCCGCACGCCGCTTGGAAGTTGCCCGCCTCACTGGTGGCCGCCCAACCTTGCCCGTCTCTTTGCACCTGACGATGGTGTTCGTCGGCAACGTCCCACAAAAGCGTCTACTGGAGATGAAGATGGTGGCGAGTCGCGTGCGTGCCGCGCCGTTTCGCTACACTGTCGATACCGCCGGCTGCTTCGCAACGGCGAGAATAGCGTGGCTCGCAAGTGATCAGCCCCCAAAGGCGTTGTTCGATCTGCAAAAAGCGCTTCATGATGGCGTGCGCGCTGCTGACTTTGATGTGGATCGCCGCACCTTTCGGCCGCATATCACCGTAGCGCGGCAAATCACGGATGCCATTGAAACTTATCCGATCTCACCTTGCAGCTGGGATGTAGATAAATTTGCGCTGGTACAAACGGAACAAGACGCCAATGGTGTGCGATATGAAGTCATTGATCAGTGGCCGCTCATCGGCTGAGCACTATTTTTTCTCCGCTGCCATTTGCTCGATCAACTTCGTTCCAGCCGTTCTCTTGTCAGCTGTAGATGCGGCCGACGCGGTGCGTTGCTCCTGCAAGTACTCTAGCCAAGGCCGCCAATCCACCGGCCCACTATCGAATCGCTTCTTGAGATTCTTCAACACGTTCGGCCACGACTTGGCGAAATAGTCATATGCCTTACCCCACTCACCATCGGCGGCTGGCTCCCCCCATCCCATGTGATTGATTGTCACGTCAGTCAATGTGTCGCCACGCCCAACAAAACGCACCACGACTACCGTTCGTTGTTTACGCGCCTCCGGCAATGACGGTGGTGCATTCCAGGTAAACGACAACATGCGTTTATCCTGCACGGCCAAGAACACCATATCGTCAGCACCCTTCATGCCGGGTGGCGCGAAGGGATCGATGTAGATTGCAAACGGCCCGCCAACCCTTGCCTCGACAATGGCGTCAGGTGCAAAAAACGTCTTGATGCCGTCGCTGGTGGTCCAGGCTTTCCAGACGTCATCAACACTAGCGTTGACAGTGATTTTTTCGGTGATCATCCGCTCGGGTGCTGCCGGTTCGCTACACGCACTCAAGATCGCAAGCAGCGCAAGCGACAAGCCGAAAACGGTAACTCTGTTCATATCAGCCTCCTGTGACCAACGATCGACGAATCCTGTCGACGGCGTCTTCTAATCGGGCAATTGGCTGCGTATACGCGATACGCATATAGCGCTCGCGCTGATTCACACCAAAGTCGCGGCCCGGCGTCATCGCGACGTGCGCTTTCTCCAATAGCGTCGAAGAAAGATGAAAACTATCTTCGGCTACCGCTGAGGTATCGGCGTAAACATAAAACGCACCACCCGGCTTGGCGGGCACCTGAAAATTAATTGCTTCAAGCGCT
The DNA here is from genome assembly GCA_020247545.1 of Rhodocyclaceae bacterium. Lineage (GTDB taxonomy): Bacteria > Pseudomonadota > Gammaproteobacteria > Burkholderiales > Usitatibacteraceae > UKL13-2. The sequence goes on along the minus strand of JADCIX010000046.1, from coordinate 73,756 downwards.
GGGATCAAAAAGTCTCGGCGCTTTTTCAGCTCACACCGCCGCGCCTCGAGAATCCCCAAGGTCTCAGGCAAAAAAGCCGCCATCGCTGCGTACTGCGCGGGGGTGGATGGCGAGATGAACAAGTTCTGCGCCAGCGTTTCCATCTCCTTCACATATGCCTTCGGCACGACCATCCAACCGAGCCGCCAGCCAGTCATATGAAAGTATTTTGAAAAGCTGTTTACGATAAAGACGTTATCGGCATGGTCGAGTATCGACAGAGCCGTGCTTGGCGCGCTGTCATACGTCAGCCCCTGATAAATCTCATCGACTATCAGACTGCCACCCCGCTCCGTAACCGCTTGATGGATTTTTCGAAGTTCTTCATCGGCGATCAATGTGCCCGTCGGGTTTGCAGGTGACGCAATCAGCGCTGCAGCCGTATGTATTCCCCAGCGTGTCGAGATATCGGTGGCGGTCATTTGGAAATCACCCGCCGCGCCCACTGGCACCTGAACCGGCACTCCATTCATGCTCCGTACAAAGTGGCGATTACACGGATACCCTGGGTCACTCATCAGCACTTCATCGCCGTCGTTCAAAAGTGCGGCAAACGCGAGTAGTAGTGCCGCACTTGAGCCTGCAGTAACAATCACACGTTCCGGATCGATGGTGACGCCGTATTTGGTTTGATAAAACTTTGCGATCGCTTCGCGTAGCGGCATTAATCCCAACGCGCGGGTGTACCACATCGGCTGTTCGTCCAAAGCGCGTTTGCCTGCCTCAATCACCGGCAAAGGTGTACCAAAATCGGGCTCACCAATTTCCATGTGAATCACATCGTGTCCGGCGAGTTCCAGCACACGCGCGCGACTCTGTATCTCCATCGCCTGAAACGGCTGAATGTGGGACATACGTTTGGAGAGGCGTTTCTCGTTCATCAATATTTCTGCTCAATGCTGTTGGTTGACAATCTCATCCCACATTTTTGCAACACGCTTGACACTCACCGGCATCGGGGTGCGTAACTCTTGCGCAAACAATCCAACACGAAGCTCCTCCACCGCCCAACGATATTGCAGAATGGCGGCCTGTTTGGATTTCGCCATCGACAAATAATGTTGCCAGAGTGGCCGAATCTGTTTGAAGGTTTCGAGGTCGCGCTCCATGGCACCCTGGCGTGCTTTGTTTAAGCGCATCACGATCGCCTTCAAATAACGAGGGTAGTGGAGCAACTGGCCGGACGGTATCTCCCGCAGGAACCGAGGCATAAACAGCGCCTCTAGCTGCTGCTCGATATCGCCGCCAATGTGTTCCCAGCTTTTGACATAGCGCTCGTCGCAGAGTTTGCGAATTTCTGCCACCAATGTCAGCGCTTCTTCCATCGCTTTAACAAGGCCCGCGGCGTGTTTGGCCAGCTCAGCCTTGTGCTTGGCAAGTTGGGATTCAAACTGTACACGCGACCGAATGGTATCGGTACCACCACCGTCGAACGAATCGATAAATGCCGCGCGGAATGTGCAGAACAAAAGCTCCTGACGCAGCGCCTCTTGCACATGGTTTTTGGTCTCCGGGAAAAAAGTGGAGAACTGAAACGCCGCAACTGTCGATACCTTGATATTACGCTCGCAGAATCTAGCGGCGTCTGCCTGCACCAACATAAAAAGCCGCACTAGTCCTTGCGTTTGAGCCATTTTGGCTTCGCAAGGCTCGTCAAATATGGCGATCGATACCGTGGTGTCGCAATCAACAAAGCCGGGATAACCATCGTATCGAATCCGCATTTTCTCTTGTTCGCGTTCGAAGTTAATGGTTTCCGGCAACTCCTCAAGATCTGCCGGCCATGCGGTCAGCCCGTCACGCTCCATGCGGTTGCGGTGCAGTGTTGAGAATACCGTTTTTGATTGGTCGGCAAATTGTTCCCGCAACGCCGCGAAGTCTCGCGACATGGCCAGCTCTTTGCCATCACCGTCGACAATTTTGAAATTCATGGTCAAGTGCGGCACAACGCGCCCTGATGCCGGCGAAACATCCCACGCATCTTTCGGTACGGCGAGGTTGCGCTCACGTTGTAAAAACCGCGTCATCACCTCGATCAGCGGCTCATCTGCGGAGGATAAATCTGCCATATCCGGCTTACGATTGATGTAATCAATAAACGCGCTAACGGTATCTGGCACCGGCACCAAGGCGCTGCGAAAACGCTGCGGCAGGGTTTTGAAATAGGCCGCTGCTTTCTCCCGCAGCATCCCAACGGTGAGCCACTCAAAACGTGCCGGATTGACTTGGTTGATCACCGAGACTGGCAAGGTCACCGTGACACCATCCATCGGGTGTGTTGGCTCGAAACGGTAGTGCAATGGGTACGCAGCACCCTTGTGTTTGAGTGCCTTCGGAAAGAGATCAAAAGTGACATCACCGGCATCTCGGCGCATCAACTGTTCGCGTGAAAACTCAAGCGCGTGTGGTTTCGCTTTTTCGGTCTCTTTACGCCAGCGTTCAAAGCCCGCCATGTTGACCACGTCGGCCGGAATCACGGCGTCGTAGAGCGCAAACATTTCGTTGTCATCGATCAATACGTCCTGCCGCCGTGCCTTGGCCTCGATGTCCTCAATCTCCTCTACCAAGCGTAGGTTATTTCGCAAAAACTTACCGTGGGTGTCGACCTCGCCTGCAACCAAGCCGTGGCGAATGAATATCTCGCGCGCTTCGATCGGATTGATCGCGCCGTAATGCACACGCCGACGCAGATTGATAATGAGCCCATACAAAGACACTTGCTCGAAGGCCACCACCTGGCCTGACTTTCGCTCCCAGTGTGGATCGTAGTGCGAGCGCGTGACAAGATGGCTGGCGAGTTGCTCGATCCACTCGGGCTCGATGGAGGCGATGGTGCGGGCATAGAGGCGCGTGGTTTCGGTGAGCTCTGCGGCCATCAGCCACTTGAGCCGCTCTTTTTTTTGCGCCGCATGTTCACGCACACGTTTAGGCAGATGAAAACGCATGCCGCGCGGCCCCATGTAGTCGTTGCCATCGACCGACTTAGTGCCGACATTCGTGATCAGACCAGCCAACAAAGCGCGGTGCACGCTCTCATACTTTGCGTTGGCGGAACGAGGTGGCCCCGTGTTCACGCGGGTCTTGTGTTTTGCAATAGGTACGTGTTGTGTCGACGGTGCGACCGTTACCGCAGCACTCGGCACTTTGCTGGCGGCATCGTTGTGAACATGCATCCCGACGGATGCACACAGCTCGGAAAGCTGAGTGTGGACGTCCTTCCACTCGCGCATGCGAATCGGCGAGAGAAAGTTCTCCCGCAGTAAGTGGTCTAACTTGCGGTTGGACTGCTTGTGTTTGATCGCGTCCAAGTAGAACAGCCACAAGTTCACGTAGGATAAGAATTCCGACTGCGGGTGCGAAAACTTTTCGTGGGCGGCGATGTGTTGCTCTTGTTTATCGGCGGGGCGATCGCGTGGGTCTTGCACCGAGAGTCCGGCGGCAATGATGAGCACCTCCTCGAGACACGCCTCCTTTTCCGCCGCAACCAGCATCCGTGCGACGGCGGGGTCTACCGGAAACTTGGACAACGTCCAACCGAGTGCGGTAATGTTCTTTGCGTGATCAACGGCACCGAGTTCAAACAACTGCCGGTAGCCATCCTCAATCATGCGTGGGCTTGGCGCTTCGACAAACGGGAAATTGGCGATGTCGCCCAAACCCAACGCCTTCATTCGCAGAATCACACTTGCGAGTGAAGTGCGCAGAATCTCCGGCGTGGTAAAGACCGGCCGCGCGTCGTGATCCTCTTCGGCGTAGAGACGAATACAGATGCCGGCCGCAACACGCCCGCAGCGCCCTGCGCGCTGTTTGGCAGATGCTTGCGAGATTGGCTCAATCTGCAGCATGTCGATCTTTTGTCGCGCGCTGTAGCGGTGCACCCGCGCCACCCCGGTATCGATCACGTAACGAATGCCCGGGACCGTAAGGGAGGTTTCGGCAACGTTGGTCGCCAACACAATACGGCGGCGGCCGCTGCCACCGGTGCGGAAAATCCGATCCTGCTCGTCGTTTGATAGCCGCGCAAACAGCGCTAGCACTTCGGTTTGATTCGGATGATGCTTGCGTAACGCTTCGGTGGTGTCACGTATCTCGCGTTCACCGGGCAGGAACACCAACACGTCACCCTCGCGGGTTTCGGCAAACAATTCGTCCACCGCATGCATCACCGCTTCTTCGATATCGACCGCGTCTTCGCTATCGTCGAGGAAGTGTTCGGGACGATAACGCACCTCAACCGGAAATGTACGACCAGACACTTCAATAATTGGCGCATCAAGCCCGTGCTGTGCAAAGTGTTTAGCAAACCGTGCGGGATCAATGGTGGCAGAAGTAATGATGACCTTTAAGTCAGGCCGCTTCGGCAGGAGTTGTTTTACGTACCCCAACAAGAAATCGATATTGAGGCTTCGCTCATGCGCCTCGTCGATGATGATTGTGTCGTAGGCCAACAGATTGCGGTCGTGGTGCGTCTCGGCGAGCAACACACCGTCCGTCATGACCTTCACAAACGTGTCGGCGGATGTCTTGTCGCCGAAGCGGATCTTGTAGGCGACATCCCCACTGCCGGAACGTCCCAGCTCCTGCGCGAGGCGGCTGGCGAGAGTGCGCGCGGCAATTCGTCTTGGCTGGGTGCAACCGATCATGCCGTGGATGCCACGGCCTAATTCGAGACAAATCTTTGGCAGTTGTGTCGTCTTGCCAGAGCCGGTCTCCCCACAAACGATGACGACCTGGTGCTTTTCGATGAGCGCACGAATTTCGGCGCGTTTTTCGGCAATCGGCAGCGCATCGTCGTAGCGCGGGGATGCCACAGCAGCGTGCCGTTCGCGACGTGTGCGCATGCTGACTTCAGCCGCCGACAGTACCTGCTCGATCTGTTGGTCGAGCTGGTCGGTCGGTTTGTTCGCCCGGTGCAGTTGGTGGCGCTTGCGTTCGAGGGCAATCAATCGAACGCGGTCGCTGGCGAGGACGTCATCGAGCTTCATGGGCGGTATCGCGCCACCTGCGCGGTTTGGTTCTGGTGATGGGACGGAAGCGGTGGGCATGAGAGTGAGAGTTTACGCGAGGGGGTTGGCCAACTCGATTCGACTGGCCCTAGGAGAGTTGCAGGAAATCTCGCGATCGGCCCACCCATGTCGCCAAAAAATGCAAAATGCCCGACCAGCGGGCATTTTGAGACGCTTTGGGCTGGAAACGCCCGTCAATACTTGAGTTTACTTATCGAGTTCAATGCCCTCGGCTTCGAATACGCGTTTGACCGTCGGGCGGGAGAATACCCGCAAGGCGTGTTTGGTCCATACAGGGTACAACGTCTTCATATCAATTCCCAAGCGGTTGCCCCAACGATAGAAGACCAACAGGTACGGGTCGCATACGCTGTACTGTCCGCCCATCGCAAACGACCGCCCAACTAGTAGCTGGTCTATCTCAGCATAGCACTCGAGCAAGTTTTGTTTCGAGGTGGCAACGATGCTTTCTTTTGCAGCTGGGTCAGTCGAGAAACGTTCAGCGCGAAAGATCCCTGCCGCCGCAATATGCACGGTTGACGACAGCCACGCCATCAACGACAACGCCTCAGCTTGTTTCCAAGTCTCCTTAGGCCACAGACCGCGTTCGGCGTACCCGCCGCCAAGGTAGGTCAGGATCGCAACCGTCTCCGTGAGCACCTTGCCATCAACGTTTAATGCCGGAACTTTGGCTTTTGGGTTGACGCGCAAAAACTCTGGGCGTTTATGCTCGCCCTCGGCTAGTGAAACCAGAACCGGCTCAAATGCGATACCGAGCTCTTCAAGAACGATGTGCGAGGCGAGTGAGCAGGCACCTGGGGAGTAATAAAGTTTTATCATCCCCGCAGATTAACCAAATATGACGGTTTGTTCAATACTTACCCGCCAGTTAGTTTTATCAAGGCCTTGCTAACTCTTTGTTTCTCCGTTATTTTTGCCGTAGTAACCACTTACCGCGTAGGCCTATTCGGTGTCAGTCAAGGCGTGAAATCAGCGATGACGTGTCGAAGCGATTGCCACCTTTTTTCTGGATATCGCCGTAAAACTGATCGACCACCGCCGTCAAGGGCAAGCGCGAACCGTTGCGGCGGGCCTCATCAAGACAAATGCCCAAGTCTTTGCGCATCCAGTCAACCGCAAACCCAAAGTTGAATTCGCGCTTCAACATCGTGCGACCGCGATTCTCCATTTGCCAGGATTGCGCGGCACCTTTGGAGATCACATCGAGCACCAGGTTGCCGTCGAGTCCGGCCTTCTCAGCAAACGCAAGTCCTTCGGAAAGAGCTTGCACCAAACCCGCAATACAAATTTGGTTCACCATTTTGGTCAGCTGCCCGGCACCGGATTCACCCATCAACGTGGTGGCCTTGGCGTAGGAATCCATCACCGGCTTGGCCTTTGCAAACACTGCTTCTTCACCGCCACACATTACCGTCAGCTGCCCCTTTTCGGCACCCGCCTGCCCGCCTGAAACCGGGGCATCGATAAACGCGATGTCCCGCGCAGCCGCCTCTGCAAACAACGCGCGTGCGGCTTCGGCGGAAGCGGTGGTGTGATCAACCAGCGTGGTGCCGGACTTCATTGCGGAAATCGCTTGTCTGGCAACCTCCAACAAATCGCGGTCGTTGCCAACACACATCATCACCATGTCCGCACCCGCCACCGCACCCGCTACTGAGGGGTGGAAGCCACCACCGTGTTGTTTAGCCCACGCTTCTGCCTTTGCCCTGGTGCGGTTATACACGGTGACGTCAAACCCTTTGGTCTTGAGATGCCCGGCCATTGGATAGCCCATGACTCCAAGGCCAAGAAATGCAATTTTCATGATGAGTTCCTTATGGATTAATCAGATTGGGGGGGCGCTGGCCTTGCATCGCCTGTGTCAGATTCAACGCCGCAAGTTTGGCCATGTTCATCCGTGTGTCGTATGTTGCGCTGCCGATGTGCGGCGTCAGGACCACGTTATCGAGTGACAAGAAATCAGCATGTAACGCGGGTTCGTTTTCAAACACATCCAACCCGGCACCCGCGATACGTTTTTCTTTAAGTGCTGCCAGCAGGGCTAGATCATCTGCAACGCCGCCGCGGGCGGTATTGATAAAAATGGCACTTGGTTTCATCAGTGCCAACTCAGCGGCACCGATAAGGTGATGGGTGTCTTTCGAGTAAGGCACCATGACGACAACAAAGTCACTCTCGCGCAGGATCGCCTCTTTGCTTGCATAAGACACGTTCAGTTTTGCTTCGGTGGCCGCATCGAGCCGTTTGCGGTTGTAGTACGAGACTTGCATATCAAAGCCCGACGCACGTCGCGCAATCGTCTGGCCGATCCGTCCCATGCCGATGATGCCGAGTTTGGCGTGGTGGACATCCGTCCCCAACCACTGTTGAAGTGCAAACCCTTTTTTCCATTCGCCGCGACGCAATCGCGCTTCGGTTTCAGTGATTCGCCGCGCGGTGGCCATCAAGAGCGCAAACGTCAGGTCGGCCGTTGTGTCGTCGAGTACGCCCGGTGTATTGGTTGCCATCACGCCACGTTTGCTGGCTTCCGCGACGTCGATGTTGTTGTAACCGACCGCAATGTTCGAGACCACTTTCACTGTCGGGCAGGCATCAAAAAAAGCGGCGTCGATTTTTTCGGTCAGGCAACACATCAATGCGGCACACCCCGCCGCCCGTGCACGCAGCTGTTCAGCACTGAGAATGTCGTCGCTCGCATTGTGGTCAACCTCAAAGTACTGCGAAAGTTCGTCGACAATCTGCGGAAACACTTGCCGGCTGATCAGAATTTTAGGTTTCATGTTTTGCGTTGGGATGGAGAAGAATCGATACACCAGAAACAAGCGGACGCCAAAGCGTCCGCATGTGTCCCTCTAAACGTCGCACCGTCTATGCACAGAATCTAATTGCCATAGAGCGTATTTGGCAGCCACATCCCAATGGCTGGGAATAGGTAGAGCAGCGCAATCGCGAGTACTTGAATCGCCATAAACGGCATCATGCCCGCAAAGATCTGGTTCAGTGTCACATGTGGCGGTGAAACACCCTTCAGATAAAAGGCTGCCATTGCCACCGGTGGCGAAAGGAATGCCGTCTGCAAATTCAACGCAACCAACAGTCCAAAGAACAGTGGATCAATACCAAACTTCGGCAGCAGCGGAATGAAGATTGGCATAAAAATCACAATGATCTCAGTCCACTCAAGTGGCCAGCCAAGGATGAAGATCACAAACTGTGCGAGCAACATGAATTGCACCGGTGTGAGGCCGAGTGACAACACCCATTCTTCAACGATGTTCTGCCCGCCAAGCAACGCAAACGCAGCGGAGAAAATGGACGAACCCACAAACAGCCAGCAGACCATTGCGGAAGTCTTGGCCGTGAGATAGGTCGATTCGCGCACCGTACCAATCATCTTTGCCTGGACCATCGCCACTAGCGCCCAAACGCCGAGAGCCCCCATCGACAACCAACCGACCCACTGTGTCGGCGCAGTCGGCACCACTTCTGCCTTGTAGAGGATGAACCAGACGACGGAGACAAGGAAGACACCCCAAAGCGGTATCCAAATTTTTGCCGAGCGGATGATGTTCTCGCGCGATTGTGTCAGCAGCAGATAGACCGACGCGAGAATGAAGCCGCCAAGAGAGCCCACCGCCGCCGCCTCTGTGGGAGTCGCCAAGCCAAACAGGATCGTACCCAGCACGGCCAGAATCATGACCGAAAGCGGAAAAAACGACGTCAACAACATCTTGAAAATTTCAAGCCGCGCAAACGTGAGCATTCCATAAAAGACGATGAGCATCGTCATGCCGACACCGAACACGTACCAGAAGGCTGGTGGTGTTGGATCTCGCACAAAATCGTGATGCGCCTTCTTCTCCGGGGTCGCCGCTTTTTCTACAGGCTTGGCAACTTTGGCCGCGTCAGCAGCCTCCGCTTTGGCCGGTTCCGTTCCCGGTGGCTCTTGCACGCCGCTCGGTGACGGCTCCTTAAGATCGCTACTGCCGGGTGGCTCCGCCAACCCGCCAGGCGCCGCCTCGGTCGCGCCTACCGAGGTGCCCATCTCTTGCAGTCCAGACACGTCTTGAATGTCATCCGGGCGCGTCAAGGCGTTCCAGGTTAGCCCCATGATGACAACAAAAACCAACAGCGGCGCTAGTGCAACGCCGAGTTGTTTTAGCAGCACCTTCGTCGAAATGTCGGCGTTTCGTTCACCCTTTAGTGCTAACAATAACGAAGGCAACGCCTTCGTGCCAAAACGATCATTTACCTGCTTGTTCGCTGGCGGCAAGGTGATCACACGATCGGCAGCGGCAAGAGGTGGTGCCAGATGTGGCTTCCATTTACCAATAATCATCACGTAGCCAATGTAGAGCAGCGCCAGCATGATGCCGGGGAAAAATGCCCCCGCGTAGAGCTTTGGTACCGAAACGCCAGCGGTCGCGCCGTAAACAATCAGCAGCACCGAAGGCGGAATCAAAATACCGAGACAGCCGCCCGCGGTGATGACACCAGCGGATAAGCGTACATCGTACCCGGCGCGAAGCATTGCTGGCAACGCGAGCAAACCCATCAACGTCACAACCGCACCGACGATACCGGTCGCCGTGGCAAAAATAGCACAGGTGACGAGGGTCGCAACCGCAAGTGAGCTCGGCACACGTGCCAACGCAAGGTGCAGAGACTTAAACAGTTTGCTGATGAGGTTTGCGCGCTCGACTAGGTAGCCCATGAATACAAACAGCGGAATCGAGATCAGCACGTCGTTGCGCATCACACCAAAGGTACTCTGCACCATCAAGTCGAGGGTTTGCTGTAACGCGCGTTCGGCATGGCCGTCACTGCGTGAGAAGTAGGCAAAGAACGCGAACATCATGCCCATACCCATCAGCGTAAACGCCGTTGGGAAGCCGAGCATGATCGCCACCACAACCAAGCCAAGCATCAGCAAACCGAGGTGGCCGTTGGTCATGTTTGACCACGGCATCAATACCGCCACGGCGACCAGAATGATCGCCATCAAACTAAAGCCAAACCAGAGTTCTTTGCGGATCATTTCTTTTCTCCGGCGACAACGTACTTGTCTAGCGCAGCGATGTCCTCATCTTTCACCTGCACCATTTCTTTTAGTTTGTCGACGTCAACTTCCTCGACGTCTTCAATCCGCGAGGGCCACTCACCCTCCCGGATACAAATGACACACCGCACGATTTCCACCAAGCCCTGCAACAACAACAATCCACCGGCGAGCGGAATCACGAACTTAAACGGATACAACGGCAGCGGATCAGCCGAGAACGTTTGTTCGTTGATCTTGATCGAGTCGCTGAAGAATGACCAACCGGCGTAGGTCAATGCCAACACACCCGGGAGGAAAAATAGGAAATACAGAATCAGGTCAAGGGTCGCCTGCGTGCGTGGCTGAAAAAAGCCGTAGAGAACATCGCCGCGGACGTGGCCGTTTTTGGAAAGGGTATAGGCACCGGCCATCATAAATAACACGCCGTAGAGCATGATTTGTGCATCAAGCACCCAACCGTGAGGCGTATTCAACACGTAGCGGGAGAAAACTTCCCAACCGATCAAGATCGTCAGGCCAACCGCCGCCCAAGAACAAATCTGCCCAAACCACGTCGAGAACTTATCGACGCCCAGCAATATTTTTTGCATTATCTGGCTCCCTACCTTTCAAGTGCGTGAAACGGGCTAACTCGCCTTTATAGCGATCAAGCTGAAATGATGGCACAAAAGAAAACGGCGGCGAAAACGCCGCCGTTTTTGTACCAATTACGCCTTAAACCTTCTTTGCACGAAAGGCGTGGTTGTAGGCCATTTTGTAGTCAACCAAGGTGTCGTTTTGCCATGCGCAGGCGCGCTGCGCAAACGCCTTCATCGAGTCGTTAACCTTTTTGAACATGGGGTTCTCGGCTTCTTTCTTCGCCGTAACCTTGTCCCAGCTTGCCAACTGCGCACGCAAAATCGCATCTGGTGTCTTGAAGAACTTCACGCCTTGTTTGGCCTTCATCTCGGCATAGTCGGTCGAATAACGGTCGATCGCTTTCCAGGACATATCCGCAGAAGACGCCTGTACCGCGTAGTCGATGATCGACTTCAATTCCGTCGACAGCGCAGCGTATTTCGTCTTATTGAAGAGGATTTCAAACTGCTCGGAGGGTTGATGAAAGCTCTGGAGCATGCAGTTCTTGGCCACATCCGGGAAACCTAGGTTGCGGTCTGAGCTGGCGTTATTGAATTCAGCAGCGTCAAGCAATCCACGATCAAGCGCTGAGATGATTTCTCCCGCCGCAATCGGATTCACCGCCGCACCCATGTCATTGTAGATATCGACCGCCAAACCAACGGTACGGAACTTCACACCCTTCAGGTCCTCCACCTTCGTGACCGGCTTCTTGAACCAGCCAAACGGTTGCGTTGGCATTGGGCCATAAACAAACGACTGAACGTCGAGGTTCAAGCCTTTGTAGATCTCATCGAGTAGCGCCTTGCCGCCGCCGTAGTTGTGCCATGCCAAGACCATGTTGGCATCCATACCCCACGCTGGGCCTGAACCCCACAGCGCCAAGGCTTGTTGTTTGCCGTACCAATAGGCAACCACACCGTGGCCACCGTCGAGCGTGCCTTTAGATACGGCATCCAGCAGATCAAACGTTTTGACCACAGAGCCTGATGGCAAGACTTCGATCTTCAGACGGCCACCGGCCATGTCGTTGACCTTCTTGGCGAAGTCATTTGCGTACTCGTGGAAAATATCTTTCGCCGGCCAGGTCGACTGGAAGCGCAGGCTGACCGTTTGCGCTTTGGCAATCATCGGGAAGCCGGTAATCGCGGCACCACCGGCAGCGGCAGAACCTGCCAGAAACTTGCGGCGTGTTTGTGGTGATTTTGGTTTGGTTTCTTGCGTCATATTTGTCCTCGTATATTGTTTTGTTGATGATTTGAGTGGTGCTTGGAAACACAGTCGTACACATAAGCCACATCAGCGGGACGCGCTCTCCGCGCTCGCCAGACTGCCGGGGCACTTCAGGGCGAAACTACACGATGCTAATCTCAGCGCGGCTTCAGCGCAAGCAAAAACATAGGCTGCCCAACCAAAGAAAAGTTCGGGTCTTTGTTACCCAATTTCGAACACTGCTGCAGTGCAAATTATTGGCTCGTTAAATGTGCTGCATCGCAACATAAACTGCGCGTCTGTAAAAGGCCGTTATCTGCTATTTACGCGGCGTCGCAACGATACTGGTTGGCGTTGTTGGTGTGGCCTTACTCTTAAGTTGACTCGTCGGTTGCCAGCCTAGGACCGCCGCCATCACCGCGAAACCGACGACATATGCAACGGCGACGTGCCAACCGTGCTTGATCCAAAGCCAAGCAGATTTCGCTTCCGGGAAATTATTCGAGAGCGCCACACCTGCGGATGAACCGAACCACAACATCGAGCCGCCAAACCCTACCGCGTAGGCGAGGAAGCCCCAGTCATAGCCGCCCTGCTTTAGCGCCAGCTCGGTGAGCGGGATATTGTCAAATACTGCCGAGACAAAGCCTAAACCCAGTGCTGATAACAAAGACGCAGTTGGCAACTGATCAACCGGCATCATGGACGCCGTCAAAACCAGCGACAGTAAAAAAATCGTCCCGCGGAAGGCACCGGGCATTAGCGACCAGTCGGGTCTACGCACCGGCACACAGAGCAAGATGGCGATCCATACCGCCAGGCCTAAAAAGGGAATGTGGTCCGTCAGATGCGCAAACTTCAGGTTACTCACAATGTTGACAACTACCGCGGTGGCCAGAATAAACACCACAACCGCAACTCGCACGTAGTCGACTTGTACATGCCGCTTGCCAACCTTGTAAATGGGTGAGTACTTTTGTTGTTGCAACGCGGCGGGAATGCCACACACCACCAACGCAACAGCGGCTGCCACATAGGCATGAAACACGTCCGCCGGGGCAACCCCCGCGATCCACATCATGGTCGTCGTGGTATCGCCGACCACACTTCCCGAACCTCCCGCATTCGAGGCCGCAACGATTGCCGCAAGATAGCCAATGTGAACCTTACCGCGAAACACCGCGTGCGCCATCGAACCACCGATCAGCGCGGCGGCGATGTTGTCCAAGAACGACGACAAGATGAACACCATGACGAGAAGGACAAAACCACCCTTCCAGTCGTCCGGCAGGATTTTGGGCAGCACATCCGGCACGCGGCTGTCCTCAAAGTGTTTCGACAGCAACGTGAAACCCATCAGGAGCGCAAACAAATTCGCCAACATTACCCACTCGTGACTTAGATGAACCGCAAACCCTGCCAGGCCCGCGCCAGTCTTGAATCCCGTAGTGCCAATCTTATAGGCCAGCGTGACGGCAAGCCCGGTCAGTGCGACTTGCAGCGTGTACTTATGGAATAAAGCGATGCCCAGCAGGGTCAGCGCAAACAGGATGAAGTCAAGAGGAATACTACCGACAAATACAAGCTGTGGCGTAAAGGTCAGGGCGGTCGTCATGGCGTCAGAATAATGTGAACACGGTATGGACCATGGGCACCGATGACAATGGTCTGCTCGATGTCAGCGGTGCGCGACGGGCCGCTGACAAAAAAAGTCGCCCGTGGCAATTCGCCACGCTCGGTCCGCACCAGCTGAAATGCATCTTCCATTGTGTGTACGATGCGTGCTTTGGAAAGTACACAGAGGTGCGTCTCGGGCAGCAACGCGTGAAGTTTTGGTGTGGTTGGTGATGAGAGCAAAAGTAACGTCCCTGTCTCACCGATGCCGCAAAAACAATCAGTGATACCGACCATATCTTCGCCACACGCGAGACGATTTTCATACGTAATCCCGGCCGCCGCCCAGTCAAGCCCAGATAGCGAAGGCCAGCCAACCACGGCACTTTCCAAGGCATTTTGCTTCAAATAGGCCGCCGCAGCTTGCGGTACATCCGCAAGTCTATCCACCTCCGCAACCGTGGACTTTAGGCGATCACTTTCCTGAATAAATCGCGCAACGGGATTGTCCCGTGCAATTGAAGGTTGCGGTCCCCGCTCTTGCCGGGCGATGTGTGTGCGCACTTGGGAAAGCTCTAGCCCTGTGGTCAAGCCCTCACGCCCGCTGTTTTTTCGGATGCGCGCCAGGATATTGTCGCGTGCACTCACGATCTATCACTCCGAGTTGGCTGACTTAATCGCCCGGCGTAAAGCTCTCGAAATGTCTTGCCCGCTGGTGCTGGCATGTCCCGCCCATCGGTCCAACCGTCTAAACCGGGTAGCCAAGTGATAAGTTTGTCCTTGCCACCCCACCATGACGCCACCCGTGCGGCGATTTTGGTACTCGCGGCATACAGCGCCGGGCGTGTCGCAAACGCATTCCAAACAGAAATTGAGAAGCGTTCGCTGAATGGTCGCAACGCTTGGTCAAACTGCCGCTCACGCCATTTACGCATTAAGTCGGGCAACGGAATTTTTACCGGACACACCACCTGGCACTCACCACAAAACGTTGCGGCATTAGGCAAATCACCCGCGTTTTCAATACCGACATAGGTCGGCGTCAGCACCGAGCCCATTGGTCCCGGATACACCCAGCCGTATGCGTGACCACCGACGTTTTGATAAACCGGGCAGTGATTCATACACGCGCCACAACGAATACAACGCAACATTTCCTTCATGTCGCTGCCGACTAACTTGGTGCGGCCGGCATCAATCAGCACGATATGCATTTGTTCCGGGCCATCGAGATCCCCCGGCTGTTTCAGGCCCGTGGTTAACGTCAAATAGTTGGCCGCATTCTGTCCGGTGGCCGAACGTGGCAATAATCGTATGAGTGTTGCAAAGTCTTCAAGCGTCGGAATGACTTTTTCGATACCAGTTACCACGCAGTGAATACGCGGCACGGTCGTCACCAAATCAGCATTGCCTTCATTAGTCACTGTGAGCGTGGTGCCGGTTTCGGCAATCACAAAGTTGGCGCCCGAGATGCCCATATCGGCACCCAGAAATTTTGACCGAAGCACTTCGCGTGCCTCGCGGGTCATCGATGGGATATCGAGGGTACGTGGCCGGTGATGCGCGGCTTCAAACAAATCGGCGACCTGCTCTTTCGATTTGTGTACGGCGGGGGCCACAATATGTGAGGGCGGCTCTTTGGCGAGTTGCAAGATGTACTCACCCAAATCCGTCTCAACGACTTCCACACCGACCGCCTCTAATGCATCGTTTAGCGAGATTTCTTCACTCACCATCGATTTAGACTTGGTGACAATTTTCGCCGCATTACGTTGTGCAATACCGACGATGATGGCGTTGGCTTCCTCGGCGGTCTCTGCCCAATGCACCACCGCACCGCGCAGCGTTGCATTCCTCTCAAACTCAATCAGGTAGGCGTCGAGATTGTTGATCACCCGATCGCGCAACGATGCAGCGTGGGTACGAATGTCCTGCCATACATCGATTTCTGCAACGGCGGCGGCGCGACCATCAACAAACTTGCCTTTGGTTTTTTTCATCGCCGCTTGTAAAACCGCGTCGTTGAGTTTCATCGACGACGTCGCCTTGAAATGCATACTCTTAACTTGCATTTCTAGCCCTCACAGCTGAAGAAATGGAACCGCATCTAGTGCGCCATCCCAGCAATCACTTCGGCGAAGTGATACACCTTGGTGGTGTTATCACCATTGCGTCGCAGCCGCCCCTCGATATTGAGCAGGCAACCCAAATCACCACCGACCAGCACCTTTGCATCGGTCGCGGCGATATTCACGCATTTGTTTTCTGCCATGCGTGTTGAGATATCACCGAGCTTTACCGAAAACGTGCCCCCAAAGCCGCAGCACTTTTCACAATCCGTCATTTCGTTAATCGTCGCGCCGGCAGCGGACAACAACATACGCGGTTGGGCTTTGATGTTGAGCTCGCGTAAACCTGAGCACGAGTCGTGATAGGTGACTACGCTAGTGGTCGATGGCGCGATTTCGACCTTCAACACATTGGCGAGAAAGTCCGAAAGCTCAAACCACTTGGCCGCAAGGGCCACGAACTCGGCCTGCTCGGGTTGCCCCTTGAACAAATCTTCAACTGTGTGGACTTTCATTTGGCCGGAACAAGAGCCGGACGGGGCAACAACGTAATCGCAGTCGCGGAATTCAGCCAGCACCTTACGTGCCAAGACTTTCGATATTTCTCTTGCGCCTGAGTTGTAGCCGGGTTGACCACAGCAGGTTTGGCTTTCGGGAAACACCACGGTACACCCGGCGTCTTCAAGCAGCTTTAACGCCGCGAAACCAATATTCGGGCGTACGAGATCAACCAGACAGGTGACAAAGAGACCAACTTTCATAGCCGCGATATTAGCGCACTGGAAGCGTCGGCCAGGAAACCTGCAATATCTTGGGCGGCAGGGCTGCCACCGCACTAGCGTGGTTCGCTAGATTGCCTTGGCGGTTACGCCGACGCTGGCGGCTGGCACCGGGGATAGCGTCACTGATGGTGTCGGCTGCGAGATAACAACCTTACCCGACTCGATCCATTTCTTGATACGGTTGGCGTCGCCGATGCGGGTCAACTTACCCCACGAATCCATCAGCACGATGATCACCGGATTGTTGCCAATCACCACCTGCATCACGAGGCACTTGCCGGCTTCGTTAATGAAGCCCGTCTTCGAGACCCCAATATTCCAACCTTGGCTCTTCACCAATGCGTTGGTATTGTTAAAACCCAGCGGATGTTTGCTGTTCGGTAACGTCACATACAACTCGGGTGTGGTTGAGAATTCACGAATTTGCGAATACTTCGAGGCCTCTGCGACCATCAAGGCAAGGTCCTGTGCGCTTGCGACGTTTCCGGGCGCAAGACCAGTCGTGTCAACGAAAGTTGTCGACTGCAGCCCGATCGATTGGGCCTTTGTATTCATCGCCTTGACGGCGGCGTCAAATCCGCCGGGATAAGCGCGTCCCAGCGCTGCCGCCGCGCGATTCTCTGAAGCCATCAGCGCCAGGCGCATTAAGTCTTCGCGGCGGAATGCGGTGCCGACCGGCAAGCGTGAACGGGTATTCTTAAGTGTGTCGACATCAGCCTGATCGATGACTACGGGCTCGTCAAGATTCTGTTTAGCTTCGAGCACGATAATTGCCGTCATTAACTTGGTGATCGATGCGATTGGTACGGCAGTTTCGGCGTTTTTAGCAAAAAGCGGTCTGCCGGTCGCTTGGTCAAACACCATCACGGCGCTCGACAGCATGTTGGGAAAGCCATCCTTGGTGAAATCCGCCACCCCGGCATTATTGGTTTTATTCTTCTTCACCGTCACCTTGGCGGGTACCGCTTTTTTCGGCGCAGCAGACGATTGCGCAAATGCTGGCAACACCAAGCCTGCGGAAACCGCAAATATTCCCAGCAAACACGTGAAAAGACCCGGTTGCTTAAGCAGGGGGCTGGATAGATGGCGGCGCATGGAGATGTGATGTGTAAAGTGAGGAAAATCTATCGGTGTCGTTGCACGAAATTGGAAGATATTGCGGTGCAAACTAAAATGCTGCGAAACGTTTAACTACTCCCCACTGCTTTCGCAACCATGAACCATAACAAAACCGACGCAATCCTGCAACACTTAAAGTCATTTATCAGGTACGAAATACAACGACATCATCAATCGCTGACCGAGAATAGATGAAATTTCTTGTCCAACAACAACCCGCATATGTCGCAACCAGCACCGCTGACGGCGATATCGGTTTTGACGCGGCCAAACCAACGGTGGTGTTAATCCACGGTGCCGCCAATGACCACAGTGTATGGGCTTCGCTGCTTGCGAAATCTGGAGATAAGCCGGACCTATCCGGCGCAAATATGCTGGCAATTGATCTGCCTGGACACGGCCAGACCTTTGCCGGGCCGAAATCGTCAATTGAAGCCTATGCGGACTGGCTGGTTGATTTTTTGGATAACGGCTCTATTCAGGCCGCTACGTTGATAGGTCACAGCATGGGAAGCTTGATTGCACTAGACGTCGCCCGGCGCTACCCAGACCGCGTAAAGCGGCTTGGCCTGATCGGTGCTGCGGTTCCGATGCCGGTCAGTGATGCGTTGCTGCAAATGGCGTACACTTCACCCGGTGCTGCTTGTGAGCAAGTCACCCGTTGGAGTTTTTATTTGCGCAAAAATGCCGATGGCAGCTTCCCACCGGCCACTCCTGTGATGCGGAGCTATTGTGCGCTACTTGCTGCTGGCCGGCCCGGTGTAATGGCCAATGACCTTGCCGCTTGCGCGCGTTATCAGCTAGACGAAACAGCCATCGCCGCAATCACTACACCAACCGTCATCCTCGCCAGTGAACACGACAAGATGACGCCCGCCGAAGCGGCAACATCACTATGTGCGCGCCTGCCGAACGCCTCGTTGACGATGTTATCCGGTGTCGGCCACGCGATGATGCAACAAGCCCCCGTCGAGGTCGCCGATTGGATCACGACGTTGATCGAAGCCGGGGGATGAAGCCTTAGGCAGCCTGCAAGGCAGCCTTCTCGGCGTCTTGTTGTTGTAATCGCCACATCTCGGCGAATTTGCCATTGGCGTCGAGCAACTCTCGGAATGTTCCACGTTCGATAATCCGGCCGGCATCCAGCACCAAAATTTGATCAGCATCGATGATGGTCGAGAGCCGATGTGCAATCACCAGCGTCGTACGGTCGCGGGCGATCTCGCGCAACTCGGCTTGAATGGCTTTTTCCGTCGCCGAATCCAACGCCGATGTTGCCTCATCAAAAATCATGATGGCGGGATTTTTCAGCAATGTTCGCGCGATGGCGACACGCTGTTTTTCACCCCCAGAAAGTTTCAGACCGCGTTCACCGACCATCGTATTCCAGCCGTCCGGCATGCGCAAAATAAAGTCGAGCACGTGGGCGCGGCGCGCAGCGTCTTCAATATCGGCGTCACTTGCACCGGGGCGACCATAACCAATGTTGTAGCGAATCGTGTCGTTAAACAGCACTGTGTCCTGCGGAACGATACCCAGAGCAGCGCGCACGCTTGCTTGCGTGACATCACGAATGTCCTGCCCGTCGATGGTGATACGCCCGTCGGTCACATCATAAAAGCGGAACAGCAGGCGCGATAACGTTGACTTGCCTGCGCCGGAGGAGCCAACCACCGCAACCGTCTTGCCGGCAGGGACATCAAAGGTTGTTTCAAACAGTATCTGGCGCTTGGCGTCGTAACCGAAGTTCACGTTATCAAAACGTACTGCGGCACCGGTGGTTGTGAGCGGCACAGCGCCGGGCTTGTCAGCGACTTCTTGATTCTCGGCGAGCAAACGAAACATCTTCTCGGTGTCGATCAATGCTTGCGTAATTTCGCGGTACATCACGCCGAGAAAATTAAGCGGGATGTAAAGCTGGATCATCAGCACATTGACCATCACAAGATCACCGATGGTCAGTTGCCGATCCACAATACCAACAGAGGCGCGCCACATGAGTAGTGTGACGGCGAGTGCGATGACAAAACTCTGTGCGGCATTCAAGATGCCAAGCGATGTTTCACTCTTGGTTGCCGCTGCTTCGTACCTCTGTAAATTCTTATCGTATCTTCCCGCCTCGAATTCTTCGTTGCCAAAGTACTTGACCGTCTCATAGTTCAGCAGGGAATCAACCGCCTTGGTGTTGGCTTTTGAATCCATGTCGTTCATCTGCCGCCGGTGGTGGGTTCGCCACTCCGTGATACCGATGGTCGCGACGATGTACAAGACGATAGCCGCTAGGGTGATGGCGACAAAAGTCCAATCAAATTTCGTCGCGAGCAAGATCGTGACGAGCGAAATCTCCAACACGATTGGAATCACCGAAAAAAGCGCATAGGAGAGCAATGTCGAGATGCCGCGCGTACCACGCTCGATATCACGGGTGACACCACCAGTTTGGCGGTCTAAATGAAACCGGAGCGACAATGCATGCAAATGCCGGAAAACATTCAGCGCCACTTTGCGCATTGCGCGTTGGGTGACTTTGACAAACACAATGTCGCGCAACTCGGCAAACAACGTCGTGGACAATCGCAACAAACCGTAGGCAACCAACAACATAACGGGCACCGCCAGCATCGCCTTGTCTTTGTCGAGTGAATCGACGATCTGTTTCATCACCAGCGGTACGCCGATGTTTGCGAACTTGGCCGTGATAAGGAAGGTCAGCGCCAACGCAACGCGCCAGCGGAAATCCCAGAGGTAGGGCAGTAGGGAACGAATGACGGGCCAGATGCCGGATTTAGGCATTGCCGTTTTCTGCGGGGCGGCGGGATCAGCTGAAGCGTGGGAATGCGAGTGCGCGGACATTGGGCTTTTTTACACCGGAGAATCGGTGCGACAGAAAATACGAGGTGGTGAATTTGCAGGTGGACAGTATAGACGCCAAGCCGAATCAGGCGGCGTGGCGGCACTCAGGATGGACATCAGCTGCGCCTCGAGCCGTCGAGACACCAGCCGACTTCAGAACAGGTTTTTCGACCGGCAACCCGACTAGGTTTCAAAAAAATTCAAATCATCGTCTGGCGGTACCGCGGGTGCGGCTGCCGCAGCCGCCGGGGAACTCGTAGCACTGGCAACCGCGGCCACGCCTGCCACAGTGGCAACTGCAGCGACTGCACCGGCGGCTGCGGCCGGGGCGACGAGCGATGGCGAGGCCGCGTTGCTGGTGCCGAGCGCGGCATTGAGATCACGGGTGATTGTGGCCACATCCATCGGCACACGACTTTGTGAACGCAGCAGCACACGCGAAGGAATGTCGAGCAAACGCGCATTGGCCAGCCGCATGTTGGCGGCCGTGTTCAGCTTCGGAATCAAATGTGTGTTGCGCCAACCACCCGATTCACTTTCAATCGCGTCGATGATGGCTTGTTGTGACCGCACGATTCCGGCGAGCAATTCAGCGAGTTGTTCTGTGGTGATACTCATGATGTATCCTAAATGAAGTCGCAATAAGTGTTAACGCCGACAGACGGCTGTTTTCAGCCATTTTTGCCTGAAAACGCCCGTCATTGCTGGGGTTTCTTGGTATACAGCACGCGCAGCAGCTGGGTATCCGGGCGGCTGACAAAATCCACCGGCCGGTTCGCACCGGACAAATCGTAAATGATTTCCAGATCACGACCCACCAGCCGATAAAGCGCGGAGATACGCTTGGCTTTATTCGGCCCCACTTCACCGACGGTATCGAGGCGACGCGGCTGTCCCACCAGTTCATCACCAAACAATTCAATCCGACCACGGTCGTAATGGTTTCCCGACGGCCCAACGCCATAACGGTTGCCACCGATCCGCATTTCGAAATCCGGCGCAAAGGCAAACGGCTTGCCTGCGAACTCTGCGGTCTTCATCGTCCACACGCCGCTCAAAGCTGGGTCTGTGATCACCTCGCGCGGCCCTTGCCGCACGGGTTCGCCCAACATACGGACAGCTTCAGGTTTCTTGTCGCCAGCGCAACCGGCGAGTAACAGCCCGCATAGGGCTAGCTTCCACAATGCGATGGTGCGAACCATAGCCACCTCTCCAGAACACAAGAGCAAATGCTAACCGACTTTGCATCAGCAAGAGGATGGCGTAGCATTCGCATCCTAAATCGACCTACGGAGTACATCATGAGCAACGGCACATCAGTCATCTTTAAGCGTCTGGACGGCGGCAGTACTAGCGGCTACCTCGCCATGTCCGGCACAGGAAAACCCGGCGTGGTGGTGATTCAGGAATGGTGGGGACTTAATGACCACATCCGCGCCGTCGCCGATCGCTTCGCCGCCGCCGGTTACAACGCACTCGCGCCCGACCTGTACGAGGGCCGTGTCGCCAAAGACGCCGATGAAGCCAGCCACATGATGAACGGCCTCGATTTTCCCGGCGCGACCCACCAAGACATTCGCGGCGCGGTGGATCACCTTCACACACTCGGCAGCAAAGTGGGCGTGGTCGGCTTTTGTATGGGCGGCGCACTCACCATCGCTTCGGCCGTACACGTGCCGGGGGTAAACGCCGCCGTCTGTTTTTACGGCATCCCACCGGCGGAATTTGCCTCACCCGCCGACATCAAGATCCCCTTCCAAGGGCACTTTGCCAGCCGCGACGACTGGTGCACGCCGGCCGCCGTCGATGCGCTCGAAACGGCGATGGTCCGCGCGAAGCTATCGCCCGACATCCATCGCTACGAGGCCGATCATGCGTTCTTCAACAACACACGGCCGGAGGTCTATGACGCCGCGGCTGCCAACCTGGCTTGGCAGCGCACAGTCGCCTTCTTTGGTGAGCACCTCGCTTAACGGCATTCTCTGGCCACGCTTAACATAATCGATTCCGTCACAGCTATCGTGACCGATCTTCAGCGGCAGGGCCGAATGCGACGCGTACAATCGAGGCATCTTTTCTTGCGACATTCTTAAATGGCCATTGACGCTGTCTCACATAGTATTCAACTCGCTGTTGCACCGGTGTTTATGCTCACCGCCATCGGTGCGATGATCTCCGCACTTGCCGGTCGGCTGGCACGCATCATTGACCGTGGCCGCGTGTTGGAAGATCGGATGGACGCGCTACCCGAAGAAAGTCACGCTGATCAGATACATGTTTTCGCAGAGCTGGCGCGGCTGCGCAAACGCGGACGTATCGTCAATGCCGCGATGATGCTGCTGACTCTTTCGGCGGTCTTTATCGGCGCAACCGTAATGACGCTATTCCTTGTCGAGACTGCCGGCGCGCCGACACGCTCTCTCGTGCCGTGGACATTTATCGGCGGTGTAGCCTGTTTTGTGTTGGCGCTGCTCTGCTTCTTGGTCGAAACCTTACTCGCCGGCAAGGCGCTCAACTTTGGCCGGCGTCCGCGCAGGCAAAAGGTATCGTACACCACGGAGCACAAATCATGAACCGCCTAATTGTTGCCGCGCTGTTTGCAGTCGGCCTTGTATCGCTGGCGAACGCCGCGTCACCGGCGCTGTCACCAGCCGAGCAAAAAATGGTGGCATCCATCAAGGAAAGATCGCCCGCTGCGCTCGAACTTCTGCAGAAGGCCGTCTATATCAATAGCGGCACCATGAACCCCGAAGGGGTGCGCGACGTCGGCAAACTGTTTCGCGCCGAACTCGATGCGCTTGGATTCACCACCAAGTGGGTAGACATGCCACCGGAGATGTTGCGCGCGGGGCATCTTGTTGCCACCCGCACGGCGAAGGGTAAACATAAAGGAAAACGGCTGTTGTTGATTGGCCACCTTGATACCGTGTTTGAGAAAGACAGCCCCGTCACACCTTGGAAACCTGATGGCAAACGTATCGCCGGCCAAGGAGTATCCGACATGAAAGGCGGCAACGTCATCATCATCGAAGCCCTCCGCGCCATGCAGGCGGCCGGAACGCTCGATCAGGCAACGATCTCGGTGATCTTCACGGGGGATGAAGAACGCGTCGGCAGTCCGATTGACGTGGCACGTGCCGACATGATTACGCTCGCCAGACAAAGCGACGTTGCACTCGCCTTCGAAGGGATGATTCGCGACGTCAACGGTAACGAATTTGCGTCAATCGCGCGCCGTGCCTCCGGCGGCTTTACTGTCAATATCACCGCGCGCCAGGGGCATTCTTCCGGTGTGTTTGGCCCCATAGGCGGCTATGGCGCCGGCTATGAAGCGGCGCGGATCATCAACGCATTTCGCGAGCAGCTGCAAGAACCAAACCTTACCTACAGCGTTGGATTGATGCTTGTAGGCACCGAGGTGGAATTCGACGATACGCTCTCGAAAGGTACAGCCGCCGGCAAGCGCAATGTGATTCCACCGAAGGGCATCGTCACAGGGGACCTTCGCTATCTCACCCACGAGCAGCGCGACCGAGTGCGCGCACGTATGACCGAAATTGTAAGTAAAAGCCTCAATGGCACAAGTGCCACCGTCAACTTCGTCGAATCCTACCCGCCGATGGCACCGACCGATGGCAATATGGAAATTTTTAAGGTCTACACCCGGGTAAGCGAAGACGCCGGCCTCGGTAAAATTGAACTCACCGCACCCAGCACACGCGGCGCAGGCGACATTCAGTTTGTCGCGCCTTTTCTCGATTGCCTCGATGGTCTGGGCGCGGTTGGCGGCGGCTCACATTCGCCGAGTGAGTATCTGAACCCTGAGTCAATTGAACGCAATGCGATTCGTGCGGCGATATTGATGCATCGGCTGACACGGTAGCGTCGGATTACGAGGCAAGTGGGCCTCGGACTACTTAGCTTGGGTACAACAACTGCCGTGCTTCAAGCGAAGCAAACTGGGTTCCCGCTAAGCGCAGCCTTTGGTTTGAACGCAGACACGGCGGTCTGATGACTCGGTTGTGTGGCGTTTAAGCATATTGGGTGCTCGCCCAAGCCCCCGACACTAAGCCGGGACAATTTTGGCGAAATTGCTACTCCCGCTCATCAATCCACGCCGCTTGTATCGCTTCTAGTATCTTTTCTCCTGATCGGTCGGGCAAATCGCTAAACTCTTCCAGTGCCATCACCCAGGCATGCAGGTCAGTGAAACGAATGGTCTTGGGGTCTACGTCGGGGTGCGCTTCGGAAAGCTGAATCGCAATCTCAAGCGTATCAGTCCATTTGAGAGACATCAGTGGTTCTCCCGTGCATGGTTGATGGTGTACTTCGGAATCTCAATGGTGAGCGGCGCCGTGCCGATCTTGAGCTGGCAGGACAAACGCGACAGTGGCGTCAGGCCCCAAGCCATGTCGAGCATATCTTCTTCCTTCTCTGCCGCCTCAGGGAGCGACTCAATGCCCTCTCGAACCACCACATGGCAGGTGGTACATGCGCACGATTTTTCGCAGGCGTGTTCGATGGCGATATTGTTTTGCAGCATCGCATCACAAAGCGATGTTCCGGGCTCTACATCGAGCGTAGCACCCGCGCGACAGAGTTTTTCGTGGGGAAGAATTGTGATGATTGTCATTGTTCAGTCTTTACCTTTACCAATTAAAGCCCGATTTTTGCAATCTCATCGAGTGACTTTCCGGTCATTGCCTTGGCGACACTTTTGTCCATTCGTTTTGCGGCAAATGTCTCGGTCGCCGTCGAGAGTTTTTCGATCGACGCCTTGATCGCCGGCGCATCACCCTCCGACTGGCGGCGATGCAAGCGCTCAATTTCTTGCAGTATCAGCGCCCGCTCGGTGGCGCTCAACAAATCAGCGTCTGCCGCCATCGCCGCTTGCACGGCTTCTATGAGACGTTGGGCGTCAGTTCTGGCTTCGGCCAACACTCGGGCTGCGGCGTCGTCCTTGGCGTAGGTAAAACTCGCCTGCAACATGGTGGCAATCTCGGCGTCTGTCAGGCCATAGGATGGTTTCACATCGACCTGTGCGACTACGCCGCTGGTCAATTCCTGTGCAACGACCGATACCAATCCATCGGCATCGACTTGGAATGTCACGCGAATGCGCGCGGCACCGGCAACCATCGGCGGTATACCGCGCAAGGTGAACTGCGCAAGCGATCGACAGTCTTTCACCAGCTCACGTTCGCCTTGCACCACGTGCATCGCCATCGCCGTTTGGCCGTCTTTGAAGGTGGTGAATTCTTGCGCGCGCGCAACGGGAATGGTCGAATTGCGCGGGACCAATTTTTCCACCAAGCCACCCATCGTTTCGATGCCGAGTGAGAGCGGAATGACATCGAGCAGAAGCATATCGTCGCCAGATTTATTACCGGCCAGGACATTTGCTTGAATTGCGGCACCAAGTGCCACCACTTTGTCGGGATCAACGTTGTTGAGTAGCGGCTTACCGAAGAACCCATTCACCGCGGCTTGTACATGCAGCATGCGTGTCGCGCCGCCGACCATGACGATACCAGTGATATCGTCGACAGAGAGTTTGGCGTCCCGCAGCGCTTTTTTAACCGGGGACAATGTGCGTTCCACCAAATGCGCCGTCATGTTGTGGAATTCGGCGCGCGACAGCTTCACGTTAAGCGTCTGGCCGTAACTGAGCTGAATTTCGGCTAACGCGTCATCCGCCGTTGTGAGATCTTCCTTCACTGCCCGCGCGGCCATTAACATGCGGCGAAGATCCTTGTGATTCGCACTTGCCAGCCCGTGCAATTTGCGCCAGTGCGCCGCGATGGCTTGGTCAAAATCATCACCACCGAGCGCGGAGTCGCCATTGGTCGACAATACTTCAAACACGCCGCGCGTCAATTTGAGGATAGAGATGTCGAACGTACCGCCGCCAAGGTCAAATACCGCAAATGTTCCTTCGCTGGCGTTGTCGAGGCCGTAGGCAATCGCCGCGGCTGTCGGCTCATTGAGTAAACGCAGCACATTCAAGCCGGCGAGCCGGGCGGCGTCTTTGGTTGCTTGGCGCTGGGCATCGTCAAAGTATGCCGGCACCGTAATTACCGCACCGACTAGCGGCCCGGCAAGTGCGGCCTCGGCTTGCACACGCAGCGCCCGCAGGATGTCGGCGGAAACATCGACGGGCGATTTCAGGCCGGCGACGGTTTCAATCTTCACCATGCCGGGCGCATCAACAAATTTGTATGGCAATGCGCCGTAGCGCGCAACATCTGCCATACCGCGCCCCATGAATCGTTTTACCGACACAATGATGTTGGCCGGGTCATCGGCCTGTTCGGCTTTTGGTTGGCTGCCAACGGTCACACCACCGTCTGCAAAGTAGCGGACCACCGAGGGCGTCAATTTGTTGCCCTCTTGATTTAGCAACACTTCGGCGGTTCCACTCTTGACGGTGGCGACTAATGAGTTCGTCGTGCCAAGATCAATACCAACCGCAAGACGATGCTCGTGCGGCGCGGTTGACTCGCCTGGTTCAGCAATTTGTAGCAACGCCATGTTGTGCTCTAACTTTCCATTGCTTCGCTGGCGAGATCAATTTCTTCGCCAAGCTTTTCGAGGAAACGTAGTTTACGCACGGTTTCGCGTGCGTCTCGCATAGTCGCCACATTCGACAACTGTGCGGCGAGTAACTCGAAAAGCGTACGCTCTTCCGAGCGCTTGTCTTTCGCTAATTGCTCAAGCGCACGATCATCGTGTGCAGTTCTTGCGGCCACCACCGCTTCGCGCCAATCCATTTGCTGTATCAAGAAGGCCACCGGCATGGCGGTGTTGGACTCTTCCTCTGTGTCGATGCCGCTGAGTTTCAGCAAATACCGCCCGCGAGCGAGTGGTGATTTTAGTGTGCGGTAGGCCTCGTTGACCTGCATGGCCCACTGCGCCGCGATACGCTTTTCAGCGTCCGGGGCATTGGCAAACCGATCCGGGTGGACTTCGCGCTGAATATCGCGATACGTTTGGTCCAGCGCCGCTGCGTCGATGTCAAAACCCACCGGCTGTCCGAACAAAGCAAAGTGGCTCTTGGAGAAATCGGGGCTCATGACGCAATCGATACGCAAAGCGGACATACCGCTTCGTCATTTTTTTGGGAATTACCGGTAAGGGTAAGGCTGAAATCGACTTCGAAAGAAAACGACTAAACGTTAAAGCTCTCGCCGCAACCGCATTTGTCCTTCTCTTGCGGATTGTTGAATTTAAAGCCTTCGTTCAAACCTTCGCGCACAAAATCGAGCTCTGTGCCATCAATATAGACAAGGCTCTTTGGGTCAACAAACACCTTGACGCCGTATGACTCGAACGTCTGATCTTCCGGTGTGGGCTCATCAACAAATTCAAGCTTATACGCCATGCCAGAGCAGCCCGTGGTACGTACGCCAAAGCGCAAGCCGACACCCTTGCCACGTTTGGTCATGTAATTTTGCACGTGGTTCGCAGCGCGCTCGGTCAGTGTGATCGACATTGATTCTCTCTCCGCTTTTTCCGGTACGCGACTACTCAGCCGCGTCCTTAAATGGCTCGGCAACGTGTTTTGCTTTGTAGTCGGCAATTGCCGCCTTGATCGCATCTTCGGCTAGGATTGAGCAGTGAATTTTCACCGGCGGCAGCGCCAGCTCTTCAGCGATCTGTGTGTTTTTGATCTCGCCGGCTTGCTCGATGGTTTTGCCTTTCACCCACTCAGTGACAAGGGATGAAGATGCAATCGCCGAGCCGCAACCATAGGTTTTGAACTTGGCGTCCTGGATGATGCCGTCGGCACCAACCTTGATCTGCAGCTTCATCACGTCGCCACACGCCGGCGCGCCGACCATGCCGGTGGCGACACCGTCCTCGTCCTTACCAAAAGAACCGACGTTGCGGGGGTTTTCGTAGTGATCAATAACTTTTGTGCTGTATGCCATGATGCTTCTCCTGTGGTCGCTATGCGACCGGTCAACCGGTTTTACGTTTGCAAGTCGTCAAGCTACGCTTGCGAATTGCCCTGAATTCAAACGGGCAAAAGTGGGTTTGTACTTTTGCCCGCCATCATTAGTGTGCCGCCCACTGTACCTTGCTGATGTCGATTCCCTCTTTATGCATTTCCCAAAGCGGTGACATATCGCGTAGTTTGCCGATCCGTTCCTTCATGAGATTAATGGCGAAGTCGATATCAGCCTCGGTGGTGTAACGACCAATCGAAAAACGAATCGAGGAATGCGCCATCTCATCGTTGCGCCCCAAGGCGCGCAACACATATGAAGGCTCCAACGAAGCCGAGGTACAGGCTGAACCGGAGGACACCGCCAATTCTTTAATGCCCATGATCAATGATTCACCCTCGACAAAATTAAAGCTCACGTTCAGATTGTGTGGAACCCGATGCTCAAGATCCCCATTCACATACACCTCCTCCATGCCCTTGAAGCCGGCGAGTAGTCGATCGCGCAGCATGCGAATGCGCTCGCTTTCTGCCGCCATTTCCAGTCGTGCCAGCCTGAACGCTTCTCCCATGCCGACAATCTGGTGCGTGGCCAAGGTGCCTGAACGAAAGCCCCGCTCGTGGCCGCCGCCGTGCATTTGCGCTTCCAAACGAACGCGCGGCTTACGCCGAACAAACAACGCGCCGATACCTTTGGGGCCATAGGTTTTATGCGCACAAAAACTCATCAAGTCAACTTTGAGCGCCTGCAAATCGATTGGCACCTTACCCGTCGCTTGCGCGGCGTCGACGTGAAAAATAATTCCTTTGCTGCGGCAGATTTCACCAATTTCCGCGATCGGCTGGATAACGCCAATTTCGTTATTCACAAACAAGATCGAAACCAAAATGGTGTCGGGTCGTAATGCCGCATTAAACGCGTTCATATCAACGAGGCCATTCTCTTGCACATCGAGATAGGTCGCCTCAAAGCCCTGCCGCTCTAACTCGCGAAACGTGTCGAGCGTTGCTTTATGCTCGGTCTTGAGCGTGATGATGTGTTTGCCCTTCGTTTTGTAGAAGTGCGCCGCACCCTTCACCGCTAAGTTAATCGATTCAGTCGCACCGGACGTCCAAACAATCTCCTTATCGTCGCAGTTGACGAGCCTGGCGACTTCCAGGCGCGCATTGTCAACGGCCTCCTCGGCGGTCCAACCGTAGCTGTGGCTGCGGGACGCCGGATTACCGAATGACTCCGTCAAAAACGGAATCATTTTTTCGGCCACGCGTGGATCCACCGGCGTGGTTGCAGAGTAGTCAAGATAGATAGGCTGTTTCATTTGTTTCGATTTCTGGTTGTGGAGCGAGGGTAATTGTTTGATTCGTCGCTACCTTCATATTGTTGCAGGGGTGAGCTTATTCGAATTGGATGTGTTGCGCAGCACGGTGCCACTGGCCGGACCGGTGATCCGATGTGGCTGGATTTCTTGTGCTTTGGCCTTCTGTTGCTCGATCAATTGCGCCAGCGTCACGCCGGAAAGAAACTCGAGCACGTTGTCGTTTAGGCTCTGCCAGAGATCGTGCGTCATACAACGCTTTTCGCCCATGCAGTTTTCCTTGCCCTCACACTGGCGTGAATCCATTTGCTCCTCAACAGCAACAACAATTTGTGCGACGGTTGTCGCATCAGCCGACTTGGCCAACTGATATCCGCCACCGGGGCCGCGCACACTATCAACGAGTTCGGAGCGACGGAGTTTGGAAAACAACTGCTCTAGGTACGAAAGTGAGATTTTCTGCCGCTCGGCGATGTTGGACAGCGTGACCGGCCCATCCTTGGCGTTAATTGCCAAGTCGAGCATTGCAGTCACCGCAAAACGGCCTTTGGTGGTCAAGCGCATGGATCCTCCGTAAGAAGAATGAGGCGGCTGGACAGTGACGGAAAAGCGTCAAGACCAATAACCGACTAATTCTGTCAAGTTTACTTAAGCCAACTGTTTTAATCAACTATTTCGTTGAGGCTGTGTATGGGCTCCTCGGCAGCCCGCGCAGCGGGCGGCTCCGCAACGTCGCGAAGCAGCTGCTACACAGGCTGAGAAGGGAGAATTCCATCGCGCTCATAGCGGGCGAGTGTTTCGTAAACACTAACAAGGGCGGGCATTTCCAGACAATATCGCCCCAAAAACGCCATGAATACTAGGGTTTATGATTTCTTCTCAAGCGCCGCTAATCGCGCTTGGAGCTCGGCAATGGTTGCATCACTCTTGTCCGACCGCGCCGCAAGCGTCTTGAGGATGGCGTTCAGCGGATCGTTTTCATTGGTGGTGACGGCGTAGGCCGAAAACGCCTGTCCTGCGGGGCCTAACTCCAGCCCTTCCACCACCCTGGCCGGGATGCCCACCACGGTGGCACCGGGTGGCACCTCTTTCACCACCACTGAATTTGAGCCAATCCGCGCTCCCGCACCGACGGTGAGGGGGCCGAGAATTTTTGCGCCTGCGCCTACCGTCACCCCCGCTGCGATTGTTGGGTGCCGTTTGCCTTGATTCCATGCCACCCCGCCGAGCGTGACACCGTGATAGAGCGTGCAATCATCACCGATCTCCGCGGTTTCACCGATGACGATGCCCATGCCGTGATCGATAAACACGCGGCGGCCAATCGTGGCACCCGGGTGAATCTCCACCCCGGTGGCGAACCGCATGAGTTGTGAAAACAGGCGGGCAAACCACTTCAGCCCGACGCGCCACAGCGGGCCAGCCACCCAGCGATGGCCCCAAATAGCGTGCATACCGGGATAACAAGTCAATACCTCCCACCAATTGCGCGCGGCAGGATCACGCGCATAAATCGAAGCGATATCTTCTTTGAGGCGAGCAAACATTTCGGCAGCTTGTTTTTAGTCACTCAGGTTGTGGGGATGTTGCGCCTGACAGGCTTCTGCAACGACGAGATCAATCCGCGCAAGATTGCAACTTCCTCCCGTTCGAGACCTGCCCGCGTGGCGAGCCGACGCATGCGTGTCATGAACCGCTTTGGAGAGTTTGGGTCAAGAAAGCCGGATTCAATGGCGGCAAATTCCAGATGTTTGATGAGTGCTTCGATCTCACCCGCTGTCGCGGATTCACGTGCAACATCCGGCGCGAGAGTGAAACTACCGCTAGCCATCATCATCTCGTAGGCGGCGACCTGCACGGTCTGCGCCAAATTTAAGGATGAATAGACCGGATTGGCGGGAACACTAGCAAGCAACTGGCAGCGATCCACATCGTCGTTCGATAAACACATCGCCTCGTTGCCGAATACCAACGCCACCGGCGAATGCGTCTGCGCGGCAAGTTGCGACATCACCAATCCCGCCGCTTCTCGCAACCCGACATGAGGGTGGGTGAGTTCGCGCTTTCGTGCGGTGAAGCCAACCGCATAGACCACATCTGCAAGCGCTTCTTGTAATGTGGCAACCACCTTCGCAGTCTGTAACACGTCTGTTGCACCGGATGCCAGCGCAACCGCCTGGGCATCGTGCTGCGGCGCGGGTAATCGCGGGTTCACAATCACCATGTTGGAGAGGCCCATTGTCTTCATGGCACGTGCGGCGCTACCGACATTCCCCGGGTGCGACGTTTCAACCAATACCACCCGAATACGATTGAGTGGGGCGGTATCTGAGGCGGGGGATAGTGCGGTCATAGTAAAATATCGTATCTTCCAGCTCTTTAGTGCACGCAAAAACTGCGGGCACAAACAATTTGCCATGCATCCAGTACTCAATATCGCGATCAAAGCCGCGCGCCGCGCCGGCTCCGTTATCAACCGGGCGTCTTTTGACCTCGACAAACTTACGATCGAACAAAAGGCACAGAACGATTATGTGTCGGAGGTTGATCGCGCGGCAGAGCAGACGATAATACAAGTACTCAAAGAGGCGTATCCACAGCATAACATCCTCGCCGAAGAGTCCGGCTCACAGGACAGCAATTCCGAATACCTTTGGATCATCGACCCGCTTGACGGCACCACGAATTTCTTGCATGGCTTTCCCCAATACTGCATTTCGATCGCGCTGAGCGTAAAGGGGGTAGTGCAACACGGTGTGATCTTCGACCCGGTGCGCAATGACCTTTTCACCACCTCAAAGGGTGCCGGTGCATTTTTGAATGATCGACGCATCCGCGTCTCGAAGACGGTCAACATTAAGGACGCATTGCTGGGGACCGGATTTCCATACAAAGAATTCAGCAATTTTGACCGTTACATCGCCGCCTTTAAGGAGATGACACAAAAGTCCTCAGGCGTCCGCCGCCCCGGTGCCGCGGCATTGGACTTGGCGTACGTCGCTTGCGGACGGTTTGATGGTTTCTGGGAAATGGGCTTGAGCCCTTGGGATGTCGCCGCCGGCGGCCTTTTGGTTCAAGAAGCCGGTGGCCTGATTTCGGACTTCAAGGGCGAAAGCGACTGGCTGAACTCCGGCACGCTGGTATGTGGCACACCTAAAGTGTTCGCACCAATGCTGTCCATCGTGCAGTCACACTTCAAGGCCTAGACCATCACTTCATCAGGAGCCGAGTTAAATGCATCGCATCGTTGTTGTTGGCGGAGGTGCGGGAGGGCTCGAACTCGCCACAAGGCTCGGCGATTCGCTTGGCAAAAAACGCCGCGCCCAGGTCACGTTGCTCGATCGCAGCCGCACGCATTTGTGGAAACCGCTTCTGCACGAAGTTGCCGCCGGCAGCATGGACATGCACTCGCACCAACTCGACTATCTTGCGCAGGCGCGCTGGCATCACTTTACGTTTTCACTCGGCGGCCTGAAGGGGCTGGATCGCAAGGCAAAAGAAGTCATCGTCGATGCGGTATTGGACGACGCCGGCGAAGAAATTCTTCCCGAACGACGATTGGCCTACGATACCTTGGTCATTGCCATCGGTTCGCAGTCGAATGACTTCGGCACGCCCGGCGTGACGGACCACGCCTTTACGCTTGACAACGCATGGGACGCGCATCTGTTCCATCGCCGACTGGTCAACACTTGCTTCAAGGCAAATTTTGCCAACGACGGCCGCGTACTACGGATTGTTATTGTCGGTGCCGGTGCCACCGGAGTGGAGCTCTCCGCTGAATTGCACAACACCATCCGCGTCTTGGCCGCCTATGGCCTGAATCAATTTGACCCAGAAAAACAAATCCACCTGACAATTGTGGAAGCGGGGCCGCGGATCCTTGCTGGTTTGCCTGAATATCTCGCCAAGGCGACGCTCAACATTTTGCAAACGCTGAAGGTGGAAGTTATGACCGGAGATCCGGTTGTTGCGGTGCGCGATGACGGGCTCGATCTAAAGTCGGGCAAATCGCTGGCGGCGGACTTTGTCGTCTGGGCTGCCGGCGTGCGTGCATCGGCCGTGTTGACTCGTTTGGATGAACTAGAAACAAATCGAATCAACCAGTTGGTGGTACTGCCGACACTGCAAACGACACGGGACGTGGACATTTTTTCGCTCGGCGACTGCGCCGCCTGTCCATGGCAGCAAGGCCGCAACGTACCGCCGCGGGCGCAATCTGCACATCAGCAAGCGAGCCATATGCTGAAAACGATCAAACGCCGACTCGCAGGCGAGATGCCTCTGCGGTTTCAATACCGCGATTTTGGCTCCTTGGTCTCGCTGGGCACCTCCGAATCGGTCGGTACACTGATGGGATTTGTCTCGCGCGGCAGCCTGCGGGTGGAGGGCTTTGTGGCCAAAATATTCTACATTTCGTTATACAAACTGCATCTTTGGGCGCTACATGGGTTCTGGCGTATGGTACTCGATACGGCAGCCCGCATCATTCGCAGCCAGACCGAGCCCAAGGTCAAATTGCACTGACCACCTTACAGGGTGATCTCCAACCCTTCGCGGGTAAGGAAGATGTCTTGCAATCCATGCGCGGTGCCGATGCGCTGCATAGTCTTCGCAAACACGCGTTCGAGCTCGTCATCATTACGTGTCGGTTCGTGATGGGTGCATGCGAGGCGCTTCGCTCCCGCAGATTGCGCCATTTCAATACTTGAATCATAACTGCCATGGCCCCATCCAATCTTGGCAGCGTACTCCTCAGCCGAGTATGAACAATCGGCGATGAGCAGGTCTACCGGTCCGATGGCAGCCACAATTTCTGCCGTGCGCAATTCGACCATTTGCTGATAGGCCGCAAAGCCTTCTTCACCGGGCTGATAGATGTTATGGTGCGGCTCGTGGTCGCCCGTAAAGAACACCGATTTACCGTTGCATTCAACACGATAACCAAAGTTGACCACCGGATGGTTAAGCAAGACAGGCGTCACGGTCGCATCACCGATTGTCACTGGCAGGCCCGGTCGCACATCTTCATAGGTAATCCTCGCCTTAAGCTCTGCCTCACGCACCGGGAAGTAGCTGTATTGCATTTGTACATCCATGACACGTTCAATCCCTGCCCCGACAACAACGTCATGCGCACCGCGAATCTGCACCGAACAACCCGGGATAAAAAGCGGTAAAAAGAAGGGCAAGCCTTGGATGTGATCCCAGTGTGTATGGGTGATAAAGAGGCTGGCATGGACGGGTAATTCTCTCAGAAGCGACTGCGCAAGCTGGTAAATGCCCGTGCCCGCATCGAGCACAATCAAATTATCGGCGTCGGTCCGTATCTCGATACAAGTCGTATTGCCGCCATACCGGCGCGTGCTCTCTCCTGGGACCGGAATAGACCCGCGCACACCCCAGAAGCGCACCTTCACCGCGCAGACTCCGCAAATGCCCGGGCCGAAGAAAGGATGCCATCCAAGCGCCCGAGCGCGGTGTCGATGGCGGCAAAATCGCCCCCCCAACGCCGTGAGACAGGCTGTTCATCCTCGCGGAAAGCATTGCGGGCGTTACCAACACCCGCACGCCTCACCAATTGATTTGCCATCGCGACACACGCGGTAAGCCCGTTTGCTTCTGGGGTCGACTGATGGGTACGGATACAGGCGATTAGGTCGGCGGAAAATTTCCAGTGCTGCGCCAACATGGCACCGACGTCGGCGTGATCCGCGCCGATTAGCTCACGTTCAACAATATGAAGCGGTCTTTTCTCCGCCTCCGCGATCGCCAGCGCCTCGCGGTACTCGTCCGGAAGATGTGTTGCCAACACAACTTTGCCGAAATCATGCAACAGGCCGGCGACATACGCGTCATCGCCGTCGACGCCCCCGGATTCCGACCGGGTCGCGAGAAAACGGGCGAGCGAAGCCACTGCGACAGAATGAATCAAGTATTCACCAACATCAAAACCGGCAACATTTTTCGACGGCAACACGCCGATCATCGCAAAAGTAAGCGCCAGATTCTTGACGGTATTGAGCCCCAGATACAGAACTGCCTGGTTCACAGACGCAACCTTGTTCGGCAGTCCGTAACTGACGGAGTTAACGATGCGCAACAACTTTACCGTCATCACCGGGTCGTGCTCAATTACACCAACCAGCTGACGGGGCGAGCAATTAATGTCGCGGCAAAGTGCCAGCACTTGCTGCACGGCTTTTGGAAACGCCGGCATTTTCTCAACGGCCGCGACGAGGCGTTGTTGGGTTGCTTGTTGTCTGGGCGGGGTTGTCATTTTTGTCGATTTGAAGCCAGCACGCAATGTTACGCTGAACCACGAAAAAACAGACGAATTCTAGCCCGATCAAAAGCGAATATTGCACTGGAATATGCCCAATTTACCGCCGATTGTGGTGGACTTGTTAGACTTGCACTTGTTGTATCAAATGATAAGCAGCTGGCAGCTGCTGGAAAGCTCCCCATGACCATACTTTCAGACCAACTTCATCTACATCGCGATCAGCTGGATGCGTATTGGATGCCATTTACCTCCAATCGCCATTTCAAGGCGGCACCGCGCATGCTGGCAAGTGCAGACGGCATGTACTACAAGACCGACGACGGCAAGACACTGCTCGATGGTTTTGCCGGACTATGGTGTTGCCACGCCGGCCACAATCGCCGACCCATCGTTGAGGCAATTCAACAGCAAGCGGCAACGCTGGATTTTTGCTCGCCCTTCCAGTTCGCCCATCCACTGGCATTTGAGTTGGCCAACCGCATCATCGATATTGCGCCAGACAATATGCGCAATGTCTTTTTTTGCAACTCCGGCTCAGAGGCGGTCGACACCGCGCTCAAGATCGCGATCGCCTACCACCGCGTGCGGGGTGAGGGATCGAGAACGCGATTGATTGGACGCGAGCGTGGTTACCACGGGGTTGGATTCGGCGGCATCTCGGTCGGCGGCATGGTGGCGAACCGCAAGATGTTTGGCAACATGTTGGCCGGTGTCGATCACCTCCAGACGACGCACAACCTGGAAAAGAACGCGTACTCGGCTGGCCTGCCCGAGTACGGCGCTCATCTCGCCGACGAGCTAGAGCGTTTGGTCGCACTACACGATGCTTCAACCATCGCTGCGGTGATTGTTGAACCGATGGCCGGCTCAACCGGTGTTCTGTTTCCACCCAAGGGATATTTGCAACGCCTGCGCGAAATCACCAGGAAACACGGCATCCTGCTGATTTTTGACGAGGTCATCACCGGTTATGGCCGACTGGGCGGCGCGTTTGCATCAGACGTGTTTGGCGTACAGCCCGATATGATCACGTTTGCCAAAGGTGTCACTTCGGGGACCGTGCCGATGGGTGGTGTCATTTGCACGCCAGAAATTCACGATACCTTCATGACCGGACCGCAGGGCGCAGTGGAGCTGTTCCACGGCTATACCTACTCGGCTCACCCTCTCGCCTGTGCAGCGGGTATCGCGACACTGCAACTTTATAAAGACGAAGCTTTGTTTGAACGTGCAGCGACCATGGCACCCAAACTAGCGGCTGCGGTACATTCACTCAAAGGCGTGAAACACGTGATCGACCTGCGCGCGTTTGGTCTGGTTGGCGCCGTTGAGCTGGAGCCACGCGCCGGTGCGCCGGGTGCACGCGCGTTCGAAGCGTTCCTGAAGGCCTATGACAAAGGTGTCGTCTTGCGAAGTGCCGCCGACAATATCGTAATTTCGCCGGCGTTCATTATTGAAGACGCACAAATCGATCGAATCATCAGCGTGTTGCGCGACGTCATCAACTCGATTGACTAAACATCCCCCAGCCGGTGCCTCCAACGGTCCCATCTTGTTTCACCAGTGACGCGGTACTTTTAATACGTGATTAAACCAACTCACCAAGCCGCCGCCGGCAGCGTAATCGAGCAGCACACGCCGATGATGCAGCAGTATCTCGGCATCAAGCGCGAGTATCCCGATACGCTGCTGCTTTATCGAATGGGGGATTTTTATGAGTTGTTTTTTGATGACGCGGTGAAAGCCGCGAAACTGCTCGACATCACACTGACCACACGCGGCCAGTCGGGTGGGCGACCGATCAAGATGGCCGGTGTGCCGTTCCACGCGGTTGAGCAGTATTTGGCGAAGCTGGTCAAACTTGGCGAGTCTGCGGTGATTTGTGAGCAGGTCGGTGAAGTGACAGGCAAGGGCCCGGTCGCACGTGCCGTCACACGCATCATCACACCCGGCACACTAACAGACAGTGCGTTGATGCCGGCCGAAAGAGACGTATTGGTCGCGGCCGTATTTGCGCACGAAAACATCATCGGACTGGCTTCACTGTCGTTGGCCAGCGGGCAGTTTTTTTTGCGTAACGCGACTCGTTCAACGGTTCAAGCTGAAATTGAGCGCCTTCAGCCCGCCGAACTCATCGCTCCCGACAATTTCTTCGACGCCGCCGAGGCGATTACGAGTTTCCCTGGTACGGGTCGTCCTGCGGTAAAGCGACTTGCTGAGTGGCAATTTGACCTAGAGACAGCAACCAAACTCCTCACGACCCAGTTCGGCACGAGGGACCTCGCCGGGTTCGGCATCGGCACAAATGAGGGCATGGACGCTGCCGTCTGCGCGGCGGGTGCGCTGCTCGGCTATGTTCAGCAAACGCAACGTTCTGCGTTGCCACATCTTTCGGGCTTGCGCGTTGAGCGTGAAGACGCCTATGTACGAATGGATGCGGCCACCCGGCGCAATTTAGAAATCACTGAAACCATTCGCGGAGAGCCGTCACCAACTTTGTTTTCGGTGCTGAATTCCACCGCGACCGCGATGGGCGCGCGTCGCCTCCGCGACTGGCTGCACAGCCCGCTTCGGGATCACAATGTCATTGTCGGGCGCCACTTGGCATCACATGGTGTCGCGCCAATCGCTGCCGCCATTCAAGAAATCATCGGCGAATGGGCTGACATCGAGCGCATCACCACTCGTATCGCTTTGCGAACTGCGCGGCCTCGTGATCTCGCCGCGCTGCGTGCCGCGTTAGCGACGCTACCCACATTGCACGGCGTTATGTTGGAAGTGAAAACAGAAAGTGAAACCCCTTTATTGGCGGACATCTCCAAGGCATTTCGCTTGGAAGCAGCCGTCTTTACTTGTCTTTCTGAATCAATCGCAGAAGAGCCGGCTAATATGGTCCGCGACGGTGGCGTGATCCGCGGCGGGTATGACGCGGAGCTCGATGAACTGCGCGCAATGCAAACCAACGCGTCAGGATTTTTGCTGCAACTCGAAGCGCAGGAACGCGAGCGTACCGGCATTGCCAACTTACGTGTCGAGTACAACCGGGTGCACGGATTTTTTATCGAAGTCACACAGGGACAGCTCGACAAAGTTCCCGATAACTATCGCCGTCGGCAGACGTTAAAGAATGCCGAACGATTCATTACCCCGGAACTCAAGTCATTCGAAGATAAAGCGCTCTCCGCCGGTGAACGTGCCCTCGCGCGCGAAAAATATTTGTATGAGCAGGTACTCGACAAACTCGCGCCGCATGTCACGACACTCCATCGCCTGGCACAGGCCACTGCAGAAATCGACGTCTACTGTGCAAACGCGCGCAACACCGTCGCGTTGAAGTTAACCCCGCCGTTGTTTGTGCCCGACGACCGGCTGCATATCGAGGGCGGTCGCCACTTAGTGGTGGAAAGCCAGGTCGAGAGTTTTATTCCAAATGATTGTGATTTATCACGTTCGCGCCAGCTACTGTTAATCACCGGTCCCAATATGGGCGGCAAGTCCACTTACATGCGGCAGGTCGCGCAGATTACGCTTTTGGCGCATACCGGCTTATTTGTGCCCGCCGTGCGCGCGGAGCTGGGAAACATCGATGCGATCATGACCCGGATCGGCGCATCTGATGACCTCGCCGGCGGCAGATCGACGTTTATGGTGGAAATGACCGAGGCGGCGGCGATTCTGAATACCGCCACGCGCCAGAGCCTCGTGCTGATCGATGAAATCGGGCGGGGTACATCAACCTTTGATGGTCTATCGTTGGCCTATGCGATAGCGCGCTATCTGGCTGAAACCTCACGCTCTTACACACTCTTTGCCACGCACTATTTCGAATTGACGCGATTAAATGCCGAACTGCCAAACTTGGCAAATGTGCATCTTGACGCCGTCGAGTCGCGCGACAAAATTGTGTTCTTGCATAAGCTTGAAGCAGGTCCCGCCAATCAGAGTTATGGGTTGCAAGTCGCACAATTGGCAGGGGTTCCCCGCGCCGTCGTCAGGGTTGCGCGCAAGCAATTAGCTGAACTCGAAGTCTCATCACAACATCAAGGTGCACAGCGTGATCTGTTCGCGCCAGGCCAGAGTGCGGTGACAGAGAGCAACAGCTGGTTGGAGCAACCGATTTTTGATGAACTGCGTGACGCGAAACCTGATGAAATGAGCCCGCGCGATGCGCTGGCACTTGTATACAAGTTGAAGTCCGCCCTTGGAGATGATTTTGCCTAAATTATTTGCAGTTACGTTTGTTCTCGCATTTTTTCTCCAACTGGGAGGCTGCGCCACCGGGCCGTCCGCGTCGAGCAGGCCTGCCACCTTTCAGTTTGGTTTGATTGGAGACCAGCAGTACAACGATTGGGAAGAGCGACAGTTTCCGCGTTTACTCGCAGCGATGGATCGGGAGCCATTGGCTTTTGTGGTGCACGTTGGTGACTTCAAAGCAGGCTCGAACGCGCCGTGCACCGATGCTTTGTTTCTACGCCGCTATCAGGAAATCAATCAATCCAAGCATCCCATCATTTTCACACCCGGTGATAACGACTGGGTAGATTGCCGGCGTCCGAGCAATGGCGTGATGAATCCCCTCGAACGGCTGAAGAAACTGCGAGAGATGTTTTTTTCCAAGCCGCTGTCACTCGGCCAGTCAACAATCAAACTGACATCGCAGGCGGAGATTTTTGCCAGCGATCCGGTGTTATCGCGTTACCGGGAAAACACCATGTGGGTGCAAAGTGGCGTGGTTTTCGCCACGTTGAACATTCAGGGAAGTAACGATAACGTAGGTTTCGACCGCGAGAACGATGCGGAACAGCTTGACCGTACAAGAGCCAACCTGGCGTGGCTAAACGTTGCAATCGAGCGAGCGCGCCGTGAAGACATTGTTGGCTTGGCTGTTTTTCTCCAGGCAAACCCAGGCTTTGAAGAGTCACCAACGGCAGTGGCAAAATCTGCGTATGTCCCCTTCTTACAGGCCTTTGAGCGCGAAGTCGAGAAATTCGGTAAGCCGACCTTATTCGCTCATGGCGACACGCATGAGTTCCGCGTGGACCGTCCGTACCGCAGCCCCCTAAACAAGCGGGTCATCGAAAACGTTACGCGTGTCGAAGGATACGGCTCGCCGCGTGTCAACTGGGTTCGCATCGGCGTGGACGTGAATAACCGGCAGCAGCCGTTTCAAATTTCTTCCGGCGGTTTTGCTCCCTCGCGGGACTGAACCAATCCTAGTGGTGAACACCATGCGCGCCGTGCGGATGGCCGTGCGCAATTTCTTCACTTGACGCAGCGCGCACTTCAGCGACGACACATTTGAAGATGAGACGCTCACCTGCCAGCGGGTGATTGCCGTCGACAACCGCTTGTCCGTCTGCAATGTCGGTGACGGTGTAGATGATCCAACGATCATCGTCTTCGCCTGGCGGAAGCCCCTCGAACTGCATACCAACTTCGAGATTCGGTGGAAACACGCTAACCGGCTCGATGCGAATGAGATCCGCATCGTAATCGCCAAAGGCGTCTGACGGATCGAGCGAAATTGCAAATTCGCTACCGACCGACTTGCCGACTAATCCCTCTTCGACTTTTGGGAAGATGCCGTCATACCCACCGTGTAAATATGCAAGCGTTGCGCCTGCCTCGATCGACTCACCATCGCTGTCGGTTAAATCGTAGGTGAGGGTTACAACTGTATCTTTGGCGACTAACAACATAACAGGATGGAAGTGAAGGAATAAAAGTCAACAATACTTAGCAAGCTGCACTTACTTACTTGCGGCAGGATGGGAGGGGTGGCGTCGACGAGGAGCGGCATTCTACCGCTGCTTTGTTCAGGGTCCGCGCAGTGTTCAATGCCCGTGCAGCTGCCGAATCAGGCGCAGTACTTCCTTAACATGCTCTCGCGGATTGGCGTCACTTAGGATGTGTCGCAACACACCTTTTTTGTCGATCACAAATGTGCATCGTTTGACACCACGATGGATGCCCGTCGCGTTCGCCCCTTCCATCAGCACGTCATACATGCGCGACACTTCACATTCTGCGTCCGAAAGCAGTTGTAACGATATCCCGTGTTTGTCACGAAACTCTTCATGCACGAGGCAATCGTCTCGGGAGACGCCAAACACCACAGTATTACACTCTGCAAATTCGTCTTCATGGTCAGAAAACTCAATTGCCTCTTTGGTACAAACCGGCGTACCGTCTTTCGGGTAAAAATACAGAACGACATTTTTCTTGCCACGAAATGACGAGAGCCGAACGATCTCCATACTCGCATCTGGTAATTCAAACGACGGTGCATCTGTACCGATCTGTAACATGGCAGCACTCGCTTCGCGGTATCTACATCAAGATGTAAAAAAATCTGCGCTGGTGTAATCAATTTGATTCTAATCCAAAAGCCTCTCGACTTTGCAACAACAAAATGCAACATTTTCCAAACGCGCGTGTCTTCTTTTTCCGTAAACCATGAACAAAAAATCTAAGTCAATCAATCCAGTCATGCCAATGGTTTCGCTGGGCCAGATATCCATTGCAAAATTCTTACGGGACTGCTGGCAAAAGCGGCCACTGTTGGTGCGACAGGCTTTTCCGACTGGTTCTACGTTCGCGCCTCTCACAAACAGGGAGATCCTGACACTTGCAACCTACGACGAGGCAGAAAGTCGTCTGATAACTAGTTCGGGAAAAACTTGGACGCTCGCGCATGGCCCTTTCCATACGAAGCAAATCAACGCGTTGAAGAAATCGGCGCGCTTGAATAATGAGAAGTGGACTGTGCTGATACAAGATACGCAACATTTTTCGCATGAAGCGCATCAATTGTTGGCAAAGTTTTCCTTTCTACCCTATTCAAGAATCGACGACCTGATGGTCAGTTATGCGGCAAAGGGCGGCGGCGTGGGTCCCCACGTGGATTCATACGACGTTTTTCTGTTGCAAGGCAGCGGGCGACGGCGCTGGCAAGTTTCGTCACAACAAGATCACACGCTTGTAAACGGGGCTCCGCTAAAAATTCTGAAGCGATTCATAGCAGAACAGGACTGGCTTTTGGAAGAAGGTGACATGCTGTATCTGCCTCCCGGCTTTGCCCACAATGGCATTGCCGAAACTGATGCCTGTGTGACGTGGTCGATTGGTTTTCGCGCGCCAAGCTATCAGGAGCTTATTGATATGTATCTCGACCACTTGCGGGACAGCCTGACCCTTGAAGGCCGCTACACGGATGCTGGCAGAGGTCGCGCTACCGCACCCGCTTACATTGAGCCTGCACTAAAGAGGCCGTTTACAAAGCGTCTTCAGTCGAGTCTTGGCCCGAGGATGACGGCGCATGCCATAGGTGAATTTGTCGGCTGCTATCTGACACGACCAAAGTCTCATGTCGAGTTTATTGCGCCCGAGCGAACAATGTCGCGAGCGGCCTTTTGTCAACAGGCAAAGCAGCGTGGCTTGCGCCTCGATTTGCGTTCTCGTATGTTGTTCGACGAGGGCGGCTTTTATCTAAACGGCCAGCCCATACGTTTTTCCGCCCCACTAATGAAAACGCAGCGCATGCACATGCAGCAACTTGCAAATTCTAGGCAACTCCCCGCAAACAAATTGCATATCCGCCTATTGCAGCAACTCTACCCCCATTGGCTAAGTGGTGAAATCGAGATTGACAACTAGAAAGCACGGAGTGTGAAGTGAATTCCTCTGACAATCCAACCTACCGCATCCTAGACACAAACAGCGAAGCGCGCGAGTCAATTGCTCTGCTGATCGCATCGACTGAACAAGAGTTGATGATTTTTGATCGGACGCCCGTCACACTGCGTGAACGCGGGCTCGGCAAGCCTGACATCATCGAGCAAATACGATCTATGCTGCTAGGCGGAAAGTACCGCAAGATTCGTATCGCCCTCCATGAGGTTCAGAGCTTGGAGAGTGAGTTGCCAAGACTCGTTTCGTTACTCGGACAATTCGGTGGACAAGTGATGATCCACCGGGTCACGGGCGCGGCACGGCAAGTTGAGGATGTTTTGTTTTTGGCGGATGGGGACTCCGTGTGGCGCAAGCCCGTCTACTCACATCCCCGGTCAGTGATGAACTTTAGTGACAAAGCAAGCGCCAAGCCATATGTTGAACGATTTGAAGAGATTTGGGCCTCCTCTGAGCTTGCCGTCACAGACCGCCAATCGGGAC
This sequence comes from Rhodocyclaceae bacterium, assembly GCA_020247545.1. Classification (GTDB taxonomy): domain Bacteria; phylum Pseudomonadota; class Gammaproteobacteria; order Burkholderiales; family Usitatibacteraceae; genus UKL13-2. The sequence goes on along the minus strand of JADCIX010000046.1, from coordinate 29,639 downwards.
TGTAGATGTCTTCCAGCGGCGTCCTTTGCGGCATTCGCAAGGGTCTCGACTTGCGTTGGAAATTGTGCGCCGCACCATTTCGGTGCTATACTCAGAGGTCGGTCGAAACAGATCAACTCAGTCGAGGTTGCGGTTTCCTATTTGGACTTGCAGCGTTAAGGCGAGTGAAGCCACAGAAACCGATCAAAAATTTTTGATCAAAATTTTTCTCAAGGGATGTAGAAATGAAAAAGTCGATTCTGCTCGCTGCAATGGTAGCCATCGGTCTAGCTGCTTGTGGCAAAACTGAAGCTCCAAAAACGGAAGCCCCTAAAGCTGCTGCTCCGGCCCCTGCTGCTGCTCCAGCCCCAGCTGCCCCAGCTGCCGCACCAGCTGACGCTGCTCCTGCCGCTGCTGCTCCTGCCGCTGCTGCTCCTGCCGCTGCTGCTCCTGCCGCTGCTGCTCCTGCCGCTGCTACTCCTGCCGCTGCTGCTCCTGCCGCCGCTCCTGCTCCCGCCGCTGGCGCTCCAGCTGCAGCAAAGCCAGCTGAGGCACCAAAGAAGTAAACGCCTCAAAGCCGTAATGGAAAACGCCAGTCACGTGACTGGCGTTTTTTTTCGCCTATTGATCGCAAAACAACATGCAGCACCACGGTTGACAGCACCATGGAACCTAACATTCAAGCCAATCGAATCCGTGGTCTTGGCAGGCATGACCGATATCGTTAACGGAACATCCCATCACAGTAGCAAATGCCGTTCGTGCAAGTCCTGGTGTGTTGTTTTGACGCGACAAGTGCGCCGCAACGACATGCTGCAGTTTTGCATGTTTCAGGCGACTCAATAGCGAAGCCGCAGCGTCGTTATCCAAGTGGCCAAATTTACCCGAGACCCGCTTCTTCAAGCTCGGTGGATATGGGCCATCGTGCAGCATGCCCAGATCATGGTTCGCCTCCAGGACTAGCGCCTCACAAGCAACAAGGCTTTCTTCAATATGGACGGTAGTTGACCCCACGTCAGTAAGAACGCCTAGGCGCGATGCACCATCGCCAAATACAAATTGCACCGGTTCGTACGCGTCGTGCGGAACGGTATATGGAGTCACTTCCACGCCTCCCACAGAAAATCTCTCATGGGGATCGATAAAGCTAAGAAGCGCCGATGGAATCGCATGCTCACCCAACATCCGTGCGGTACCGTGCGTCAACCAGACAGGGATACGATGCTTTCGCGCCATGCGCGCAACACCGCCAATGTGATCTGAATGTTCATGTGTCACCACGATGGCGTCCAAATCGTTCGCTTCGAGGCCAACACGGCCAAGGCGCGCTTCGGTCTCAGCCAGTCCAAACCCGCAGTCCATCATGACACGCGAAGTTGATACGCCGTCTTTGACTTCGACTACTAGGGCGTTGCCCTCGCTACCTGACCCCAGAGAACAAAATCGCATGGTTAGGTACCCTCGCACAAATCAACGTCAGGCGTTTGCATCAACCCATGGAGCAACGTACCAAACACAAAGCCCGCTAGAAGCGGGCTTTGTGCGATCGTCGCAGCAACCTCGACGAGCATCAGCATAGTTGACTAGCGAAGCTGCTCGAACAGCAGCGTCAAGATGCGTTTTGCCGTCGCAGAGTTGTCAGGCTTGCCGTCGACCGCTTGAACCTCGACATCCGAAGTCGCGCCGCCATCGCTAACCTTGATACGATATTGGGGACGGTCGGCGGGTTTATCGGAACGCCAGAAGGCCAACCAATCGACCCAGCTCTTCTTGTTTCCCTTCGCGCTATCATTCTCTGGATCGATGTAACGAACAAAGAACATACCCTTCGAGCGATCACGATCCTCAACCGTGAATCCAGACCGATCAAGCGCCAATCCGACACGCCGCCAAGAACGATCGAAAGGTTCACTGACCTTCAACACTCCGCCCTTGGCGGTATCGTAGGTCGCCCGCGCTTGGACTGCCTGCGGCGTGGCACCGGCAATGGCAACGACTTTGTCTGTGGCGAAGCCGAACTTAACCATCATGCGCCCGAGCATCTCGATTTCTAGCGATTTGTCCGAGGGTCTGAACTGCCAGCCGGTGCTTGTCTTTTCAGAACTTGTGTAGACCTCTTCGAGGCCTCGATGGCTGACGTAAATCTCCGTCGTCCCCGGCTCGCTGCCGGCCTCCAAACGGGTACGAAACTTGTCGCGCTCGCCAGTGGAGTAAAGACCATCGAGGAATCTCCCGACTGCATTACGAACCGGATCCTGTGGAATTTTTGAGCGGTTTTCAGCCCAGTCCGTTTCCATGATGCCGGACTCTGGTGTTTCCCGACTCAGCACGAAGCCCGTCTCTGCCCAGAAATCCTTTACCTGCGGCCAAACGCGATCTGGTGCACCCTTAACAACGAGCCACTGCTGCTCGCCGGAGCGCACAATTCGGGCGTTTTCAAACTTTGGCAACACTGCGGAGCTCGTCAACGGTGCCGCCGCCGTTTGACCAGTCCGTTCGCGGTTGTACTGCGAGAAGGTAGTTGCTTTAGGATCTGGCACCAGAAAGCGATCATCGCCAATCGGTCGCGTAAGATCGGGTGGCACTTCGAGCGAGCGGATCTTTGTATTTTGACCCTGGGTGCGGTAATCTGGCCCCGTTGGGGTTAGCCAACTGCATCCGGCAAGCGTCAATGCGCCGATGGAGAATCCGGTGAGTGCGATGCGATTGAACGTCATTTGAACATCTTCCTTGGTGTATTGCAGATTGCGGCGTTACAAAATACCAGCTTCACGCATGGACGCGCGTAGTGTTTCATGAAACTTGGACTCAAACGGAGTCAGCGGCAAACGAATTCCGGAATCAATTCGGCCCATTTGCTGCAACGCCCACTTTACCGGGATTGGGTTTGCTTCCAAAAACAAATGATTGTGCAGGCCGAGTAAACGGTTATTGACGACAATCGCTTTTTCGCGCTCGCCTGCGAGTGCAGCCATGCACAGCTCGTGCATTAAGCGTGGTGCCACATTCGCAGTGACGGAGATTGTGCCGTGGGCTCCCAGCAACATCAGGGCTAAGGTGGAAACGTCTTCACCTGAATAAATACCAAAACTCTTCGGGGCAAATTTGAGTAACTCAGCGCCACGCGCCATATTGGCCGTTGCATCCTTAATGCCAACTATGTTTGGCAGCTCTGCGAGCCGCAATACCGTTTCGTTGGCTAGATCCGCGACGGTGCGCCCGGGCACGTTATACAAGATCAACGGCAGGTCACACGTGCCTACAATTGCTTTGAAATGTTGATACAGCCCTTCTTGAGTCGGCTTATTGTAGTAAGGGACGACAGAAAGAGAATAGTCCGCGCCGACACGCTTCGCAGCTTCGGCCAAAAAAATGGACTCTTTTGTTGAGTTAGCTCCTGTACCTGCAATGACCGGGATTCGCTTGTCGGCGTATTCAACTGCGGCGGCTATCAGCTTTTGGTGCTCGTCGAAGTCGACTGTCGGCGATTCGCCGGTCGTCCCAACGATCACGATTCCATCGGTACCTTCTGCGACGTGCCAATCAATCAGCGCCTTTAGCCGAGCGAAATCAAGATCGCCGTTTGCGTGCATCGGCGTCACGATCGCCACCATGCTGCCCCGCAGTTTCACGTCAGATTTCATGTTGTTTTGGAGTGCCACACGTAGATGCCCTTTTTACCCAACGAGTCAAACGGCGTTTGGCCCGCCCACAATCTGCTCAAAGCTGCTAGGCTGATGCCGCAAATCCAGCGCTGCTGTGCGTTTTATTTTCGCAATCAATCATTTTAGCGCATCACGCCCTCTTGTTTGATATTCCTTCGCCAGTTGCGATCATGCTAAGCCCGACGGTAGCGCTGCATTCGAGAAACTAGGACACGCTTGCGATCACGACTGCTCCGGTCTGCGATAATTTGCCGATGAATCGTACCGATACCCCCCTGCCGGGTGCGTTGAGCACGCTACGCGCCCTACCGCCAGACCCGTCGCGGGCCGACTGTGAACGCTTGGACGCTTTAGATGAGTTGAGGCACGCGAGACAGCGATTCCGCATCGCCGACAACACCATCTACCTTGACGGTAATTCGTTGGGTGCTCTGCCCGCCTCCACAGCAGCAGCGGTATACAGCACAATTGACTCAGACTGGGGCGTCGGCCTGATTCGATCCTGGAATAACGCGGATTGGGTCGACTTGCCGCGCAAGCTGGGCGAACTTCTTGGCCCGCTGATCGGCGCACGGGCAGACGAGATCGTGGTTGCAGACTCAACGTCAGCAAACATTTTCAAGTTGCTGTCCGCAATGTTGACCCAACCCGCAGTTCTGAGCGACACAAGACGCCGCTATGTTCTTGCTGAACGCAGCAACTTCCCAACAGATCTCTATATTGCGCAGGGTCTGCTCTCCCTGCTTGGCGATCGGTATGAGTTGAAGCTGGTCGACAAAGACGCGCTCGCCGGTGCGTTCGACCATACGATCGCCGCAGCGTTCATTACGCATGTCGACTACCGTAGCGGCGCAATGTTTGATATGTTGGCTTACAACCAACACGCTTCAAAGGCGGGCACCTCGATTCTCTGGGATCTGAGTCACAGCGCTGGCGCAGTGGTTGTTAACTTGGTGGCAGATGGTGCCGAATTTGCGGTCGGATGCGGCTACAAGTATTTGAACGGAGGGCCCGGCGCACCCGCATTCCTTTACATCCGACGCGATTTGCAGGCGGAGCTTGCTAATCCGCTATCGGGGTGGTTCGGACACTTGGCTCCATTTGCCTTCGACACTGCCTATATACCGGCAAAGGGTATTGATCGTTTCTTGTGCGGTACGCCGCCAATACTCGGAATGGTCGCCCTCAGGGAGGGGCTCGCAACCTTTGAAGGCATCAGTCCTGCCAGCTTACGAAAAAAGTCGCTGGCATTGAGTGACCTTTTTTTGGCCCTGATGCGTGGGCAGTGCGGCTCATTAGGCTTTGCCTGCATCAGCCCAGTGGCACACATAGATCGTGGGTCACACCTTGCATTTGCGCACACCGATGCTTACCCGATCATGCAAGCCATCATTGATCGCGGTGTGATCGGCGACTTCAGGCAACCCAATCTGCTCCGCTTCGGCTTTACGCCGCTATATACGCGCTTCACCGATTGTTGGGATGCAGTGAACATCATCCGGGATGTAGTGACTTCACAGAGTTTTCGTTCGCCGACATATCAACAACGCCATCGGGTCACCTAGACAATCCATGCCATCATCCACCCCCGTAAAGACAGAGCACCGAATCCACGTCGACTTCGATTTGCCGAGGGTGAACGCGAATTTCAGTTCAATGACCGCCGGACAGGCGTGGGCAAAGGTCAGCATGGAACCGACGCCAACCGAGCGACTAAAACTTAAGGGGCGAATTGCACAGCTGCTGAAAGCGCAAAACGCGGTGCTTGTTGCCCACTACTACGTCCATCCAGACTTGCAAGATCTCGCCGACGCAACTGGCGGCTGTGTGGCTGATTCTCTCGAAATGGCAAGATTTGGTCGCGATCACGCAGCGACGACGGTCGTTGTCTGCGGCGTCCGATTCATGGGCGAAACGGCCAAGATTCTCAACCCGGAAAAACGCGTACTGATGCCGGAGCTCGAGGCCGAGTGCTCACTTGATCTTGGCTGCCCACCGTCTGAATTTGCCGCCTTTTGTGATGCCCATCCAGACCACACGGTTGTGGTCTACGCCAATACCAGTGCCGCAGTAAAGGCGCGTGCCGACTGGATGGTGACATCCTCGATTGGGCTTCGGATTGTCGAACATCTTCACCGGCAAGGCAAAAAAATTCTGTGGGCACCTGATCGCCATCTTGGGGAATATATTCAAGCGCAGACCGGTGCCGACATGTTGTTGTGGCAAGGCTCTTGTATCGTCCATGATGAATTCAAGGCCGCCGAGTTGATCGATCTAAAGCGTCGGTATCCAGACGCAATAGTTCTGGTCCACCCAGAGTCCCCTGCTGGCGTCGTCGCATTGGCCGACATCGTCGGCTCAACCACTCAGATCATCAAGGCGGCTCAGACCATCGATGCTACCGAGTTTATAGTCGCAACTGACAAGGGAATTTTTCACAAAATGCGTGCGGCAGCACCGGGTAAGTTGTTTATCGAAGCGCCGACCGCCGGTAATTCTGCGACCTGCAAGTCGTGCGCGCATTGCCCGTGGATGGCAATGAATGGACTGGCAAATCTCGCGACGGCCTTAGAGTCGGGTATTGGCGAGATTCACGTCGATCCAGTCGTCGGCAAACGCGCCAAACGCGCCATCGACCGCATGCTCGCTTTCGCCGCCGACCTCGATTTAACCATTGTTAACAATCCCGGGGCCAGAGATGGCATTGGCCCGGCGTGATTTGTCGTTTTTGTGGGCGATCACGCGTGGATTGCGAGAACGAAGTCCGATAAACTAACGGGCACTTCGCGCCGGTATCTTAGCCCGCGCAAGAGATGACGGCAATAACATCAATCACACCAACAACGGGTGGCTCGTGCACCCACAGGGTAGGACTCGGACAAGATGGCGAACGAGGCACCGCGAGACCAAGACGCAACCCTGACTAAGTCAGAGGTTTCAGTCGAGCCGGGATTACTCGTTGAACTCACCCGAGCGCTTCTACCATACCTCGGGCCGTATTCGATTACAACGGTTAAACGCGTAGCGCGCACAACCAGCAGTCCAACCGAGCTGATTCGCCAGATCGCCTGTTACGTCGACGATGTTGCCAAGAGAGAGTTATTCATGAAAGCGGCTGCGCGAATTTTGTCCGAATATAGCGCTCCGGGAGTCGAAGAATTGGTGTCAGCACCACCCAGCCCGGCTGGGGGACGCCCACCATCGCCGATGACACCTGAGCTTATTCAGCGCGGAGAAGCAGCGCTTGCCTCGATCATCGGGCCATTGGCGGGAGTATTGGTCAGCCGGCACGCATCTGCCTCGGAAAATTCTCGTGAATTCTTTGAGCAGCTAGCAACTCATCTACGTACGCCTCAAGAGCGCGACAGGTTTTTTATGAGTGTGCGCTCCAGTAATGGAACGTGGCGGCCCGAATAGTTCACCGGCGCGGCAAATTGCCCCTATCTACAATAATTTGCTAGATCATTCACAGGTACAAGCGATGGGCCTTAGGTTAAAATTTAATGTAATCCTTATCGCTGTTTTTGTCTCGGGCTTCACCACTGTCGGTGCCATCGCCCACCGCTATTTGCAGCAACAAGCAGTCGAGGACGCAAAACGCGCCGCCACGCTTGTGCTCGATGCGAGTGGGCTGGCAAGTATCGATTCACGCATCGCAACTGCGCTTGGTTCGCGCATTATTGAGATGAGGGTTCGCGAATTCAGCGAGGCGGAAACCCAGTCCGGTCTGGAAGCAGACGTAGTGCAAAAGCTGAGCGCGGTGAAGGCTCGGCAAACACAAATAACCGAGGTTTTCAAAACGCCGACCGGATATCAAAAACTGGTGGTGGCGCGAGTCGTGCAAATCGCGGATGGAAGCTCGCGGATCCGTTCAGCCACAATCGACTTCAACGATGTAACCGCGACCGCAGAACTAGCCCTAACTACGTTGATGAGTTCATTGGGTGCTGTGTTTTTCGCTGTTTTTCTTGTTTTGAACCTTATGCTTGATCGTATGATCGTACGACCGCTTGCAGAGATGTCCAGACAGGTGGACGCCGTCTCCATTGGCAACTTCTCTGTTCCCGAATTCGTCCCTGCCGCAAAAGATGAAATCAGCGTACTTGGTATAGCGTTCAATCGCCTGCGGCGCAGCACAGAAGAGGCAATTAAGCTGCTTAAGGGGTGAAAGCGGGCTAATACTCCCCTGTGTCGCGCTCAGATTCTGAAGACCGCGCTGCTTTGGTAACGCGCTTGTAGATGGCGCAATCCCACCAGAATCGCCGCACTAGCAGGTAGGGCGAGCAGGATACCGAAGAATCCGAATACTTGGCCGAACGCCAACAGGGCGAAAATTACGGCGACCGGATGCAGGCCGATTCGCTCGCCGACAAACTTTGGGGTTACAAAAAAACTCTCCACAATTTGCCCGGCACCGAATACGGCCCAGACCATGACCACGCCAAGTAACGCGTCGTACTGAATCACCGCAGCGACCGTGCCGAGCAACATACCCATTCCGACGCCAAGATAGGGAACAAAAACAAGCAGGCCGGTAATCAAGCCAACCGGTAAAGCGAACTTGAGTCCCACTGCCCACAGGCCGATAACATAAAAGGCCGACATTACGAGCATGACCAGCAACTGACCGCGCAAGAACTCAGATAACACGGCATCAATTTCCGAGGCAATGTTGGTGACGGTGGCATGGATGCGGCGCGGCACTATGTCGTCTACACTTGCCACCAACAAAGGCCAGTCGCGCAGAACATAAAAGAACACAATGGGAATGAGCGCGAGGTTTACCAGAACGCTAACAATGGCCAGCCCGCCGGTTCCAACAGTTGCAAAAACACGTCTGGCGATACCTCCGCTATCGGACAGATTTTCTTGCATAAACTGGCGGAAGCTGGCGGAATCGAGCGCTATTTCAATACCGAGACGTTCGCTCAGCCAAGGCACGATCGTCGACTTCACATGATCCAGAAAACTCGGGATGAGTGAGGTGAGCTGCGCGATTTCTTTGTAGAACAACGGCAGCACGATTATCAGTAGCATCGCGACCATTATCAACAATAGTAGGACCGCGAGCAGCGTCCCGCTACCGCGCGACACCTTGCGGGCCTCGAGCCAGTTCACCAACGGGTTGAAAATGTAGGCAAGGATGATTGCGGCTAAAAAAGGTGCCAAGATGGGCGACAGGACCCAAAGTAGTGCGCCGAACATGAGCAGTGCCACCCCCAGAAGTCCGGAGTGCCAGTCAATCCAGCGTGGCATGCGAGGCAGCGATTTCTGCCGAAGTCGTGAAATGAAGGCGGGCTGCGGTCGTTGCGGAGGAGAATTGCGCATATCCGTTAAAATCAAAAAGTTGGCCCCTGCATTGTAGTTGACTGCATGGCATTGCTCACCAATTTGTGCGCACCGCATCCGCCATTTTTTCTAACCGGCACTAGCCAGCTGTCGTCCTCGCTGATACCCGCCAATCGCTAAGCTCATCCGTCAAATGTCAACAAACTCCCTCTCTCCGCTTACCTATAAAGACGCTGGCGTTGATATCGATGCCGGGGATCAATTGGTCGAGAACATCAAACCATTAGCCAAGCGCACCATGCGCCCCGAAGTACTCGGCGGGATCGGCGGTTTTGGTGCTCTTGTTGAAGTTTCAAAACAGTACAAAAACCCCGTCATGGTGTCAGGCACCGACGGTGTGGGCACCAAGCTCAAACTCGCATTTCAATTGAACAAACACGATACCGTCGGCCAAGATTTGGTCGCGATGAGCGTGAACGACATTCTGGTACAGGGGGCCGAACCAATATTCTTCCTTGACTATTTCGCCTGTGGCGAGTTAGACGTCGCCGTCGCCACTGATGTGGTTCGGGGCATTGCCCACGGCTGTGAGTTGGCTGGTTGCGCACTGATCGGCGGCGAGACAGCCGAAATGCCCTCAATGTATCCAGCTGGCGAGTACGATCTGGCAGGATTTGCGGTGGGCCTAGTGGAAAAGGAAGCCATCATCAGCGGACGCAGTATTTGCCCCGGCGACGTGGTACTCGGCTTGCAGTCGTCTGGCGCACATGCCAATGGTTATTCGCTGATCCGAAAAATTATCGAGCGAGCGGGAGTCGACCTGCATCATCCCGACAATCACCAGTTAGCGTTAGACCTGCTAGCGCCCACGCGCATCTACGTGAAGCCCCTCCTCGCCCTCGTTAGATCGGGAATAGTGAAAGGGATGGCGCACATCACAGGCGGCGGCCTGACCGAGAACATCCCGCGGGTCTTACCACAGGGCGTGACAGCGGAGCTCAAACGCGGCTCTTGGGAGGCTCCGACAATTTTTGCTTGGTTGCAGAAAATCGGTAATGTTGATGACGCTGAGATGGCCCGTACTTTTAACTGCGGCATTGGCATGGTCGTCGTCGTCGCGGAAGCGGACGCCGACCGCGCGAAGTCACAACTTGAGGCCTCAGGTGAACGGGTGTATCGAGTGGGTGAGATTCGCGCGCGCGCGGACGGTGATCCGCAGACTTTGGTTAGGTAGGCCTATAAATGGGAACTTCTAAAATCAGAAAACCCTAGTATTTACGGGCGTTTTCGAGCAAATATGGCTGAAACAAGCCAGCCGGCAAGAACTTTCGGAAATTTCTTATGCTCTCAGTCGTCATTCTGATTTCCGGACGTGGTTCCAACATGGAGGCAATCCTCAACGCCAAACTGCCGCTGACGGTAAAGGCAGTCATTTCCAACAAGGCGGGTGCTGCAGGACTGCAAATTGCGCGCAATGCGGGAATCGCGACTCGTGTTATCGACCACCTGGCTTACTCCTCGCGCGAAGCGTTCGACAATGCGCTACTGAAGACCATTAGTGAGTTTTCTCCGGACCTCGTGGTTTTGGCCGGTTTTATGAGGGTTTTAACGGCACAGTTTATTGACCAACTAAACGGGCGGATCATAAATATCCACCCCTCGTTGCTCCCTTCATTTCCTGGACTCCACACCCATCAACGGGCAATTGCGGCCGGAGTCAAGATTCACGGGGCGACCGTCCATGTTGTGACAGCACAGCTCGACCATGGTCCGATCATTGCCCAGGCCGCTGTGCCAGTGCTTGCCAGCGACGATCCCGATACGCTGGCAACACGTGTTCTTTCGCAGGAACACATCTTGTACCCGGACGTACTGCGGCGCTTTGCCACCGGCGAACTGGCCATAACCAGGCAAGCCGACCCACGCGTCCTCCAACCGGCACTTCCGCACGTTAAGGAAAGCCCCCTGGGGGATCCCACATTGACGAACGGGAACGCCAGTCTGCGTGCCCCTTGGAACTAAATGCCGCAATTCAATTTTCGCTACTCATTAAACCGTCGGTTGTCGAACCCACTCGGACTCGGCGGTTATGCGCCGCTACTGTGTGTCGCTGCGTTCCTCATCGTTGGCCCCGCTCTCCCTGCAAAGGCGGGATCAACCCTACCTAACTCGGTAAAGACAACCTACAAAATCTATCGAGGCGGTGTCTTGCTGGGCAATGTTGAAGAACGATTTGAACGTGATGGTGACCGCTACAAAATTACCTCGACCACTCGCACTGATGGGCCGATCAGTTTGTTGATACGTGAAGAAATCTCGGTGACTTCCGAGGGTCGAATTACCGCCAGTCGACTAGCGCCGAGTGTCTTTTCCGTTAGCAGAAAATCCGACAGCAGCAAGTCGTTTACTGCGTATTTCAGCTGGGAAAAAAGTGAACTGGTGCGTGAACATGACAGGCCGGACTTCGAAGGAGGCGTCGAAAGGGAAGTTTTTGCGCTGCCGGCCGGCACACAAGATCGGCTTTCCGAGATGTACCAATTTAAGGTGGCCACACCAAGCGGGCCTACTGTATCGGCACTAATGACGCAAGGCAAACACACCGAACGTTATCGGTACGCGAAACGGGGCGAACCGAGTATTGCCACTCAGGCCGGACTGTTCGCGACGGTTTACTACGTGCGTGAAGCAGCACCGGGCGAGTCCAAGGCGGAACTTTGGCTGGCCAAAGAACACAATTACATTCCTGTGCGAGTTGTTGCTAAGGACCCGAAGGGAAGTTCGTTCGAGCAACATTTGGTCGAACTCGTCATTGGATAAGGCATATCAACTAAGCCGTACCGCCCGATGGATAAGTTGATCAATTCCGGCCTGCGTCGGGCGCAATGGAGCAGCTCGCTAAACCACCCGTCTGCGCTGGTGATTGCGTTGGCTGCCTCGATGGCTCTTCACGTCATCATCTACTGGATAACCCCGCGCTTCGCCACCACGTTTACACCCGCCAAGCCGGTGCTATACGATGCAACTTTGGTGCCGCTTGAGTCAGTGCCGACCGCCCCAAAGGTCACCGAAACGCGGTTAGTCAATGGCAAGCGCACTGCCGCAAGATCAGGTGCCCAAACACCAGCGCGCCCTAGACCGACGACCGATAAATCTGAGGCGGGCTTTGCCCCACCGGCGAACGCAATGGCGGTTGCGGCGGCGGCGACCGACCCCGTTGAAGCACCAACCAGTGCGGCAGAGAGCGGCCCAGGATCAAGCAACTCCCCAACCAGTGTTGACCAATCAGTCGCACCGCAGTCCGGCGAGCCATCAACCGGTAGCGAGTCCCCAAGCCAAAGCGCCCCGGCCTCCGTCGATCGTTCCGCGTCATCAGCAGTAACACCGGCCCATGCTCGGCGCGCACCGGCATTTGCCGAGCGCATCTCCATCGAATACAAGTTGATCACCGCCATAACGGACGGCGTTGCCAGCTTTCGCTGGACCCGGCGCGGTGCCGAGTATGAAATCGAATCCAGTATTCAAGCAACCGGATTTCTGGTGAGCGCGTTTGCCGGCGTAATTCATCAGCAGAGCCGTGGAACCATTACCGAAGATGGTTTACGGCCGACGCAATTCTCGATTCGCCGGGGAGAGGGTACGGCCGAACTCGCCGAGTTTCGACGCGCTACCAACTCGTTGGCAATGAAGCGCAACGGCGAAACACGCTCGGTGCCGCTAACCCGCGATATGCAGGACATGCAGAGCTTCTTGTTTCAGCTCGCCTACGACGCGCCATACATGGCTGAGAGTGGTGACAAATTGGATGTCCTCGTTACAAACGCGAGGAAGGTCTATCGTTATCAGTTTCGTCGGCTAGGCACCGAGACCCTAGACACCCGTCTGGGACCAATCGAGACGGTCCGGCTGGTATCTGAAACGGCAAATCCGGAAGATCAGTACGAGGTTTGGCTGGCACCTAGCTATTTCTACCTGCCAATGAAGTTGAAATACTACTTGGGCCGGTTTCAGGCCGAGCAGATAGTCACCCGCATCGGTGTTTCCGGGGAAGTTACGGCCCGGTAACCCTTTGCATTCGGTAAACAGTGAGGCTTGGAATAACGGCGCGCGTCTGCGATAATGGCGTATCGCAGTCGCGGGTGTAGGAAATCACGCAGTCCGGCATTAGCTTCAGCCCCGGGCGCATCAGAAAATCAACATCGCCCCCGAGAAATTGTCCCCATGCCGTTGACCCTAGCTCTGTACCACGCCCTCGTTGACGCACTGACGGTCATCCTGCCGTTAACGTCGCCCGCCGACATCGGGCTAAAGCGCTACTTCAAAGAGCACCCCAAGCTTGGCCTGCGTGACCGCGCTTTCATTTCTGAGACGGTGTACAGCGTGCTACGCCACCGCCGTTTCATTGAACACGTAGTAACCGATGGCTCCCCCCGTCGTATGGCGCTCGTTGCGCTCACCCGCTTTATGGGTATCAGTGTGCGCGATTTGCACACTGTCCTGCGTGGCGGTGACGAAGCTTGGCTTGCGCAGCTTAAGGCCAAGCGGCTCGACAATCTCGCCATCGGCATCGAAGCGGAGCTGCCCGACTGGTTGATAAAACGTTTGCGCGACGCCGGAATGACTGACGCCAAGATCATTGATTTTGGCCATTCCATGATGAATCCAGCGCCGCTCGACCTGCGTGTAAACAGTACCAAGGCCAAGCGTGACGCCGTGCTCAAGCAACTGCAACAGGAAGGTCTTAAAGCCACGGCCACGCCGCATTCACCAATCGGCATCCGCCTCGAGGAAAAGCCTTCCCTGACCAAACATCCGGCTTTCATTGAAGGTTTCATCGAGGTACAAGATGAGGGCTCACAGATTCTGGGGCTTATTGTTGAGGCCAAACGCGGCGAGATGGTGGTAGATTTTTGCGCAGGCGCTGGGGGCAAGTCGCTGCTCATTGCCGCGCAGATGGCTTCAGCTGGCCGAGTCTATGCGTTCGACGTCTCAGAAAAGCGTTTGACCAATCTAGCCCCGAGGTTGAAGCGTTCCGGCCTATCGAACATCACGCCGCAGCGCATCGCGAGTGAAAAGGATCCCAAAATCAAGCGCCTTGCGGGCAAGATTGATCGTGTTTTGGTCGACGCCCCATGCACCGGTTTCGGCACCTTGCGTCGCAACCCTGATCTTAAGTTTCGCCAAACCGACGAAGCTATCGCCGAGTTGAACGTCAAACAGACCTCGATCCTCAACGCCGCTGCCAAGCTGGTTGCTCAAGGTGGCCGCTTAGTCTACGCAACCTGTAGCGTGCTACAGGAAGAAAACGAGAAGATTGTGAAAGCATTTCTTGCCAAACACAGCGAGTTCGAGGTTGTACCCATCACCCAAGTCTTGAAACGTCTCAAGATCGATATCAAGCAGACAGATGAATTTCTTCGCCTCTCGCCAAAGCTGCACAATACCGATGGGTTCTTCGCCGCCATAATGCAGCGCGCTGCAAAATAGATCGACCGTCTTTAATGGTTGGCGTAGACCCTATCGGTATTCTTCAGTACCTCACCTCGGCCCAGGGCCTGCTACAACTCCTACTAATCGCATCGGCGGCCTTGCTGGCGTGGCTCCTGTCGAGATTGTTTCGGCAGAAACTCCCCGGCGGCCTTGAGCCTGAGTTGGCCAAGATGGGCTCTGGTAGCGCCTACCGTATGGTTGCCCCGATGCTCCTATTAGCGCTGATTTGGCTGGGTCGATTCGCGCTGGCGAAACTGCAACCGGTTCCGCTACTGAACATCATCATTCCCCTGATTGCTGCATTCGTCGTAATCAGGCTTGCCGTGTATCTGCTTCGGCATGTGATGGCACCGTCAGCACTACCGAAGTCGTTCGAACGCTTTATCGTGATACTCATCTGGGGCACATTTGCACTTTACATCACCGGGGCGCTCGCCGAGATGGCTTCGGCGTTGGAGGATGTGGTGTTTCCCGTCGGTGGCAATAAAGTAACCCTTCGGCTCATCATTGAAGCGGGTCTATCGGCCGCCGTTACGATCTTTATCGCGCTTGGGGTCTCCGGCCTGATTGAAGCGCGCGTTATGAAAGCCGAAGCTCTTGACGTCAGCTCGCGGGTAGTCATTACCAAATTGACGCGGGCTGCTGCACTCGCCCTCTCGTTGTTGATTGCGTTGCCACTGGTCGGCTTCGACCTGACGATGCTGTCAGTGTTTGGCGGCGCACTCGGGGTGGGACTGGGATTTGGCCTGCAAAAGATCGCTAGCAACTACATATCCGGTTTCATCATACTGCTGGATCGCTCGCTGCGTTTGGGGGATTTAGTCACTATCGATAACCGCCACGGCGTAATCGACGCAATCAAGTCACGCTACACGGTCATTCGCGGGCTCGACGGCGCTGAGGCAATTGTCCCGAACGATACCCTCATCTCCAGCACAGTCATCAATCACACCTACACTAACAGTGTAATCCTCGCCAAGATTGGCATTACTGTTGATTACGAATCCGACCTCGCATTTGTACGCTCACTCCTGCTCGAAATTGCCTCTAATCACCCAAGGGTTCTGAAAGATCGGGAAAGCGCAGTTTTGGTCAAGGCATTGGGCGAAAACGGTATCGAAATCGAGCTTAATGTCTGGATAAATGACGCGGATCAGGGCCAAGGCTCGTTGAGATCCGATCTTTTGACCGAAATCTGGCTGGCTTTCCGGAAACACAATGTTTCCGTGCCATTCCCGCAGCGCCAGATTAGGGTCAAAACAGAATCACAGCAGCTGTGACTGGCATCAAATCAAAGCAGAAAAATCCCCAGTCGCGTAAACTATGGTCTTCTGCAAGGAGACTAATTTGGATATATCAGTTCTTAACGGCTTGATCGAGCTACCGTGGTGGGGCTATCTGGTGTTCGGCGTCATCATCACCCACATCACAATTGCCGCCGTTACGATCTTCCTTCACCGCGCTCAGGCGCACCGTGGGTTGGATTTGCACTCGATTCCGTCGCACTTCTTCCGATTTTGGTTATGGCTGACAACCGGCATGGTGACCAAGGAATGGGTTGCGATTCACCGTAAGCACCACGCCAAATGTGAAACCATTGATGATCCGCATTCACCGATGGTTTACGGCATCCAGAAAGTGCTCGCCGAAGGCGCTGAATTGTATCGTGCCGAATCGCGCAATCAAGAAACCTTGGATAAGTACAGCCACGGCGTTCCTGACGACTGGATCGAACGCAATGTCTACTCAAGATATGCGTGGCAGGGTGTTGGTTTGATGCTGGTGATTAACCTCGTCTTGTTCGGCCCTATCGGCGCGACCATTTGGGCCGTACAAATGATGTGGATTCCGTTTCATGCTGCGGGGATCATTAACGGCATCGGACACTACTGGGGTTATCGCCACTACACGGTTAACGACACCAGCACCAACATCACACCAATCGCCTTCTGGATTGGTGGCGAGGAGCTGCACAACAATCATCATGCATTCCCGACGTCAGCGCGCTTCTCGATGAAATGGTATGAGTTTGACCTGGGATGGCTCTATATCCGTATCCTTGAAGCCGTCGGCTTTGCTAAGGTCAAAAAAGTTGCGCCCCAAGCCAAGTTCAACTGGGAAAAGGTTTCGTGTGACGTTGAGACACTGCAAGCTGTGATCTCTCACCGCTTCGAGATCACGACAAAATATGCACACACCTTGCGCGCAACTTGCAAGTCTGAGATTGCACGACTTCATGCTGAAGGCTCGGCATTTAACGGCATGCGACTGCGTGGCGCGTGGACGAACTTTCGTTTATGGATGCAGTCAGACTCCACACAACTAACGGCTGAACACCGCGCGACGCTCGACCGCGCCCTACAGCAGAGCGCAACCCTCGAAAAGGTTTATGCGTTCAAGAAGGAGCTCGCCGGATTGTGGGATCGCTCGACAGCGTCAAAAGAAGAGTTAGTGGTACGTTTGGAAGACTGGTGCAAACGTGCTGAAGCTTCCGGTATCGATGCGCTCCAACAGTTCTCACGTCGCATCCGCGCCTACGCTTAAGCCAGAAAGTTTAGGGCAATAAAAAACCCGCCGATGGCGGGTTTTTTTGCAGCGTTTGTACTTGGATCCCCGCATACGCGGGGATGATTAACTTCAAGCTGATTTGCGAAGCCAATAAGCTTGAAGATCAATCATTTGAGCTTTGTCTCTTTATACGAAACGTGTTTACGTGCCTTCGGATCGTATTTCATCATCTCAAGCTTTTCCGGCGTCGTACGTTTGTTCTTGCTGGTCGTGTAGAAATGACCTGTACCAGCGCTGGATTCCAATTTGATTTTTTCGCGTCCACCTTTTGCCATGGTCGCTCTCCTTAAACTTCAACGCCGCTGGCGCGCAGATCGGCCAAAACAGCATCGATGCCGTTCTTGTCAATCGTGCGCAAACCTGCAGTTGTCAGGCGCAAACGCACCCAACGGTTTTCTGATTCCACCCAAAAGCGACGGTACTGCAAATTAGGCAGAAACCGACGCTTGGTCTTGTTGTTCGCATGGGAAACATTGTTACCCACCATTGGGGCTTTTCCCGTCACTTGGCATACGCGTGCCATAGGACACCTCTTTCAAACTGTGCTGCGGTTAGAAACGCGGATCGAAACTACCGATTCCATTTATTGTGTTGACTCTTCGCAATCGCAATCACTTTACGAATGGTGAGCGAAGCCCAAAATTTTAGCAAAACCAGACACTTAGCGCAACTGTGGGAAATAACCGGAACGCACAAGCTCAGGCAGACCACAATCCTTGCTCCGCGAAGGACAGCGACGCCCCCGGCGCAACAATAAAGTGATCCAGCACTCGCACATCGATGACAGAAAGCGCTTCCGCCAACGTTTTGGTGAGGGATCGATCCGCCTGGCTTGGGGTTGCCTCGCCCGACGGGTGATTGTGGGCAAGGATTACCGAAGCCGCATTGTGAGCAAGTGCTCGCTTGACAATTTCTCTTGGATAAACAGAGGTTTGCGTGAGTGTTCCCCGAAATAGTTCATCCACCGCGATTACCCGGTTCTGTGCAGTCAAAAAGACTGCCACAAAAACCTCATGCGGCAACCTCGCCAGCGTCATACGCAGGTAGTCTCGTACCGCCCGGGGATTGGAAAGTGCGTCGGCGAGTTTGATCTCCTCATGCAGCGCACGTTTCGCCATTTCTAGGACCGCCTGCAACTGGACAAACTTAGCCTCACCCATGCCATTGACTGCGGTCAGCTGCTCGTAAGATGCACTAAACAAGCTGTGCAACGAACCAAACTTGCCGACAAGATCTCGCGCAAGATCAACGGCGCTCTTGCCTTTGGTCCCGACTCGCAGAAAAATGGCCAGTAACTCGGCGTCCGACAATGCCGCTGCGCCCTTGGTGATGAGCCGCTCGCGCGGTCGCTCAGCCTCAGGCCAGTTAACAATTGACACGAGATACCCCCATCAGTGCTCTTTTAGAATTCGTTATCATGCAACGCATCAATCGGGACTTCTGCCTACTCAGACAGCAGCGGGAGAGCAACGGTCGTGAATGTGTCGGCTGGTAGTGAGAACGCTCTAGCCAAAACTCTCTGGTGTTTGATTTTAGGAGTTTAGGCGGCAGCGGCAGTCGCGCCTCTTGTTGCCGTAAACGGACCTCACATCGCGTGAATTAGACGCTTTTAACAACTTATAAGGATATTTATGCGCTAGATATCTAAACGCATTCTCCCCTACCACGCTGAAATCGTAGAAAGGCCATCTTCACCACGACGTAGCAATACGTCAGCGCCGAACGCGACATACTCGCGAGGTTCCCATAACGCTGGTCAGTCAAACGCCATCACAGAACCGACGCCATCATTCAGCGATCACGTACGAATAACAGTGTCTAACTGCGCTTAAAATTGGTTCAAATTTCGGTAAAAGCAGGCATCCACTTACCAAACAGTCGAAACCCCACCCGTTTAGGCCACCATGTCCCTACCAAAGATCGATGTCCGTATCATAGATCCCAGACTCGCAACTCAGCTACCAACCTACGCAACCCGGGGGTCTGCGGGCCTAGATCTCCGCGCCTGCATCGAAGCACCGATGACACTCAAGCCGGGGGAATCCAATCTGGTTGCCTCTGGCATGGCCATTCATATAGCCGATGCCGGTTACGCCGCACTGATCTTGCCGCGTTCGGGCTTGGGCCACAAACACGGCATCGTGCTCGGCAATTTGGTCGGGCTCATCGATTCTGACTACCAAGGACAAATTTTTGTATCCGTCTGGAATCGCGGGCACGCTGAATTCACCATTCAGCCGATGGAGCGGATCGCGCAGATGATCATTGTCCCGGTGGCACAGGTCGAGTTTAATGTTGTTGATGCCTTTGATGCCTCCGAGCGCGGCGCGGGTGGTTTTGGCAGCACCGGCAAGAAGTAGCGTAGGCGGAGATCCGTCGTCCGCCGTTAAGGTAATCTGCCACCAACCTCTTTAGGCCAATCCAATGAATAGGCAACCGACCACATTTGCCGCGTTTCTTCTGAGCGCGTTACTTCTGAGCGCGTTGCTGCTCTCGGCGCCACAACCGTTAAATGCGCAGCCAGCAGACGGTAAGCCGCAATCCGGCCTGCCCAAGATCACACTCAGTGCGGGTGGTCAAACCATTACTGCGGATGTCGCCGCGACCGATGAATCGCGGCAAAAAGGCCTGATGTTCCGCACCAAGATGGCAAAAAACGAGGGTATGTTATTTGTGTTTACGCAACTCGGCTACCACGCGATGTGGATGCGTAACACCCCCATCAATCTATCAGTCGCCTACATGGACGACCAAGGCAAGATTCTCTCCATCCACGAGATGGAAGCCTTCAATGAAACCTCGCACCAGGCCGCCGGCCCTGCACGTTACGCGCTGGAAATGAACGCGATGTGGTTTTCGCAGCACAAAGTGAAGGTGGGTGACCGGATTGGCGGATTGGAAAAAGCACCGAAACCCAAGTAAGTGACCCCGAAGGTGCCATGCCGGTATGTCGACATGCTCAGCGCGAAGAGCGAGCACCCAATCTAAGCCACCCCCTCTGCCTCGGCGTCGCGTTGTACAGAAATCCATTTGCTGTCGACTGAGAGGCGTTTCGCAATCTTCGAATCGGGCTCTACGACTCGCCAAAACGGCGCGACATCCGTAATCGCGACGCCTTCTGACAATTCCTCGAGTGCAGCTTCCGCCGACATTCTGATGAAGATCGCTGTTGAAACAGGGCAGGTCGCTTCACACTGATTCTTCCGTGCAAGATCACGCCGCATGCGCTCGATGGTCCGCGTAACACCGCGCGGAATTGAACGGATGTACGAATCGACCAACAACGGAGTGCCTACGAAGAGTTTTGTCCCTGCTTTTATGCCGGCGAAGTCGGTTTCGAGAACAACTCGCTTTGGCTGTTTGGGCTGGTGCAGCTTATCTTTCCAACATTTCGCGGGCATCTTTGACTCCATGAGTTGACGGTTCACTCATCCTATCGTTGACACCACCCGCCGTAAATAATCCCTGAAAAAAATCAATAGGATCATACGCTTAACTCGAAACACCATCTCAAGAGCCCTGCCAACCCCACTGCCGCCAACCACCCAACATCGGGAAATACAACCCCAGCCGAATTGGATTTTGTTCTGGCAACATCGCCTGAATCAACGCCGCGTAGGTTTCAAGTTGCGCGGAGTAACGCCGTTGTTCGCTATCGAGAAACGCCTCGACATCCGCACCCTCGTGGCTACCCGTCTTAAAGTCGATGATCCAACGCACACCGTCGGCATCAACAAACGTGCGATCCAGCGCAACATTCTTGAGTGCGCCGTCGATCAGGCCAGTGAGTCGCCATTCCGAACGCGCATCGTGGTGTGTAGTAAGCGTCCAGCGTCCGCGTTCGTCGGCAAGCGTTTTTTTCAACGCCGCCTCGATTCGATCAGTTGCCACGCTCACCTCATTGTTCCTCACGCCCAAACGCGTGAGTTCTGTTTGAAACAACTGCCGCGATGCGTTTACACGATTCGCGTTCCAAGTCTCCACGCCGTCCGACGCGATGCGTTGCAGGAACGTGTGCACAACTGTGCCGACGTGGCGGGCGGCATCGGTCGCCCACTCAAAATCAATCTGCGGACTCGATGTGTCGATGGGTGTGCCATCGCCGGGCGCATTCACGCCGTCCAGCGATACTGCCAGTGTCATCACTGGCAACGGATGGTCGATTGCGAGGCGGGTCGGACCAGTAACCTCAACACGCTTTACCAAGGTTGTGTTTCGCGCAACCGCAGTGTCGCTACTGCCATCTAACGCAGCAACCTTGGTCAGCGTAGCAACTGATGGCAAATGTTTTTCGCCTAGCGCCGGCCAGAGTGCCGCGAGCAGGCATGCCGTTTTTGGCGCAACAATTTCCGGCTCACCATCTTTATCCTTGATTGTTAGTGTGGCCAACAAATGCAAGCGCCGCTCGGCGCGGGTAGCCGCAACATAAAGCAGGCGAACATCTTCGTGCTGTTGTTTAGCACGGTCGAGTTTGGTGATGTATTGATAAATGGCGTCAGCGTCATCATCCGCACCCGTCTCGCGAATCGGTGCAAGCAAGAGTTCGTGACCACCGCTATCTACATCAGCTTGCTCAGTCCACACCAACAACTTTTTGTCGTCGTGCCGTGGGGGGCGATCCAAGCCGGGAACAATGACGGTATCAAATTCAAGGCCCTTGGCTTTGTGGATGGTCATGATCTGTATCGGCGGCACGGTGTCGGCATTGTTGTTGGCGCTGTTGGCCTCATCGGCCAACCTTCCACCGCCTGAATACAACCGCTCCATCTGCGCTTCTAGCGCACCGAGGCTGACAATCTGCGCGCCGCCACTTTGCTCCTGCGCCTCGGCTTCAAGCAAATCCAGAAATGTCATGGCGTCGTCAAGGTCGGTGGTTGCATCCAGACAAGCCGGGCCCGATAAGGCCAACCAGCATTGCTCGACAGCATCGCGAAGAGGAATGCGGCGACGCATTTGCAAAGCCGTATGCAGAACGTTGCGAAATTTCTCAACTCGCAGACGGCCATCTACGGAAAGTAGTTCAAGCCGCGCAGCGTCATTGATCATTTCCCAAATGGTCCGCGGGTCCGGCGTTAATGCACCGCCGACCGGCAAAACACTCGCCGAAAGTGCAGCAAGGTCGTTTAGCGTCAACCCGCACCATGGCGCACGCAGGATGGCCAGCCAAGCGATGCGATCCGCCAAATGCAGCAGCGCGCGGGTAAGTGCAAACAAATCCTGCACCACCGGCCGGTCATTGAGCGGATCAATATCAACGGCATGAAATACAATTTCTGCCGCTTTCAACGCTGGCACGATTTCGCGCAAATGGCCGCGATTACGAATGAGCAGCGCAATACTTGCATCAGACCTGTCGAGACGCGTTTGTCGAATGATATCCACCACCTTCGCCGCTTCAATCTCGGCAGTAGTTGTTACCACTGCCGGATTCGCGTCAGTGGCGTCACCACGATGATTTACTGTCCAATGCATGCGCACCGCATCATCTGACGGATGCTCTGCGCTGCCAAACGCAACACAGTGGGAGTAAGGCACCACGCCGGTGACCGCATCTTCAGCGCTTGGCATCAAGTGGCTAAACGTGTTGTTCACCCACGTGACTACACCCGGCACCGAGCGGAAGTTCACCGACAGGGTCAACGGCGTCAGTGACACACCACCCAAGCCCGAATGACGGGCGCGCAGGAACAGCCCCACCTCCGCCTCGCGGAAGCGGTAGATCGACTGCATCGGGTCGCCGACCACAAACAAGGTGCGCTCATCGTCCGGGCTCCAGCCACGCGTAAGTTTTACCAGCAATTCAAATTGTGCAAACGAGGTGTCTTGAAACTCATCGACCAGCAAATGGCGGATACGATAGTCCAGCGCCAGCGCGAGGTCGGTTGGTTCGTCGTCCGACCCCAATGCCCTTGATGCCGCCTGCGCAATTTCGGTGAAGTCACACTCGCCTTCCGCGCCGAATACATCCCACAACTGCGCCGTGGCATAAGGCAGCAGCCGCACAATTGCACCCAACACTTCCCACTCGCCATCGGTGTAAGCCCCGGGGGGAAGCGAGCGCAACGCGTTCAACTTCGCCGCAAGTGTTGTGCCCTGCGCCTCGTCCGAGGTAAACGATTCCAACAGCGCACCGATACGCGCCTTCATCGCATCAAGCAGCGCCTTTTCTTCTTTGATCTTGCTGGTTGGAAAGCCGATTTTTTTGTTGACGCCACCCGGTTTGCGCCACTCACCTTCTTTGGTCAGAAGCAAATCGGCAATCGCCAGCCACGCCGGCAGTGACTCCAACGCGCCACTTGGAAAGGCATCGAGCTTTGCACACCGTGAAAGTGCACTATCGACGGCTTCTTTGAGTAAGTTTTGCCCGGAAAAGCGCACCAAATCTAGGGTTTCGGTTCTTTCGATGGCCGGATACAAGGCGGCTACTTCTGCCACCGCGTGTTTCCGCGCCCGCGCTAGCGCTGCTTCCAAGGCTTCGCGCTGATGCATCTTCGGCAGATTGCGTAACCAATGGTCGCGTCCGCGCAACATATCAGCGATAAGACTTTCCACCACACCAAGGTTGTTGTCGAGATGCACTAAAAGGGTGGCGATGTCGTCAGCGACCGGTTCGTCATCATTAATTTGCGCCAACAACTGGCGTGCAGCACGCCGATACAGCACGCTCGCGTCGTCGATACTTTCCGGCTGCGCACCAAAACGCGACATCATCGGCATTTGTCGTGTCAGTGACGTGTTCAGTGAGTCGATGGTCTGGATGCGCAGGCGCGCCGAGTTCGCCAACAACTGCCAGCCGCGCGCAGCGTCACGTGCCAACACTTGTGCCGCCAGCATGCGGGTTTGTGTATCGCCGCCTCCATCGTCAATCGCACCGATTGTCGCAAACGCACCCAGCACCCGCGCGCGCATTTCAGCCGCCGCTTTGCGGGTAAAGGTAATGGCAATCACTTCTTCCGGTTCATCAACGGTCGCCAGAAGCGCGAGATAACGCTGAATCAGCAGCCGCGTTTTGCCGGAGCCGGCGGGTGCACGGACAATAAAGGATTGGCTGACATCAAGTGCGTGGAGGCGCTCGTCCTGGTCAATCACGACATTAGTCACACTACTCATCGGCGGCACCGGCTGTGTCGTCGACTTCGCTCGCAACACCAGTAAATTCCGCCACCCGGCAAACACTTTGCAGATCACACTGTGCGCAGGTGAGTCCGCCGTTTTTTGGGTCAACGGTCGCGATACCGCTCACAAACTGCCTCGCCAGATTTTGTAGCGTGACTTCCCATTCCTCTATCAACGCGTCCCACGACACGTAACCACGTTCCTGCATGCCACGCTTATGTTCGATCGGCGTAACATTGGGCAACACATTATCAGTTACAGAAACACCTTCAAAGCCGAACGTCTTGCCACGCTTGAGCCGGGCGAATACCATTGCCGAAATTTCCTGTTCGGCAGTATGGAAATAAAGCGGCAGTTGCGGTTCGTCGGGACGTTCACCAATCCAGCTCTTGACCTGCGCAACACCAGTCTTGTAATCAATCAATGCGTGGGTACCGTCTTGCAAACGATCGAGACGATCGAGTTGCAGCCGCATCAACAGTCCAGCAACCTCCACCCTGCGCGCCTCTTCACACGCCACCACGTCAAACGGCAGGCGTTCGCGTTCAACCGCCAGCCACGCGGTTACCACCGCGCATAGCCTCGCGTGCTCAATGGCGGCAAATCGACCGACCAACATTTCGGCACCATCAGCGTGCACCTCGGCAATCGCTTGATACACGGAATCGCCGATGAGTGTGCTGGTGGCATCTGCACCCATCGCGAGCAATGTTGCTTGGGACTTTAGCTTCAACCAAACGATACTTAACACCCGGTGCAGCAACGTCCCACGGGTGGCGGCATCAAGACCAGCCGCAGGCTCTGCCAGCGGTTTGGCGGACAAACGATGCCGCGCAAACGCACGGAATGGGCACGCCGCTTGGTCACGGATAATGCTTGAACCACCAGAGACGGCGGTCGGCGTCGGCAAAGGTGGCAACATTGCATCTGGAATTGCCGAGCGGGGATGCAATGCGTTGATAGTCTGTAGCGCCTCTGCATAGTTCGCCATCGTCGGGCTCGCATAGTGCAACGCAAAGTGACTTATCAGCGCGCTCGCCGGCCGCGCCGCTTGGCCATCACGGCTGCCACTGCTGCCGTGTGGGTACATCGAGTGGCTGACAATCAGTTCGCGCGCACTGTGCAGCCAGCCGTCCGTAATTCGTTTGTCGAGTGCGAGTGATGCTGCCGCAGATGCTTCAGTCACACCCGCACGCCGCTGCAGCGCGGCAGGAATAAACGGATTGGGGCGCGCCGCAAGTGGCCACGCATCGTCGCTTAGGCCGGTCACCCACATGGCGTCAAAAGGATCAAACGATTGACCAGCCGACTCAAGAATTCCCAGCACCTGAATCGGTGCCTGATTGCCGTCCACTGATTCCGGCTGAAAGACGGTATCAGCAACAATGCGCCGCAACGCGACAAGCGCTTCGTCAGCACGCATGCGGGGTTGGACGTTTTCCAGCGCAGCCAGCATGTCGAGGCAGTCGCGGAATTTTGCCAGAGTCTGAAAGTCAGTCGATCCTAATGCGCGCTCCCCGGGGAAGCCCCATGCGCCGAGCACCTTGGTGAAATGGCGGCTCCAATCGTGTGGTGAGCGCCTGCTGGCTCTTGCGACATTTTTGTTGGTCTGTGTGGCAGTCTCAGTAGAAATTGCAACAACTCTGTCGATGATTTCCATCCACACCGGACATTGTCGCGCGACGTTGTCCAATCGTTTACTTGAGTTTAGTTTGAAACTCTTTTGCAAGGCTAACAGGCTGACTTCTGCCGAGAGGGTGTCGCGCAACTGTGCATCAAGTTTTGCGCGCGCCGCCATTTCCTGCTCAGCACCGCCGATGAACGGTGAACGCAGCACTGTGCTGACTCGCGCGAATGGCAGTGGCCGACCCTGCGCAAATTCGATCAACTCAAGCGCGTCGTTGACCAGCCCGTATTCATTCAACGGCAAACCGAGCGAAACGTTAAACAACACCGATGCCGACTGCATATCAGTACCTGAGTTCGTTTGCACGCGCGCTACAGGATCGAGCGCGTCGGTTAAAACCCGTAACAGACGGCTTCGTTTGTTTTGCAGGTCCGGGACAACGATGGCGATACGCGCGGGGTTGGATACCGCGTCTGGAGGGCCACCCTTGGACTCAAGCCGGGTTCGCGCCCAGGCGGCGCAGGCACGAAACTCGTCTTCCTCGGTCGCAAATACGACACGCTTGGTGTTGGCAACTGCAGTGGCGGCGTTGGAGGCAACAGCGGCTACGGTATTGCCTCCGTCAAACAGTGGTCGAACTGCAATACCGCTTGCTGAACACGCCTGAAAGAATGCTTCGACTTGCGGCGTAATGATGTCAAAGCCCGCAGTCAGCAACTTGTTCGGTAACAAGCCGTTTGCCAATTTATCGCGTAGCGCTGTGGTCGCCGGCATCAACGCCAAGATATTGGCCAGTACGTCTGGCAACACAACGTGATCGATGATGCCCATTTCGCGGCACAGTTGCTGATAACTCAACGCCCATGCAAAGAATACCTGCCCGTCCTCATGCAACGGGTAACTGCGCATGGCGTCCAAGATCCGCCACTGATTTGCCACCGACCAAGCGGCCGCTGCCTGCTTCGCCGTTTGCGGAACCGATAGCAGTGCGGTGCTGGCGTCGGATTTTCGAATGACCTGTTCCCACAACAAATGGCTCTGCGGGGCTTCGATAAGTCTCGGTGTGTTCGCCAGACTCGCGGTCGCCGGATCTACGCACAAACCAATGACATGATAAGTGCGGGCAAAAAACGTTGCCAGCGGCAGAATATCGGGTGCCGCCCACGCACGACGACCGGCCTGTTGCTGGGCGGTGTCATAACTGCGTTTGAGCGCAACTGCGAGACGCCGATTAGGCGTTACAACCGTCGCCCCCTCGGCGGCGAGGCTTTCAAGTATCGCCGGCGGGAGGTGGGAGGCGTTACTTCTCAATCAAATGGGCTTTTTCTTTCACCTTTGCCCATTCATCGGCGTCAGGCGGGCCTGGTTTGCGTTGCACAATCGGCTTCCAACCTCTTGCCAATTCTGCATTCAGCGCAATGAACGGCTTTTGCGCAGTCGGTACGTCGTCTTCTGCAAAAATCGCCTCCACAGGGCACTCTGCCACACACAGCGTGCAATCGATACACTCGTCTGGATCAATGACGAGCATATTCGGGCCTTCGCGAAAACAATCGACCGGACAAACGTCCACGCAGTCGGTGTATTTACATTTGATACAGGATTCGGTTACGACGTATGCCATAGTGCGTTTTCGGTGGGAGATAGCAGAAATTAGTAGTTCAGGGATTTTCGCGGAAGGTCGACAATTCGACGGCTTTTGCAACACTTGTAATGTTAACAGAGCGCCCCCAATTCCCGTAAGGCACGGGCGTAATCTGCTCGCATGGCATAATCGCGCCTTTCCCATTTGTCCGGCGACGTCGCCGGCCTGCACAACAGATTGTGAGGATTTCATGAGTACAGCCATTGTTCACGTAAGCGACACAACCTTTGACGCAGAAGTTTTGCAAAGCGCCACCCCCGTGCTGGTGGACTACTGGGCAGAATGGTGCGGTCCTTGCAAGATGATTGCGCCAATTCTGGATGACCTCGCCCGTGATTACGCCGGAAAATTGAAGGTTGCGAAGTTAAACATCGATGAAAACCAAGGAACGCCGCCGAAGTACGGGATTCGTGGGATCCCAACCCTAATGTTGTTCAAGAACGGCAACGTTGAGGCGACCAAGGTCGGCGCCCTGTCGAAAACGCAGCTTTCGGCGTTTATTGACGCAAATATCTAGATTTACCCACTGGGCAAGCGAAAACGCTTGCCCAGAAGCGCTTTTTCGTTATACTAAGCGGCAAATCTGCGTGTCCACCTGCTGACGTCCGTCCGCAGATTCTTTGGTAGTCCTTCTGAAGCAAACCCCCACAAGAGTTGTACGCTGACTGGATTACGCTAGCGCGTGCCGTCAAGAAGGATTGGCCGATTTCTCGCCATCCGTAGCCATATGTTCGACACTGGTCGAAGCCCGGTTGGCGAGTTCATTGTTGTCACACGGGCTGATCCCCGCGACTTCACTCTTTTTAGCCCCAACGCCACACGGTAAATCCGCCATGCAACTATCCGAAATGAAACTCAAACACGTCTCCGAACTCGTGGAGATGGCCGCCGCCGCCGAACTCGAAGGTGCCAACCGACTGCGCAAGCAGGAACTCATCTTCGCGCTACTAAAGCATCAGGCAAAAAAAGGCGAGGCGATTTTTGGCGATGGCACCCTTGAAGTGTTGCAAGACGGCTTCGGTTTTCTGCGTTCCCCAGACATATCCTACTTGGCCGGACCGGACGACATTTACGTCAGCCCCTCACAAATCCGCCGCTTCAACCTTCACACCGGCGACACGATTGAAGGCGAAATCCGCACGCCGAAAGAAGGTGAACGTTATTTCGCATTGGTCAAAGTGGACAAGGTCAACGGCGAGCCGCCGGAAGCGGGCAAAAACAAGATCCTGTTTGAGAACCTGACCGCACTTTTCCCGAATAAACCGTTCACGTTGGAACGCGATATCAAGTCCGATGAAAACATTACAGGCCGTGTGATCGACATCATCGCGCCGATCGGCAAAGGCCAGCGCGGTCTGCTGGTTGCCTCGCCCAAGTCCGGCAAGACGGTCATGTTGCAACACATCGCGCAGGCGATCACCAGCAACCATCCTGAAGTTATCTTAATCGTACTGCTGATCGACGAACGTCCGGAAGAAGTCACCGAGATGCAGCGCACTGTCAAAGGCGAAGTGGTTTCGTCAACCTTTGATGAACCCGCCACCCGCCACGTTCAAGTGGCAGAGATGGTGATTGAGAAAGCTAAACGTTTGGTAGAGCACAAGAAAGACGTTGTCATCTTGCTCGACTCGATCACGCGCCTCGCGCGTGCCTACAATACCGTCGTGCCTGCTTCCGGCAAAGTGTTGACCGGCGGTGTGGACGCCAACGCCCTCCAGCGGCCGAAACGCTTCTTTGGCGCGGCGCGCAACATTGAAGAAGGCGGTTCGCTGACAATCATTGCAACGGCGCTGATCGACACGGGCTCCCGTATGGACGATGTCATTTACGAAGAATTTAAGGGCACCGGCAACATGGAGGTGCACCTCGACCGCCGCGCCGCAGAGAAGCGAGTCTATCCCGCGCTAAACGTCAATCGCTCGGGTACGCGCAAAGAAGAACTCCTCATCAAGCCGGAAATCCTCCAACGCGTTTGGGTACTGCGCAAGATGATGTTTGCGATGGACGAGTTGGAAGCCACCGAATTTTTGATCGACAAACTCAAAGCGACCAAAAACAATGCGGAGTTCTTCGACTCGATGAAAAAGTCGTAGCGAGCCAATCCCGAACTCCCGTTTCGCACTCCGGGTCGCATCCCCGCAAACGGGGCCCCTGCTCCGCCGTCCGTTGCTCACAGTTCTTCGACTCGATGAAAAAGTCGTAGCGAGCCAATCCCGAACTCCCGTTTCGCACTCCGGGTCGCATCCCCGCAAACGGGGCCCCT
>JADCIX010000045.1 GCA_020247545.1 Rhodocyclaceae bacterium | reverse complement strand
CGGTCGCCTTGGCAGCGAAGAACGCGAGGCGGATATGGGCGATGCTGCATACAGGGGAAGTATTCCGTGCTGATCATGCACAAGCCAAACCCGCTTGTGCATGATCAGCACGGTTAGAGGAGAACCGGGGAAGCGGCCCGAATCACCAGAAATACGAACGATAACGAACACGGAGGAAGCGCAATCGATTGCCTGAGCAATCTCTAATGATGGCAAACACAGGTCAGACCGGGATCGTCCTAGCGCGCGGGGCCCAAAGTGCTTAGAGCACGCGAAATTGTTTGCGCGACGATCAGCGAATTTCATCATGTGTCAGCAGCCAGATAGACGGCTGCAACAAAGACCGAATGTATGGCTGCAATCGACTCCGTGTGTCGTCATCATGAAAAGATTGCTCTTGCAAACCGGGGGCGTCCATGTATGGGTCCCCGCCTGCGCGGGGACAGGCTCTAAACACGACCCTCCCTAAAACCCAACACCGCCATTCCACGGCCATCTCCGAGCAAAACCGCTCGAAACTGCCCGCCAATAGGCGAGTTTCAAACTTCCGCCCCAACCGCACCACCACATACACTTTCACCAACCCCCACCCAAACCGTCAATAATGCGGCTATGCCGCGCGCAAAATCCACTCCAAAAAAGCCAACGAAGCCGCCTTCATCGCTCGCGCAAAAGCTCGCGCAAATTGGTCTTCGTAATGAATGGGACTTCGCGCTCCACCTGCCGATCCGATATGAGGATGAAACCCGCATCACGCGTATTCGTGACGCGATGGCCGGTGTTGATTGCCAAGTCGAAGTCGAAATATTCCACACCGAAGTTACCTATCGGCCGCGACGGCAACTCGTGGTGCAGGCGCGCGATGGCGAGGACGTCCTATATCTTCGCTTTCTGAATTTCTACGGCAGCCAAGTCAAACAGATGGCAGTGGGCAAACGGTTGCGGCTCTTTGGTGAAGTGCGCCAGGGCTTCTTTGGTGCAGAGATGGTGCACCCACGTTATCGCGTAGTGGCTAGCGACGAACCCGTACCAGACGCCCTCACGCCGGTTTACGGCACCACCGCCGGGGTCTCACAGATCGCAATTCGTCGCGTGATTGACCGCGCACTTGAAGCGCTAGAGGTCCAATCAGAGTTCGATGACTGCGTGCCTTCCAATATTCGCGAGCAGCAGCGCTTACAACCCTTTCGTGAATCGGTGTTTGCGTTACATCGGCCATCGCCATCCGCCTCCCTGACCAGCCTTGCCGAGCGTACCCATCCCGCTTGGCGACGGATTAAGTTTGATGAGTTACTGTCACAACAACTGGCGATGAAAAAAGCCCGCGCTGCACGCGACGCAAAAAGTGCACCGGCGATGACGCCTCGCCACAAAATCACCAAGGCAATGTTGGCTGCACTGCCGTTCGCACTGACCGGAGCGCAGCGCCGCGCCGCCGATGAAATCGCCGCAGATCTCACCAAGACCCACCCCATGCAGCGTTTGTTGCAAGGCGACGTCGGCTCGGGCAAAACCGTTGTCGCCGCACTTGCAGCGGCACAGGCGATCGAAAATGGCTTTCAGGTCGCGATGATGGCACCGACAGAAATCCTCGCGGAACAGCATTTTCGAAAACTGTCCGATCTACTTACGCCGATTGGCGTCACCGTGACATGGCTCACTGGCAGCTTGAAGGCGAAAGAAAAACGCGAGGCTATCGCGGCGATTGGTGATGGCACAACCCAGCTCGCAATCGGCACCCATGCCCTGTTCCAAGACGGTGTGACATTTGCGAACTTGGGCCTGGCAATTATCGATGAGCAACATCGGTTTGGCGTGGGACAACGACTCGCACTTCGAGAGAAGGCGTCGATTGTAGAAGAGGCGCATCAACTGATGATGAGTGCGACACCGATCCCGAGAACACTGTCGATGAGTTACTTTGCTGACCTGGATGTTTCGATCGTTGATGAGCTCCCGCCCGGCCGCACACCCATCTCCACACGCATACTCGCCGATGACCGCCGAGATGAATTGCTCGAACGTATTCGCGCGGCTTGTGCTGCTGGGGGCCAAGCCTACTGGGTTTGCCCATTGATTGAAGAGAGTGAAAAGCTGCAACTGCAAACCGCCGTGGACACCTTTGAGCGCATCTCCACTGAGTTTCCAGACCTGCGCGTCGGACTGGTGCACGGTCGTATGAAACAGGCGGAGAAAAACGATGTGATGCAAAAGTTTGTGGCTAACGAAATTCAGCTACTGGTCGCCACGACAGTAATTGAGGTCGGCGTAGATGTAGCCAATGCCACCATCATGGTCATCGAACACGCCGAACGC
The DNA here is from genome assembly GCA_020247545.1 of Rhodocyclaceae bacterium. Classification (GTDB taxonomy): domain Bacteria; phylum Pseudomonadota; class Gammaproteobacteria; order Burkholderiales; family Usitatibacteraceae; genus UKL13-2. Next base: position 21,790 of record JADCIX010000045.1, on the reverse strand, counting down.
ATGGGCCTCTCGCAGTTACACCAACTGCGCGGCCGGGTTGGGCGTGGTGCAAAACAAAGCGCCTGCGTGCTGTTATATCAGTCTCCACTCGGTGCATTGGCCAAGGCAAGATTAAAGGTCATTTACGAGTCGACCGATGGCTTTGAGATTGCCCGACAAGACTTACTCATTCGCGGCCCCGGTGAACACCTGGGTGCACGGCAATCCGGCGCACCGCTGTTACGGTTCGCGGACATTGAACGCGATGTTGATCTTCTCGAAGCAGCACGCGATACTGCCGCGTGGATGCTCGAAAACGATCTCGTCAATGCCGACAAACACCTCGCGCGCTGGCTGGGTTCGCGACAGCATTATTTGAAGGCCTGACCAATGCGTACCGTCAAACTTACCCAGCCGGACGCCTGGCAGCAGATGCCGCCGATGGGTACGTTACGCGAATGGATTACCGATCGCGGTTCACTCACCGCGCGAATCGTCGGCAACTTTGCGGATTTCAATTTGGTGCGGCTCGGGCAGCGGTTAGTCGTACCGCTAAGTGATGAGCGCCGCGCATTAGGACTTAGGCGCGGTGAGCTGGCGGTGGTTCGTGAGGTCGTCCTGCGCTCCGGGACCACACCGCTGGTGTTTGCCCATACGGTGGTTAACCCGCGGGATCTTGCCGGTGCCTGGCGCGGCTTGTCGCGACTGGGATCACGTCCGCTCGCAGAGATGTTGTTCCAAGACCCGCTTGTCTCGCGGATGCCGATCGAATACCGCAAGCTCCGGAAAGGGCATGCGTTACTCCGGCGCGGGGGTATCAGGTCCGACGCTTGGGCACGGCGCAGCGTGTTTTTAAAGTACGGTCAGCCATTGATGGTGACAGAAGTATTTCTGCCCGCTGCGTTTACGGCGGCCCCTTAGTTTTTGCCGGTTGCGGGGCAATTTTGTGAAACCCATCACATCAAGCTCGCTAAATCTGCATGCGGGAGGTGCGCGCTTCGCCAACCCTGCCGCAACTAGGCTTTGCATCCGTGTTAATGCTTGACTGTTTGTTCGTCTCCTCGGGAGAATAGAGGCTGGCATCAGCAGACAGCATTGGGGGAAAGGGCTCGCCCAAAGAGTCGCCCTGTTTTGAGAAAGCTTCTTGGTCATGACCGAAATTCAGCACGCATCCAGTCTCTCGCTCCAAGAGATTCATCAGCGTATTCGCAGGAGCGTCGCAAAAGAGCAATTGAAGGACTGGATGACATTCCGCCCCGCTCGCATGTTCACCGACCTTGCGTTAGGCTGGATCGCCATCGCCGCTGCATTTGGTTTTGTCTCTCACTGGCAGACTTGGTGGGGATATGTTGTCGCAGTATTGGTGATCGGCGCGGCGCAGTATGCGTTGTTCATCATGGGGCATGATGCAATCCACTACACCCTGCACCCGCAGCGCGAAGTTAACGACAACGTCTCGAAGTGGTTGATTCACGGCCCGATGTGTATGGGTTTCGAAGATGGCCGACGCAGCCACCTCAAGCACCACCGCTTGCTGGGCACCGCCGAAGATCCCGATCGCTACATACACCGACTGTCCGACAAGAATTCGCCACTTTCGTTTTTGCTGTTTTGTTCTGGGTTGGCGACGTTCGGCAAGACCGTGCTGAAGGTGACACCCTTTGGCAAACTACTGGAGAGCGGCAACAAAGCGGCGGTTGAGGGTGTTGCAAAACCTTCTGGAGTGCTTTTGGTTTATTTTCGGGATCGCATTCCAGCCATCATCGCGCAGTTGATCCTGATTGGCATCATCATGTGGATCGGTCTGCCGTCCTGGGCTTACTTTGTTTTGTGGATTGCGCCGATTTATTTTTTTGTGTTTCTACCGGATGAAATCCGCGCATTCTGCGACCACGCTGTCAAAGACATCGATGATGATCGCGCCGATCCGGAACGCCTAATCAGCTATCACCCGCCTCTGGTGGAGGCGCTGTTTCTGGCACCGCACAATATGCATTTCCATGCCGAACACCATCTGTGGCCCTCAATCCCGTACTACAACCTGCCACGTGCCCACGCTGTGATAAAGAGCAATCCGCACGTTACCGTGCGAGGCAGTTATCTGCCGTTTCTATGGTCGCTATTTGTCAGCCTGCCGCTCGCCGCAAAGCACGTACGAGCCCATGTCTGATTCGCGTACGCTAGGATCAACCTGCGAGGTTGAGGCAGTCAGCTGCGGTGTTTGTAACGCTGATAGCGGGAGAGAAATCGCCCGCTCCCCCGACTTCGAATATCTAACCGCCGACAATGAGTTTGTCTTCGTCGAATGCACCGCCTGCGGCAATGTATACCTTAATCCGCGCCCGGTGCTCGCAGAGCTGCCGCGCATTTACCCATCAAATTACTACGCGTATCACTACGAGACCGCGATCAACCCGATCGCGTTACGGGCAAAGGATTTCCTTGACCGCGCGAAGGTGAAACAGTGGTTGTCGCATGTGCCCTCCAAGTCGCCCCGTTGTCTTGATGTTGGCTGCGGCAATGGCCGTTATCTCGACATGCTGGCAACACTCGGAACGTCAACCGGTGAACTCTATGGCGTGGAGCTGGACGCCGGACCGATTGAAAAGCTCAATGCAAAAGGTTATCGGGGATTTGTCGGCCGTATAGAAGATGTTGAGTCACAGCTACCACTTGGAACATTTGATCTGATCGTGCTGCTGCAGGTGCTTGAACATGTGTCTGAGCCTCAAGTGGTGATGCGCTCGCTAAGCAAACTGCTTGCACCGGGCGGCGTATTGATTGTCGAAACACCGAATACGACAAGTATTGATGTTGCCTTGTTTAAGCATCGCCACTGGGGCGGCTACCACACGCCTAGGCACTGGAATTTGTTTAACGAACGCTCCCTTCGGCGTCTAGCGGCTGACAACCAGCTGCACGTCAAATCAATTCGGTATCTTCCATCACACGCATTCTGGATTTTTTCCTTGCACCACTGGGTGCTCGACGGCCTGAAGATGCCGCGGTTGGCGAAGCTGTTTAATCCACTCCAGAATATTCCGCTGCTTTGCATCTTTACGGGATTCGATATTGTCAGGGCAGCACTCGGATTTCGCACTTCCAACATCCAACTGGTGGTGCGTCGCGCAGCTTGATTCCCAGGTTTGCCGCTGAGGCTCTACATCCCTGAAGTTATCAGCATGCCAATGCCAAACGTCAAATTATGTTGTATCGCATCCATCGCGGAAGCGGAGCTGGCAATATCTTCGGCAGCGACGGCACTCGGACTAGTCTCGGCAATGCCGAGCGGCCCCGGCGTAATCGACGAGCGACAAATCGCGACAATTGCGGCGCACGTCGCAGCAACAGCGCCGTCGATCCGCACATTTTTGTTGACGGCAAAGACCGAGGCGACAGACATCATCGCGCAGCATCAACGTTGCCGTACTACCACGCTGCAACTAGTGGATCATGTTCCCCATGCGGTGCTGCGTGAATTGCGTCGTGCGCTGCCGACAGTGGAGTTGGTACAAGTGATCCACGTTATCGGTGAAGCCTCGCTAACCGAAGCGATAGGCGTGGCACCTTTGGTCGATGTGATCTTGCTCGACTCTGGCAATCAATCCCTCGCGGTGAAGGAACTTGGCGGTACCGGTCGCACGCACGATTGGTCGGTGAGCCGCCAAATTCGCGACGCCGTCGACAAGCCGGTGTTTCTGGCCGGCGGTCTGAATGCCGCAAACCTGCGTGATGCGGTGGCTGCGGTTCAGCCATATGGCCTCGATGTCTGTAGCGGCTTGCGCACGAACGGCCTCTTGGATGCGCGCAAGGTGAACGATTTTATGCGCGAACTCCAATAGGGACGGCTATCTTCCGGAAAAAGTGGCTGTAAGTGCCCGTCCCTATTAGACTTTTCTATTTGATTCGCAACCTTCGTTCTTCGCCCGGCTCCCGCAAAATAGCGCTATGCACACCACTTCGCTCCGATCGCGGCTCTCGCTCTACCTGAAGCTCATCCGCTTCGACCGCCCCATCGGCACACTGCTGTTGTTGTGGCCAACCTTGTGGGGACTTTGGATCGCGTCGCAGGGCGCTCCGGGATGGACGATTTTGGTCGTATTTGTACTCGGCACATTCTTGATGCGCTCGGCGGGTTGTGCGATCAACGATTATGCAGACCGAGACTTTGATCGGCATGTCAAACGCACCGAAGGCCGCCCGCTCGCCGCGCAACTCATTTCACCCAAGGAAGCGTTGCTCGTGGCCGCGATTCTGGCGCTGGTGGCCCTCGCACTGGTGATTGCATTCTTGAACATGCTGACGTTACAGCTAAGTGTGGTCGCCGCCGCACTCGCCGCGAGTTATCCGTTTACCAAACGCTTCTTTGCGATGCCTCAAGCCTATCTCGGACTCGCATTTGGATTCGGCATCCCGATGGCGTTCGCCTCGGCGACAAATTCAGTCCCTGCAATCGCTTGGTGGTTACTCGCGGCGAACGCCTTTTGGACCATTGCCTACGACACCGAATACGCGATGGTTGATCGCGACGACGACCTAAGAATAGGCATCCGCACTTCGGCGATTTTTTTTGGTCGGCTCGACGTCGCCGCAGTCATGTTTTGTTATCTGCTCGCGCTGCTCATTCTTACCGGCATCGGCAAAGTGAGCGGTCTCGGCTGGCCCTATTGGTTAGGACTTATTGTGGCTGCGGGCATTTCGCTTTATCACTACACGCTCATTCACAATCGCGAACGCGATAAATGCTTCAAAGCGTTTCTGCACAACAGCTGGTTCGGTGCGGTCGTGTTCGCAGGGCTTGGGGCGGACTACGCTATTCGCTGACAGTGGGCGACTCGCTTGCAGGCCAGTTTTTGATGTATTGCTTCAGTAGAGAGTTTTCAAAAGCGACATCTTTAATCGCGCTTCTTGCGATGTCATGGAATGAAAGTATCCCAACTAGTTGATCATGATTCATGACTGGTACATGGGTGATATGCATCTCTGTCATCAGGCCGCGAAGATGATCGACGGTGTCTTCAAGTTTGGCAGTAGGCGGGTTGATTTTCATGACATGGCGACACTTGGCCTGCATGATCGACCCACCCTGCTTGTTAAGCGCCGCGAGAATTTCCCGGAGGGTAATGAGCCCTTGCATCTCGCCGGCATCCGAGACGATCACACTACTGATCGCCTTTTCAGTCATTAAGGCGATTGCCTGTTCGACGCCAACCTCCGGTCCCACCATAAACAACGTCGCGCTTGGCGACTGTTTGGCTTTGTCGGCCAACAATTCAGAGACGGTCATGCTCATTTGTCGCTCCACAATAGTTTAACGGTAAGCATAACAAAGCCGGGTCGTTTGTGTGCAGGTCACTTGATCACGCGCAAATTTCCGCGCGGCGGGCCCTTGGGCTTGTCCGGATGGTCGGTAGAGTCTTCATGGGGGTGCAACTCTTCCCCGTCACCCGTATTTGCACTTACGGCGGTGATATCGGCAATACGCGGAACGGACTGTAGCATCGGTGCGACCACTGCTGGACCGGGAGCGCCGGCTGTTTCGCGAAATGACTCGGGCGGCGACTCTGGCTCGAAGAATACGCCGCGGCCATTCTCTCTGGCAAAAATTGCTTGAACGGCATAGATTGGAATGGAAATCTCCCGCGAGACACCATTAAATCGCGCCGAGAACTGAATCAGATCGTTGCCGATGGTGAGATTGCGCGTGGCTTGCTGCGACACCGACAACACGATCTCACCGTTCTTCACATACTCCATTGGCACGCGAACATTCTGATCGACCTTGACGTTAAGATACGGCGTGTAGGTGGTGTCGGCACACCATTCATAGATGCCACGAATCAAGTATGGTTTGGTGGAGAGTTCAGACACATTCACTCCCGAACTCATCGCGCTTACTTGCGCATCGCCTTCTCAGACGCAGTCATCGAATCGATGAAAGCCTGGCGGGAGAACAAACGCTCGGCGTACTTAAGTAGCGGTGCCGCCGTCTTTGGAATCTCAACTTGATATTGATCGAGACGCCACAGCAATGGTGCAATCGCCACATCGAGCATTGAAAATTCGTCGCCCAGCATATGTTTTTGCTTGGCGAAAATCGGTGCCAACTGGATCAGACTCTCACGAATATAGAGGCGCGCCTTGTCGTGTCCGGCTTGTTTACCGCGCTCAAGTGTATCGACATGGTTAAAAATTTCATTTTCCATGCGATACAGAATCAACCGCGCACGAGCACGCATCACCGGATCAGCTGGCATCAACTGCGGATGTGGAAAACGTTCATCAATGTATTCATTAATGATGTTTGATTCGTACAGAATCAAATCGCGCTCAACCAGCACGGGCGTCCGATTGTACGGATTCATGACCGCAAGGTCTTCCGGCTTGTTCATCAGATCCACATCCAGAATCTGAAAATCCATGCCCTTTTCATAAAGCACGATGCGGCAGCGGTGGCTGAACGGGCAGGTGGTGCCAGAGTACAAGGTCATCATGGTACGTACCTTTTTATTATCAAAGTTGGTGCTTGACGCCTGCGGCGCAAGCGTCATTGTTGCTCAGGGACGTGTTACTTGACGTCCTTCCAATACTCGCGTTTGACAACCAGCGCAGCAAAAAACGCTAGGGCCAAGAACAACATCACCACGACACCGATTTGTGTGCGTTTGATGCGTGCCGGTTCACCCATAAAAGTCATGTAGTTAACAAGGTCACGCACATACATGTCGTACTCTTGGGTCGTCATACTGCCTTTACGCTCCATCACCAGCTTCGTGACCGGCTCTTTTTTGCCGTGAGATTCTTTTTCGCCAACAACAGCTTTGGTCATCGAGCCTTGCAGATCGTGAAGAACATGCGGCATGCCCACGTTCGGGAACACTTCATTGTTCCAGCCGCTTGGCGATGCCGGATCAACATAGTACGAACGCAGATAGGTATAAAGCCAATCAGAACCTCTGACACGCGCAACCAATGTGAGGTCGGGCGGCATTTTTCCCAACCAAGCCTGTGCATCCTTGGTGTCCAGCGAGACGGTCATGTAGTCGCTAAATTTCGCGTCTGGATTGAACATCAAGTTAGCTTTGATCTGATCCTCGGTGAGACCAATCTGCGTCAAATGTCCCCAGCGCATGAACTGCGCGCTATGGCAGTTGAGGCAATTGGTGATAAACGCCTTTGCGCCGCGCTGGAGTGAGCCCTCATCGCGCAAGTTGATGTTAGCGCTATCTAGGTGGACATCGCCGCCACCTGCGGCCAATGCCGGACCTACGCTGTATAGCCCAAGCGAGACGCAAAGCGCGGTCAGGAATGAACGGTTAGTCGTTTTCATTAGTGCGTCACCCTTGTTGGTTCGGGTTTCTCGTTGGGGATGTCCTTTTTTGTATACCAAGGCATCAGCAGGAAGAAGGCGAAATAAACGGCCGTCAGGATTCGAGAGACGATCGTCGCCGTATCAACCCCGCCTATCACCGGAATCGTGTGCGGGATTTGACCCCAAACCGTGGTCGGCACTACACCGAGATAACCGAGAATCAAGAAACTGACCACAAACGAAGCTAGGAAACGCTTATACAACGGGCCGCGATAACGAATCGAACGCACCTTACCGCGGTCAAGCCATGGCAGAACAAACAGAATCAAGGTTGCCGCGCCCATCACCGCCACACCCCAGAATTGCGATCCCATGAATGAGGGCACCGCGCGCAGCATTGCGTAGAACGGCGTGAAATACCAGACTGGTGCGATGTGGGCGGGCGTCTGAAGAGGGTCGGCTTGTTCGAAGTTGGGCTTCTCCAGAAAGTAACCGCCCATTTCCGGCGCGAAGAACACGATGGCGGAGAAGATGGCCAAAAAGACAACAACACCAACAATATCTTTCACTGTGTAGTACGGATGGAAGGGAATGCCATCGCGGGGTGTGCCCGTTTTCGGATCAAGGTCTTTCTTGATTTCGACACCATCCGGATTGTTTGAGCCGACTTCATGCAGCGCCATGATGTGCGCCGCGACAAGACCCAGCAGCACCAGCGGTAGTGCGATCACGTGGAAGGCAAAGAAACGGTTCAACGTGGCGTCACCGATGTTGAAGTCCCCGCGAATCCAGATGGCCAGGTCTTCACCGATGATCGGCACCGCGGCGAACAAGTTAATGATCACCTGTGCGCCCCAATACGACATCTGCCCCCATGGAAGTAGATAGCCAAAGAATGCCTCGGCCATCAGTGCAAGGTAAATCATGCAACCAAAAATCCACAGGAGCTCACGCGGTTTGCGGTACGAGCCATACATCAGGCCGCGCATCATGTGCAGGTAGACGACTAGGAAAAACATCGACGCACCGGTCGAGTGCATATAGCGAATCAGCCAGCCGAACGACACATCGCGCATGATGTATTCAACAGAGGCGAAGGCTGTCTTTGCGTCTGGCTTGTAGTTCATCGTCAAGAAAATGCCGGTCACAATTTGCATGACCAGCACCAGCATCGCCAACGAGCCAAAGTAGTACCAGAAGTTAAAATTCTTCGGCGCATAATACTGCGCCAGATGCTCGTTCCATAACGACATCAGAGGGAAACGCTGGTCTACCCAAACGATGAGCTTGCCTGCCGGACCTGCAATCGGCGGTTCGATCGGTTGTTTAATCGTGTTAGACATGGCGCTTATGCTCCTTTTGCGTCAGCATCGATGACAATGGTGTTGTCACCTTCGAAGCGATACGCGGTAATTTCCAAATTCGTCGGCGCGGGCATACCCTTAAAAACACGGCCCGCCATATCGAATTTTGATTGGTGACATGGGCAAAAGAAACCGCCCGGCCAATCGGCACCCAAATCTGCCGGCGCGATCTCTTTGCGATAGGTCGGCGAGCAGCCCAAGTGGGTGCAAACACCCTTGACGACAAAAATCTCTGGCTTGATGGAGCGTGCAACGTTCTTAGCGCTGGCCGGCTGCTTCGAGCCTGCCGAGGCAGGGTCGGCAAGCAGCGCATCATTTTTCGCCAGTTGCGCGACCATTTCCGGGGTTCGCTTGATCACCCAATGCGGTGCCCCACGGTATTCCACCGTTAACAACTGGCCAGGCTCGAGTTTATCGATCGGGACCTCGACGGCCGCTCCGGCTGCCTTAGCGCGCTCGGAGGGGAACATACTACCGACAAACGGCACAGCGACTGTGGCACCGGCAACGGCACCGAGTGCGCAACCGCCGATGACTAGCGTACGTCGTTTTTTAGGGTCTACTTCATTCAGGACAATGGCACTCATTTGGGCTTGGCTATCTAGGCTATGAGGGGAAGCGAACCGCAGGTTTACCGCGCTACAACAGAAGAGTTGACAACGATGGCGCAAGAGCTTTGGTTACGAGCGTTATAGTTTAATCTATTGGGGGGGGCGACTTAAAGCCCCTAGGCCGGTTTGGACATGACTTTTGGGCGAAAAATACCTGTTTTTATTGGGTTTTTTCCGTGTTATCTTTTTTACGGACGCTGGCAACTGCCGGGCTCGGCCATCGACTGGATCTGACCGAAGTCACAAAGCCTGCTGCGACGCGGGCGAAATTGATCTCGTAACCTGTATGCTAATCGGCTTCCAACAGTCAAGAAGGGGAGAAACATGGGAATGATGCAAGAGTTCAAGGATTTTGCCGTGAAGGGAAATGTCATCGACCTCGCTGTAGGTGTCATCATTGGCGGGGCATTTGGCAAGATTGTCGGGTCAGTGGTTGATGACCTCATCATGCCGTTGATGGGCAAAGCGCTCGGCAACATCAATTTCTCGGACATGTTCATCGCGCTCAAGGATATCCCCGCCGGTACCGCCATGACTTTGGAGGCGGTGAAAAAAGCCGGTGTACCGGTCTTCGCCTACGGTAGTTTCATCACGATCTGCCTGAATTTCGCCATTTTGGCCTTCATCATTTTTATCATGGTCAAGCAAATCAACCGCCTGAAAGCCGAAGCGCCCGCAGCCGCGCCACCGCCCACACCTGAAGATGTGGTGCTGCTGCGCGAGATTCGCGATTCTCTGAAAAAATAGCCCGGCGTGGCTTAAGCGCGCGAAGAACGTTAAGCGCGCGAAGAACGACCTTTTGTGCGTAGGCGTGCAACTCACCGCTGGGCGTTTAATTTTTTGTCCTATTAATTACTTAGTTCGAGTCCCAAACCTATGCGCCGCCTTTGGTTAGTTTTTGCCGAATTTGTTACCGTCACGTTAGCGGTCATCTTTGTGGTGACGTTGATTCGCCCTGATTGGAATCCGTGGCGGAAAAACATCGTTGAGATTCGGCAAGACGGCACGCCAGGCAGCGTTATTGGCGTGAGCGGCTCAGCCGGTCGGCCTTCTTACGCAGAGGCAGCGGCTCGCGCCAAGGTGTCGGTGGTAAACGTCTCCACCTCCCGCGCCAGCCCATTACCGAAGCGTCACCCGCTGGCGGGCGATCCGTTATTCCGCCGATTCTTTGGTGTGCCGGACGATGGGGACGGCTCTGGAGAGGCGACCGAGACTTCCAGCTTGGGCTCCGGAGTGATTGTCAACGCGGATGAATCCGGCGGCTACGTGCTCACCAACGATCACGTGGTCGCCAACGCCAAAGAGATTCAGCTCTCGTTTGTTGACGGTCGCGTATTACCCGCCAAACTGGTCGGCACCGACCCCGATACGGATCTCGCGGTGTTGCGTGTCAATGGCAAGGGTTTAAAGCCCGTCACCTTCGGCCAATCTGACAAGGCGCAGGTGGGTGATGTGGTATTGGCCATCGGTGATCCGTTTGGCGTGGGCCAAACCGTCACCATGGGCATCATCAGTGCACTCGGTCGCAACCGGCTGGGTGTGAATCGATATGAGAATTTTATTCAGACCGATGCGGCCATCAACCCCGGCAACTCCGGCGGCGCGTTAGTCGATATCAATGGCAATCTGCTCGGCATCAACAGTGTGATTTATTCACGAACGGGTGTCTCACTTGGCATAGGCTTTGCGATTCCAGTGTCCATGGCCAAAGACGTGATGGAGCAAATCATTCGCGATGGTTCGGTGACCCGCGGCTTCATCGGTATCTCTCCGCAGGACGTGACCGCAGAGCTGGCAGATTCGCTCAAACTGGGCGTGGCACGCGGCTCGGTTGTTTCATCGGTCAATCGTGGTAGTCCGGCGGACAAGGGCGGCCTCAAAACGGGCGACGTTATCGTCAGCATTGACGGAAAACTGATTCAGGATAGCGTCGCGGCGATGGCGGCAATTGCGGCGCTAAAGCCCGGCACATTGGCAGCGTTTGGTGTCATCCGAAACCAGAAAGAAACAACACTGAATATCGAAATCGGCAAGCGCCCCCGACCTGAGCGGACTCGCTAGCTTGGGCGTGTAGCGGTCTCGAGCGCCAAATCGAGTGATGCAACGATGTTTTCACTGCCGATTGCCTCGGCAAAATGTGAGCGCTGAATCAGCGACAACGGTTGTTCATTCAGGCTCGCCAGTATTAACCGCCCGCCTTGTCTCGCGGCAAGATTATGCAAACTTTCCAGAGCATCGAGCCCTGTCGTGTCAAGGTTGATAACCTGATGCATCTCGAGAATCAATACATCCGGCAACTTCCGCTGCGGGTTAAGTAACTGCTCAAGCTTGGTCACACTGCCAAAAAATAGTGAGCCAAACAGAGCATACGCACCCACTCGCTTGCCATCGGCTGTTAATGCCGTCTCAGGTGGCAACACAATTTCTTCCACCTTGGTGAGCGATGAGATGCGATAGATAAAGAACAGGCTGGACATGACCAGCCCGACCTCAACCGCGACGACGATATCGAACACAACTGTGAGGAAAAATGTCGCAAGCAACGTGGCGCGATAAAACATCGAATACTGTGTGAGTTCACGAAACGCCCGCCACTCTCCCATAGAGTACGCTACCCATAGCAGGATTGCCGCCAACGCCGCGAGCGGGATGTGGCTGGCAGCAGGGGCCGCGAGCAGCACAATGACCAGTAACACCAACGCATGGACTATTCCGGCAACCGGTGTCCGTGCACCGGAGCGTACGTTGGTCACCGTCCGAGCGATCGTGCCCGTCGCTGCGATACCACCAAACCAGGGCACCACAATGTTCGCCACGCCCTGCGCCATCAGCTCTTGGTTTGGATCGTGTCGATCTTGAATCATGCCATCCGCCATCCGAGCACAGAGCAACGATTCAATGGCGCAGAGCAGCGCAATGGCAATACTCGGGGCGACCAAATTTTGTGCAGTCTGCCAATCAAAGGCCGGTAATGCCGGCATTGGCAGCCCGCTCGGCAACTCACCGAATTTACTACCGATGGTTTCCACCGGCAGATGAAACACCGTGACTAGAATCGACCACACCACCAACACAATGAGCGTGGAGGGCAGTTTCGCGGTGATGCGTTTGAGCCGTGATGCATTTTCTTTATAGCCGACCGGCCACATCACAATAAGCAGCAGCGAAGATATCCCGATCATCACAGATGCCCAATTGACGCCGCCGATGGCGTTGCCAATGGCGGCAACCTGCGAAAAAAAGTTGGACGGCACTTTTTCCATGGTCAGGCCAAACAAGTCTTTAACCTGCGACACACCGATAATGACGGCAATGCCAGCCGTAAAACCGGTAATGATGGAGACTGGAATGTAGCGCACCAAGTTACCCAACTTGAAGGCACCCATTGCAAACAGCAGAACTCCGGCCATCATGGTCGCGATCAGTAAATTTGCAACGCCGTACTTTTCGACAATCGTGTATAGCAGCGCGACAAATGCACCGGCGGGCCCACCGATTTGTACCCGTGAACCGCCAAGAGCCGAGATGAGGAATCCCGCCACGATGGCAGTAACAAGCCCTTGGTCGGGCCGCACCCCTGAGGCAATGCCAAACGCCAGGGCCAGCGGCAAAGCAACAATACCTACCGTTAGTCCCGCCGCTAAATCTTTGGCGAAGTCGTCCCGCGAATAACTTCGCAGATGCGCCATGATGCGGGGGCGAAAAACAAAACCAGAAATTGCCACGTTGGTCGACTAAGGTTGAGCGGGCTTCAAACAAAGCCACGCTTCATTATTCACCAATCACGCGCCACGCGTATCGATTCCTGATCGGCTACTGCAAGGTCTGCGGCGCACCGGGCACCTGCGGCCCAACTGCCATCGGCACCCGCGCGTAAATCCACTGTAGCAGAAAATCCTGTGCCGACTGCGTGAAGATCGCGTTTGGATGATTGACGATCATCACAAGAGAGTAACGCTTGCCGTCGTTAGCCAACATGTAACCAGCAATCGCGCGAACATCGTTTAACGTACCGCTCTTCAAATGGGCGGTACCGGCCACCACATCACTGCGTGCACGGCGGCGAAAAGTACCGTCAAGCCCAATCAGTGACATCGATGAGATAAATTCGGGCATCACCGTCGATCTAAATGCCTCGTCAAGCAGCCGCGACAATGTGCTGGCTGAGATGCGTTCAATTCTTGACAGACCTGATCCATTTTCCATCACCAACTCCGGCGCGCTGATGCCCTTGCGAGCCAGCCATGCCTTCACAATCTCCGATGAGCCGGTCACCGTGGCGGGTTGTTTGTCGATTTCCGCAGAGATAGTCAGAAGCAGTTGGCGCGCCATCACGTTATTAGAAAACTTGTTAATGTCGCGCACCATTTCGCTGAGCGGGGCGGACTCCGTCGAGGCGATCAGTTTGGCGTCTGCGGGTGTTGGCGCAAGCTTTACCGCGCCCTTCCAAACACCACCAACTTCACTCCACAGATTGGCAAACACCCCGCCAACAAAACGCGCATGGTCGAGTAGCGATACATTCCACGCGCCCTCGCCACAACTGCGCGGGTAGTTGCCAGAGAACACAACACGGATGTCGATCGGTGTCGCCTGCTGAACATCTAGCTTGATACGTTCACGCCAATCGCCACAGGGGCCGTCAATTAAGCGAGTGCGATTGACAATTGACAACTGCGCCGGCTTGACGTCGGACGAAATCGCCACGCTTCTTTCATCAACAGACGGCGCAAATTGAAAGCGAATTGTTTTGAAATTCACCAGCAGCGCATCCGGCCCGACGTTGTAGGCGCGTGACGTCTCACCGTCAAACTTTGCCGGGTCAACATCAACCGCACCAAAAAACGATTTGTCGAGGACCAAGTCACCCTCGATGCTGCGCAATCCGCGCTCACGCAAGTGTTTCAATAACAGCCACAGCCGCTCAACGGTAAGTTTCGGATCGCCACTGCCGCGCAAAATTAAATCGCCGTGTAACGTCCCGCCGCGCAGGGCATCCGGCGCACCGGTGATCAACACATCGGTCTTCCAGGTATACGTCGGCCCGAGTAACTCCAGGCCCGCGTAGGTGGTCACCAGCTTCATCACGGAGGCTGGATTCATCGAGCGCTCGATGTTCTGCGCTAGCAACACCTCTCGCGCACCGACCTCCTTGACCAGTACAGCGACACTGTCCGATGGGACTTGTGCACGGTTGAAGGCCTCGGCAACCGAGGTGGGCAAGAAAACGGATGCCGCTGCTCTATTCGATGTTGGCTGGGCGTTTGCAAACGTCGCGGCCCAACAGATGGCCAACCAAGCGGCGTGGGCGAAACTCATGAGAGCACCTCGTCGATTGCTGCTAGCGTCTGATGAACCAACAGTAGAAATTCGCCGTCGTCAATCACATAGGGTGGCATGAAGTAGATGGTGTTGCCGATAGGGCGTACCAACACACCATGCGCCAAGCCTGCAGCAAAGATGCGTCTTGCAAAGTCCGAGAGTGTCGTGCTGACATCGAATGCCCAGATTACTCCCAGCTGACGGTAGTTACTCACGCGCGGATGTTGCCGCAGTGGCATCATCAGTTCTGAGAAGCGCCGCGTTTTCTCGCGGTTGGCGACAATAACGTTGTCACTTTCAAAAATATCAAGCGTTGCCAACGCCGCCCGGCAGGCCAGCGCAGAGCCGGTATATGAATGTGAATGCAGAAAGCCGCGTGCGGTGTGGTCATCATAAAACGCTCGGTACACGGTGTCGGTCGTCAATACGCAAGACAGCGGCAGATATCCTCCAGTGATGCCCTTCGACAAACACATGAAGTCGGGGCGCATATCGGCACTGGTGGAGACCTGTTCCCACGCGAACATGGTTCCGGTACGGCCAAAGCCCGTCATGATTTCGTCGGCGATCAGATGTACGTTGAATTCTGTACAAAGCTCACGTGCGCGACGTAAATATTGCGGGTGGTACATCCGCATCCCCGCCGCGCCTTGCACCAGCGGCTCTACGATGAAGGCGGCGATTTCGTCATGGCGTTCTTCAAGCAGTGTTTGCAGCACATCGGCCGCAGCATCCGCGCATTCGAGGCAGCACGGGTAATCACCATCACCTTTGCCATCAAAGGTCGGGGACGGCACGAGCACATTGTTGTTGAGCAGTGGCGCATACGAATCACGAAATACCGCCACATCGGTCACACTTAACGCGCCCAGCGTTTCGCCATGGTAGCTGCTTTGGAGTGAGACAAACCTTGTCTTTCCGTTCAGCCCAAGGTTGCGCCAGTAATGAAAACTCATCTTCAGCGCAATTTCGACCGCTGACGCGCCATCGCTAGCAAAAAACACGTGGCCGAGACCGGTGAGTTTGGATAGGCGCTCGGCCAGCTCAACGGCCGGCGCATGTGTGAAGCCAGCCAACATCGCATGCTCAAGTGAATCGAGTTGATCCTTGATCGCAGCATTAATACGCGGATTGCAGTGACCAAACAAATTCACCCACCAGCTTGAAACCGCATCGAGGTAGCGCCTACCTTCGGCATCGGTCAGCCATACGCCGCTGGCTGAGGCGATCGGCACGAGCGGAAATTGCTCGTGGTGTTTCATCTGTGTGCACGGATGCCAAACGCTCGCTAGCGAGCGCCGGACCAACTCAGTGTTGGCGTTGGACGTGGATGGTGCGGACGCAGACATGACCAGACGAATCTATCACAATCACCCGCGCACAGCGTCTTGATGCTCAGCGGAATTTTGTAAAACTCGCCAATTTACGGGCATTTTCAGCCAATAAAGTCTGGAAACCCCCGTCAATACGAGACTTTCATGTTGCGTATTTGAGTGATGAATTCACTGCCGGCCGTCGCGAACCTGCAAACCTTCGGCAACACCTGCGCGGCTGCCAAAGGTGAACATTAAGGAGTTAGATATCCAAGGATCTCGTATCTGGCACTTAAGCTACGCGTTGGCTAACAACACAAACCCTACGAGTTCTGTTTCAATCTGTTCGCTTCAGGATTACCCACTCGGAAAAATACGATGCAATTTGCGCCTTTTTCCGCTTACTACCAAAACAATCTTCGTTTTATCGTGTTATTCATGATGGAGGTTTAGACGTGGCTACTCAACTGCTAGATCTGGTCGAATCACAGATGATTGCTAACCGTTTGCCGCTGGTGGCAGTGTCACTGGCGGCGGTGCCGCATGCCAATACGCCGATGGTGCTGACACTACACTGGCACGGCTTTGTAGAAGTCAAACTGGCCGAGCAAGGTGATGCCATCGCGTACCAGTCCGTCCCCTCAAGCGCCCTGCAACTGAATATGCGCTGGGATCGTTTTGACGATATCGAATTCGATGCACTCGAAACTGCCTGGGAACTGGGCGCTTGGAACCTCGAACGGCTCGAAGCAAAACCGTTTTCAAGAGTCGGTGCCAACCCTCATGAAACAAACATGGGCATGGCGGCTTTTGGCACGTCTCCGATTGAAATCGACGGCGAGCCTGCGTTCGTCGCCGACGTGGCGGATGGCGACGACTTGATCGAAATGGCGGGACGCGAGGGTTATGTCCAGTGGATGTTCCGTCCGGTGCGCGGCGGTATGTGGGGCGAAGCCGCTGACGACGAAACCTTAGAGCCTGGTGGCTATCGAAACCCCACCTGCCCGCTCACCACACAACCGGTGCTCGAAACTTATCGCCTGCGCACACCACGTCGCGTAGTGTATCCCTTCGGACGCAGCCGCAAGATTCTGCAATAGCCCGTGTTGCTGGGCGGCAACCGAGCTCAACTTCGGTGATGACCAGCTTCGTTTGATTGTTACGCTGCTTAAATTCACGATGAAACGGCAGATTCCGCATTCCATGCGATGAATTGGGTGGGAAACTTGCTGGGGCAAACCGGCCAATAGCCGTCTTTCCCGACAACTGCCTGACTCACTCGGCCCAGAGAGGAATGCCACGGTTTTCGATGTATTCAAATCCTAGAAGAGCGTAATTTCGGATTTGAATCTGAGCGATGCTGAGTACCGACTAGCTGTGAATAACTTTTGACTCAGTGAGTCGGCTCTTGGCACAATACATGACCCGCCCCGCCTTTCCCATTTTTAATCCTAGGTTTAGACCATGCCATACATCGGCCTCGGCATTCACGTCATCATCGCGCTGTTCTTCGCCATTCATGCGCTCAAAACCGGTCGAAACTTATTCTGGTTGATCGTACTTTTTAGCTTTCCATTGCTGGGCAGCATCGTCTACTTTGTAGTCGAGTTCTACCCCGATATGCGAAGCTCTCGTAGCGCGCGTTCTGCCGCATCGAGTGTTGCCAAATTTGTCGATCCGACTCGCGACCTACGCGAAGCACGCAAAGAGTTCGATCTCGCCAATACGGTCGCTACCCGTATGCAGCTTGCACGCGCACTTATGGCGGCTCGTCAATACGAAGAAGCAATTACGCATCTAAGTGATAGCCTCACCGCTCAGCACGTAAGTGATCCTGACATCCTCAATATGCTCGCGCAGGCCAATATGGAAATCGGTGACGCCGCTGGCACAGCCGCGGCGCTAAGTAAGCTGATCGATGCGCGGCCAGAGCGCAACACTGGCGATACGGCACTGTTACTCGCACGAGCCCTCGGCGCATCAAATTCGCCTGATGCAGATGCAGCGTTTCAACATGCGCTTGCGACGTCGAGCGGTGCTGAGGCTAAGCTTCGTTACGGGCAATGGCTGGCAGGTCAGCAAAAACTGCCAGAAGCCACATTGCAGTTTGAACAAATCTGCAGCGACGCAAAACATTGGCCGCCGCATACGATGTCGCTCAACAAAGAATGGTTACGGAGCGCGAAGAGTGCACTTGCTGAACTGAACTCGGTTCGCTAGGATAAAGGTGGTTAGTAAAGTGGTGTTTCTCCACATTTTGCCCTTACCAGTACTAGTCCCATGAAGCAACGGCGTCTATCAAAACAGCAACGTACTGAAATAGTGAAAACCGGCCAGAACCGGCGGTTCGCGGGTGCTTTCTGATTTGATATTCTGATCCACTGAATCAAGTGAAAGACGATTTGACTCTCCCCCTGGGGTTCATACTGCGCCACGAAATAAGTTAAGGCTCGCAAACGAAGTGTTTCTGACGCTCAAACGGAAAATTACAGATGGATTTTTGGTCGTCGCCGATGTGGCTGGCTTGGTTCTGTCCGCATCTGGCGCATCCGTCGTAGCTATACTCGGCAAACTAATGCTCGCTGTAGTTCTAGGGGCTATCGCACTTGGCTTCTTTCTGCGCATCGTGGACCGGCGTCGGCAAGTCGCTTTCGCTCAAGCGCGAACGCCTGCTTGGTGCTATGTCGCTTCAGTTGCCCTAGCTGTTGTCGAAGTTGCCTTGCTGGTGGAAGCCACAAACCTGCCCATTCGCTTCCACCAGTCAGGTTTTGAGCCTTGGCACTGGGCGCTTGTTGTGCTTGCGCTCGTCGTTGCGTACGTTGTGCACATGCAGGTCTTCCGTTACTTTACACGGAGGCAAAATGTCGCCGCGCAGCCTTAAGCAGTCCAAGAAGTATCGGGGGGCGAAGTAATGTTCGCGCATTTACGGCCACGAGCGGCGGTTCGCGAGCGCCTTCTGATTTCATATATTGATCCAGCGTATCAATTGAAAAACAAACTGACTCTGACCCTTTGGCTGATGTTGCTTTGTAGCTCGGCGATCTCCGCGGAATGCGTCAAAGATCCCGTCCAGCAGACGAAGACGCTTTTTGCGAAGGGCTATTTCTTCTACGCATGGTCGATGCCTGAGGTTATGGAAGCTATAGCGCCGCAGCTTTCAGATGCCCTAAAGCGTGAGTTTCACTGCAAAAGCAAAGGTGAACTCTGCGCCATGGGAGCTGATCCTTGGCTTTCAGCGCAAGACGGAGAGGCCTCCCCTCCGCATGTGTTCAGACAAACGAAGCGAAATGGAAAAGTGGTTGTTGAGTTCAGCTACCAATTCACCGTAGACTCAGCCAATGTCCGAACTCAGAGTGTTACGCTCTGGTTCTCAAAAACCAAACGTGGTTGCTGGCTTATGGAAGACTTTGAAAGTCCGGACGGGAACTCGATGCTGCGGCATTTGAATGAATGGCATGCCAAACCACAACCTAAGAGGTAGTTCGGATTCGGCCAGAAGCGGACACTCCTAGTGGCAGTCTGATTTCATACCCTAGATATGGACCCAAGCGAAAAAAAGCGGTTGAGCTATGCGAGAGATCGTCGCAACACGTACGGCGAGAACAGCAAATCGTCTCGAAAGAATATCCCTCTGTCGAAAGCTCTGGATATCCGATCAGAACGCCACGCTCAAGAGACGCTAGTGGCTCAACTGGCTAAAGTATCAACATCTGCGGAGCTTGAAGAAATCGAGAATCAGGTTCGAACGACAAAACCTCGGCAATGGAAGAAATCGCCTGACGAGCCCTTAGGCCAAGTTCTTGAGAGAGTCGGGAAAAAACCAAAGACGTGAACAAGATGATGCAAGCAGAGATCGCCATACCCGTCATGTGCCATTTCGGCCAATTGCGGTCCTTTGCCAGCAAGCTCCAATTACCTCTTGAATCGATTGTAATCGTCATGAAAAGTAAGTTTGCATCTCGAATCTGCTGTGTACTGTTAGCCGTCCAAGGCGCAGTCGCGCATGGAACCGCACTAGTCCAGGAAATGCCAAAGCGGCATGATGTCTCGACGTTGTTTTTCTTGGAGACCTGCGCGACGGTTGGTGAAACTGCTTATGGAATGATTCCCCATTTCGATTGCCAGTCCTACATGTACGGTGTGTTGGACGGGCATATCGCAGTTCGGAATTTGCTTCCGAAGGGGCAGCGCGCTTGTTTTCCTGTCAGCTTGTCTCCCGCTGAAGCTCTCAAGGCAATCGATGCGTCGCTGTTCAACGATGATTCGAAGCGAGCCGCCCCCGCGATACTTAACGCGCTCAGGAAGAAGTATCCATGTGTGTGAAATCGGCCAGAAGCGGCGGTACACGCGAGCTCTCTGATTTAATAGTCTGGTCCACCGAATCGAATGAAAAATGATTTGAATCCGACAACCGTGTCATCAACCTCTCACAACTTCTTCGCTCGCTGCTGGAGAGGAAGCGCGCCCTTGTGGCAGGCGTTCTGGTTCTGCGGTATCGGAGGGGGAGTTGGAATACTCACAGTTATGCCATCGGCTATTTCGGGAACCCCTCTCTCTGTTGTACCGGCTCAGCTGTTGTTTGCTACTTTGCTTATCGTGTACGCCAGCTTTGCCTCAGTATCCATCTGGCGATGTGCAGGAACGAGAGTGGTTTCTCCACTGCGGGCGTTAGCAAAGGTGTATGCAGTTGTCTCATTACCCCTATGGATTGTGCTTACCTTCCTCGCCCTCATGTTCCAAGAATGAAACGCCAGCGCTCTAACCCATTATTCAACCCGGACCCACAACCGCGCCACCAGCGCGCCAAGAGGGCGCACCTTGGACAATAGAGTTGCTAGGCAACAATCGGCCAAAAGCGGACTAAACTGCGCGACCCCTATCTTTCCTAGATGACGAAAAACCTTTGGCGTGCCCTAGCAATTGGAGTCGCTTTGATTGCGAGCTGGCTAGTTTTTCTCGTCGTCGCATTTGGCGGACTTGAACCATACCAACCTGCATTTGAATTGGCTGCGCCGAACGGTTATCGTGGGCTCGTGTGCGCCACATCTAGGCCCGGTACAACAGAAGACACCTCTCGCGTTGTCCGCCATGAAATTAGAAGCGATGGCCTGCTTGAAGTAGATGGCGATATCCTCAGGAGTCACCGTCCGATAAAAATCCTATATCAGGACTCCGTCAGTGCCGCACTGGTAGACAAAGGAAAAATCACATTGCTTTCGGCGTACACCGAAAACGCACCAAGTGGCGAGTGGTACGCGGTAATGTGGCTAGGCGGGGCGGAAGAGTGGGGAAAATTTCTGCGAGAAAACTCGGGTAAACACCTCTGTCTCGGGCGATTCGGGAAGTAACCCCTATGTCCGTATATGGACTCCTCCTCGTTTGCAAGCATCCCGTTTGCTGGTGTTTAGGTACGACTGCAAACGTATATTCGGTCTCTAACTGAAGCATCCGTTCTTGGATGCAGGACCATAATGGGCTATTCGCGCGTCTGCTCCCTATCGCTTTCTCGGCCTTTTCGGGCTCGGACATTTTCGGGGTTTGCGGACGCCGGTTCGACCTGTTCGGCATCTTGGGGTTGCTTCGCAATCGTGGGTGAGGTTCTCCTAGTTCCTTATCTTTGCGTCTGACGCTCTTGTTGGTTTAGCCTGAGGCAAGTTTTGGTTCGTAATCCGTGCCGTTTTTCATCATCGCCCAAGCGATGCGCACTGTCTTGTTGGCCGGCGCGACAGCCGCCTTGTTTGGATGGCTGCGCGCGGCGATTGCCTTCACCCATAGGCTCAGCCGATCATCCTTGCTCCGCGAAGCGAACATCATGGATCGCGCGCCGTGGATCAGAAGGCTGCGCAAATACACGTCGCCGCGCTTGCTGATACCAAGGAGCCGATCCTT
>JADCIX010000044.1 GCA_020247545.1 Rhodocyclaceae bacterium | reverse complement strand
TGCGGGAGATCTGCAAGTCCGGTTCGATGAGAGGGATGTGGAAACGGGGTTATGGTTGGCTATTGAGGCACCGTCAGACGAAAGGGACGGCAACCGCTATGCAAAACCTACTGCTACCGCGCCACATCCCGACTCTACCAGGAGCGCGCCTTCCCGCTCCCGCAAAGCCGTCATCCGATTCCGTTTTTTGGAACTCAGCAGAGCCGAAAATCCGGCGTGTCTAATAGGCAACGTTTGCAGGCAAAAACATCTGCAACAGATCGTTTAAAAACAACCGACCTTTCTCCGTCGGTGTGATGTGCAAATGGTCGCGAGTGATCAGACCTTTCGCTTCAGCCGCATCGAGTTCGCGTGAGATTTTGTTGAGCGGCAATCCAGTACGCTCCGTAAACAGTGCAACAGGAAAACCCGTCGTCAGCCGGAGGGCGTTGAGCATAAACTCAAAGGGCAGTTCGGCAGGGCCAATTGTTGATGCGTCTTGAATCGCGTCACCCAACATTGCCTTTTCCATAAACGCGTTAGGTTGTTTGTATCGCGCTTCGCGCGTGATTCGATCCGGGAATGAAATCTTGCCGTGCGCGCCCGCACCGATGCCGATGTAGTCGCCAAAGCGCCAGTAGTTGAGGTTGTGTCGGGACTGTTTGCCGGCTTTGGCGTAAGCTGAAATTTCATAGTGCTGGTATCCCGCTGCCGAGAGCTTGCTGAAAATCGTCTCCTGCATGTCGGCTGCGAGCTCGTCATCAGGCAGTGCAGGCGGGAAGCGATGGAACAGCGTGTTGGGCTCGAGCGTGAGATGGTAAATCGAGAGGTGATTGGTGCCGAACGACAGCGCCGTCTCAACATCTTGCGCGCACTCAGCGAGCGTTTGTGACGGCAGCGCAAACATGATGTCGAGATTGATGTTGTCGAAGTTCGCCAGAGCGATTTCAATGGCTCGTTTGGCTTCGGTATCGTTATGTACACGCCCGAGGGCCGCGAGATGTGTAGGGTTGAAACTTTGAATGCCAATCGAGAGGCGATTCACACCGGCGTCGCGATAGCCTTTAAATTTGTCGGCTTCGAACGTTCCTGGGTTGGCTTCTAGAGTGATTTCAGCGTCGGCTTCGACGGGCAGACGCGCTCGTACTGCGGCCAGAATTGTGTCGATTCCCGCAGCCGAAAACAGGCTGGGTGTGCCGCCGCCAAGGAAGATGGTGTGAACGCGACGCCCCCAAACCTTTGGCAGGGTGACATCGAGATCAGCGATGAGGGCGTCGATATAGCGTTGTTCATACTCGGTGTCGAGCGTGTTTCCCCCTTTCCCCGGCCCCTCTCCCGCAATGGGGATAGGGGTGCCAAGCGGGTACAACACCGTAGCGCCCGTCCGCGCTTTGGCGGCGGACGCAACAGCGTTGTTAACCTCATGCGAGTTGAAATCACAGTACGGGCACTTGCGAATGCACCACGGAATGTGGATATAGAGCGACAGTGGCGGCAGCGCGGCAAGCAATGATGTATTAGAAGAAGTGCCAAACCCTAGTATTGGCGGGCGAATTGAGGCCATTTAGTCTGGAAATGCCCGCTGTGCCTTGAGTTTTGCGGACAGTTCCTGCATGGCGAGCCCGCGATGGCTGACGCGGTTCTTTTCCTCATCAGTGAGTTCAGCGGCGGTTTTGCCGAACTGGCTCAAAAAGAAGTGGGGGTCATAACCAAATCCGCCCTGGCCGCGCGGGGTGTCGAGAATTTCACCCCAGCACTCACCATCGGCGATGAGGGGATGCGGATCGTCTGCATGCCTCACCAACACCAATGAGCAGTAGTAGAAGGCGCGTCTATCTTCCTTGTCGGCCAAATCGCGGATGAGTTTCTCGTTATTGCGTGCATCGCTTTTTGGCTCACCCGCGCCGTGGCTGGCGTAGCGAGCCGACCAAACGCCCGGTGCCCCGCCTAGTGCCGGTACGCAAATACCGGAATCGTCCGCAAGTGCCGGTAGTTGCGCCGCGCGGGAAGCATGGCGCGCCTTGGCGAGGGCGTTTTCAATAAACGTGGCAAACGGTTCATCTGCCTCGCTAATGCCCAGTGCCGCTTGGGGGATGGCTTCGAAGAAAAATGGTGCGAGTAGCGTCGCAAATTCGCGCAGCTTCCCCGGGTTATTCGAGGCGATGACAATTTTTCTCATCCGCGAATTGTACGTGTAAGTGATCCGCCCACGTCATGCCACGCCCTGCAACTAGATGGCTTACGTTAAAATAATTGGCTGTTAGATTCAATCACACTCCAAAGACTCTCGGAAAACGCCATTATGACGATCAAAGTCGCAATTAACGGTTATGGCCGCATCGGCCGCAACATCCTCCGCGCGCATTACGAGTCTGGAAAGACGCATGATATTCAGATCGTCGCGATCAACGATTTGGGCCCAGTTGAAACCAATGCCCACTTGACGCGCTACGACACGGCGCATGGCAAATTTCCCGGCACTGTCAAAGTTGAGGGTGAGTTTTTGATTGTCAACGGTGACAAGATCAAAGTTTTCGCCCAACGCGACCCGGCGCAAATTCCTTGGGGCGAGTTGGGTGTTGATGTGGTTCTTGAATGTACGGGCTTCTTCACCAGTAAAGAAAAGGCCGGCGCGCACCTAAAGGGTGGTGCTAAGAAAGTCATCATTTCCGCGCCGGGCGGCAAAGACGTGGATGCCACGGTTGTTTATGGCGTAAACCATAATGTGCTCACCTCTGCGATGACGGTCATCTCTAACGCATCGTGCACAACAAACTGCTTGGCACCGCTGGTGAAGCCATTAAACGACAAACTTGGCGTGGTCACCGGCCTCATGACGACCGTACACGCTTACACCAATGACCAAGTATTGACCGACGTGATGCACGAGGATTTGCGTCGCGCACGTTCGGCCACAATGTCGATGATTCCGACCAAAACTGGCGCCGCTGCCGCTGTTGGTCTGGTGTTGCCTGAATTAAACGGCAAGCTTGACGGGTATGCGGTTCGTGTACCAACCATCAACGTATCGTTGGTCGATTTGTCGTTTATCGCAAGGCGGGACACAACGGCGGACGAAGTGAATGCGATTATGAAAGAGGCGGCTTCTTCACCCGGCATGAAAGGCATTCTTGCCTACAACACCGCGCCGCTGGTATCGATCGATTTCAACCACGACAGTCACTCGTCGACGTTTGACTCCACGCTGACAAAAGTATCCGGCAATCTGGTCAAGGTCTCGAGCTGGTATGACAATGAGTGGGGCTTTTCAAATCGTATGTTGGACACTACGGTCGCCTTGATGTCGGCGAAGTGATTGATGGGCGCGTAGTGACCATGAAACGCGCCGTGAACGAAAAGCGCCATTGATGACAACCACGTTTATACGTCTGGCGGATTTAGCCGCAAGCGGACAACTCGACGGCAAACGCGTATTCATTCGCGCTGACTTGAATGTGCCGCAAGATAAGGCGGGCAATATTACTGACGACACACGCATTCGCGCTTCGATTCCCGCGATTGAGCTTGCGCTAAATGCTGGTGCGGCTGTTATGGTCACATCACATCTTGGTCGTCCGACCGAAGGTGAGTTAAAGCCAAAGGATTCGCTGGCACCAATCGCCAAGCGTTTGGCCGCTCTCATGCAGCGTGAAATTTCGCTAAAAGCCGACTGGGTAGACGGCGTGGTCGTCGCAGCTGGGCAAGTGGTACTACTCGAAAACTGTCGCGGCAACAAAGGTGAAAAAGAGAACAATGATGAACTTGCACAGAAGATGGCCGCTCTGTGCGACGTGTACGTCAATGACGCGTTTGGTACTGCCCACCGGGCGGAGGCGACAACCCACGGCATCGCCAAGTATGCGAAGGCGGCGTGTGCCGGCCCGTTGCTCGCGGCGGAGCTCGATGCGCTTGGCCTCGCACTGGCTAGACCAAAACACCCGTTGGTAGCGATTGTGGCGGGATCCAAGGTGTCCACCAAACTGACCATCTTGAAATCGCTGGCGGAGAAGGTCGATCAGTTGGTAGTGGGTGGAGGCATTGCCAATACCTTCTTGCTGGCGCAGGGCTTGCCGATTGGCAAATCGCTCGCCGAGCCCGATTTGATTGGAGACGCCAAAGACATCATCGACATGATGGCTGCGCGAGGTGCTTCGGTGCCGATCCCAACCGATGTTGTATGCGGTAAAGCATTCGCGGCCAACGAGCCAGCGGTTACGAAGTCAGTCACTGACGTCACAGCTGACGACATGATCCTTGATATCGGGCCAAATACGGCGACCGCACTCGCTGCAATCATGCAACAAGCCGGTACTATTGTCTGGAATGGACCGGTCGGTGTGTTTGAGTTTGATCAATTCAGCGGCGGTACCAAGGCGTTGGCCGAGGCGATCGCGGCTTCTCGCGCATTCTCGATCGCCGGTGGCGGCGACACCCTTGCGGCGATTGCAAAATTCGGCGTCACCGATAAAGTAAGTTACATCTCAACAGGTGGTGGGGCATTCTTGGAGTTTCTTGAGGGCAAGTCATTGCCCGCCGTTGAGATTCTCCAGCAGCGGGCAGCAAACGCAGCAATTCAATAGTCACGCAGGTGAACGCGGATGGACGCAAATTTGGCCGAAGGCTAATCCGGCAAACGGCTAGTTTCTTGTTCGTAATTTACTGAAAGAACACCATGCCAAGAGCTACCAAGATCGTCGCAACACTAGGCCCCGCTTCAACCTCTGCCGAGGTGCTCGAGAGGCTGATCGTCGCCGGTGTCGACGTCGTGCGGATGAATTTTTCCCATGGTGTTGCAGAAGACCACATCAATCGCGCCGCGCTAGTCCGCCAACTGTCCGCAAAACACAATCGCCCGGTCGGTATCCTCGCCGACCTACAGGGGCCGAAAATTCGTGTGGGTAAGTTTGCCGAAAACAAGATTACCCTGAAGACTGGTGACAGATTTATTCTTGACGCCAACTGTGAGCGGGGCAATCAGGAACGTGTCGGCATCGACTATAAAGAGTTGCCGCGCGACGTGAAGTCGGGTGATTTGCTGTTGCTCAATGACGGACTGCTGGTGTTTGAAGTTGACGTTGTGCGCGGCAACGAAATCCATTGTTTGGTACGGCAAGGCGGTGTCTTGTCCAACAACAAAGGGATCAATCGCAAGGGCGGCGGCCTGACCGCACCGCCGCTGACCGCCAAGGACATGGACGATATTAAGACTGCCTCCATGCTAGAGGCGGATTTCCTCGCGGTATCGTTTCCAAAGAGTGGCGCCGATATGTATATGGCCCGCGAGTTGATGCGCGCCGCCGGTGGCAATGCCATGCTGATCGCCAAAATTGAGCGTACCGAGGCGGTAACCAATGAGGCCTTAGTAGACATCATGAAAGCGTGTGACGGCATCATGGTCGCCCGCGGCGACTTGGCTGTGGAAGTCGGCGACGCAGCGGTGCCGGCGCTGCAAAAGCGCATGATCCGCATGGCGCGTGAAATGAACAAACTCACTATCACGGCCACGCAAATGATGGAGTCGATGGTGTCCTCTCCCATCCCGACACGCGCGGAGGTGTCGGATGTTGCCAACGCGGTGCTCGATGGCACCGATGCAGTGATGCTCTCCGCCGAGTCCGCTTCCGGCCAGTATCCGGTCGAGACGGTTGAGGCGATGGTGCGGATTTGTCGTGAAGCGGAAAAGAGCGCTGAGGTCAAACTTGATCGTGAGTTTTTGGACCGTGTTTTCACCCGCGTTGATCAATCCATTGCGATGGCCGCCTTGTTCACCGCACACCATCTCAAGGTGAAGTGTATTGCCTCCCTGACGCAGTCGGGCTCAACCGCGCTGTGGATGTCCCGCTTGAATTCAGGGGTACCGATTTATGCACTGACTCCTGAACCAGCCACCCATACCAAGTGTGCGCTAATGCGCGATGTTCGGCCATTTGCACTGGCCTACGAAGGGCATGATCGAGAAAAGCTCATGCTTGAAGCAGAAGAAGCACTGCTGAAGAACAAAGTTGTGGAGCGCGGTGACTTGGTGGTGTTGACCATGGGCGAACCCATTGGTCAATCTGGTGGTACCAACACCATGAAGATTCTGCGCATCGGCGAACACCGCAAGGCTTAATGCGATGCAGGTTAGGATTCGTCACGCGACGCTATCAGATATCCCGAATATTCAGTCCATCGCGCGGCGCACGTGGCCAAGCGCCTACGGTGAAATCTTGTCATGGTCGCAAATCGACTACATGCTCGACATGATGTACTCAAATGAAGCGTTGTTGGAACAAATGGGTCCCAAGAGGCATTGGTTTGGGATCGCAGAATTAGAGGGGGTGCCGGTTGGTTTCGTGTCCTTTCAGCATGACTACATCGAGGGTGGTGTTACAAAGATCCACAAGCTCTACGTCCTCCCCGAAGCGCAGGGCAAACAAATTGGTTATGACTTAGTGTCATTTGTGCAGCTCGGCACGGCGTCCGTCGTCCCACAACAAGAGGCGATTACTCTTAACGTCAACAAGTTCAACCGGGCAAGGTCGTTCTACGAGCGAGTGGGCTTCAAAATTGTCGGCGAGGAAGACATTGACATCGGTCATGGCTTTTTGATGGAAGATTTCATCATGCGACTGCCGCTAATCAGGACCTAGCAGCAGATAGCCCAAGGGAGTGGTTAGCCGTAAAATATCCTTCCGTTGGAACCGCCCTGGTTCCGCTACCCAATCTGGAGAACTTCATGGCACTCGTTTCCATGCGCCAATTGCTTGACCACGCAGCAGAATACCACTACGGCCTGCCGGCATTTAATGTCAATAATCTGGAGCAGGTGCAGGCGATCATGGAAGCGGCCGCCGAAACGGATTCGCCCGTGATCATGCAAGCCAGTGCAGGCGCTAGAAAGTACGCTGGTGAAACCTTTCTCAAGTACCTGATCGAGGCAGCGGTCGAGACGTATCCGAATATCCCGGTGGCGATGCACCAAGACCACGGCCAAAGCCCGGCAGTGTGCCAGCAGGCGATGCGACTTGGATTTTCGAGTGTGATGATGGATGGCTCGCTGCAAGCCGACGGGAAAACGATTGCCAGCTACGAGTACAACGTGGACGTTACGCGGCGTGTGGTCGATATGGCGCACATGATCGGTGTATCGGTCGAGGGCGAGTTGGGTTGCCTGGGGTCGCTGGAGACGATGAAGGGCGACAAAGAGGACGGGCACGGCACTGACTCGACCATGACGCGCGAGCAGCTACTGACCGACCCCAATGAGGCCGCTGACTTCGTGAAGCAAACCGGCGTGGACGCGCTGGCGATTGCGATCGGTACCTCCCACGGTGCCTATAAGTTCACCCGCAAACCAACCGGCGATATTCTGGCGATTGATCGTATCAAGGCGATTCATGCAAGAATCCCCAATACCCACCTCGTGATGCATGGCTCGTCGAGTGTTCCGCAGGAGTTACTCGAAATCATTCGTGCTAACGGCGGCGAGATGAAAGAAACCTACGGTGTGCCGGTTGAGGAAATTCAAGAAGGCATCAAGCATGGCGTGCGCAAGGTCAATATCGACACCGACATCCGCTTGGCGATGACGGCCGCCGTTCGCAAGTTCATGAACGAAAACAAGTCGCACTTTGATCCGCGCGATTATTTGAAACCAGCACGTGCGGCGGCCAAAGCCATCTGCAAGCTGCGTTATGAACAGTTCAGCTGCGCGGGGCAGGCGTCGAAAATCAAGCCGATAGATCTCACCAAGATGGCGGAGAAGTATGCGAAGGGTGAATTAAAGCAACTCGTCAACTGACGATGGCGACAACCGACAGCGTTACTGCATCGGCTGACCCGGCTGCGGTAACGCACCGTTGCCGCAATTGCGGTTTTTCGTTTGAGCCAATTTCTCCGGCGCCGAAGTATTGTCCGCAGTGTGGGCAAGATACGCATCTACATGCGCCATCGGCTTGGGAATTCATTCATGAATTCATCACGCACTACGTTGCGCTGGAGGGAAAACTTTGGAAGACGTTGATCTTGTTGTTTTGCCTGCCGGGTGAACTCAGCAGGCGATTTCGCGATGGCAAGAAGGTTGCTTACGTTCATCCACTTAGGCTTTACCTGACCGCGAGTTTCATCTTTTTTCTGGTCGTGAAGGTGGCTGGATTCGGCAATATTGTGCAATTAAACCAATTGGCTGAGACAAAGGGTCAACAGGTTCTTGCATCTGGCAAGACATCGAATGTGCCCCCGGACGAAGCGTTGAAAGGCCGGGCAAAGGTTGAGATGGACTGTGAGCCAGGTGCCCGGTTTTGTCAGATGTGGCAGGGCCATGTCAAAGAGAAATGGGAAGGAAAAACGGTTGGCGATGTATTCGAGACCATAAAGAAAAGTGTGATCAGTAACTTGCCCTACGCGATGTTCTTCATGCTGCCTGTTTTTGCGACGCTGACGTTTTGGTCATACCGACGAAGGAACCTCGCTTTTGGCGAGCACATGGTTTATGCCATGCACGTGCATGCCTTTGCCTACTTCGCGCTGCTTGGTAAAGCACTGTTGCCACCCAAAATAGGGGACATGTTGTTGCTCGTTTTTGTGATCTATTTTTTTATTGCCATGCAACGCTATTTTGGTGGGCGCTGGTGGGCGACTGCACTGCGCTGCGCAGTCATTAGCACTTTTTATCCGCTTCTGTTAGTGGCGCTCACCGGCGGCATCATTATTTTTTCTATCCTGATTTGACATGTACCAATCCTTCATCACGTCGCTTCCCCTCATCGCGCGCGGCAAGGTGCGCGACATTTACGCCGTTGGTGATGACAAACTTTTGCTTGTAACCTGCGATCGGCTCTCGGCCTACGACGTGATCCTGCCGACGCCCATCCCGCATAAGGGTGAGATTTTGGTGGAGCTTGCAAACTTCTGGTTTGCGAAGTTGCAGCACATCGTGCCGAATCAACTCACCGGCATCGACCCAGCATCGGTAGTTGCGCAAGACGAACGTGATCAAGTGCGCGGTCGGGCGATTGTGGTGAACAAATACAAAGTGCTGCCAATCGAGGCCGTCGTGCGTGGCTACTTGGAAGGATCTGGCTGGTCCGAGTATCAGCAAACGCAAAGTGTCTGCGGCGTGAAATTACCTGCGGGCTTACAACGCGCATCAAAACTCCCAGAGCCGATTTTTACCCCGGCGACCAAAGCCTTGGCCGGTGAACACGATGAAAACATCGACTTCGCGACCACCGAGAAGATCATCGGTGCGGCGCGTGCAGCGCAAGTGCGTGAAGTTGCTATCCGGCTGTACACGGAAGCGGCGGAATACGCGCTGACCAAGGGCATCATTATTGCCGATACCAAGTTTGAATTTGGCTTGGATGGCAAGGGCCAACTGCATTTGATTGATGAGGTGCTCACACCGGACTCGTCACGCTTTTGGCCGCTCGCCACCTACAAGGTTGGCTCGTCGCCCGAGAGCTTTGACAAGCAATACATCCGCAATTGGTTGGATTCGATTGGTTTCAATCGCAGGCCGCCGGCGCCTGATGTACCGGCTGATATTGCGCAACGGACGAGCGACAAATACCGCGAGGCGTTGGATCGGTTGACAGCCAAAAACTAAACCGCCCGACTGACAGCCAGTTTCAAGAATTATTGTTTGGAAACGCCCGTGTTTAGTAGAGTTTTACTTTCGGCGCGTGATCAGCGCGTACGCGGTGTGATTGTGAATCGACTCGAAGTTTTCGGCTTCGAGCGTGTAGGCTATGATGCGTTCGTCACGATTCAGCGCAGCTGCAATATCGCGTACCAAGTCTTCAACAAACTTGGGGTTGTCGTATGCCCGCTCGGTGACGAATTTTTCATCGACACGCTTCAATACGCCATACAGTTCACTAGACGCTTGTTCCTCGGCGATGCGTACGATTTCGTCTATCGTAATCGGCTTCGCCGCCTCGATGGTCATGGTGATGTGTGAACGTTGATTGTGTGCGCCGTAATCAGATATCTCTTTTGAGCACGGACACAAGCTCGTGACGGGTGCGACCACTTTGGTGGTTGAAGAAAACTGCCCTGAGCGCATTCTCCCCGTCAAAGTCACTTGGTAATCGAGCAGTGACGTAACGCCTGAAACGGGTGCCGACTTTTCGATGAAGTATGGAAAGTCAATCGAGATCACGCCCTCGTTTACCTCAAGCTTCGCTACCATGCGCTGCAAAAGCGAATGAAGCCCCGCCGGGTCAAGCGCGGCTTTGCCAGCGCGTTCGGCTTCCAGAAGTTCGACAAAACGCGACATGTGTGCACCCTTCACATCCCCGCGCAAGTTAACCGTCATCGAGAACATGCCAACCGTGTGTTGTACCGAGCCGTCTGCAGATTGGACGCGGAGTGGGTGCCTAATTCCGCGGATGCCGACTTGGTCGATAGCGATGTGGCGTACGTCGGCGCGGCCCTGCACGTCTGGGACGCCGTGCCGGGGACTGTCAGATTCAGGGTTTAAAGGTAGGTGGGGGTGGCGTTGATTCATGTGGTGTTTTGAGAAGCCGAGGAGAACATTCTACCTGCTGGGCAAAACAAGGCAAAACAATGACTTAGGTAGAGCTGGGGGATTGGAGCGCGGTTAGCCTGAACATTTCATAGGGGCGCATTCGAAAGCGGGCGAGTGGGCGAGTGGTTTTTTGCCT
Organism: Rhodocyclaceae bacterium; assembly: GCA_020247545.1. Lineage (GTDB taxonomy): Bacteria > Pseudomonadota > Gammaproteobacteria > Burkholderiales > Usitatibacteraceae > UKL13-2. The sequence continues at coordinate 8,378 of JADCIX010000044.1, read as the reverse complement.
GCCCGACCACAGCATAGCGGGCTATGCTTCGGCAGCAAGGCGGAATATTGCCGTCCACTCGCCCGACAGCGAACCTGCGGCCCGCATCCACAGCAAAACAGAAACGAGCCAAGTTAGTTTGCCAATCGCGCAGAGGCAACATCCTTCTAAGCAACCGGCGACCGATGAAAAATTCAGGTTAGGGTGGTCAAGTTGTTTCTACAAACAAAAGGGGCATCCAACGTTGGATGCCCCTCGTGCTTCTAACCTAATGCAAGATGCAGCGGGTTGCCCCGCCAGATATGCTACTTGTTGTACGCGGTCTCACCATGTGAGGCGATGTCTAGCCCTTCACGCTCATCGTCTTCCGAGACGCGCAGACCAACTACCATCTTAACAATAAACAGAACAACAGCGGTCACAACGCCGGACCAGACAACGGCTAAACCAACCGCCTTGGCTTGGATTAGCACCTGTTCGCCGATGGAGGTGAAGCCGGTCGACGCCTTCACCCAGTCAGTCACAAAGCCTGGGCCGCCCAGATCCGGCGATACGAACACACCCGTCAACAATGCGCCCAGTATGCCGCCAACTGCGTGTACACCGAACACGTCGAGTGAATCATCGGCTTTCAGCAGCCGCTTCAAGCCCGTAACACCCCACAAACAGACCAGACCGGCCAGGGTGCCAATGACAAATGCGCCAGGGATGCCGACGTTGCCCGCAGCTGGCGTAATGGCGACCAAGCCTGCCACCGCGCCGGATGCCGCGCCCAACATCGATGGCTTGCCCTTAAGCAACCACTCGGCGAAGGTCCATGACAAGACAGCACATGCGGTGGCTAAGAAGGTGTTCATAAACGCCAGCACAGCGGAGTTGCCAGCTTCGAGGGCGGAGCCCGCGTTGAAACCAAACCAGCCGAACCACAGCATGGAAGCGCCGATCATGGTCATCGTCAAGCTGTGCGGCGTGAGCGCTTCTTTGCCGTAGCCAACACGCTTACCCAACATGTATGCCGCGACCAAGCCTGCAACACCGGCGTTGATGTGTACCACCGTACCGCCTGCGAAGTCGAGTGCACCCCACTGCCACAAGAGACCGGCTTTTGCGTTCAGGCCATCGACCAGCTTCGGATCGGTGTATGCGTCGGGGCCCATCCAGAACCAGACCATGTGGGCGATTGGTGCGTAGCTAAACGTGAACCACAGCGCAACAAATAGCAGTACGGCAGAGAACTTCATACGCTCAGCGACCGAGCCCAAAATCAGGCAGCAAGTAATCGCTGCGAAGGTGCACTGGAATGCTGCAAAGAGCATTTCAGGAATGACAACGCCTTTGCTGAACGTCGCGGCCATTGCAAATTCGCCCTTCGGTACATCGGCAATGCCCTTGAAGAACAATCGATCAAAGCCGCCGATAAACGCATTACCCTCGGTAAACGCAAGGCTGTAACCGTAGACCACCCAAAGTACGGTGATCAGCGAGAAGGTTACGAACACCTGCATCAGCACCGACAGCATGTTCTTGGAGCGAACCAAGCCGCCGTAGAAGAGTGCCAGCGCTGGAACGCTCATCAGCAACACGAGCGCGGTTGACACCAGCATCCAGGAAACGTCGCCTTTGTTTGGAACCGGTGCAGGCGGGGCCGCTGCTGGCACCGCCGCAGCTGCCGCAGGCGTCGGTGCGGCTGCTGCCGCCGGTGTCGGCGCGGCAGAAGTGGCTGCTGCCGCCGCCGCCGATGGGGTCGGCGGTTCAGCTTTTTTGTCTTGCGCACTTGCCAGGCCAACACTGCCGACCGTGACCATCAGCGCGATGGCGACTGAAGCAAATAAGGTTTTCATGTGATGGGGCTCCCAGGGTTACAACGCATCCGCGCCGGTTTCCCCGGTGCGAATACGAACAACTTGTTGTAGGTCGAACACGAAAATCTTGCCGTCACCAATCTTGCCGGTGTTCGCGGATTTTTCGATGGCCTCCATGACTTGGTCGAGCAAATCGTCATTGATCGCGGCTTCGATCTTTACCTTGGGAAGAAAGTCGACCACGTACTCCGCGCCGCGATACAGCTCGGTGTGTCCCTTTTGTCGTCCGAAGCCTTTGACTTCCGTGACAGTGATGCCTTGCACGCCGATGGCGGACAGGGCCTCACGCACTTCATCGAGCTTGAACGGCTTGATGATTGCGGTAACCAGTTTCATGTTTTTTGCTCCCGGTAATTGAAAATCAATGCCGACGCCGATCTGTCATCGGTTGCCGGCACTTGTGATGGCATGCGTGGTTTAGAGGCGCTGCGAATTAGAAGGCTTTGGAGATGAATGCCACGAGGCGACCTTTGCTCCAGTCTTTCCCGAGGTAGGTATAGTTCGCGTGTTTGGCATTGGTCGACTTGTAGTACCCGCCGATACTCCAGCCATCGCCCAAGTCATAGGTTGGGCCAAGCTTGAAGACGTTGTAGGTCAGCTCTTTATTGTTGTCGAAGCCGGCGAATGTTCCCTTAAACTTCTGCTGCGCAATCGTTCCGTTGAGGGTCAGCTTTGGTGCGACTTCCTGTGAGAAGTTCAGCTCGATGTATGTGGAGCCCTTGCTCTTTGGCGTCCCGAAAATATCGCCAGTGCTGTAAGAATACTTGGCGTTGAACGGGCCGTAGGCAGCGCCAATGTAGACCTCATCGGTATTGGCTTTTGGCAAACCAGCCAGCGGCTTCATGCCGGAATACTCATAGTGCAGGTAGCCGATGTCGATCGTCACGTCTTTGACAATCTCAAATTTGTAGCCACCAAAAAGATCCACCTCGGCAGCGGCTGAATCTTTGGCTAAGCCGAGTTTCTTGTAGTCTTTCAGCCAGGAAATGTTCGATGCGAACAGCCCGAGGTAAAAGCCGGAAGAATGCGAGTAGTCCAAGTTAAGCTGGACGGCCGGCTTTTCTGAGGTCTGCGAAATGCCGCGGTATTCGTATTCGCTGAACAGCGAAATTTTTGGAACAAATGTATGTTCTGGCGTGGGCTCCGGCGTTGCCGGTGCCGCAGGCGCTGCCTGTGCCATCACGTTGCTCATCGAGAATGCGCCGCTTGCTGCCACTGCGGCAACAAGTGCTTTTACGGCGGATTTGCCTAGCTGGGATGCTTGTTTCATGAAATTTCCCTCTGCGGTTGTAATCGATCTTGTAATGTCACCCGATTGAGACTCAGCATATTGCGTGCCATCTGCTGCGACGCGGTAAGTGGTTGAAAAAAATTAAGTTATTCGATATTTCTGATTTTGCTGCACCAGTAAATTGCCTTAAATGGTCTAAATGCACCTACTTGGTGCAATCGCCATTGTGGTTGCGCTGGATGGCGTCAACGGCGGGGCAGCCCCTGCGCGTTACAATGCAGCTATGAGGAATTACACGCCTAACCCCACGTTTGACAAGTTAACCAGCTTGGCCCAGCGCGTCGGCGAAGCGATCGCCGCGTCTCCGGCGGGTGAGCTGGAAAAAAATGCCCGCCAACACTTTGTTTCGCAGTTGGCAAAGCAGGGCTTGGTGACCCGCGAGGAATTCGACGCGCAGCGCGCGTTGCTGGAGAAGACCCGCGCTAAGTTGCGAGCTCTCGAGGACAGGATCGCCGCACTCGAACACAAGTCGGCCTAATGTCTTTAGCAGTGCTCACCAGCCGAGCGTTGACGGGCATGGAAGCGCCGCCCGTTACCGTCGAAGTGCATCTGGCAAACGGCCTGCCGTCGTTCACCATCGTTGGCCTGCCGGAACTCGAAGTCAAAGAGAGTAAGGATCGGGTGCGTGCCTCGCTGCAAAACGCGCGCTTCGAGTTTCCCGCCCGGCGCATTACCGTCAACTTAGCACCAGCGGATTTGCCCAAAGATAGCGGGCGATTTGATTTGCCGATCGCCATTGGCATTCTGGCCGCAACCGGGCAGATACCAGGTGACAAACTGGATCAGTATGAATTCGCAGGCGAACTTGCCTTGACCGGCGAATTACGCCCGATCCGCGGAGCTTTGGCAATGGCTTTGAAAGCGTATCGCGATGGCCGTGCGTTTATCTTGCCAAAAGCCTCGGCGTTTGAGGCGGCATTGGTGCGTGATGCGACGGTGCTTCCCGCTGATTCGCTGTTGCAAGTCTGCTCACATCTGGCCGGATGCGAGGCGATTGTGCCGTATGTGGTGGATAAGCAAACTCCGCTGTCAGCGCAACGAGAGGTTGCCGACTTCGCCGATGTCAAAGGACAATCTGGCGCAAAACGTGCGCTGGAAATTGCCGCAGCCGGCGGCCACAGTATTCTAATGATGGGCCCGCCTGGAACCGGCAAGACGATGTTGGCGCAACGTTTTGTTGGCGTGCTGCCAACCATGACAGATGACGAGGCGCTGGAGACGGCCGCCGTACAAAGCTTAACGGGAGGTTTCAAACTGGAGCGTTGGAAGCAGCGTCCTTTTCGCAGCCCCCATCACACCGCCTCTGGTGTTGCGCTCGTTGGCGGTGGCTCGAATCTGCGGCCCGGCGAAATTTCGCTTTCACACCACGGCGTGTTGTTTTTGGATGAGCTACCGGAATTTGACCGCAGCGTACTTGAGGTTCTGCGCGAGCCATTAGAGTCTGGCCGTATCACCATCTCCCGAGCGGCACGACAAGCCGATTTCCCCGCGCAGTTTCAATTAGTCGCCGCGATGAATCCGTGTCCGTGTGGGTATTTGGGGCACTACAGCAACAAGTGTCGTTGCACTCCTGACCAAGTGGCGCGTTATCGCGGTAAGATTTCCGGCCCGTTGCTGGATCGAATTGATTTGCAAATCGAAGTCCCCGCAGTGCCGCAACTTGAGTTGGTCAAGGTCGGACGTGGAGAGGCGAGCGAGGTAATCCGGCAGAGAGTCGATCTCGCTCATCAACGCCAACTTGAGCGTCAACAAAAACCAAACGCAAAACTTGAAGTGAAAGATATTGACCAGTATTGCGCACCATCAGAGACCGGCGACGTCCTGCTAAAAAACGCCATCTCGCGGATGGGGCTGTCGGCACGAGCGTATCATCGTGTGCTGAAAGTGGCACGTACCATCGCCGACTTGGCTGCAAGTGACACAATCGAATCCGCGCACATCGCCGAGGCGATTCAGTATCGGCGCATGGACAAGACCAACGGTTAGAACCAGATAGTCACCGCAAATATCGACGGTCGTTTTTAAGCAAAACGCCTGAAAGTGGCTGACAGTCAAAGACTTTGTGAATTCATCCCACGATTCTCCGAAGCTCCCACCCCGCGGGCCGCGCGCGCATCATGACACACCACGCTGGCTGCTGGCGTTGTTACTTGCCGCGCTCGGCATGTTGGGTCCGTTTGCGGTTGATACCTACATCCCGGCATTCCCCAGCATCGCCGCCGACTTAGGCGCAAGTACGCTGCAAATGCAGCAGACGTTTTCGGCGTATCTGTTTGCCTTTGCGTTCATGTTCTTGTTTCACGGTGCCCTATCGGATAGTTTCGGCAGGAAACCCGTGATCATGGGCGGGTTGATCGTTTTTCTCATCGCCAGTATTGGTTGCGCGATGTCTACCACTATTGGTCAGCTACTCTTTTGGCGAATGCTGCAGGGACTTTCAGTCGGTGCCGGTATGGTGGTAGGCCGTGCAATGGTGCGCGATCTTTATTCCGATATCGACTCACAACGTATCATGGCGATGACCACACTGTGGTTTGGCATCGCACCGGCTATTGCGCCCATCATCGGCGGGTATCTTTACAGCGGCTTGGGCTGGCAAGCAATTTTTTGGTTCCTCGCCTTGTTTACGCTCTGTTTGCTGGTAATGAGCTACACTGTCTTCCACGAAACGCTGCCAATTGAAAAGCGCCATGCGTTTAAGCCCGGGCCACTGCTTGAGGGCTACCGACAGGTTGGGGCGAGTGCGCCGATGATCCTGTTGTCGTTAGCGGCGGGTTTTAACTTCAACGGTTTTTTCCTCTATATCCTCTCTTCGCCCATCTATCTCCCCGGGCAACTAGGGCTCGGCCCAACCGAATACGCGTGGCTGTTTGCGCCGGGTATTGGCGGCATCATGACCGGTGCGTTTATCTCAGGGCGTGTTGCCGGTCGATGGTCGCTAGAAAAAACGGTACGCGGCGGCTACGTGATCATGTTTACGGCAGTCGTCGCAAATCTGGTCTATCTGTCGTTCTTCAAACCCGCAATCCCGTGGGCAGTCATTCCGATCGGCTTCTATGCCATCGGCTCCGCCTTGGCCTTTCCTTCTATCTCCCTGATGGTGATGAATCTGTTTCCAGCGCGGCGTGGCATGGCGGCCTCACTGTCAGGTTTTGTCATGGGCTTGGTGAATGTGCTGGTCGCGGGTGTCGTCTCACCGGCGGTTTCTCATTCCGCCATTTGGATGGCTGTCGCGGCGGCAGCATTGATGTTGACCGGCTGGACGTGCTGGTTTGGGTATCGGCGCCTGGTGACGCGCAGTCGCGAAGATCGCTAGTTCGCCCGGCCTTCGTTACTTATCATTCGCCACCCGCCACTACTGGCGTTGCTGGCAGTGTGTCTCGCGGGTAAACGTGAGCAGCACAATCGACAGCGCACCCCACACCAACATCATGCTAAACGCCTGACTGTAGGCACTGAAATCGAAGACACGTTTGCCGGTGAAGGCACCGGTTCCTAACGTCCCCTGCCACGATCGGTCGAGCACCACACCAACCAACGGTTGCAGTAGCATAGGGCCGGCGATGACGCCCATGTTCGCCACGCCCGAGGCTGTGCCCGCCAGGCGCGCCGGTACACTTTCCTTCGCAAATGCGAAGCTGATGATGAAACTTCCCGCACAAAAACCGATGCCCGCGACGAGCGTGGCGAGCATGACGGTTGAGGGAAGTTTTGAATAGATCAACACTGACCAGAGTGCCAGAGCTGCAACCACACCGCCGATGTATAAGGGACGTCGCTTGCCGATGTGATCCGATAGGGTGCTAAACACCAGTGTGCCCAACGCCCATGCGACCATCATGGTTGAGCACAATCCGGCAGCAAACGTTTGCGTCAAGCCATATTGGGTGGTGAGAAACGGCACGCCCCACAGACCTGCGAACGTCAACACCAAGCCGGTCATGGAACCCGACAAAAAAAACAAAAGGACTGTATTGCGGTAGCTGAGCACCTCAAGCAGGCCTGCCCATACACTCTGCGTGTTGTTTTCGGTGTGGTGACTCGAGTGGGAAAGATATTGACGATCGGCGGGGTCGTCACGCACAATCCACCACGCCGCACAAGCAATCAGCAGTGTGCACGCCGCACTAGCCCACATGATATTGCGCCAGCCAAACGCATCCACCAGCAGTCGCAGTGGCGCGCCGGCCGCAACCGCACCAAATACCCCCACCGCAAGTGCGGCTGCAGAGGCGAGTGCGAACTGGCGTGCCGGCATCCAGTGCGCTGCCAGTTTTAACATTGCCACGAAGGCAACACCGACGGAGCCGCCGATTAGCAACCGCCCTGTGTTTGCCCAAAACACATCTTGGGCCATCGCAAAAACCGCAGTGCCACAAGCGGCAATCGCCGCGCCACATGTCAGCAGGATGCGCGGGCCGTAACGATCCGCTAGCAGCCCTGTTGGAATTTGCATCGCAACGTAACTATAAAAATAGAATGCAGACAGATTGCCCAGCCCGGCAGCAGTGAGATTAAAGGCTTGGGACAACTCTGCCGTGATGACGGCGGGCGCGACACGTTGGTAGAAGCCAACGAAGTAGAGTGCCGCGCCAATACCCCACACCAACCACGCAAGTGAAATTGGCGGCGAAGTCATTGTTGCTTAGTCAGCTTTGCTTCGCGTGCGTACAAGAAAGCCGGTAAGGCAAAGGATAAGCCGATGATGAGATTGGCAGGAATAAACACCCACCAATAACGTATGCCCAAGCGTTTAGATTCCGCATATAAGAACGGCCAGAACACGATACAAGAAATGGTGAAGTCAGCGAGTGTGGCAGCGGCGATGGGGTTTCCCCATGCTAACGAGAGGGCACCGGAACTACCCGGCACATAGGCGAGGTAGCCGAAGTAAACCACGTAGGGAGTGATGCCCCCGATGATGGCGGCTGCGAGATAGAAGCGTTTCATCCTATTGATCCGGCAAGTAAATATGGTGAATTTCCACGCTCCGGCGAAGGCGCGAGCCTAATATCGGAATCAGCTGTGCTGAATAAAATTGACGGGTCCCCGTCCTGCGCAACCCTTGTGGTTGCGCGCGGGCAGGTCAACTTGGGTCCCCGCCTGCGCGGGGACGGGGTTAGATGAACGACCACTAAACCCATACTCCCCTGCTCCCGCGAAGGCGGGAGCCCAATATCGGAATCACCTGCGCGGAATAAAATTGACGGGTCCCCGCCCGGCGCAACTCTTGCGGTTGTGCGCGG
>JADCIX010000043.1 GCA_020247545.1 Rhodocyclaceae bacterium | reverse complement strand
GGTCAGTCCAGCGAGGATCAAGCGCATTGAGGACAAACACAATCACACACCGCGCGCCGCGCTGGGCTATCTGACACCGTTTGAGGTAGCATTTGATTGCCCTCCGCCGGTCGGCATTTGCTGTTGATACCGCGTAAATGGCTGAAAATGCCCGCCAATAAAGGAGTTTTAAGAGTTTATGCTGAGTGATTTGCAGGTTTGATAGTCGTTGTTGGCGCGCTGCGTGCTACACTCTGATGAAGCGTTTTGCTCGTCTTTCAGCCCAGCAATCATGTCCGGAAGCACTCTCGGTAAGCTCTTTGCAGTCACAAATTTCGGCGAGTCCCATGGGCCCGCCATTGGCTGCGTCATCGACGGCTGCCCGCCGGGAATGGCGCTTTCAGTCGACGACATTCAGCCGGATTTGGATCGGCGCAAGCCCGGGACATCGCGCCACGTGACCCAGCGGCGTGAAGATGACCGCGTTGAAATATTGTCCGGCGTTTATGAGGGAAAAACCACTGGTACACCAATTGCGCTGCTGATTCGTAATGAAGATCAGCGAAGCAAGGACTACGGCAATATCGCAGACGCATTCCGCCCGGGGCACGCCGATTACACCTACTTGCAAAAATACGGTATTCGCGATCATCGTGGCGGTGGGCGCTCTTCGGCGCGCTTGACCGCGCCAACGGTTGCTGCGGGAGCGGTGGCGAAAAAGTGGCTAAATGAAAAATACGGCGTCGTGGTGAACGGCTACCTAGCGCAACTCGGCGAAAACAAGATCCCGTTTGAGTCGCTCGATCACGTGCATGACAATCCATTTTTCGTGGCGAACGCAACCATGATCGACGAGCTGGAAACGTACATGGATAAGCTGCGCAAGTCCGGCGAGAGTTGTGGTGCACGGATCAATGTGGTTGCGTCAGGCGTTCCGGTGGGATGGGGCGCGCCGATCTATGACCGACTCGACGCTGCCATCGCCTACGCGATGATGGGATTAAACGCGGTTAAGGGCGTTGAGATCGGCGCTGGGTTTGGTTCTGTTGAACAACTCGGCACCCAACATTCGGACGAGATGACGCCAGAAGGCTTCTCGTCCAACAATGCAGGCGGAGTGTTGGGTGGCATCTCTACCGGGCAAGACATCACCGTGTCAATTGCGATTAAACCGACATCATCGATTCGTCTTGACCGTCAAACCATCAACAAAGCCGGTGAATCGGTGGTAATCAATACCCACGGCCGCCACGACCCGTGTGTGGGCATTCGCGCAACACCGATCGCTGAGGCGTATCTTGCGCTGGTATTGATGGACCATGCATTACTGCATCGTGCGCAGAATGCGGACGTGGTGCTAACGACTCTAAGGGTTGCGGCGAGTCCATCCGCAAGTCCATCCGCAAGTGATAAACACAAGTTTGAGACAACAGAGAATCCTGATCCAAGCGAGGCCTAAGATGACTGCATCAAACTTGCCAATCGTCGCAACCAAGTCACTGGTGCTGCTTGCCAGCGTTGACCACATCGCACCGCCGATTTGGCGGCGTATCGCTGTTCCGCAATCCATTCGGCTAGACCACCTTCACTTGGTGCTGCAAATCGCGTTTGATTGGGACGACAGCCATCTCTGGCAGTTTTCGGTCGGAACGGCGGACTACGTTTGCGAGATTGACGACGATTTCGGCCCGCCAAGGGGTCGTAGTTCGCAGCTGGCCCGCAAGTCCACGCTGATGAATGCGCTCGGCACCAAGAAGAAAATCAACTACTGGTATGACTTTGGCGACGACTGGCATGTCACGCTGAAAGTCGAGCGCAGGGTTGAGTCCGATTCTTCTATCCCTCATTGCGAAGCGGGTGAGCGCGCTGGCCCGCCAGATGACTGCGGCGGTTTGCCGGGCTACTTTCATCTGTGCGAAGCGCTGGCAGACAAGAACCACGAGAGCCATCAAGACATGATCGAATGGATTGGTGACTTCGATCCCAGCAGCTTTGCCGTGGATGTTGTGAACCAAGAGCTAAAGGAGGTCTTCGCGCCACGGCCCAAGAGGGAAGCTAAGGCCAAAAAGCTGCAATAGCGGCACACTCAGGGACGCTCATGCCGAAAAAGAAATCCACACTGACACCGACTCCCGCTACAACAAAGCCATCTGCAAAAGCGGCCAACGCGCCTAAGGCATCGAAGTCGGCCACAGCCACGAAAACTGGTAAAGCCACCAAAGCAGACCAGTCGTCTCGCGCGCCGGTCGACTATCGGCACGCCGATAAAGCGCTCGCGCGGCCAGATGTCGGGACCCAATCGCAGTTCCGGCAAAAGAAGGTCCCCGCCACCTATCACTACGACTCTTCCATTTCGCCCGCACTCGACTGGGATAGCCAGAATTCATCACGGGAGAAGGGCGAGGTGCTCATCGCAGTTCTGGAAGCACAGATTAGTGGACTCAAAGCGTTGCTTCTGCCCCCGCCCCACGCGGTTGCTGTCGCGAAAGGCAAGAAAGCAACCATTACCCCGGCCATTGCAGCGAGCGGCCACGCGAACCCCAACATTGCCGACATTGAGGCTAAGCTCATTGCGGCGCAGGATTCCCTTGCGAAGTTAAAGGCGCTATCCAAGCCTTTCCTCAATTGGTCAGGCAAGGCCGAGCGGCTATCGTTTGACGTGCCGACGCTACCGCTGTTCGTGCACGAGCGGCTTTCCACTAAAGCGATTCTCGAAACGCTCAAAGGCCACCGCAAGGAAAAGCAGCTCGACATGTTCGATCTCTTCGCCGATGCCGAGAGGCCGGTGCATGAGCAGGTGCTGAAGGCATATCAGTATCAGGACGACTGGGTCAACCGCATGATCTTGGGTGATTCACTCGTGGTGATGAATTCGCTCATCAACTACGAAGGCATGCGCGGCAAGGTGCAGATGATTTATTTCGACCCGCCGTATGGGGTCAAGTTTGGTTCTAACTTCCAGCCGTTTGTCCGCAAACGCGACGTTTCACACAACGACGACGAGGACATGACGCGCGAGCCGGAAATGGTGCAGGCCTATCGCGATACGTGGGAATTGGGGCTGCACTCGTACCTCACCTACCTGCGGGATCGCTTACTCCTCGCGCGTGAGTTGCTCACGACCAGCGGTTCGATCTTTGTTCAGATATCGGATGAAAACCTTCACCACGTGCGCGAGGTCATGGATGAGGTGTTTGGGGCGGAGAATTTTTGCGCTGTCATCAACTTTAAGACGATGATGCCACTTGAGTCGGGCGACATTGAGTCGGTTGTTGATTACCTAGTGTGGTATTCGAGAGACAAGGAGAATCTTAAGTACCGGAACCTGTACGTCCCGAAGAGCGTTGGCGAAGGATCTGAGTTTGTCTTTGCGGATACGCCTGACGGGGGATACAGAAGGCTTAGTTCCGCCGAAGTAAAGGACTTCGCAGTTACCGCTTCGAACGAGGCGATATTCAAACGGTCAGATCTCACATCGTCGGGGTATACCCAGTCGTGCATCTTTCCCATTTCGTTCGATGGAAGAGTTTTCGAAACTGCAAGGGGGAAGAGTTGGCGCACCACGCCTGCTGGGGTTGCGAAGTTAGCTGAAGAAAATCGGCTATTCGTACTCGGCAATCGGATTTACTACAAGATGTACTTGAGAGACTTCGGGTATAAATCCATGACGAACCAATGGGATGACACGATCGAGTTTGGAAGCCGTCTGTACGTTGTCCAAACCACCTCAACAGTAATCCAGCGCTGCATGCTCATGACCACCGACCCCGGTGATCTGGTGCTCGATCCGACCTGCGGCTCTGGCACAACGGCTTATGTCGCCGAGCAGTGGGGCCGCCGCTGGCTGACCATCGATACCTCCCGTGTGCCACTCGCACTGGCACGCCAGCGGCTGCTCACGGCGACTTATCCGTGGTACGAATTGAAAGACGATGCCGCCGGCCCCGGCAGCGGGTTTGTCTACAAACGCAAACAGAACAACAAAGGCGAAGAGGTTGGAGGCATCGTGCCGCATGTGACATTGAAATCAATTGCCAACAATGAGCCACCTGCCGAGGAAGTGCTGGTGGATCGCCCCGAAGAAGTTCGCGGTGTAACGCGCATTAGCGGGCCGTTTGCGTTCGAGGCAACCATTCCGAATGTTGTAGAGCTTGAGTCGGGAAGCCAAACACAAAACGGGGCGGGGGTTTCCAGCCAAAATGCCTCGAAAACGCTTGTCGATGCTGGAGTTTCAGATAATCCCGCTGAGCCCGCTAGCTTTATCGATCGCCTGCTGGAGATTCTGCGCAAGTCGCCCGTGGTGCGGCTGGGCGGTAACAGGACAGTGACCTTCAAGAATCTGCGCCGTCCAGCCAAAACACTTTCACTCTCGGCCGAAGGCTTGGTCGTGAATGGCGAGGACAAACCAGTCGCGTTTGTATTCGGCCCCGAGAACGGCGCGGTGGTGGAAAAGCTGGTGTTTGAAGCCGCTAAAGAAGCCTTCGCCAAAAGCTATACGCATCTCTACGTGGTGGGCTTTGCGATTCAGCCGAATGCGCGGAGCCTGATCGAAACTTGCAATGAGGTCGTCGGCATTGCCGCCACCTATGTACAGGCCACCCCCGATTTGTTGATGGGGGACTTGCTGAAGAACATGCGTTCTTCACAAATCTTCTCGGTATGCGGGATGCCAGAGATAGCCCTTCGCAAAGTGGAGGCGCCCAAAACTGAAGAAGCCATCCGAGCGAACGTCACCAAGGCAAAGTCTAGCGAGCGCGACGAGCAGTGGTACGCCGTGGAGCTGATCGGGCTGGATGTGTTTGACCCGGTGACGATGGAGGTTGACCACCGCAGCGGCAAACAAGTGCCTGCTTGGTTCCTCGACACCGATTACAACGGCTTGTCGTTTCACGTCACGCAAGCGTTCTTCCCCGAAACCAAGGCTTGGGAAAATTTGAAGCGCGCTCTCGGCGCAGACTACGAGAGCGATGTATGGTCACATCTGGCAGGCACCGTCTCTGTGCCTTTTGTGGCAGGAGAGCACAAAGAGATTGCGGTGAAAGTGATCGACCATCGGGGGAATGAATTGATGGTCGTTGCCTCGTTGGGGGATGCGAAATGATCTTGCGATCTGTGGTTATTCGCCGCTTCAAGCGATTCCAAGATGTTCGCTTTGAGATACCGGGTCATACGGTCGTCGTTGGGCCGAACAATACTGGTAAAACCACGCTATTGCAGGCAATTGCAGCTTGGGATTTCGGTTTCAGGAGATGGTGCGAGCTGAACGACTTTCAGCGACATGGCGGTGCGTATACGTATGCATACCTTTCGCGCCACGACTTTGCCGCCGTGCCGTTACGCCGTTTCGACCTACTCTGGAACGATCGAAGACCGGGGCAGTCAATCGAGATTGAGGTGGCGCTAGCTGGGAAGCCGCCGGTCACGATGGAGTTTTGGTACGACACGACTGAGCAGATAAAACTGCGACCGACCGCTGGAGTTGGGCCTGAGGTACTGAGGACCATTTCTCTCCGAACCGTCTATATTCCCCCGATGACTGGGCTTTCGCGCGACGAAGCTGAGTACGCACGCGATGAGACCATTGATGGGCTTCTTGCACAAGGAAAACCGGGAGATATCCTTCGCAACTTGCTCGTGCGGGCGCATCAAGATTCGGATGCTTGGACTAATCTTCGCGATGCGATGAAGAGGCTGTTCGACGCTGATTTGCAACCTCCTCAGAGGGGCGCATACATCATCGCAGAGTATCGTCAAGGTGCGGCATCAGCAAATTTCGATGTGGCTAGCGCTGGCAGCGGATTCCAGCAGGTGTTGATGCTGTTGACGTTTCTTCACACTCGCCCGGGTGCAATTCTGTTGGTGGATGAACCGGACGCGCACCTGCATGTTTTCTTGCAAGACGCTATCTACAGCGAGCTGCGTCGGATCGCCGGGCAGCGTGGTTCCCAATTGATTTTGGCTACGCACTCCGAGGTGATTATGGATAGCGTGGATGCCGCAGAATTGACCATGCTTTTCGATCAGCCGCGCGTGTTGTCTGAAACTTTCCCAAGAGACGCCCTGCGTGCCGCACTACGTGTGATTACCCATACAGACATCATGCGAGCGATGGATTCCCCCGGAGTTGTGTACGTCGAGGGCAGGACAGACTTGGATATCTTGCGTGAGTGGGCGAAGATTCTGAATCATCCGCTTGCAAAGTTTCTTGAGGGAGAGGTATTTTGGAAGCCCATCGCGTTCGCACTGCGAGATGGGGGCGAGGGCGTGCGCTCCGGCGCGCATTACAAGGCAATTAAGCTAATTAAGGATATGCCTGCCTTTGAGCTCGTTGATGGAGATGCAGGCCGTGGACTCGAACCAACTTCGATTGGCGGGAGCGGGTTCCAGAGGATGCGTTGGGCAAGATACGAAATTGAGAACTACCTTTTCCATCCAGCAGTGCTGCGGAGATTTGTCACAAAAGAGTCAGGCGAAGCGGCTGCCGGGGAGGCGGTTGCATCTCTTGAAAAACATTTAGCCGAAACCATGCCTCCCCGCTTTCTGGAAAATCCGCTGGAAGATATTCCAGTTCTCCTGAATAGCAAAGGTCGTGAGGAACTTATTCCGCCAGCGCTCCAAGCTGCCGGCCTATTCGGGGTCTCATACACGCGGTTCCACGAAATTGCGTCGTTAATGCAGCAGGATGAGATTCACCCTGAAATCAGGGCGAAGCTCGACGGCATGCAAAAAGCTCTCGGATTGTAGGCGGATATGAGTAGTTTTGAAGTCGCCACGCCAATCCTAAATTCGCCTTTCGAGGAGCCGAAGGAACATTGGTGGATTGTTGAAGGGCAGGATGCCGAGCGCCGCGAGGGCAGGCGTTTTGCACACTACTTTTATCGAGACCCGCGCTCGGGTGGCAAGGGAGGCGTAGAGGCCGATACCGGTACGATGATCGAGCTAAAGCTCGTCTCTCGCGTCAGAGCCCAGATGAAAGCTTGGCGCGAGCTGGCGCTACGAGGCGAGGGCGGTGTTACGCGCACGACACACGAGTTGCTCAATTACTGGAGTCGTGAGGGAAGGCAGACGCCATTATTTTTTGCGCAGCGCGAAGCCGCCGAGGCAGTGATTTTTTTGACAGAAGCACGTCCGGACTTTTTGCAGGGCATCAACGTCCCACGCGATGAACCAAGCGATGAGTCCAAGGCAGACGGGTACGCGGGATTCCTGCGCTACTGCTGCAAGATGGCGACGGGATCAGGCAAGTCGACTGTCATGGGGATGCTCGCTGCTTGGAGCATTTTGAATAAGCAGAGCGACCGTAGCGACGCGCGGTTTTCCGATGTGGTGTTAGTGGTATGCCCGAACGTAACGATTCGAGACCGGCTAGCTGAGCTTGACCCTTCTCGTAGTGAAGCAAGTTTGTATCGCACGCGGGATTTGGTGCCGCCGCATCTGATGTCTTCACTCATGCAGGGGCATGTCCTTATCACCAATTGGCACGCGTTTGAGCCTCAAACGCCGAATGCTGGCGGCATTTCAGCAAAGGTGATGAAAGCTGGTGTCCGCGAACAGCGTATTGAGACGATCACAATCGGCGACAAGACCACGACGGCGCGCGGCACTCGTTACCTCACCCTCGCGGACTTTCGGCGACAAGTCGATGCGAGGCTCTTGCGTGTCATCGAAGAAATTCACGACAAGGATGGCGAACTTGCCAAGGTGCGCGTAGAAACCAACCGCTATCGCGAGAGTGACACGGCGCTGATCGAACGAGTACTTGGACGCGAGATCGGTGGAAAACGAAACATCTTGGTGCTGAACGACGAAGCACACCATGCTTACCGTATCAGGCGTGACGAGCAAGACGAATTCGAGGAAGATCTTTTTGGAGAAGATGAGGAAGCGGAAGAGTTCTTCAAAGAGGCAACTGTCTGGATAGAAGGTCTCGACAAAGTTCAGAAAGTTCGCGGCATCAATTTGTGTGTGGACTTTTCTGCTACGCCATATTTTTTGGGCCGTGTTGGGCAGCAAGCGGGACGGCCTTTCCCGTGGATCGTCAGCGACTTTGGGCTGATAGACGCCATCGAATCCGGTTTGACGAAGATTCCGCAGTTAGCGGTCCGTGACGCGAGTGGCGCGGCGATTCCCGGGTATTTCAACATTTGGGAGTGGATCAAGCCACAGCTCACCGCGAGTGAGCGCGGCGGCAAGAAGGCCGCGCCAAAGCCGGAAGCGATTTTGAAGTACGCCAATGTGCCAATTGCGATGCTAGCCGGTCTTTGGGAACAAGAATTCAGACTGCAAGAGTCGCGCGGTGCCGAGGCGCGGTTGCCGGTGTTCATTCTGGTGTGCAAGAACACCAAGATCGCTTCAGTGATCTTTGACTGGCTGGCGAACAACAAAGCACCGCATGGCATCCCCGCTTCGCCGTTTGTACTATTTCGCAACGGCCCGGACCGCATGGTAACGATTCGCGTGGACTCCAAGGTTGTACAAGAAACCGATTCGGGTGCAGCAAAAGAAGATGAGTCCCGCTGGATGAGATTTACGCTCGACACCGTCGGACGGCGAGACTGGCCGTGGGATGCGCAGTTGAGGGCCGTCTACCCACCGGGGTTTGTTGAACTTGCGCAAAAACTTGAGCGACCGTTACACCCTCCCGGCCGGGACATCCGGTGTATCGTTTCCGTTGGAATGCTGACCGAGGGGTGGGACTGCAACACGGTCACCCATATCGTCGGGTTGCGGCCGTTTATGTCGCAGTTACTTTGTGAGCAGGTGGTCGGACGCGGTTTGAGACGGATGCACTACGACTTAGGCGGAGACGGCAAATTTAGCGAAGAGACTGCAAAGATTTTTGGTGTGCCGTTTCAGGTAATCCCATTCAAGGCGAACCCGTCAGGTGTCGTCGTTGAGCCACCTGTTCGTACCCATGTACATGCATTGCCATCACGAGCAGAAAAATTTGAAATCCGATTCCCGCGCGTAGACGGCTATACGCAATCGATTCGCTCCCAGATTGTTGTGAATTGGGATGAAGTTTCTGACCTGAAATTCAATGCATACAACATTCCCCCAGAGGTTGAGATGAAGCGCCTCTCCGTGACGAATCGTGGACGACCTGCGCTAACGGGCCCAGGAGTATCGGAACTTGTGGATTTGACCGCGTATCGTCGAGAGAGACGTTTGCAAGAACTAGAATTTGAGATGGCAAGGTCAATCACGCTGGACCTCATCGACAGTCGACGTTGCGAGATTCCCGCCCACGCGCTATTCCCACAAGTGCTCGGCGCGACGAAGCGGTATGTCGCAGAGCACGTGCAAGTCAGCCCGCCGCACGACAAAAGGGATGCATTTTTGTCGCCATATTACGGCTGGATGGTCGAAAAACTTTCGCAGGCGATCCGTCCAGAAACTGCCGCTGGCGAAGCGCCGGAAGTGCCGCGTTATGAATCCCGACGTGGGGCGGGTAGCACGGGTGACGTGAGTTTTTGGACTAGCCGCCCGGTGCGTGAAGTTCTCAAGAGCCACGTCAATTACGTTGTAGCAGACACTGATAAGTGGGAACAGTCCGCAGCTTACTACCTAGATCGTCACCCTCGTACGCGATCTTTTGTGAAGAACGCTGGATTGGGATTTGCTATTCCCTATTTGCACAACGGTGAGCAGCATGACTACGTACCCGACTTTGTTGTCAGGCTTACGGATGAGGACGAGCGTTACGTTGTATTAGAGACGAAAGGCTATGACCCGCTAGAAGACGTTAAGCGAGCCGCTGCTGAACGATGGATGAAAGCCGTAAACGCCGATGGTCGTTACGGGATTTGGCGCTACGCCGTTTCGCGCGACCCACATCAAATCCCCAAGCTGATCGAGTCATTCACCTGACGTTCGTGATCGCTGCTGCGGCGCACCAAATCGGAGGGGCTGCGTATAATCTTTGTATGATTGCCACCCCAAACTCTTCGCTCCAGACGCTTTGCGATAAGCTGTGGAATGACCACGTCGTTAATAAAGAAACTGACGGCACCGCGTGTATCTATATTGACCGTCACCTAGTCCATGGGGTCACCAGCTATCGCAATGCGGCTCGCGGCCATTTTGATGCCGGAGTGGGACCTGCGCCTATACGACGCGCTGTTTGCGGCGTTGAATTTGTTCTTGCCGTCGACACCGATCGGGCGTCGGGTGCTCGCGCCCGGCAGAATCAATGTACATCGAATTCAAGGCGCAATTGCGGTCTATTTGCTGGTCGGTTTACTGTTCGGCCAGGTGTTTCGGGCCATCGCCCTGCATGCTCCGGGAGCCTTTTTGTATCTTGGGGAAACCTGCGGCGTACTCGTATATCGTCCAGCATCTCACCTACTTTAGCTTCGTTTCACTCACCACGCGTGGCTTCGGCGACATCACCCCCGTACATCCCATCGCGAAGTCAATGACGCTGCTGGCGGCGGTGTTTGGCACCTTGTAGCCGGCGGTGCTGATCGGTCGGCTGGTCTCCCAAGAGCTGCTGCACCAGCGGTAGCGCAGATTGCCGAATCGCGTCGTGGCACTGCCGTTGCGTATAATCTTTCCATGACAAATTTTGCGCGAACGTCGCCACAGTCGCCTTTACAAACGCAGCCCAGAACCCTCTACGACAAGTTGTGGAACGCACACGTCGTCCACATCGAGTCAGACGGCACCGCGCTGATCTACATTGATCGCCACTTGGTACATGAAGTCACCAGCCCGCAGGCTTTCGAGGGGCTCGAAATCAACGGTCGCAAACCGTGGCGCTTGAAGTCTATTCTCGCTACCGCTGATCACAACGTGCCAACATTGGGGCGTCATGAAGGTATCACCGACGCAGTCTCGCGTTTGCAGGTGGAGACCTTGGATAAGAACGTCGAAAAGTTTGGCGTTCGCGACTACTTCGGCATGAACGACAGCCGCCAAGGGATTGTGCATGTGATCGGTCCGGAGCAGGGAGCCACTTTGCCCGGCATGACCGTGGTTTGCGGCGATTCACATACATCGACCCACGGCGCATTTGCCGCGCTGGCTTTTGGCATCGGCACCTCCGAAGTTGAGCACGTAATGGCAACACAATGTCTGGTTGCCAAAAAGTCCAAGTCGTTGTTGATCCGAGTCGAGG
Source organism: Rhodocyclaceae bacterium (assembly GCA_020247545.1). GTDB lineage: Bacteria > Pseudomonadota > Gammaproteobacteria > Burkholderiales > Usitatibacteraceae > UKL13-2. The sequence goes on along the minus strand of JADCIX010000043.1, from coordinate 23,871 downwards.
GCAAGGTCGGCCGCGGCGTCACCGCCAAAGATGTCGTGCTGGCGATAATCGGCAAAATCGGTACCGCCGGCGGCACGGGTTATGCGATTGAGTTTGCGGGCAGTGCGATTCGTGCTCTGTCGATGGAAGGTCGTATGACGGTCTGCAACATGGCCATCGAAGCTGGTGCGCGCGCTGGAATGGTGGCGGTGGATGATAAAACTATCGATTACTTACGCGGTCGTCCTTATGCTCCGCAGGCAGTGCAATTCGATCAAGCAAGCGCCTACTGGCGCACGCTGCATTCTGACAACGGTGCGATGTTTGATCGTGTCGTTGAATTGGATGGTGCCAACATCACCCCGCAAGTCACCTGGGGAACATCGCCTGAGATGGTTGCGAGCATCGCCGCAAACGTGCCCGACCCGGCGAAAGAAGCCGATCCGGTAAAGCGGGAGGCGATGGAACGTGCTTTGCAGTACATGGGGATTGATCCCGGCACGCCGATTGCACAAATCAAAATTGATAAGGTGTTCATTGGCAGTTGCACTAATTCGCGAATTGAAGACTTGCGTGCAGCGGCAGGGGTGGTGCGCGGCCGCCACATTGCAAGCAATGTCACACTCGCGATGGTGGTACCCGGTTCCGGGTTGGTGAAGCGTCAGGCCGAGGCAGAAGGGCTGGACAAAGTATTTTTGGCCGCGGGATTCGAATGGCGCGACCCTGGTTGTTCGATGTGCCTCGGCATGAACGACGACCGCTTGGGCCCGGGCGAGCGCTGCGCGTCGACATCCAACCGCAACTTTGAGGGCCGACAAGGTGCCGGAGGCCGCACGCACTTGGTCAGTCCAGAGATGGCGGCGGCCGCAGCGATTGCTGGTCGTTTTGCGGACGTACGCGAAATTCTTTGAGGAGTTTGGATATGAAGAAATACGTCCCGCTGGTCCTGGCAGTTATGTTCCTCGCAGGTTGCAATACCATTGAGGGTGTTGGCAAGGACATCAAAAAAGGCGACGAAACCATCGAGAAGGCGGCGAAAAGGTAGTGGAACCGTTTCGAGTACATACCGGATTGATGGCGCCGCTTGACCGTGCGAACGTTGATACCGATGCCATTATTCCAAAGCAGTTTCTGAAATCCATCAAACGGACAGGTTTTGGCGAGAACGCGTTTGACGAATGGCGCTACATGGACCACGGTGAGCCGGGTGTCGACAACAGCAAGCGCGCCTTAAACCCAAACTTTGCGCTGAACCAGCCGCGCTACAAAGGCGCAACGATATTACTGACGCGCAAGAATTTTGGCTGTGGATCGTCACGTGAACACGCTCCATGGGCGCTGCAACAGTTTGGTTTTCGCGCCATCATCGCGCCTTCGTTTGCGGATATTTTCTACAACAACTGTTTTAAGAACGGCTTGCTGCCGATCGTGCTGAGTGAGTTGCAGGTTGATCATCTCTTTAATGTCATCATGGCGACCAGCGGGCTAAAGCTGACCATTGATCTTGAGCGACAAGTGGTTGAGGCTCCGGGCGGTGAGGTGTATCGGTTTGAGGTCGATGATTCGCGCAAACAGAGTCTTCTCAATGGCTGGGATGAGATAGGGCTTACGCTCCGCCATGTCGATAAAATTCGCGCCTATGAGCAATTCCGCGCAATCAGAGAGCCGTGGATTTTTCCCGAACAAAGAGGCTGAACCTAGGTACCCGCTCAGCTGGTACCAAATTGAGTGTGAATATGAAAATTGCAATTCTTCCGGGCGACGGGATCGGTCCCGAAATCATGGCCGAGGCGCTTAAGGTGCTGGATGCATTGCGCCGCGATGGTCTGAAAATCGAGATGGAGTCGGCGCTGGTTGGGGGGGCGGCCTATGATGCTTACGGCCACCCGTTGCCAGCCGCGACACTGAAACTCGCAGAACAGGCGGATGCGGTATTGTTTGGTTCGGTTGGCAGTCCTAGACACGACGCACTGCCACGAGAGCACCGTCCGGAAAAAGCAATTCTTGGGCTGCGCAAGGAATGCGATTTTTTTGCCAACCTGCGACCTGCGACCGTCTTTCCCGAATTGGCTGATGCCTCGACCCTTCGGGCGGAGGTGGTGGCCGGTCTCGATCTGATGATTATTCGGGAGCTAACCGGGGACATTTATTTTGGTGAACCGCGTGGCGTCAGTGGCGAGAAAGGCGCACGGATCGGCGTCAACACAATGCATTACACCGAAGCGCAGATTCGACGCATCATGCACGTGGGCTTTCGTACCGCGCGGCAGCGCAACAAGAGGTTATGCTCTATCGACAAAATGAACGTGCTTGAGGCCATGCAACTTTGGCGCGACATTGCCATTGAAGTTGCACCGGAGTATCCGGATGTTGAATTGAGTCATATGTTGGTGGATAACGCTGCCATGCAGTTGATTCGTAATCCGAAACAATTTGACGTAATGGTCGCGGGAAATATGTTCGGCGACATTTTGTCTGATGAAGCATCGATGCTCACTGGCTCAATTGGCATGCTGCCGTCGGCCTCGCTAGACACGAACGGCAAAGGGCTCTACGAGCCGATCCACGGTTCCGCACCGGACATTGCCGGGCGAGGTATTGCCAATCCGTTGGCGCAAATTCTGTCCTTGGGCATGATGCTGCGCTACACGTTCAATTTGGTCGAATGGGCAGATCGCGTCGACGGCGCAGTCAAGAAAACCTTGGCGCAGGGGCTGCGCACAGCCGATATCGCCAAGGCCGGGGAGTCAGTGTGCTCGACTTCAGCGATGGGTGCTGCGGTATTAAAGAACTTGTGAACAGGCGAAGATGGCAGCGAGCAAGGCGTTGCTAACTTCCTCAGCTTGCCACCTCACTCACTTTGATGAGGAAGTACAACATGCTAAAGGTCGGACTAGTCGGTTGGCGCGGAATGGTGGGTTCCGTATTGATGCAGCGCATGCGCGAAGAAGGCGATTTTGCGCACATCGAGCCATTTTTTTTTACGACATCAAGTGTCGGTGGTGCAGCACCCGCTGAAGCCGGCGGCGCGCCGCTGAAAAGCGCAAAGGACATTGCCTCGCTGAAGCACATGGACGTTGTTATCACCTGCCAAGGTGGTGACTACACCACGGAGATCTATCAGCCGCTGCGAGCTGCGGGCTGGGCGGGCTTTTGGATCGACGCGGCAAAGACGCTGCGTATGAATGACGACGCCGTCATTATTCTCGATCCCGTCAACATGCCGGTGATCAAGTCCGCGCTCGACCGCGGCATCAAGAACTTCATCGGTGGAAACTGCACGGTGTCTTGTATGTTGATCGGTCTATCCGGCCTCTTCCAGCGCGATTTAATCGAATGGATGACCTGCATGACCTATCAAGCGGCCTCGGGCGGTGGCGCGACACACATGCGCGAGTTGTTGACGCAGTTCGGTACGATTAGCGCGGAAGTCAAAGCACTGCTGGATGATCCGCAGTCGGCTATTCTTGAAATTGATCGCCGCGTTTTGGCTAAACAACATTCGCTTTCGGCTGATGAGACCCGGCACTTTGGCGTGCCTCTTGCCGGGAACCTCATCCCATGGATCGACAAAGACATGGCGGCGATGGATAACCCCGGCATGTCGCTCGAAGAGTGGAAGGGCATGGCCGAGACCAATAAGATTCTCGGCCGGGGCCCCGGCTTTGGTACTGAGTCAACGCCCATAGATAGCTTGTGTGTTCGTGTCGGAGCGATGCGTTGTCACTCGCAGGCGCTGACCATCAAGTTAAAGCATGATGTGCCGCTCCCTGAGATAGAGTGCATCATTGCCGAGGCGAATCCGTGGGTACGAGTTGTACCGAATACGCGAGAAGCGTCCATGCGCGAACTTACTCCGGCTGCCGTTAGTGGGCAAATGCATATCCCGGTCGGTCGCCTGCGAAAACTTGCGATGGGCCCGAGCTACCTGTCTGCATTTACAGTAGGAGACCAGCTGCTGTGGGGCGCAGCGGAACCGCTGCGCCGGATGCTCCGAATAGTCCTTGCAAAATAATGAGTTAGCGTAGTCTTGAGAGGCGTTTGGACGATTGCGATTTGGTCGAGGCCCCGGTAGGCGACGGATCTGTAGCATGCTCCTACTACAGCAGACTCATGAGAAACAGAATAAAGTTGAAACTATAACTTGTTGATGTTATTGTAGTTCGTCGAAAAACTGGAAGGGTTGGGGTTTACTGCATGGGCCGTCCACCGAAAAAGACAATCGCTGCGGCACTAGTGGGGATGATCCTCGCTCTCGCTAACACTGCGTATGCTGCCGGGTTAGGGAAGCTTTCCGTAAATTCATTGCTGGGACAGCCCCTTTCCGCCGAAATTGATCTTGTCTCTCTCCAGCCAGGAGAATTGGAAGTTCTTACCGCGCGCGTTGCAAGTGCGGAAGCCTATGCCGACGCGCGCATCGAGTATTCGCCTTTATTGCGCCAGCTACTGTTTAGCGTTGAGCGCAAAAGCGACGGTAAGCCCGTGTTAAAGATTACATCCGGTGGTGCTATCAGCGAGCCGTTTTTGGATTTGTTGGTAGAGTTAAGCTGGCCATCTGGTCGTCTTGTCCGCGAGTACCCCATCCTGCTGGATCCGCCGGGATTCAACGAGGCGCGGATTCAAGCGCCAACCGCAGCGGTGGCGCTGGAGCGCCCCGAACCGCGAACAGGGGCGGCATCTACCGCTCCCAGCGGAGCAGGATTACCTTCTGCTCAGGCCGAGTCAGATTCAAAAAGTGCCACCTATGGCCCTGTAAAGCGTGGTGACACCCTTTCCAAAATCGCCGCAGAAATGAAGGTCGATGGTGTTTCTCTCGATCAGATGCTAGTTGCGTTGTTCCGAGAGAATAGGCAGGCCTTTGGCAAGGGCAACATGAATGTGTTGAAAACCGGGCAGATCCTCCGGGTTCCCTCCGCGGTTGAAATCAGCAAAATTTCCAAGGGGGAAGCGCAAAAAGAGATAAAGATTCAAGTTGCAGATTGGAAATCCTACCGAGAGCAGATTGCAGGGACCGTTGCGACGGCAGCAGCCAAGCCTAGTGCGTCCAACGTTGCGAGTGGCGTGGTCGCCGCCGCTAAACCGGTCGCACCACCGCCCCCGGTGTCGTCTGATCAATTGAAGATAGCGAAAGCGGAAACATCGGCCCAAGTCGGCGCAGCCGGTGCCAAAGCGGGCACCGAGGCTGCAAAAACTGCGGCTAAAGAAGACGCCATCGCAAGGGAAAAGACGCTAGCCGAGGCGAAATCGCGGATCGCTGAACTCGAGAAACAAAAGGCCGATGCGCAAAAATTAGTCGAACTTAAGGCTGCACCTGCGGCAGTTATCAAACCTGCACAGGTCGCTCAAGCGCCCGCAGCTTCCGTGACTACACCTCCCGCGACCCAGCCCCCCCCGGCAGCCCCGGGTGTTGCGCCAGCGGCAACGGTAAAACCGCCCGAAGCATCGAAGGCCGATGCACCGAAGCCGCCGCCGAAGGTTGCAGCAAAAGTGCCTCCGCCGCCGCCTGAGCCAGAATTGCTGGATACCGTATTGGATAACCTGCCGATCATCGCAGGTATTGGTGGAACGGGCTTGCTGGCCGTCGGTGGCTTCATATTTTTTCGTCGCCGCAAAGCCGCTGCCGGTTCGAATAGTTCAATGGCGCAGTCATCGTCGCTGATGCCGTCGGAGTTTGCATCCAATTCAGAAATGGGTGCGAAGGCTGGCGGACTCGTTGATACGGGTATCAGTTCCTTCTTGACCGACTTTAGCAAGGAAGGTCCCGGCGCAATTGATACTGACGAAGTCGATCCGGTCGCGGAAGCGGAAGTTTATATTGCCTACGGTCGTGATGAGCAGGCCGAAGAGATACTTAAAGAAGCAAAGCTGCGCGACAAAGGCCGCCATGAAATTTCCATGAAGTTGCTGGAAGTTTATCACGCTCGCAAGACAGCAGCTGCGTCGGCGGCGTTTGAGGCCGTTGCCAGAGAGTTGAAAGAGGCGATTGGTGAGAACGATCCAATGTGGGCTAAGGCAGCGTCAATGGGTGCGTCGATAGACCCGACGAACAGCCTTTACAGCGGTGCCGCACAATTTGAATCGACCAACGCGTCTGCCGCCGTTGGGTCGATGAACGAGGCGACCGCTGACGCCGAGCAAAAACCGGACTTGGATTTTGACTTGGGTTTTGGCGATTCAGCGACAACACAAGAGCCTGCGGCAACGCTTGACATTACGTTAGCGGCAACCGATCGATCCGCACCGGCTGAAGCAAATGCTGCGTTGGATTTTGAACTCGATTTGGGTGCAGGGGCGTCAGACGTTCCAACTACGGCGGTTGACAACCCAAGTGAGGCAGGCGGACTGGACTTTGACTTGGCGCTTGATTCGCCTGCCGAGGATGTGTCTGTCGCCGCCCCGGCTGCGGCTGCCGTGCCATCCTCAAGCGGTTTTGACTTTGATTTGTCTTCGCTTTCATTAGAGGAACCGGGCGCAGCACCGAGCATCGATCTTTCCGTTGCAGAACCGGCTGCCGAAGCAGCACCGCCCGCACCCAGCCTCGACCTGTCTGACCTGTCGTTAGACCTCGAAACCTTGGGACCCGCCGCTGCACCTGCCACAGATGTGGAGGCAGGTGGCGTTGCGACCAAGCTCGAATTAGCCAAGGCCTATGTCGAGATTGGGGACATCGCCGGTGCGAAGGAGATTCTGTTGGAAGTCACGCGAGAAGGTTCGGCGGCGCAGCAGGACGAAGCGAAAAAGATGCTGGCGGGACTGTAGTCTTCTTCGATGGTATTTTAGGGCGCGGTTCTCCGCGCCCTTTGTTTTTAGGCAGAAGCCATGCGTGTTGCGTTAGGCATTGAGTATCGCGGTACCGCATATTGCGGCTGGCAATCTCAGCCGACGGGTTGTGGCGTGCAAGACTATGTGGAAAAAGCGATCAGCCTTTTTCTCGGCATATCAACCCGGGTGGTCTGTGCCGGACGCACTGACGCTGGAGTACACGCGCGAGCGCAAGTTGTTCATTTGGATACCGACATCGACCGCGCGGAGCAATCCTGGGTCCGTGGACTAAATGCCCACTTGCCGGGCGATATTCGAGTCGTCTGGGCGACAAAATTTGCGGAACTGCCAGGGCAGTCTGATGAAGACCAGTTCCACGCCCGCTTTTCAGCCAGAGCGCGGGCATACCAATACCTACTCCTGAATGACGCAGTTGCGCCCGGTATCGACCATGCGAGCGTCGGTTGGTACCATGCTCCGCTTGACGTCGAGTCGATGCAAGCTGCCGCTGCATACCTGCTTGGAGAACACGACTTTTCGGCATTTCGTTCGGTGGAGTGCCAAGCAAAGACGCCCATCAAACTGATGCACTTGGCGGCGGTGCGTCGGCATGGCACGATGCTGATTTTCGATTTCCGCGCCAGCGCATTTTTGCACCATATGGTCAGAAACATTGTCGGGAGCTTGGTCTATGTGGGTGCTGGCAAATGGGAACCGGCTTGGCTTGCACACGTATTGGCCGCGAAAGACCGTTCGCTGTGCGCGCCGACGTATGCAGCGGATGGCCTCTACCTCACGGATGTTGAATATGACGCAGCTTGGAAACTGCCCAAGTTTCCCGGGCGCGCCATTGCCGGGCGAATATGATGAGAGTAAGCCGACGGTCCAGCGGCACCCGCATCAAGATCTGCGGCATTCGCGACGTTGAAACAGCGCAGTTCGCCGTCGATGCCGGGGCGGACGCGATCGGGCTGGTGTTTTTCCCGCCTTCGCCGCGTGCGGTGGACGTCCGATTGGCCCGGCAGATTGTCCGCGCCCTACCGCATGGCACAGTGTCGGTCGCGTTGTTTGTCAACCCGACGGTTGCGCAGGTCCGGGAGGTGTTGGTCGAAGTAAGCCCCTCTGTGTTGCAGTTCCATGGCGATGAGTCGGCCGCGTTTTGTGCTCAATTCGGTCACCCGTACTGGAAAGCCATTCGGGTTTCGGCAGCGACTGATTTGTTAGAATTACGCGAACGATTTCGTGGCGCGGACAGGTTGTTGCTCGATGCGGATGCCAGGTCTAACCATGCCGCGACGGATGCCGGCGCAAAACTTTATGGCGGTACCGGCGAATTATTCGACTGGAAGTTAATTCCGTCCATACTCGCCAATTCCATCGTGCTTTCCGGCGGGCTTACAGCAGATAATGTCTCTAAAGCTATCCGCACCGTTCGGCCGTGGGCGGTTGATGTCTCAAGTGGCGTGGAAGAGCCTAGAGGGATGAAGAGTCGTGCGCTCATCCAAAATTTCATTAATGCGGTAACAAAGGAAGATTCTCGTGAACAAGCGGTTTGAGGCGTACAGTTTCCCCGATGCAGCCGGTCACTTCGGCCCATATGGCGGTACATTCGTCGCCGAGACACTACAGGCGGCGTTGCTTGAGCTGAACTTGGAATACGCTAAGGCGCAGGCTGATCCGGCGTTTATCACCGAGTTTCAGCGCGAACTCAAACACTACGTCGGTCGTCCAAGTCCGATTTATCACGCCAAACGGCTGTCAGATGAACTCGGTGGCGCACAGATTTACCTGAAACGAGAAGACCTCAACCATACCGGCGCGCACAAAATCAATAACACCATTGGTCAGGCGCTGTTGGCCCGCCGTATGGGGAAGCCGCGAGTGATCGCCGAGACCGGTGCCGGCCAGCACGGCGTGGCGAGTGCCACCGTCGCCGCCCGCTACGGGCTCGACTGTGTTGTGTACATGGGGATCGACGACGTCCGCCGACAAGCGCAAAACGTTTACCGCATGAAGTTGCTTGGTGCCACCGTGGTGCCGGTTGAGAGTGGGTCGCGCACGTTGAAGGACGCATTGAATGAGGCCATGCGCGACTGGGTCACTAATGTCGAATCGACGTTCTACATCATTGGCACAGTTGCAGGGCCGCATCCTTATCCGATGATGGTGCGTGATTTTAATTCCGTGGTCGGTAAAGAGTGTTTGACACAAATGCCGGAAATGATTGGTCGCCAGCCCGACGCGGTGCTCGCATGTGTAGGAGGGGGGTCGAATGCGATGGGAATTTTCTTTGACTACATTCCGCATGACAACGTCCGTCTAATCGGCTGCGAGGCGGGTGGTGAGGGCGTTGCGACGGGTAAACATTCCGCATCATTAACGGCGGGTACACCCGGTGTACTGCACGGCAATCGCACCTACTTGTTGCAGGATGCAAATGGGCAGATCATCGATACTCATTCGGTGTCCGCAGGCCTCGATTACCCCGGCGTTGGTCCCGAGCATGCGTGGCTGAAGGATAGCGGACGCGCAGAGTATGTCGCGGTCAACGATGATGAGGCGCTCGCCGCGTTTCATCGCCTTTGCCGTACCGAGGGCATCATTCCCGCGCTCGAATCCAGCCATGCAGTTGCTGAGGCGATGAAGATGGCACCAACTATGTCGAAGGATCAGGTGTTGCTGGTCAATCTATCCGGCCGCGGTGATAAAGACATGGCAACCGTCGCCGAGCGCAGCGGGCTGCAGTTCTTCTGTCGCCCTTCGTGCCAAGCTGCAGCAGAGTCGCGGTGATGGCACGTGCGGGCTCACGCATCGAGGCCGCGTTTGCCCGCCTAGCAGCGGAACATCGCAAAGCGCTCATTCCCTTCATTACTGTGGGAGACCCCACCCTTGCCACAACACTTCCGCTGATGCATGAGCTGGTCAAAGCGGGTGTCGATATCATCGAATTAGGCGTGCCATTTTCGGATCCGATGGCCGACGGACCGGTGATCCAGCGTGCCTCCGAGCGTGCCTTGAAACAAGGTGTGGGTCTTAACGATGTGCTGGTTTGTGTCACACAATTTCGGACGACGAATCAAACCACACCGGTGGTCTTGATGGGTTATGCAAACCCGATCGAACGCATGGGGCTCGAGGTATTTGCGGACGCAGCCGTTGCGGCTGGTGTTGATGGTGTGCTGGTGGTCGACTATCCGCCCGAAGAAAGTGCGGCGCTGCTCGCGGCGATGGACAGTCGTGGGATCGCAACGATTTATTTACTCAGCCCGACATCCTCAACTGAGCGGATCAAACTTGTCGCAATGGCGGCGCGTGGTTATGTTTATTACGTCTCTCTCAAGGGCGTAACTGGTGCCGGAAACATTGACACGCAAGAGGTTGGGCGCAAGATCGCCGAGATCAAAGCAGAGGTAAACATTCCGGTTGGCGTCGGGTTTGGCATCCGTGATGGTGCAACCGCCCGTTTAGTCAGTGAGGTTGCGGATGCGGTCGTGATTGGCTCACGCATCATCCAAGAAATCGAGAGTTCTACGCCAGACAATGTGGTCGCAAATGTTGGAAAGTTAGTCGGCGGCTTTCGATCAGCCATGGACGCGTAAACTTGCAGTAGTTGCATATTCGCAGACACGCAAATACCCAAACGAACAAACGTGAAAAGGCGGAGGTCCAACAATGTCATGGTTCCGAAAACTACTTCCACCGAAGATAAAGTCAAATAATGCCCCGGCTCGCAAAGCGGTGCCCGAGGGATTGTGGAGCAAGTGCCCATCATGCCAGGCGACGCTTTACTTCACGGATCTGGAAAACAATATGCACGTGTGTCCGAAGTGCGGGCACCACAATCGTATATCGGCGCGCACCCGACTGGATCTTTTTTTTGACCCAGACGGTCGCGCAGAACTGGGCTCGGAAGTTTTGCCGGTAGACAGCCTCAAGTTCAAAGATAGCAAGAAATACGTCGATCGACTGACCGATGCCGAAGCCGCAACGGGTGAGACCGACGCGCTGGTTGTTATGCAAGGCACGGTCTTGGGCGTGGGCATGATTGCTGCGAGTTTTGAATTCAACTTTCTGGGTGGCTCCATGGGCTCGGTGGTGGGTGAACGGTTTGCGCGCGCAGTCGAAGCCTGTTATGACGAGAAGCTGCCGTTTGTCTGTTTCACCGCCACGGGCGGTGCACGTATGCAGGAGGGATTGCTGTCGCTCATGCAAATGGCAAAGACCACAGCTTGTCTACACCAGCTGTCACAAGCAAGGTTGCCATTTGTTTCGGTGCTCACTGACCCAACCATGGGGGGCGTCTCGGCAAGTTTTGCCATGCTGGGCGATGTGGTGGTCGCCGAGCCGGGGGCGCTGATCGGGTTTGCGGGCCCGCGCGTGATCGAGCAGACCGTCCGCGAGACGTTGCCTGATGGATTTCAGCGCGCCGAATTCTTGTTGGAGAAGGGTGCGGTTGACATGATCGTTGACCGCCGCCAAATGCGTAACAAAATCGCCTCGTTGGTCACTCTACTTCAGCGAGAGCCTGCCCCTTGTCCCGAGATCATCGAGCTAACTTGATTGTCAGTGAGTTTCGCGGCGGCGCTGCCACTCGCGCGCAGAAGAACAATAGAGAAAAGTCCTTTATTGACAGCGGTTTCGACGCGTTTTTGCCCCAAAATGCCAGTCTTTATTGGGCTTCGCCATTGAGAATGCGGATGGTAAGTTGTTTCTGGAGCGGGCGACATGACGACCGTTAACCTGCCAACCACACTTGAGGCTTGGCTCGATTACATCGGTCGCCAGCACACCGCAGCAATTGTCATGGGACTCGAGCGGGTGCGTGAGGTATGGCAGCGTATGGGCTCGCCCAAGGCACCGCGCAATATTGTTGTAGGCGGAACCAACGGCAAGGGTTCGACCTGCGCGATGCTCGAAGCAGTCCTTGATATTGCCGGTTATCGGACCGGTTTTTATTCATCTCCACACTTGTTACGTTACAACGAGCGCGTCCGCATCGCACGCGCCGAGGCGAGCGATGCAAAATTGGTCGCCTCGTTCGCCGCCGTCGAAACGGCGCGGCTTGACGGTGAAGTGATCCCGCTGACTTACTTCGAGTACGCCACACTGTCGGCACTCTGGTGTTTTGCCAACGCAAAACTCGACATGGCAATTCTTGAAGTGGGTATGGGTGGGCGGCTAGACGCAGTCAATCTAATTGACGCCGATGTGGCTATCCTGACCTCGGTTGATCTCGACCATCAACAATTCCTTGGCGATACGCGGGAAAAAATTGGCTGGGAAAAGGCGCACATATACCGTAGCGGAAAGCCTGCGATCTACGCTGATGCGGATATGCCGCTCAGCGTCAGTGACTATGCGGCGTCGGTTGGAGCTGATTTGATTCGATTTGGTCGTGATTACCAATATTCGAAATTGGATGGACAGTGGCAGTGGCAAGGGACGATTTTGGGCGAGACGACACGTCGTGCATCACTCCCATACCCAGCGTTGCGAGGTACCTATCAGTTGCGCAATGCGTCTGCCGCACTCGCGGCATTGGCTGCCATCAGCACTGCTGCAAGCGGGTTTCCAATTTCACAGAACCACGTGAAGCGCGGGCTGTTGGAGGTCAACTGGCCGGGCAGGATGCAAGTATTGCCAGGGCGGCCGACAGTCGTGTTGGATGTCGCCCACAATCCGCACGCCACCCGCGCCTTGCACGACGCGCTGGGCATGATGGGGTTCTATGAAAACACCTATGCCGTGTTCAGCATGTTGAGAGACAAGGACATCCGTCAGGTGGTCGATATCATCAAGGATCGGATCGACCGTTGGTATATCGCTGGGTTAGCTGGAGAGCGTGGCACCTCAGTCGAAGAGCTTGCTGCAATATTGGATGCAGCCGGGCTGGCCGGTCGCTATGATCGATACTCCAGCATTGAGGGCGCATACCGCGCTGCCCGTGACAGGGCTACCCAGAATGATAGAATTTTGGGATTCGGCTCTTTCTACACCGTGGCAGACTTGTTGAGAGTGGTTAAGTAGCGCGATGGTTGTGTACTTTTACAGCCCATATAGCCGTTTGTTGCCCGCCGTATTCCGCAAATTATCCGATGCCTACCGCCAATCCCCCTGAGCTTAGCGCAGCCGAGCTGGAACTGAAACGCCGAGGCCGACGACGCTTGATCGGCGCGCTGACAATAGGCTTACTGGCAATTGTGGTGTTGCCGATGATCTTTGACTCCGAACCACGGAAAAAGCAAGCTGTCCGTCAAGAAATTGAGTTGCAGATCCCGCCTAAAGAAGGACTCCCACCGCTGCCACCACCTGCCGCGCCAGCGGCCTCATTGGTAGAGGCATCGCCCAAAGGGGTAGGTGACACCATTGGAAAAGTGGATGTCAAAGGTAGCCCGGTAGCCGTCACCGCAGCGGCTGGGGCGGCCACCGCCAAAGTCCCCGCTGCTGAACCAGACAAATCTGGCAAGCCCAAACCCGAAGTAGTGGCGGCGCTTCCGGCAAAGTCAGTACCGGCAAAATCCGATGCCAAGCAAGGCGCGCCGCCACCTGCGGTAGCTGCGGTCCCGCCGCCAGACAGTGCCAAAGCGCCGAGTACGACGGCGGCGGCGACCGGGTTTGTGATTCAGCTTGGCGCTTATAGAGATGCCGACAACGCGAAGGCGTTGGTTGCGCGCATGAAGGAAGTTAAGCTGCCAGTTTTTACCGATGAATTGCCGGTCAAATCTGGCACGGTCACGCGCGTTCGTGTGGGCCCGTTTCCGACCAAAGAGATAGCCGATGGCGCGTTGGTACAAGTGAAGTTGGCCGGTGTTGATGGCAAAGTTGTGCCCCTACCCTGAAGATGAATGCGCTTGACTACGGGGTGATCGTGCTGGTGCTGTTATCGGTGGGTGCCGGTGTGGTGCGCGGTGCCATTCGCGAGGTCATTAACCTTGCCGGATGGATTCTCGCGTATGGCAGCGCCCACGCGTTTGCGGCGGACTTAGCGCCCATGTTTGCAGAATGGGTTGGCGAGCCTGCGGGGCGGACCTTGTTGGCTTGGGTGACAATCTTTCTTGGTGTTGTCGTAGCGGCCTCGTTGACAGCCAGTTTGCTCTCGGAGGTCGTGCGAAAATTAGGCATGAGTACACTTGACCGGAGTGTGGGAGCCTTGATTGGGTTTGCACGTGGATTGTTAGTGTTGCTGGCCATCACACTGGCAGTCGGACTCACCAAGATTCCGCAGTCTGCAATCTGGAAGGAAGCCGCCTTGACGCCTTGGATGGAGATAGCTGCGTTGTATACACGTGGTCTGCTCCCCGATTCAGTCGCCGCCAGGGTGCGATACCGTACTTCCGCCGTGCCCCAGCGCTCGGCGCTCGGCCAACTCAACACCGTTGCAATTCAGGGATAAAAACTATGTGTGGCATCGTCGGCATCGTCTCCAAGAGCCCAGTCAATCAATTGCTCTATGACGGACTGACAGTGTTGCAGCATCGTGGCCAAGATGCTGCGGGTATCGTAACTGCTGACGGTCGCACGTTCCATATGCACAAAGACAAAGGTCTGGTACGAGACGTGTTTCGCACTCGCGACATGCGTAACCTCACCGGAACAATGGGGATCGCCCACTGTCGCTACCCGACTGCCGGTTCCGCATCGAGTGTCGCCGAGTCCCAGCCGTTTTATGTGAACTCGCCATTTGGTATTGTGCTTGGCCACAACGGCAATCTGATCAACACGCCGGAATTGCAGAGGGAATTGTTCCAAGACGATTTGCGTCATGTGAACACCAGCTCCGACTCCGAGGTGTTGCTAAACGTACTCGCACATGAGTTAACACTGTCTGCAAAGGGACCGCGTCTGGATCCGGAGTCCATTTTTTCGGCAGTTGCAGGCGTGCACCGCCGCGCAAAAGGCGCTTACGCCATCGTGGCGATGATTGCAGGCTACGGATTACTGGCGTTCCGTGATCCACACGGCATTCGCCCGTTGGTGATTGGCAAGTTGGAAACGGAAAACGGTGTTGAGTTTATGGTGGCTTCCGAAAGTGTTGCCATCGACACGCTTGGATTTACCGTTATGCGTGATGTCGCGCCGGGTGAGGCGATCCTCGTTGATCAGTCCGGCAATTTTTTCTCGAGGCAGTGTGCGATTAATCCAAGTCTTAACCCGTGTATTTTTGAGTACGTCTATCTGGCGCGCCCCGACTCGGTGATTGACGGTATTTCTGTCTATGAGACGCGCGCACTCATGGGAAAGTCCCTAGGCGATTTGATCAAACGTCAAGTGCCAAACATCGACATTGATGTGGTGATTCCCATCCCTGATACGTCGCGGCCGTCTGCGGTTGAAGTGGCGCAGGTGCTCGGCGTGAAGTATCGCGAGGGATTTGTAAAGAACCGTTACATCGGCCGCACCTTTATCATGCCCGGCCAAGCGCAGCGTAAGAAGTCTGTCCGTCAAAAACTCAATGCAATGGGCGTTGAGTTCAAGGGGAAGAATGTGCTGCTCGTAGATGATTCAATCGTGCGTGGGACCACCTCCAAGGAAATTGTGCAGATGGCGCGCGAGTGCGGTGCCCTGAAGGTGTACTTTGCCTCGGCGGCACCACCAGTGAGGTTTCCGAATGTCTATGGCATAGACATGCCAACACGTAGTGAACTGATTGCGACTGGTCGCAATGCCATGGAAATTGCACAGGCGATTGGCGCGGATGCGGTTTTTTACCAGGAGTTATCTGACTTGGTTGCGGATGTACGTCGTTGTAATCCGCAGATCAAGAACTTTGATTCATCATGTTTTGATGGTAACTACATCACCGGGGGCGTCTCGGCGGAGTATCTGGCGGGTATTGAAGCGAGTCGGACCGATGGTGAGACACGCGGCGAGGAAGGATCGAACGAGGTGAATCAACTTGATCTTGGTTTCACGATGGTGGATTGAGGCGGCAAAATGGGAACACAGGACGATGAGGGATTCGAGTTTGATACACGCGCGGTTCGTGCCGGCTCGATGCAATCAAACTTTCAGGAACATTCTGAGGCGTTGTTCCTGACATCAAGTTTCACCTACAAGAGCGCGGCTGAGGCGGCGCGTAAGTTCGCCAATCAAGAGCCGGGTTTTCTCTATACCCGGTTCACCAATCCGACAGTGACGATGTTTCAGCAGCGACTCGCATCGCTGGAGGGAGCGGAAGACTGTGTCGCGGCTGCGACGGGTATGGCAGCCATTGCGGCGACCGTGTTTGGCCTGCTCAAGCAGGGCGACCATATGGTGTCATCACGGAGCGTATTCGGCACGGTGGTGCCGCTCTTCGACCAAATTGCCGCCCGCCTCGGCATCACAACAACCTGGGTGAACGGTGCAGACACGACGGCGTGGCAGAGTGCGATGCGGCCAAACACCAAGCTACTGTTCTGTGAGTCGCCATCAAACCCGCTTGCGGAAATCACCGATATCCGCGCAGTTGCAAACATTGCCAGGCAGGCGGGGGCGGTGTTTGCCGTGGACAACTGCTTGCTCACGCCAGCGTTGCAGCGGCCTCTGGAACTCGGCGCAGATTTGGTTGTGCATTCGGCAACCAAATATCTCGACGGCCAAGGTCGGGTGCTGGCAGGCGCTGTTTGCGGCGACAAAACGTTAATCGAGTCCATCTACGGCTACGTACGGACGGCTGGTGCGGCGTTGTCCCCGTTCAATGCGTGGATTTGTTTGAAAGGCTTGGAGACGCTGCGTTTACGCATCGAGGAGCAATCCGATCGCGCACTTGAGCTGGCGCGCTGGCTAGGTACACGCCCATTGGTCGAGCGAGTGTACTACGCAGGCCTTGAATCACACCCGCAACATCAACTTGCGGCAACGCAGGCAACCAAGCAAGGCGCAGTACTTGCCTTCGAAGTTGAAGGCGGGCAACAAGCCGCATGGCGCGTAATTGATGCCTGCAAGATGATTTCGATCACTGCAAATCTTGGTGATACAAAATCGACGATCACCCATCCTGCAACCACGACGCATGCGCGGTTGACCCAGCGTGAAAGGGATGCCGCCGGAATCAGTGACGGGCTTGTACGCGTGGCCGTTGGGCTGGAATCTGCGCAAGACCTGCAGCGCGACCTCGCACAGTCCTTGAGGTAGCGGTGCGCAATCCGATGCAATGGGCAACCTCGATCGCAATCGCGGGATTTGATCGGCTTGGGCATCGCTTTAATCTTCCGCCATTCGACTCCCCCCCTCCGAGTTGGCGTTTGTCGGGCGCGCTGACGTCGCGAGAGCGTCTGTTGGCGTGGGAAAGTACCGCTGCGGTGTGGCGTGTCGTGGGGACGCTGCTGGTCATGGTGGTCGGCATCATCCACTACCGAATGTTGTTCGACTGGTCAGGGCGGACGCCGTATGACTTTGATGCGATCCATACCTATCTGCCAATGGCCAAGCAGTTGTTGGCCGATGGTCCAAAATTCTTTCTGACTGAGCGCGGCATAAGTGTGCCGCCATTTTCGGTGGTGTTTCCAGCACTATTTGGCGCTGAAATTGGGATTCAGCGACAGGTAAACATGGGGCTGTCGGTACTGATCATCGGCCTGATGTTCAGAACCGGCTATCTGCTACATTCGATAACCGCCGGCGTGCTGATGGCAGCGGCATACGGATTGTCGCCGCACTTCTGGCCGTATATGTCCACCGCAAGTGTCGAAGCGATCTATATGTTTTTGTTGGTTGCCACGTTTTGGTCGTTTGCCGAAGGATGGCGCGGCGCCCGGTGGGGTTATGTGGTCGGCGGTGTGTTACTTGGTCTTGCGACGCTCACGCGTGCGACGGTGTTGTATTTTTTGCCCCTAGTCATTGTTGGCGCATGGTGGCGTTCAAGACGGTCTGAGCAACAGCAGTCGTTTTGGCGCGGCTTAAGAAATGCTCATGCAATTGCTCTCGCGATTGTCGCGCCGCTCATTGCGAAGAATATGCTGCTTTGGGGGGTTAGTGCTGTGTCGACGGGCGCTGGTATCGCGCTGCTAAGCGGGCATCATCCGTTGACGTATGGCTTTGAGTCTAATTACTTTAATTTAAATTCTGACCATGGCCTCGCCGCATCTGAGGGGATGACGCATCTTGACGTCCGTGCCAACGCTTCTTTTGCGGCAATGGCGAACTTCATCATCGCCGATCTTCCCGCGAAAGTGCTGCTGAAAATGTATGCGCTCAAGACCTCGGCAATTCTGTTTGCGACCAATCGTGAGTGGTTGATGCCGGTCACCGAGCTGCGCGGTTGGCGCGTGGCACTGCTCGGTGCTGCTACGCTATCGCTGTTTGCCGTACGACGTGTCCCGCTGCTCGGTTATGTCTGGCTGTTTTTTGCGTTTCAGGTCGCATTACATCTTCCGGTGTTGTATGCCCATCGTTACTCGGTTTCTGCGGTGGATCTACCGCTCGCCGTACTGGCGGGAACTGGCGTGGCATTCGCGTTGTTCAACATGCGCTGGTGGGTGACCCCACTCGCAGCCGCTTCAGTGTGTGTGGCTTGGTGGGTGGGAACGCAGACCACGTTTAACCTGCATTTCCACGCCCCCAATCTTTACGGCGTAAGTCATCGTGTGGTACTTGGTTATGACCGCAACAAACTACCGATTTCGAACATGCAGGGATTTGTCTTACACGCGGATGGCAAATTGACACAGACTGAAGAAACAGGAACTATTGAGTTCGATTTTTCCGCACTACCTGCGCCGCGCGTGCCACAGCTAGCCCTTTCGATGCTGGCGCGGATTGTCGATCCAGCCAATCCCGGCCAGTGTATTCGAGTTCGGCTTGATTATCGTGCTGCGGGCGAAGAAAGTTTTACGCGAGAACGTACCTGGTCACAACCTTGGACGTCTGGTCCGGAAACAAAAAAGATTATCTACGGCGGTGCAGCACATATCCGACTCAATGAACCGGGCCGATTACGAATGCATTTCACCTGCCGAGGTGCTACGTTGGATATTGAACGGCTGGAACTCGTGCAGACACGTACCATGGTCGAGTATCGAAAGCAGTTCTTCGAAAAGCACGGCGTCGGCAGTTGGGAAGAATGGTATCGGAAGTACGGCTACACTCGTGGAAGGTAACCTAACCTCATGACAAAGAATGTTGCATTGCTCCTAACGTTTCTGTGTGTTTGCTTGGTCGCCGGCGGGCAGATCATGTTTAAGCTCGTCGCCAACCGGGCTACCAATTCTCCGGGGCTGTCGCTAATTGAGCAGTGGTTTACCTGGCAGTTTATTGTTGCGCTGGTCATTTATGGAGTGGCGACTTTGATGTGGGTTTGGGTGCTGCGGTTTATTCCGCTGAACGTCGCCTACCCCGTCTATGCGCTCGCGTTTATCATCGTGCCGATTGCATCCTACTTTTTGCTGACGGAGCCGATAGGGCTAAATCACCTGATTGGTGGATCACTGATTGTTGCTGGTGTGTTTGTTATCGCAAGGGGGTAGTGGAGTGTTTCAATCTGCGCGTATTGCGGTCGTACTTCCCTGCTACAAGTCATCACGACAGGTGCTGGGGGTGATTAACAAGTTGCCGCCATGGATTGATCGTATCTACGTGGTGGATGATGCCTGTCCGGAAGAAACCGGCACTCATGTCAGCGCGAATTTACAAGATCCGCGCCTTGTGGTGATTGGCCATGCAAAAAATCACGGCGTCGGCGGCGCGGTGGTGAGTGGTTATCGTGCAGCGCTCAACGATAAGGTTGATATCGTTATCAAGATAGACAGCGATGGGCAGATGGATCCAGCACTGATCCCGTTGTTTGTCGAGCCAATTGTTGAAGGGCGCGCCGACTACACCAAGGGCAATCGTTTTTTTGAGTTGGAGTCTTTACGCGATATGCCGCGTGTGCGTTTGTTTGGCAATGCGGCGCTATCGTTGGTGAACAAGTTCTCATCGGGCTACTGGGACGTGATGGATCCAACCAACGGTTACACGGCGATCCACACCAAAGTGCTCCGCCGCATGCCGCTCGACAAGCTGGCAAAGCGCTATTTCTTTGAGAGCGATATGCTGTTTCGGCTCGGCACCATGCGCGCAGTGGTGTTGGATATTCCGATGGAGTCGGTGTATGCCGACGAGAAATCCAACCTTCGTGTGTCGAGTGTGTTGCTCGACTTTCCGGGAAAATACTTGAGCCGTTTCTTCAAACGGATGTTTTACAACTACCTACTCCGCGACTTCAACGCTGGCTCAGTGCAGCTGCTATTGGGCATGATGTTCTTTGGCGCGGGAGCGGCCTTCGGCGCTTGGCACTGGCTAATGAGTATCAGCAGTGGGGTTGTCGCGTCGAGCGGCACGGTCATGTTGGCGGCAATGCCGGTACTGCTGGGAGGCCATTTGCTGATTGGTGCCATGAACTACGATATCGCCAGTGTGCCGAAGCGGTGTTTACATCAGTTGTTGAGTTGAGGGCAGGAGGTACCCACGCGGTTTTTTTGCGCGAATGAACTTGTGACCGACAAGCGATGTTTGCAATATCGCTGATCGCCTCTTGGCCGCACTAGTCGGTGCGCCGTACACAAAATTCCGGCGTAAATGGTGGGATGAAACGATCAAGCGTCACGGGCGTAGCCCGCATTGCAGCTAGCATTTGTGTTGGCTTGATGTTTCCCGCAAGCATCTGTGCCACATCGGTCGCATGGACTCTATCGATGAAAGACCGATCAGACTCTTTGTTCACATCGAAGTTGTGGCCAAACCCACGGTCAATAAAGGGGTCGATGATGTTGGCATATGCAAAAAACGCTTCGAAATGGAAGTTCTTCACTAGAAGGGCCAGAACATCCTGAGCGCGTACGCCCTCAAAGCCCTCAGTTGAACAGTCCCAGTTTTCGTAAAGCGCCTCGTATCTCCTTAACTGATGATTGTAGCGATGGCTCTCTGGCAGCTCACGCCAGAATTGGTGTACGTAGTCGAGTGCCTCGGGCCAGCGCATATGCCCGTTGCGGCCGATCATATCCGACGTAATGAAGACACCGTTTGCACCGATTGCTCGTTTGATTGCTGCAAAAAGGGTTTCCAACCGCTCAACATGATGCAGTGATTGGTTAGCAATGACCGCGTCGTATTCTGCGGTTGGTTCCCAAAAATTGAAGTCTATGGCGTTGGCGATGATGTGTTGACTTACACCGGCATCCGCGGCAATCGCCGTACCGCGTGCGAGCATTGTTTCATTGATGTCCAGGCACTCAATGGTAAAGCTTTGATGCCCACGCTCGCGCAGAATGCCCGCAAGCCTAACTTCTGTGTCGCAATTTCCTGCACCAACGCTCGCGAAACGGGTAATTCTCTCGCCAGCTTTTGCAAGTTGCGCTTCCAGATGAAGGCAATAAAACGAGTCCGGTCCGGTAAACCCAAATGGTTGAAGTGCTGGCAAAAGATACTTGTTCGACCAATAGTGAAAAATGGGCGGGAGGTCATGTACGTCTACGTAGTTTGCAAAATTCTCCTGTTCGCGCGTTAGTTTTTCCTGATACACGGCGTCGGTCAAATACTGCTGGTTATCACCATCGACGCCAAGAGGCGTCGAATCGGATGATTCGCCAGCCGAATCCGGGGTTGAGCGGCTTGCTGCCTCGCTACCATCGGCGTTGCGGCCAAGCAGTCGCCTGAGAAACGGCAGCAGGCCGATGGACGCCAGAATCCCTCGTAATACGCTTCTTGCTCTAGGTAGTTTCATTCTGGTCGTATCGGTTAGCGCTGCTTACTTCCGACTATCATCATTTGTTCGACGCCGAAATAGCCGTACTCGGCTGACCAGTAGAGTAACATGTTGACGTCGACAAAGCCTATCGTGCGCATGCGGTCCAGCAGATCCCAGCCAAAATCCTGAAAGCACAAGCAGCCGGCGGTCGAGACAGGGTCGCCGTGGTATTGCGCTTCTAGTACGTGTTCAACTTCGCCGTCGGAGTCGAGGCGTGCGCGCACCACTGTTTCTTGCTGCATCGGCAGGAACGGGACGGACAACAGAACTTTGCCACCCTTCGCCAGCACTCGGTAAATCTCTTTGAGACCATCTTCTGGGTTGGGAATATGCTCGAGCACATCAAAATTGAGCACAAAGCGGAATGAGTTATCGTTGAACGTGAGTTTGGTGATGCTCTCGTTGCGAACGCCGCGTTCATTCGTTTTGCCAAACTCGACAGTGTCCCCAAGATATTCGCTCCCGACCAGCTTTGGAAATCGTTTCTTCAGCATTTCGTAGAGCGGTGTGACTTGTTCGGCGATGTAAACAGAGTCACGCCGTTGTGCGCCCAATGTCTCTTCGAGAAATTGAATGGAGGCCCGTGTCCTGTTGTTCAACTGACACGGGCAAAGTACACGTTCGCGCCAGTTCGGCACCAGCTGGCCATTGACGCGTGTTGAGGTGTACTGGAAGTCGGTTTTAAATTCGACCTCCTTTTGACACGGGAAACAGCGCCCCGGGGTGGAAAACTCTGTCCCAGATCGGCTCAACTCGAGCTCCATCACCCAGCGGTCATGATGGGTCTTCGCCATGTTCCGCACATGTGTCTCATAAGCCGGGAGGCTGCCAATGCGTGTGATAGCCATCTCCGAGTGTTTAGGGGCAAGGCCAAAAAAGCGCTTTACGGTTTGAAGAGAACTCATGTCCTCGATTGTCTCCGGCCCAGGTCGTCGATGTTGACGAATTCAGCCTGTGTCTGCCAATCGCTCAACACAAGCCGAGTGCATTGATGGCCGTCGACCATATGTACGTGCGTGGCAGGGCGGTGGGTGTGGCCATGAATCATGTCGATATACCCATTTGTGCGAAACACCTGTTCAACAGTGGCTAGTGAAACATCCATGATGTCTGCCGCCTTGGTGGCCTTCTCGGTATCACTGCGTTCACGAATAGATGCCGCCAGCGCAACACGCTCATCATAGGGCTTGGCGAGGATACCCGCCTGCCATGCGGGATCACGAGTTTGGCGTCGAAACTGCTGGTAGGCGAGGTCATCCGTACAAAGCGTGTCACCGTGAAGCAGCAACAGAGAGTTTTCGCCGAGACGAATCTGCGTGGGGTCGGTGAGGATAGTGAGTTTTGCTTCTGTAGCAAACCGCTCGCCAATCAAAAAATCGCGATTGCCGTGCGTGAAGAAGACGTTGACGCCGCGATCAGACAATATACGAATAGCGTCACAAACCTTTCGAGAAAAGCGGTCGCGGTCCAGTTGGTCGTCGCCGACCCAAAACTCAAACAAATCACCGAGGATGTAGAGCGCCCCAGCTTGTGCCGCTTCGTTGCTCAAGAAATGAAAAAACGCGGCCGAAATCTCCGGGCGCGTTTGGTGCAAGTGCAGATCAGAAATGAAAAGGCTAGGCCGCATTCTTAGATGAACAACTGTAGCCAATCATCTTTTTCGGCCATTTGTTTACTGAATACATTCCGCCTTTTCAATCACGATTGGCTCGACGGGCACATTCTGATGTGGGCCGGCATTCGTCGTCTTCACGGTGCGCATTTTGTCGACAATCTCCGAGCCTTCCACCACCTTGCCAAATACTGCGTAACCCCAGCCTTGGGGGTTTTCGCCAGAGTAATTCAAGAAGTCATTGCCCTTCACATTGATAAAGAACTGTGAGGTTGCCGAGTCACGCACACCGGTACGCGCCATCGCGACGGTATAGATGTCGTTCTTCAGGCCGTTGGTAGATTCATTCTTGATCTGCGCGTTGGTTGGTTTTTGCTGCATGTCTTTGGTGAAGCCGCCGCCTTGAATCATGAAGCCATCAATGACACGATGAAAAATGGTGCCGGCATAGTGGCCGCTCTGAACATACTTGACGAAATTTTCGACGGAGATCGGGGCTTTTTCTGCGTCGAGTTCGAGGGTGAGTGCGCCCATTGATGTGGTGAGTTTGACTTTCACAGGGGTTCCTTTGATTTCAGGTTTACAAAAACTCGCTTTGGCTTTTTCGACCGCCCTTCTTGGCTCGGGCTTGGCTGGTACCGGTTTTGCGGCTGTAGCGGGCGCTGTTGCCGACGTCTGGGCATAGGTGACTGCGTTCATGAGGCAGGTAACCATTAGCGTGGCCAAAAGTGCAGCGCTGCGATTGATGCTGAATCTGTTCATGACATTCCTCTTCTGACAAAAACCGAGCGGTCGGCAAAGCGTCTGCGGC
>JADCIX010000042.1 GCA_020247545.1 Rhodocyclaceae bacterium | reverse complement strand
TGAAGCCGAGAACCGCATCAAGGAGGCGCAACTGGGTTTGTTTGCCACCCGCACCAGTTGCCAGTACTTCAATGCCAACCAGTTCCGCATCCTGCTGTCGGCACTGGCCTACACCTTGGTCGAGCGACGGCGAATGCTGGCACTCAAAGGTACACCCTTAGCCAATGCGCAGGTTCATAACCTGCGCGATCAGTTGCTCAAACTCGCGGCGGTCATTACGCGTAATACGCGTCGTATCCGGCTCTACTCTGCCAGTCGCTGGCCGAGTGCCTCGATCTTCCAGACGGCGCTGCATGCGTTGAACAGCGGATAGCCAAGTTAAGATCGGCTGGCCGCCGCAACAACACAAATCAGGCTCGCAACCCATGCCGGGAAGGGGGCACCTTGGTCGCCAGCTGGCCGCAGACAAAATCCACCTCCAAATGCCGCCTCCAAGACCCCAAATTTCCATTTCAATGGCTGATTGCGCCCCGCTTCAGGAAAGTATCGGGACGACGGTGAAATATGCGGGCTAGGGACTCGAAGACCTTGTGTGATAAGCCGCTCGACCTCTGGCAGTTTTGAGCCTCACACGCTATTTTCCGCAACTCGAACATCCACGAACATTTCCAATCACAAATTGCTGAAAACGCCCGTCAATTCTTGAGTTTCACATCAATGAACGCCGCAGCCCGCACGCGCTCGTCGTCAGCCATATGCAGGCCACACTTGGTGCGCCGCCAGAGAATGTCATCCGCCGATGTTGCCCACTCATCGCGAATGAGGAATTCGATCTCACGTTCACACAACAAGTTGAGCCCCGAACCAAAGATCTCGCCCATGTCGGCGACATTGCGCACACCCTGGAGCACGTTGGCCGCTCGGTCACCGTGGCGATGCACCAAGCGCCGAATGTAATCCGGTGGAACGCCGGAATGTTTTGGGATGAGCGAACGTGCATAGATGTCAACACCATCATCATCATCCGCATACCCCTCCAACTCGCCGCCCGGCAGCGCCGTACTTCCCGTCCACGCGCCGCGCATCGCCGGCAGGTGTGATGCCATCGTTTCCAAGGCGTGTTCCGCCAGACGTCGGTAGGTGGTGAGTTTGCCGCCGAACACCGAGAGCAACGGCAGCTTGCCGTCAACGTGATCAAGCTTCAATACGTAGTCTCGTGTCACTTTGCTGGCATTGGCTTCGCCGTCGTCATAAAGCGGGCGCACCCCGGCGTACGACCAGACCACATCGCGCGCAAACAGCGGCTTGGCAAGAAAGCGGTTCACGGCCTCCAGGAGGTAGGTGGTTTCTTCCTCGGAGATCGCAGGCGTTTGATTCGCATCAGTCACCAGAATGTCGGTCGTACCGATCAACGAGTAACGCCCTTCATACGGAATCACAAACACGACACGGCCATCAGCGGTCTGCAAAAGGTAAGCATGATCAAATTCATGGATACGAGGCACGATGATGTGGCTGCCCTTCACCAAGCGCACCGCTGCCGCAGTCTCGATCTTGAAAGCGTTATCCAATACCTGTTTTACCCACGGGCCGGCGGCATTGACTACGGCATTTGCATACACTGTCGTAGCAGTGTCACCATTGGCAGACAAACTCAAACACCAGCGATTGGCTTCACGCCGCCCGCCGACCAGTGCGGTGCGGGTTCGTATCTCCGCGCCAAGCTCACGCGCGGAGACGGCGTTGAGCACCGTCAACCTTGCGTCGTCAACCTGCGCATCGGAATAGACAAAACCCCGCGTAATTTTGGGTGACAGCCCGGCGTTGAAATTGTGATCCGGAAAGCGTAACCCACGCGAGCTAGGCATCGACTGTTTGCCGCCGATGTGATCGTACAAAAACAGCCCCGCGCGAATCATCCACGCCGGCCGCATCCCACGATCGTGGGGCAACACAAACTGCATGGGCCGGATGAGATGCGGTGCCAGCTTTAGCAAGACCTCGCGCTCTTGCAGAGACTCACGCACCAGCCGGAACTCGTACTGCTCCAAATAGCGCAGCCCGCCATGAATGAGTTTAGTGCTCCAGCTACTGGTGGCGCAGGCGAGGTCGTGTTGCTCCACCAGCAACACTGACAAGCCGCGACCCGCCGCGTCACGCGCGATGCCGCAACCGTTAATGCCGCCGCCGATAATGGCTAAGTCGTACGTCATTGCCTACATCCAACGGTCACGGAAACGATCCAGCCAGAGCAACGAAAAGGCGGTTTTGGTGTCGGTGATTTCGCCACGGCCGATCCGCTCAACCGCGTCCGATAACGACATGGTGAACACTTCTAAAAACTCACCTTCGTCACGCTGTTGGCCGACATACTTCACATCCTTGGCGATGTAGAGCTCGATATGTTCATTTGCATAACCAATCGTGGGATGCATGGTTAGGGCGTGCTGCCAAGTTTCGGAAACGTAGCCGGTCTCTTCGAGCAGCTCGCGTCGGGCGGTCTCAAGCTGTGCCTCACCGGCGTCGATCTTGCCGGCCGGAAGCTCGATGAAGTGTTTACCGACCGGATAACGGTACTGGTGCTCAAAGACGAGCGTCTCGGCGTCCACACTGTTGCCCAAAAACGCAGCGATCACGACCGCCCCCGGGTGCAGCACATATTCACGATGGGATTCGCTACCGTCCGGCAGGCGCACACGGTCGGTGTGCATACGAATGAACTTGCCCTCGACAACCTGTTCAGTTTCGAGATGGTGTTCGGTAAGATCAGTAAACGTCGGTAGCGTCGGCAAATCAGACGGCACGGCCACCGGATAACCTTACAGTGATTTCTGGATGGCGCTAAGGCAAAGCCCCATCAGCCCGGCGCCCGGCAGCAGCCCAATGAGTAATACCGCAAATGCGTTCACACCCAGCAGGGCACGCATCGCCTGTCCGGTGATGATCGGCGAATTGTCGACCGGCGCGTCAAAGTACATCAGTTTCACCGCCCGAAGATAGTAGAACGCCCCGATCACACTCATCAGCACCGCGTAGACCACCAGCCACGTGAAGTCGGCTTGTAAGACAGCTTCCAATACGGACAGCTTGGCGAAGAAACCTACAAACGGCGGAATACCGGCCATTGAGAACATCATCACCAGCATCAAGAACGCCACCCACGGCGAGCGTTGGTTCAAGCCCTTCAGGTCATCAAGCTGCTCGGCCTCGAAGCCTTCGCGGGAAAGTAGCATGATGATGCCGAACGCACCAAGCGACATCAAGGCGTAGGAGATGATGTAGAACATCGACGCGGCGTAACCGTTCTTGGTGCCGGCGAGCAAACCGAGTAACAAGAAGCCCATGTGTGAAATGGTGGAGTACGCCAACATACGCTTTAAGTTTGTCTGCGCAATCGCGATGATGTTGCCGACCGCGAGAGAGGCCACTGCGAGGATCACCAACATGCCCTGCCAATCGTTCGCCGCTCCAGCCAGCGAGTCGCCAAGAATACGAATCGTGAAACCGAACGCTGCGATCTTGGAAGCAGAGCCGATAAACATGGTCATCGGTGTCGGTGCGCCTTGGTATACGTCCGGCACCCACATGTGAAACGGCACCACGCCGAGCTTAAACGCCAACCCTGCCACGACAAACACAAGGCCGAAGGTGATCAGAGGATCGTTGGCGCGCGAAAATTCGATTGTCTTGGCAATGACTGCAACATCGAGTGATCCGGTGCCGCCATACACCATCGACATGCCATAGAGCAACAGACCGGACGCGAGCGCACCAAGGATGAAGTACTTCATCGCCGCCTCGGTAGAGGTGGCGGAATCACGATTTAGGGCGACCATGGTGTAGGTCGAGAGCGCCAGAATCTCCAGGCCGAGGTACAACAAGACAAAGTGATTGGCCGAGACCATGATCATCATGCCGAGGGTAGCGAACAACAGCAGCAGAATGAACTCGCCTGTGAATAGCTTGCGGGTTTCGAGGTAGGCGCGGCTATAGACAATCAGCCCCGCCACCGACAACAAGATGCAACCCTTTAGCAGGCGCGACATTCCGTCATTGACAAACATTCCACCGAAGCCAGTGAAGTTTGAGCCAATGCTCAGGTTTATAAAGCTTAACAACGCTAGGATGACGAGTAAACCAACGGGAATCTCAAATTTTGCGGCGGCGCGGCCACGTTCATGGCCAAACAGGTCGATCAACATGATGCAGCCCGTGACTACGAGCAACATGATCTCGGGAAACGCCACGTTGATGTTTACTTGTGCGAGGGTCATTTGAAATCCAACTGTTCTCTATAACTTACTGATTGCAACATGCTTCAACAGCGCATCGACTGAGACGTGCATCACATCGGTAAACGGTTTGGGATACAGGCCCATAAACAGCACCAGCAATGCCAGCACCGCGAGGATCGTCATCTCGCGGGCGTTGATATCGGTTAGCGTGCGAACGTTGTCGTTGGCGATTTCACCAAAGATCACACGCTTGACCATCCACAGCGAGTAAGCGGCACCCAGGATCAGGGTCGTTGAGGCCACAAAGGCGAACCAGAAATTCACCTTCATCGCGCCGAGGATGACCATGAACTCACCGACAAATCCTGACGTGGCCGGCAAACCAGAATTCGCCATCGCAAACAACACGGCAAAAAAAGCAAACTTCGGCATCGTATTCACCACGCCGCCATAAGCGGAAATCTCACGCGAGTGCACACGGTCGTACAACACGCCGATACACAGGAACATCGCCGCCGAAATAAAGCCGTGCGAAATCATCTGCACCAGCCCGCCCTCCACACCCTGACTGTTAAACAGGAAGAAGCCCAGCGTGACAAAACCCATGTGTGAGATGGATGAATACGCCACCAGCTTTTTCATGTCGGCTTGGACCAATGCAACAAGGCCGATGTAGACCACCGCAATCAGCGACAACGCGATCATGAATCCCGCCAAGGCGTGGCTTGCGTCCGGCGCGATCGGCATATTGAAGCGCAAGAAACCATACGCACCGATTTTGAGCGTAATGGCCGCCAAGATCACCGAGCCGCCGGTGGGTGCCTCAACGTGTGCATCCGGCAACCACGTATGCACCGGCCACATCGGCACCT
The DNA here is from genome assembly GCA_020247545.1 of Rhodocyclaceae bacterium. Taxonomy (GTDB): domain Bacteria; phylum Pseudomonadota; class Gammaproteobacteria; order Burkholderiales; family Usitatibacteraceae; genus UKL13-2. Next base: position 37,385 of record JADCIX010000042.1, on the reverse strand, counting down.
TCACCGCGAACGAGGCAAAGAAGGCGAGGAAGATCAGCGTCTGCGCGGTAATGCCCAGCGGCACACGGTGGTAATCGATAATGTCAAAACTACCGTTGGTGACGTTGTAGAGATAAATCAACGCGGCCAGCATCAACAACGAGCCCAACAATGTATATAGGAAAAACTTGACTGCAGCATACACCCGACGCGGCCCGCCCCAGATACCGATAATGAGGAACATCGGGATCAACATGGCCTCGAAGAACAGGTAAAACAAAATCGCGTCGGTCGCGGCGAACACACCGTTGATCAAACCTGACATGATTAGGAAACACGCCAGATACTGCGACACCTTCTCTTGGATCACTTCCCACGACGCGGCGATGACGAGAATGGTGGTAAAGCTATTGAGCAATACAAACAGCATGGAGATGCCGTCTACGCCCAGCGCATAGTGAATGTTGTAACGCGGGATCCAAAGCACGCTTTGGACAAATTGCATTGCGGCCGAGGTGTTATCGAAACCTATCCAAAGCGGAATTGCTACCAGCAGGCCAAGAATACTGCCCGCCAAGGCAACAACCCGCGCCAACGACTTGTGCTGATTTCGATGCAGGAATAACACCAAGATGCCAAAAAAAATCGGCACCCAGATGGTCAAACTCAATATGTAGGAACTTGTTTGCATTGTTGTTTTCTTCGCCCAGTGTGTGACAGCGACTCACACACAATGACGCTTTATTGAATCTTCAGGAACACCAAACTTAAGAGGACAAAAACGCCCAGAATCATCCAGAAGGCATAGGTATAGAGGTAACCGGACTGCACCACCCGCGCGACACCGGAGAACCAGCCGATGACCTTCGCCGTGCCGTTGACCATGATGCCGTCGATGATGGTCACATCACCGAACTTCCACAGCGCGGAACCGAGCTTGCGAGCGCCACCGGCAAACGCCCACTCGTTAAAGGTATCGAGGTAGTACTTGTTTTCGAGCAATCGATAAATGAAGCCAAATCGCTGTTTGATCGCGGTCGGAATATCCGGACGTTTCATGTAGAAAAACCAAGCCAACGCAACACCGGCGGCAGCGAACCAGAACGGCACAGTTTGAAAGCCGTGGATGGCCATGCCCGCCCAGCTGGTGAAGTGTGACCGCAATCCCGCAAGCGAATCGTGCGTCGGGTAAATAGTGATCACACCCTTGAAGAATTCACCAAATAACATCGGTTGAATCGTGTAGAGGCCGATGAAGACGGACGGGATCGCCAGCAAAACCAGCGGCACCGTCACTACCCACGGACTCTCGTGCGGCTTCTCCCCCTTGGCGAGGCCGTGGTGTTCGTGCGCATCGTCGTGCGCGTGGTTGTCGTGGCCATGACTGTCATCGTGCGCATGGTGTAGATCGTCGTAACGCTCCTTGCCGTGGAACACCAGGAAGTACATCCGGAACGAGTAGAACGCAGTGACAAACACACCCGCAACCACCGCGAAGTACGCAATGCCCGCGCCGGGAATCGAAGCGTGTTTCACGGCTTCAATGATCGAGTCTTTCGAATAGAAGCCGGAGAAAAATGGTGTGCCAATCAATGCGAGTGAGCCGATCAGCGAGGTGATCCAGGTGATCTTCATGTACTTCCAGGCTCCACCCATGTAACGCATGTCTTGGTTGTGGTGCATCCCCATGATGACCGAGCCGGCACCCAGGAACAGCAGCGCCTTAAAGAACGCGTGTGTCATCAGATGGAAAATGGCAACCGAGTAGGCTGAGACGCCGAGTGCAACTGTCATGTAGCCAAGCTGTGACAACGTCGAATACGCAACAACACGTTTGATGTCGTTCTGCACAATCCCCAGAAAGCCCATGAAGAGAGCGGTAATCGAGCCGATGACCAGCACAAATGAGAGTGCCGTCTCGGACATCTCAAACAGCGGTGACATGCGTGCAACCATAAAGATACCGGCCGTGACCATGGTTGCGGCATGGATCAACGCGGAAATTGGCGTTGGGCCTTCCATCGAATCCGGCAGCCAAACGTGTAACGGGAACTGCGCCGACTTACCCATCGCGCCGATAAACAACCCGATACAAATTGCGGTGATCAGTGACCACTGCCAGCCTGGAACCGGTTCGATGATGGTCTCTTTGAAATTCTGCGCCAGCGCAAACGTCTCGCGGTAATCGAGTGTGCCGAAGTACGCGAAGATCAAACCGATGCCGATGAGGAAACCAAAGTCACCAACGCGGTTTACCAGGAATGCTTTCAGATTCGCTTTAATGGCCGTGGGACGTTTGTACCAAAAGCCGATCAAGAGATACGACACCAACCCCACCGCTTCCCAACCAAAGAACAGCTGCAGGAAGTTGTTCGACATCACCAACATCAGCATGGCGAATGTGAAGAGTGAAATGTAGGCGAAGAAACGCGTGTAGCCGTCGTCGTCTTTCATGTAGCCGATGGTGTAGACGTGAACCATCAACGAAACAAATGTCACTACCAGCATCATCGTTGCGGTAAGTGAATCAATCAGAAAGCCTACTTCAAACTTGATCCCGCCGGTCACGAGCCACGTGTACACCGAGCCGTTAAAAGTCTTGCCCGCCGATACGTCTTGAAAAACAAACACGGACAACACAAACGCCGCCGCAACACCGAGGATGGTGACGCTGTGCGCGAATGCACGCCCCACGGGTTTGGCAAATACGTTACCGAGGAAGCCGGCCAGCAACGCGCCGATCAGCGGCAGCAGAGGGATGGCAAGTAAAACGAGTTTGTTTTCGATCATGACGGCTGGGTTTCTTTACTCTGCATGTGTATCAGTTCACGGCACTGAGGCCCACTTCACTACGACACGTCATTCCCGCGAAGGCGGGAATCCAATTTCGTTCTTCTTCACCACCGTCAACACTTGGATTCCCGCCTTCGCGGGAATGACGGCGTCCTTTACCTTACGCATTCAGTTTTAAAAACACTAGAAGCGGCGAGCACTTTCAGGCATTTTTGCCTCAAAGTGCCCGTCCTATCTAGCCTTTCAGCGTTCCAATATCTTCCACATTGATACTCTTCAAATTGCGGAAGAGGATCACCAAAATTGCCAAACCAATCGCAGACTCAGCCGCTGCAACCGTGAGAATGAAGAACACAAATACCTGGCCGTTCAAATCCCCAAGCGCGTGCGAAAACGCGATGAAGTTCATGTTCACCGCGAGCAACATCAGCTCAACGGCCATCAGCAACACGATCAAGTTTTTCCGGTTAAGAAAAATACCTGCGATCGAAATCGAGAACAGTACCGCCGACAAAATCAAATAGTGCGATAACGGGATCATGGCTTGCTCCCTGCCGCTGGTGTTTGTATTGGTGCAGCCGTTGGTCCAGAGGCGGCCACGGCTGAAGGCGCGGTATCAACCACCGACTCCGACGGGGCTTCTACTGTGGCATCCATCTTGATGATCTTCAATCGGTCACCGCTCTTCACGCGAACCTGTGCGCCGATGTCTTGCGACTTGCTACCGCGCCGTTCGCGCAACGTGAGCGCAATCGCCGCAATCATGGCAATCAACAAAACCACCGCCGCGAGTTCAAATGGCAGCAGGTATTCGGTATACAACACACGACCCAACTCCTTGGTGTTCGAGGCTGCCGCCGGCGCGCCCGGCATTGCGGCGACGAGGCCAAGCGACTTACCGCCGAGGAGGATCGCCATTTCCGCCAGCATGACAATACCAACCAACGCCGCGACAAACGCGTTCTGCCGGAACCCTTCACGTAGCTTGTCGAAGTTGATATCCAGCATCATCACCACAAACAAGAACAGCACCATCACCGCGCCGACGTAAACAAGAATCAGTGTGAGCGCCAAGAATTCTGCAAACAACAACATCCATAAGCCAGCAGCCGTGACAAACGACAAGACAAGGAACAGTGCCGCGTAGACCGGATTCCTCGACGTAATGACGCCCAGCGCTGACATGATCAGCACAAAGGAAAACAAGTAGAAGGTAATAGTTTGAAAGGTCATTGTTTTTCTGTGAGGCGTTAGTGTCTGTCGCAAGGAGGCGGTGGCGGCATACGCTCCACTTCCTCGGACTAGAACCTACCGATACTTCGCATCTTCTGCACGTCGATCGGCAATTTCTTTCTCATACTTGTCGCCAATGGCGAGCAACATTGGTTTGGTGTAATAAAGATCACCGCGCTTCTCGCCGTGATACTCCAGCAAATGTGTTTCAACGATGGAATCAACCGGGCACGACTCTTCGCAGAAGCCACAGAAGATGCACTTGGTCAAGTCAATGTCGTAGCGTGTCGTGCGTCGCGTGTTGTCCGCGCGCTGTTCGGATTCGATGGTGATGGCAAGTGCCGGGCAAACCGCCTCACATAACTTGCAGGCAATACAACGCTCTTCGCCATTTTCGTAACGGCGCAGCGCGTGCAGGCCGCGAAAACGCGGGCTTTGCGGTGTCTTTTCTTCTGGAAATTGCACCGTAATCTTGCGCTCAAACAAGTGGCGGCCGGTCAGCTTCAACCCTTGCACCAGTTCACCCAGCAACAAACTACTGGCAAATTCTTTGGCTCTATCCCACATGGGTCTATCCAACATCTCAGCCACCCTGCTTTCCAAACCAAATGTTGATGACAGGCCAGTTGTTTACCGGCTCCATCAACATCACACCAACAACAACGATCCACGCAATTGTCAGCGGGATAAAGACTTTCCAGCCCAAACGCATGATCTGGTCATAACGGTAGCGCGGGAACGAAGCACGAATCCACACAAACATGATCATGAGGACCGCAAGTTTGGCGAACAGCCAAAGGATCGACGGCTCACCCAAGATCGGAATCGATTTCGGAAATGGCGACAACCAGCCACCGAGAAAGAGGAGTGATGAAATCATCGCCACCAACAACATGTTGGCGTACTCCGCCAGGAAGAAAAGCGACCACGTCATGCCGGAGTATTCCACCAACGGACCGGCAACAATTTCGGATTCACCCTCAGCAACGTCGAACGGGTGCCGATTGGTCTCGGCTACACCTGCGATGAACTGGATGATGAACAACGGAAACAGCGGAATGAAGAACCACTCGATCAACCCGTAAGCGCCATCTTGTTTCGCAACAACCTCGGTAAGGTTCAGCGACTGCGCCGCCATCAAGCCACCAACCAGCGCAAAACCCATCGCGATTTCGTAGCTCACTACCTGCGCGGCGGAGCGCATCGCGCCGATAAACGCGTACTTCGAATTTGATGCCCATCCGGCGAGGATCACGCCGTAGACGCCCATCGAGGTCATCGCCAACACAACAAGGATGCCGGCATCAACACCCGCCACAACCCAAGTCGGTGTGAACGGAATGACCGCCCAAACCGCCATCGCGGGTGCGACCGATATCGCCGGCGCAATCAAAAAAAGAAGTTTGTTGGCACCGGTCGGAACAATCTGCTCTTTCAACAGTAACTTGATCGCGTCAGCGATTGGTTGCAGCAGACCCCACGGTCCGACACGGTTGGGACCGCGGCGCACCTGCATCCAGCCGATCACCCAACGTTCGACCAATTGGAAATACAAAACAAAAATCAGCACAGGCACCATGACCATCAAGATCATCGTCAGCGATTTCCCAACGAACCAAGCAGTTGGCCCGATCTCAGGACCTAACGCGGCGATGACTTGAGCGTTCAGCGATTGAATCAACGCATCCATGACTATTCCGCCGCCTCCGCCATTTGATGGATACGAGAAGCTTTTGCATCAGCCGTCATTTGCAGGCTTGGCGCGCGGCGCGTGATCGAATCGACTTCGTAGATATTGACGTCACTCATCTGCGTCGCTGCCGCACAGGCAGCAAGGTCGACTTTCACGCCACTCATTTGGTTGTTCAACTTGCCCGCGACAAATGCATTAAGGTCCGGCGCGATATCTGCGCGTACCGCCTCGATATTGTCTTGGTCGAAGCCAGAGAGACCGAGCAAGTTACCGAGCACACGAATCACCTTCCAGGCAGGACGTGTTTGACCCAGCGGCTTCACCACGCCGTTGAAAAATTGTGCTTTGCCTTCCATATTCACAAAAGTGCCGGCGGTTTCGCTAAACGGTGCGATCGGCAACATGACCGTTGCGTACTCAGCCGCAAGCGAATTTTTGAACATTGACATGGCAACAACAAATTCCGCGCCCTTCAACGCAGCCAAGTGACCCGCCGCGTCGGCGCAGTCGGCTTCTGGTTCCACGTTGAGCAACAGGTATGCCTTTGCTGCGCTCGGCGCCGCGGCATCGGCTCCCACGACAGCAGCACCGACACTATTTGCCGCTTGGCCAAACACGCCAAATACACCGCCCGCCAATCGCGCAATTTCCTGTGCAAGGACATGCAGTGTCGTGGCTTGTGGATGCTGTTGTGCGTAGTGCCCCAAGAACACACCGGTCAACTCTTTTGCGGCGAGGCTGGCGGCGATGGCTTGTGCTTCGGCAGTGATCGCGACATTTGCAACCGCGTTCGCCACCTCACCGGGCAGCTGTGCGTTTTTGATTTCAGCCAGCGCCTTGGTCACCGCGCCAAGTGCGGCGGCGAGATTCTCCGGCTTGCTGATCGATCTATTCGCCACCCGCATCAGCATGTCACCATCTAACGCATGCACCACATTTATCTGTGCGCCGCGTTTTGCCGCCGCGCGGAAACGTGTTGCCAACAACGGTTGTTCTTTACGCAACGTCGAACCAATCAGCAAGATGCTTTGCAAGTTGCCGATGTTGGTGAGGCTTGTTCCCAGCCACTGCGCGCCGGTGGACTTACCAAACGCCGCCGTATCACGTTGGCGATGTCGTGTTGTCAATTGTTTGGAGCCAAGACTGCGGCCCAGCTTGGCGAGTAGATGCAGCTCTTCCAATGTGGCGGAAGGTGACGCCAATACGGCAACCTGGTCGGCACCTGCTTGTTTAGCCGTTTTGTATTGTTCAAGACCATCAGCCACGGTTTGCAGCGCATTCTGCCAATCCGTTTCCATCCACTTGCCGTCTTTTTTCACCATCGGCGTGGTGAGCCGCTCATCCGAATTCAACGCTTCATAAGAGAACCGGTCACGGTCCGACAACCAACATTCATTGACAGCTTCGTTTTCGAGCGGCAAGACACGCATCACGCGGTCTTGCTTCACCTGAATAACCAGGTTAGAGCCCAGCCCGTCGTGCGGCGCTATCGATTTGCGTCGCGACAACTCCCACGTACGGGCGGAATAACGGAACGGCTTTGACGTCAACGCACCGACCGGGCATAGGTCGATCATGTTGCCTGACAACTCGGACTCGACAGACTTACCGACAAATGAAACGATTTCCGAATGTTCGCCGCGACCCGCCATGCCGAGCTCCATGACTCCGGCGATCTCTTGACCGAAACGAACACAACGTGTGCAATGAATACAGCGCGACATCTCTTCCATCGACACCAACGGCCCGATGTCTTTGTGGAACACGACGCGTTTTTCTTCTTGATACCGGGAGCCCGACCCGCCGTAACCCACCGCCAGATCTTGCAACTGACACTCGCCACCCTGATCACAAATCGGGCAATCAAGTGGATGGTTGATCAACAGAAACTCCATTACCCCTTGCTGCGCGGTCTTCGCCAACACCGAGTCGGTCATAACCTTCATGCCCTCTGTGGCGGGGGTCGCACACGCCGGCAGCGGCTTCGGTGCCTTTTCAACTTGCACCAAACACATACGGCAGTTGGCGGCGATGGATAACTTCTTGTGATAACAAAAGTGTGGGACAAAAATGCCGAGTTTGTTCGCCGCTTCCATTACGGTTGCGCCGTTCTCGACTTCCACTGTTTTGCCGTCAACTTCGAGCTTGATCATATTGTTTACTCTGCCGCCATCGCCAACACATCAGGAACAGATGGCACGGATGAATAGCCGCCGACCGCCACCATACAACGCTTGTGATTGATGTGATACTCGAACTCCTCGCGGAAATTCTTGATAAACGCACGTACTGGCATCGCCGCCGCATCGCCGAGCGCACAAATTGTGCGGCCTTGGATCTGATCGGTGAGATTCAGCAAAAGATCGAGGTCTTCCATACGACCTTTGCCATGCTCAATCCGATTGAGAACACGATACATCCAGCCGGTACCTTCACGACACGGCGTGCACTGGCCGCAAGACTCTTCAAAATAAAAATACGCCAGCCGTTCGGCAGCTTTCACCATACAGGTGTCTTCGTTCATCACGATGACAGCGCCCGAGCCAAGCATAGACCCAGCTTTGGCGAGCGAGTCGTAATCCATATCTGTCTCCATCATCTTGTCACCAAGAATGACGGGCATCGACGAGCCGCCGGGAATCACACCCTTCAGCTTCTTGCCATCACGCATTCCGCCGGCCATTTCAAGCAACTTCGCGAATGGCGTTCCGAGCTTGACTTCGTAGTTGCCCGGACGATTGACGTGGCCTGACACTGAAAAGATCTTGGTACCACCATTGTTTGGTTTACCCAGACCTAGAAACCACTCACCGCCGTTACGAATAATCGCAGGTGCCGCGGCGAAGGTCTCGGTATTGTTAATGGTGGTCGGCTTACCGTAAAGACCGAATGAGGCCGGGAATGGTGGCTTAAAGCGCGGCTGGCCTTTTTTGCCTTCAAGGGACTCCAGCAATGCTGTTTCTTCCCCGCAGATATAGGCACCATAACCATGATGTGCATACAGCTCGAAAGAGAAATCGCTATCAAGAATATTCTTGCCGAGGTAGCCAGCGTCACGCGCCTCTTGCAGCGCCTCTTCAAACCGATCGTACTCGGCCCAAATTTCGCCGTGAATGTAGTTGTAGCCGACCGGGATGCCCATCGCGTAACCGGCGATGATCATGCCCTCAATAAGAATATGCGGGTTATAACGCAGGATGTCGCGATCCTTAAACGTGCCGGGCTCGCCCTCGTCAGAGTTGCACACCAGATACTTCGGCCCGGAGAAGGCGCGGGGCATGAAGCTCCATTTCAAGCCGGTCGGAAAGCCCGCACCACCTCGACCACGCAATGCTGATTTCTTAACTTCCGCGATGACGTCCTCTGGCTTGATGCCTTCTTTCAGAATTTTCTTTAACGCAACGTAACCTTCGCGTGATTCGTAATCTTTAAGACGCCAGTTGTCGCCGGTAATGCCGGCCATGATGACCGCGTCAGGACCGTAGTCAATAAACTTCGTCATTTGTTTGACTCCGCGCTGAGTTCCGCAACCAACGCATCAATCTTGTCGTGCGACATAAAGCTGCACATACGTTTGTTGTTGACGGTCATGACGGGAGAGTCGCCGCAGGCACCCATACACTCACCTTCAACCACCGTGAACTTGCCATCCTTGGTCATCTCTTTCCAGCCGACACCGAGTTTCTGTTTCAGGTACTCTGCAGCATCAACACCGCCGGACAGGGCGCACGGGAGATTGGTACAGACGGTGATCTTGGTTTTCCCCATCGGCTTGAGGTTGTACATGTTGTAGAAGGTCGCTACTTCATACACCGCCACCGCAGGCATCCCGATGTGCCTGGCCACATCGTCCATCGCGTCCGTGGACAACCAGCCGTTTGCATCTTGCACAATCGTAAGCGCGGCCATCACGGCAGACTGGCGCTGATCCACCGGGTACTTCGCAATTTCGCGATCAATCTTTGTTTTTGCCACTTCAGACAACATCACACTTCACCTTGGTTGTAATCGACGCGGGCGTCCACCATCGTCATATGGCGCAGCCGCGACTCACCTCGACCGCCAAAGGCACCAATCTTGTTTGAGTCCGGGTACTCACACACCTCGGCCGGCATCATGGTGCTCACCGAGATGTAACAAAGCGCTGCGTCGGAATCGTTGATGATCTGATGCGCCGTCTCCGGCCCGCCGACTGGACAACAAATAAAATCGCCCGCGCGAATGACGCGTGTTTCCGCACCGTAACGCAATGTGCCCCGCCCTGAAACGACAAAAAACATCTCTTCTTCAGCACGATGACTGTGAAAAGGGCAAGACGACTTTCCGGGGGGGACCACGTCGTACGAGTAGCCGAGATCGCTCGCGCCGATCTGTGGCCCGACACGAACGGCATCACAGGCAAAACGGGCACCCGCCTCGTAATGTTCGAGCTTGAGTTCGTCGATATTGATGACGCGTTGGGCGATCACACTCATGGCCGGTTACCTGTCGATCTCACCGAACACGATGTCTTGTGTTCCGATAATGGTGACGACGTCGGCAATCATGTGGCCGCGCGACATTTCGTCGAGCGCCGCCAAATGTGGGAAACCCGGCGCACGAATCTTCAATCGATAAGGCTTATTGGCACCGTCAGACATCAGATAGATACCAAATTCACCCTTAGGATGCTCCACCGATGCATACACTTCACCCGGCGGAACGTGGAAGCCTTCCGTGAACAACTTGAAGTGGTGAATCAAGTCTTCCATGTTGGTCTTCATACCTTCACGCGAAGGCGGCGCGACCTTGTTGTCAGTCGAGATGACCGGCCCCGGATTCTTTCGCAGCCAGTCAACGCATTGTTTGATGATGCGGTTCGATTCACGCATCTCTTGCACACGCACGAGGTACCGATCGTATGAATCGCCGTTGGTGCCGACCGGAATATCAAAATCCATCCGGTCATACACTTCATATGGCTGCTTCTTGCGCAGGTCCCATGCAATACCCGAGCCGCGCAACATCGGGCCGGTGAAACCCAATTGCAACGCGCGCTCCGGCGTGACGATGCCGATGTCAACAAGGCGCTGTTTCCAAATGCGGTTGTCGGTCAGAAGCGTTTCGTACTCGTCGATATACGTCGGGAAACGATTGGTGAAGTCGTCGATAAAGTCGAGCAACGAACCCTGGCGGTTTTCGTTTAAGCGCTTCATCGCGGTAGCGTTCTGGCCGTTCACAACCGTGTACTGCGGCATACGATCCGGTAGATCGCGATACACACCGCCCGGCCGGTAATAAGCAGCGTGCATACGCGCGCCCGAAACAGCCTCGTAACAATCCATCAGGTCTTCACGCTCACGGAATGCATACAGGAACACCGTCATCGCGCCGACGTCCAGCGCATGTGCGCCGAGCCACAACAAATGATTGAGGACCCGTGTGATTTCATCAAACATGACACGAATGTATTGAGCACGCTCAGGAACGTCGACTTGTAGCAACTTTTCAATTGCCATGACATACGCATGCTCGTTGACCATCATCGACACATAGTCGAGTCGGTCCATATACGGCACACTCTGAATGTAGGTGCGGGTCTCGGCGAGTTTTTCCGTCGCGCGATGTAACAATCCGATATGCGGGTCAGCCCGCTGTACAACTTCACCGTCAAGCTCCAGCACCAGACGCAACACCCCGTGCGCGGCCGGATGTTGGGGACCAAAATTCATCGTGTAGTTTTTGATCTCAGACATCTGAACCAACTCCTACGCAATCAAGACTGCTGCCGACAACAAACTGCAAACGATGAATTTCAGAGAGGGCTAACTTGTGCAACAACGGGTTTGGCAAACTCGGGCCGCACTGCGGCCGGCCGGAACTAAAGTTCATTGTGTAATTCTTAATTTCGCTCATCGCTTCACTCCGGAAGCGTACGTCTCTTCGCGAATCACACGCGGCACAATTTCACGCGGCTCAATGGTCACCGGCTGGTAGATCACGCGTTTTTGTTCTGCGTCGTAACGCATTTCGACGGTACCGGAAATCGGGAAGTCCTTACGGAACGGATGACCAACAAATCCGTAGTCGGTCAGAATTCGGCGCAAATCGGGATGACCGTTAAACACGATGCCATACAGGTCAAACGCTTCACGCTCATACCAATTGGCCGCATTCCAAACAGGGATTAATGAATCGATCAGCGGGAAGTCATCATCGGTACAAAAAGCACGGAGACGCAAACGAACGTTGTGCGTGATCGACAACAGTTGGGAAACCACTGCGAACCGCGCGCCCGACCACGCGCCATCACCCCAGTCGGCATAGTCGACACCGCATAGATCAATCAACTGCGAAAAAGCCAGCGCTGGATTGTCACGAAGCATGGTTGCCGATGCAATGTAGTCGCCAGCGCTCACTTCGATGATCACCTGATCCGTATCGACGATGAGCTTGCCCAACTTGTCGCCCAGCGCGGCGGCAAGATCGGACTTGAGCTGATCGAGTTTCATCGACATATCAGGCTCGCGCGATGGTATTGGTGCGTTTGATCTTGTTCTGCAACTGGATCAAACCATATAACAGCGCCTCGGCGGTTGGGGGGCAGCCAGGCACGTAAATATCAACCGGTACGATGCGATCACATCCGCGAACTACCGAGTACGAGTAATGGTAATAGCCACCACCATTGGCACACGACCCCATGGAGATCACCCAGCGCGGTTCAGACATCTGGTCGTAGACTTTGCGCAACGCGGGAGCCATCTTGTTGCAAAGCGTACCGGCAACAATCATCACATCCGACTGACGCGGACTTGGACGAAAAACGATACCAAAACGGTCAAGGTCGTATCGCGATGCACCGGCGTGCATCATTTCGACGGCGCAACATGCGAGACCAAACGTCATCGGCCACATCGAGCCGGTGCGAGCCCAATTGAGCAGGGAATCGACCGATGTGGTCACAAACCCCTGATTTCCATTTTGCAAACTGAGGCCGCCTTCAGGCATTACTGTTCTCCCACTTTCTTGGTTACTGCTCTCGTGACACATCGGCTGAGCCGTCACATTGCTGATACTGAGCCGACAAGGAGTCGGAATCTACACTTTGCCGCGCGACTTTATTCCCAATCGAGAGCACCCTTTTTCCACTCGTAGATGAAGCCCATTACCAAAATGCCGAGGAAGGCCATCATCGCCCAGAAACCAAACCAGCCGATTTCCTGCAGCACGATGGCCCAGGGAAATAGGAACGCAATTTCGAGGTCAAACAGAATGAAGAGAATTGCGACGAGGTAGTAACGAACGTCGAATTTCATGCGTGCGTCTTCAAACGCTTCGAAGCCGCATTCATATGGAGAGAGTTTTTCGCTGTCTGGCTTATCGTGCCCGAGGATCACGGACAGAACTTTGGTGCCAACAACGGGAAGGACGCCGACGGCGAGGCCGACAGCAAGGAACAGCAGAATGGGAAAGTAGTTCTCGAGCATGCTCGCCGTTATCGTTTCAGAGCTCGTTCGCAATCGAACAAACCCCGGCTACTGCATTAACTTGGTGCCGTCGGCGAGACTCGAACTCGCACAGCTTTCGCCACTACCCCCTCAAGATAGCGTGTCTACCAATTTCACCACGACGGCATGTCGTTCAAACCAGACCAAATTTTACTTCGAAATACGAGGTTTGCGGCGCTGCAACAAGCAGCTTACTTCGGAATTTGTTGGGAAGCTGGTGCTGTTGCGGGTGCGGTCGGCGCGGGTGCGGCTGGAGCAGCGGATTTTGCCGCGTCTGCTGCCGGAACCGGCGTTGGAGTACCGGCTGGCGCGGGAATCGTGTCCACGGTCGCTTTCTTGGCATCCGGCACTGACGTGACACTCTTACCAAAATCGGAAACCACACCCGCACCGCGCGGCGCGTGATAGTAGGTCAAACCGAGGCTGGTCAAAAAGAACAGCGTCGCGCACACCGCCGTCGATCGCGACAAGAAATTCGCCGCACCTGACGAGCCAAACAAGCTGCCCGCTGAACCCGTACCAAACGCAGCACCCATGTCAGCGCCCTTGCCATGCTGCACCAGAACCAACACCACAATTGCGATCGCCACCAACACGTGCAGCGTCAAAATAATCGAAGCCAACATTGCTATTTCCTCAGTCTTCAGTCTTGATTTGGTCGCGCCTACAACGCTTGCCAAATCCCTAAAAATTCATCGGCGACCAACGACGCGCCACCGATCAAACCACCGTCGATATCCGGCTGCCCAAAAAGCTCAGCCGCGTTACTCTTTTTCACGCTGCCACCGTACAAGATTGGCAGCGTGCTCCCGATTTCAACCGAATGTTTTGCGACGAAACCCCGCAAAAAAACATGTACTTCCTGCGCCTGTGCGGGGGAGGCTGTTCTGCCGGTACCGATCGCCCAAACTGGCTCATAGGCCAACACCGCACCAGCCAACGCTTCAACGCCAACCTTCTGCACCACCGCGGTGACTTGCCGAGCGACAACAACTTCCGTGATGCCCGCTTCACGCTCGGCAAGCGTCTCACCGACACACAAAATCGGTGTCAGCCCCGCCTGCTTGGCGCGTCCAAACTTTTCCGCGACCGCCTCATCTGAATCGCCAAACAACGCCCGGCGCTCAGAGTGCCCCACCAGCGCCAACTGGCAGCCAAATTCAGCGACCATTGACGCAGAAACTTCACCCGTAAAGGCACCTTTGTCAAAACGGCTCACATCCTGCGCGCCATATCGAACCTCCGATTTGGCTAGCGCCAACTGCAATTGCCCTAAGTAGGGGAACGGCGCACAGACGCCCAATACCTTCCCTGGCTGCGTTTCAGCGGATAAACAAGCATCGAGCAACGCTGCATTTGCCGCCAAATTGCCGTTCAGCTTCCAGTTTCCAACGACAAATCGCTGACGTATTTCTTTCGGCATTTCGTCAAAATTCCCTGAAATTGCCTAAATCTGACAAAGACATAGATTATAGCGGCAAAAGCCTTCGGCAGACAATTGCGGGCTCAGGGACGCCTAACGATTGCCCAAAGCAGGAGGTCAATCGAGCGCCGAAATTCGGGCTAACACTCCTCTCTCATCTACTAGAGATCTTAGCCAAGAGCCGCGAGTGGTATTTTTTAGCCAGTACTCGTTTCTGAATTGAATGCGCGTAGCCCGGCGGCGGCGTAATGAGTACAGCGCCATCGAACTATGCGGCTATCGGCACGTGTCTGGAACTGACAATCGACTCCGGTCGATGGCTCACCATGACGACAGCCGGAACGAGTTCTTTGATTTTGGTGCGGATGTGCGCTTCCTGCGATGAATCGACCTGATCCAAGGTCTCGTCAAGGAACAGCACTGACGGACGGCGATAAAGCGCGCGTGCGAGGAGCACCCGTTGTTTTTGTCCGCCGGAAAGCGATGAACCCAACGCGCCAACAAAGGTTGAATATCCCATTGGCATTTTTTCGATGTCCGCATGGATATCCGCCGCTTCCGCGCAGGCTTGGATCGCGGCCATATCGAACTCTCCACCGAATGCAATCGCGTCGCCAATGGAGCCGATAAATAACTGATCATCCTGCATCACCGCCCCAATCAGCGCGCGGTATTGCGCCATATCCCAATCCTTCAAGTCACGCCCGTTGACGATCACCTGCCCCTCCGTCGGCGGCAACAGGCCCAGCAATACTTTCAATAGCGTTGTTTTGCCGCAACCCGAAGGCCCAACCAACGCCACCGACTCATTTGGACCGATCTCCAGATTGACGTTGCGGAACGCAAATCCCTCGGGTCCATACGCATAGCCCAGGTCTTTCGCCTCAATTTTTAGCGGCTCTTTGGTGCCAAGTGTCGTTGCGGCCACGCTCGAAATCGTCGCACCGCCCGCTTCGGGCTCGGCCAGGGCGATATCGGCAATCCGCTCCGCGTGCAAATCGAGCATACGAAATTCATTCCATTTTTCGATCAGGTTGTTCACCCGCGACAGAAATACCAACTTGAAGCCAATAAACGCATACAACATTCCGACCGAGAACCTGCCATCCATCACCAGCAGAGCGGCCAGCCACACAACGATGACACTTTCGATGCCAAAAATCAGGGCTTGTCCGCCGCGCTGGAAGATCCCAACACTCTGCACGTTGACGTTGGCGTTGATATGTTCCACCACCAGGTTTTGATAGGCAACGCGTCGCTCGTTTTCACGCATATTGAGCTTAATGGCCATCATGCCGCGCAACGTCTCAATAAAGTGGGTTGACGCCTTGGCTTCATGCGCGAGCTGTTCATCGGTAGCGTTGCGCTGCGGGTAAAAGAGCACCCATCTCAGCAACGCGTACAAGGCGGCTGCGCCCAGCACCACACCCGTCAGCATCAGGCTGTAGTAAGCCATGACACCAAGCGTGATCAACACCATCACGCCGTCGATGAATGTCTCAACAAACGTGGTCGACAGCGTCTTTTGGATGGCGTCAACGCTCCTGAATTTACTGACGATGTCACCGACGTTGCGCTTCTCAAACCATCCGAGAGGCAACCGCAGTAGATGATTGAACAGAACGGTCAGTAAGCGCAAATTGAAGCGCGTGGAAAGATAAACGCCCACCCAAGCGCGGACACCTGTCACCACAACTTGCATCACCACCAGCGCAATGAATGCCACGCCGAGCACTGTCAGGAAATCGCGGTCGCGCCCGACCAACACGCGATCAACCGTCAGCTGCAGGAAAAACGGCATCGCAATTGCGAATACTTCGATGGCAAACGATAAAAGTACGAGTTGCGCGACAGCCCCACCCAGCCCCGAGCCAACCGACAAGAGCTGTGTTGCGCTAACTTGTTTGCGATCATCAATCCTTGAAAAACTCGGCGTCGGTGTGAACTCCATCGCCACACCCGTGTAGTGTTTGCCAGCATCGGCAAACGTCATCTTGCGAACACCGAGCGCAGGGTCGTGAACGGTAATCGTCTTGGCCGACACCTCGGTCAACACCACAAAATGATTCATGTCCCAGTGCAACACCGCCGGCAGTTGCAGTTTGCCAAGGGCTGGCAAGTCTGCCTTTACACCGCGCGAAGCCAAGCCCATGGTCTCCGCCACCTGGCTGACTTGTTTGAGCGTGATTCCCTTGAGCGACGGGGACAATCGTGTTCGCATCGCGAGCAGATCGGTTTGATGGCCGTGAAATGTTGCAATCATCGCCACGCACGCAATCCCACACTCGGGTGCCTCGGACTGCAGAGTCATCGGCACGCGTCGGCGCAGCGCAGAGAAGATGCTGATCGCCATCAGAATCTCCCGCGCAATTGCATCACCGGCTCAAACAACCATTCGAGCAGGGTGCGTTTATCTAACAAGATATCGGCATTCACCAACATGCCCGACTTCAACGCCACCTCCTGGGTCCCGGCGGTGACTGTCTGCTTATCAAGTGCGACGGTGACGCGGTAAACCGGCTCCTTGATGACGAGCGGCCCGACCTTCTCGCCGGGTGACCAAACTGCTTGGCTGATATCCCGCACCACCCCGCGGTACTGGCCGAAGCGTGCATAGGGGAAGGCCTCATAACGCATCACCACTTCGCGCCCTTTGCTGATGAAGCCAATGGCTCGTGTCGGAACCAGCAACTCTGCGCGCAACATGCTGCCTTTGGGTAGGATCGTCGCGAAACTCGCGTCCGCCGCGACCGACTGCCCGACACTCACCGCGATATTGGTGGCGATACCGTCGATGGGAGCGAGGATCAACGACTCGCGTTTTGCGTCTTCTTGCGCCAACGCCTGCTGTAGCTCGGAGATTTGACGCGATAACTGATCAGCCTGCGCCCTCGCCTTGAGTTCAGCAGCCGGGCCGTCCAGTTTTGCGGCGGCAAGATCCCGCTCCAGCGTTGCGCGGGAGCGCTTTAGCGACTGCACCTTCAGTTCTTGATCGGTCACCTCGTCGCGTTTTTGACGAACCATGATTTCTGAGGCGAATTTTTCCCTGCCGAGATCCTCAAATTTTTGGGCTTGTTCACGCGCGGAGGCAAGGCGTCGCTCCTGCAAACGGCTCTCGCGGTCGAGCTGGCTCATTTCGTTCTGTAGATCCAAAACGCGTCGGCGGATTTGCGTGACCTGTTGGGCACCTAGTTCGCGAATCTGCGCTTGTTCGCGCTCCAGCGACTCGCGACGCTGCCCTAGTTCGCTGGCGACCACTGCGGCTGTCGAAGGCGTCCGCCCGGTGGCCCGCTCAAAGGACACTCTTGCCATCGGCATGCCTTTGGTGACTACATCGCCCTCGTTGATCAAAAGTTCGGCGATGCGTCCGGCATCGGAAAACGACACCCTCGCGGCACCGGTGTCTGAAGCAAGGAAGCCTTCAACCCGCTCCCGACGGGTGTACTGCCCCCAGATTCCCACGGCGATTACCAACAACGCGACCCCGCCCGCCAGTGCGGTGAACGCCCACATCGGCAACGGACGGGCATCAGTCGCCTCACCGAAAAACTTCTCCCGCTGTGCGTCGATTGCTTCTTGGCGAAATAGTTGCTTTGACATCTTGGGCTTTGCGGGCACCTAAGGCAAATGGCGAATGGGCGGGGAAGCAGGCTTTACAGAATTCTAATTCACTATGTGATTGGCTCCTACATCATCGTTCTTGTCGGTGCTGCCCCACACCGCTCACTAATAAGCTGCGATGAAATCACGACGTGTCATCGGCATGTCACAAAACGCAGAGATCATTTCCACTGGCCTCCTCCCACCGGTCCGCTCAGCGAGACTGAGTATCAGCGTCGGTGGCTTTTCCAAACGGCGAACCTAGGTTCGCCGTTCTTTTTTGGCGGCGCGATGTCATACAAACATCACCAAACCGCAACATGCGCGAAACCTCGACTTCGTAATCTTGTAGCAGCCCAAACGACATCGGAGGCAGTATGTTGAACGTACAACGGTATCTCGTGTCCGCAAGGAAAAAGGATCGCTACCAGGTCTCGATCGCACGCACCGAACGGGAAGTATGCGAAGCACAGCGCCTTCGTTATCAGGTTTTTTTTGAAGAACTGGGCGCGTCAATCAACGCAAAGGCGGCACTTGCAGAACATGATGTTGACCAGTACGATGCGGATTGCGAGCATCTCATTGTTCGCGACACCGCCAGCGATTTGCTGGTCGGCTGTTACCGCATCATGCGGCCGGAAACCGCCATGCGCCGCGGCGGCTACTATTCGGACAGCGAGTTTGATTTGGCGCGCCTGAAAAATATCCGACCGACCACTGCGGAGGTGGGGCGTGCATGTATCCACCCCGAGTTTCGTTCCGGCTCGGTCATCATGCTGCTTTGGTCGGGCCTGACGCGATTCATGTTGGAGAACGACTACGAATACGTGATTGGCTGCGCGAGTATTCCGCTGTCAGACGGACACGACAACGCGTTAGCCGTCTATGATCACATGGCGGCGACAAGCTTGGCACCAGCCGAGTATCGGGTTTTCCCAAAGAATCCCTATCCACTCACCCCCGCTACAACCGACCAAGTTCCCGGGTCAGACCAAGTTTCGCGGGTCGTCCCGATTGCGAGAGCGCGCATCCCGGCGCTGATCAAGGGTTATAGCCGCCTCGGCGCGTGGATTTGTGGTGCGCCAGCGTGGGATGCGGACTTCAATACCGCTGACTTGTTTGTACTCCTGCCGATCAGCCGTATGTCGGGCGCGTACGCAAAACACTTTATGGCCGTCGACCGAGCTGCTTAGCAGCGGGCGCTCAGCCTCGAAAGAAAAAATAGAACGCGCGAAGCCAACATCGGGTGGGGCTTCGCGCGTTGGCGCTAGTAGGTTCGGCTACTGAAAACTTGGAACCTGGTTGATCTCAGCGTGATCAAGCAATCGCAGCTTCGACAGGTAGTGTCGATCTAACCGCCAATCTTCGATTAAACCGAGGGCGAGTTTGAACTGCTCCCGGCTCATGTTGTAGAGCTTATTCAGTTCATACGGCGCGTTAGTTTCGAGTGCAACGGCGAGTTCAAGCAACGCCTTTGTCTCGATGGTGTCGGGGTTTGCCACGATGTACTGTGCGACTTTCTTAATGTTGTTCATATTGGTGTTGACTCATCAATTTACGTGCAAGAAATCACGGGAGGGAATTGTAGCGGTCAAGTGCTGACACAAAACTGTCATTTACATCTTTTTCTGCACAACAACCGCCCACCTGAAAATGAGCCGGAATCGGCCTAGCGTTCAATTGCAAACGACCAAGCTGTCATGCCGCTGAAGTACTTACGTCACAAAAGGTAAGTGTTCGCTCGCTAGCATTGGTCAAACCACCGACTAAAGGGGCAATTGTGTTTGACGGCATCCCGCAAAGCGCCACCGTGCAACGACCGCACTTGACTGCACCCCCGTCGGGTAATCTCCCCTTTGGCAGCCCGCCCCCGTCGACCGAGCAAGAGGCGGGGGGAGACAACGCTGCAACGCTCCACTTCCGCACTATCTGGATTTCAGACATCCACCTTGGCACCAGCGGTTGTCAGGCTGAGCTATTGCTGGAGTTTCTAAAGCACACTGAGTCCAAGCAGCTCTATCTTGTCGGAGACATCATTGACGGCTGGCAACTTGCGCGACGCTGGTACTGGCATCGCTTGCACAACGACGTGGTGCAAAAAATTCTGCGCAAAGCGCGCAAGGGCACCCGTGTGACGTATGTAGCGGGCAACCACGACGAGTTTGCGCGACACTTCTTGGGGCTTGCCTTCGGCGATATCGAAATTGTTGATGAGGCGGTACATACTACGGCGACCGGGAAACGACTATTGATCCTGCACGGCGATCAATTCGACGCCGTGGTTCAGTGCGCCAAGTGGCTCGCCCACTTAGGTGATATGTTGTATGGCATATCCCTCGAGCTGAACCGCCGCCTGAACCGCGTCCGGCGTGCGCTGGGACTTCCCTACTGGTCACTATCGCAATACTTAAAACACCGCGTTAAAAATGCGGTCAGCTATATCAACGCCTTTGAGGAAGCGGTTGCCCGAGAGGCAAAACGGCGTCAGCTTGACGGCGTCGTTTGTGGACATATCCATCATCCAGAAATTCGCGACATCGACGGCATCACCTACTGCAATGACGGCGATTGGGTGGAAAGTCTATCGGCGTTAGTTGAAACTGCAGACGGCGAACTGCGCCTCATTAGCTGGCTCGATATTGAAGCTTGGCGCAACGCCAAAGCGGTCGAGCAAAGTGCATTAACAATCGGTGGCACACAGTTACCGCTGCCGCTCTTATCGAAACAAGCAACATAGTGGGTGGCTGGTATTCACCCGCAGTACCGGGGCCACGCTTTCTATGGAAGCAATGCCTATAGCAGGTCGGGACAAATGACGGCTCGTAGTACGACCGGGCGTGCGTCTCGCCCCTCAGCACCATCGCCCCGACGCCGATTCGTCAGCCACCAAATCGAGCCTTTACGCACCGCGATTTCGCACTCTTCGCCAAACAATAAAAACGACACTAAGCGACCAATCGTCGGCTGATGCGCGACGATAACCGCAGGATGCCGATTTTCAGGCCAGTCTACGGCAGCGAGCAGGTGCGCCACATCGGCATTCGAGCCAAGTTCCGGTTTAATGGTCAATTTTCGGCCCGACATGCCCGTCAACGCTTCCGCAGTCTCGATATCTCGTTTCCAATGGCCGCTAAACACCCTCGTGCTATCGGCCAAGCGCGGCTCCAGCCAATTCGCCATTTGGGTTGCCTGTTTCCGCCCTTTGCCACTCAATTTGCGAGAAAGGTCGTCTCCGTGCTCGACCGAGACAGCATCCGCGTGGCGCCACAAAATGAGATCCATGATGAATGTTCAAACAAGGATGTTTCAGCCGTAAGTCAGCCTTTGAAAGATCGTTGGCCGGGCTGTCATGAAGTCGTCACAATTGGTTCGTAAAGTCAGCACTACAAAAATCTGTTAGTTAGGGCAACCTCAATCTGGAGCACAAAATGAAGCTGAAAACTATCCTCACCGGTTCCATCGCGGCCGTCAGCATGACGTTCGCGAGCATTGCAAGCGCGGTTGACATTACCGGCGCAGGCGCGACTTTCCCGTTCCCAATCTATGCCAAATGGGCGGAAGATTATAAGAAGACCTCGAATTTCAACATGAACTACCAGTCGATTGGCTCTGGTGCCGGCGTTCGTCAGATTCAGGCAAAAACTGTTGATTTCGGCGCAACCGACGCGCCTTTGAATGGCGAGCAATTGGCAAAGGACGGCCTGATTCAGTTCCCAGCTATCATTGGTGGTGTGGTGATGGTGGTAAATCTTGAAGGTGTCGCTCCAGGCGCGATGCGTTTAACCGGCCCGGTTGTTGCCGACATCTATCTTGGCAAAATCAAGATGTGGAATGACCCGGCAATTGCCTCCCTGAACCCAGGCGTAAAACTGCCAGCTGAAGCAATCACCGTGGTCCGCCGTTCCGACGGCTCGGGCACAACCTTCCTGTTCGTTGATTACCTCTCGAAAGTCAGCCCGGAGTGGAAGACCAAAGTCGGCGTGGGCAATGCCGTGTCTTGGCCGGAAGGTGTGGGCGGTAAAGGTAACGAAGGTGTTTCGGCCTATGTACAGCGCATTAAAGGCTCGATCGGCTACGTAGAGTATGCGTATGCCAAGAAAAACAAAATGTCGCACACTGCGCTCCGCAATCAAGCCGGTACATTTGTGCAACCTGACGACGCGACTTTCCAAGCCGCTGCCGCTGGAGCAGAATGGGACAAAACCCCGGGGATGGGTGTGGTGTTGACCAACCAAGCAGGCAAGGATGCCTACCCGATCACCGGTGCCTCATTCATCTTGATGTACAAGAACCAGACCAACGCCGACAAAGGCTTGGCCGTGATGAAGTTCTTCGACTGGGCGTTGACCAACGGTGACAAGGCCGCGCTTGAACTCGAATACGTACCAATGCCGCCAGTGGTTGAGACACTGATACGCAATCTGTGGAAAGCTGAAGTTAAAGGTCCGAACGGACAGGCTCTCTGGAAGTAACGATCATAAGCGGTCGTTGATGTGGGCTGTCGCGAGGTTTGCTCGCGCAGCTCATGTCGTCTAAATGGCCTTAATGACGCTAAATGCTGCACCCGCTAGAATAAGGTTCCGTCATGAGTCTGACCGAGACTGGCCCGATGGCTGGCAACACACGCAAAGAGACCTACGTGTCGACTGAAGAACAACAACGTCAAATCGCGGCGCGTCTCGTCAGGCAACGTATTCAGGATGTCGCCTTTCGAAAGACGACACTCAGTTTTGCGCTGTTTGTACTGCTGTTATTGGGCGCGATCATCACCTCGCTCGTCCTGGGTGCCTACCCGGTCTTTGAGAAATTCGGCTTTGGCTTTCTAACCAGCCGCGAGTGGAATCCGGTCACCAACACCTTCGGTGCCGCGAACGCCATCTACGGCACCGTCGTCACATCTTTTATTGCACTGCTTATCGCCTTTCCGGTCAGTTTCGGCATCGCCATATTTCTCACCGAACTGTGTCCAATCTGGCTTAAGCGACCGCTTGGTACCGCCGTCGAATTGTTGGCCGCCATCCCATCCATCATCTACGGCATGTGGGGACTATTTGTGTTTGCGCCGCTATTTGCGCAATACGTACAACCATTTTTGACGAAATACGCTGGTGATATTCCACTCATCGGCCAGCTATTTCAGGGCGCGCCGATGGGTATCGGTATGCTCTCAGCAGGCATTATTCTGGCCGTCATGGTTATCCCGTTTATTGCTTCCGTGATGCGTGATGTGTTCGAAATCGTTCCACCGGTCTTGAAAGAGTCTGCATACGGACTGGGTGCAACAACTTGGGAAGTTGTCCGCAATATCGTTCTGCCGTACACCAAGGCAGGTGTCGTCGGCGGCACAATGTTGGGCTTGGGGCGCGCGTTGGGCGAGACCATGGCCGTGACGTTTGTCATCGGAAACACACCCAAGATTGCAGCGTCCTTGTTTGAACCAGGTGCCTCTATCGCATCAACCATTGCCAACGAGTTCGCCGAAGCGGGTGATGGCGGCCACATATCAGCGTTGATAGCAATTGGATTGGTGCTCTTCATCATCACATTCGTCGTGCTTTCACTTGCAAAGTTAATGCTGTTGCAACTTTCAAAAGGCGAGGGATCACGCACATGAGCATGCAATCGCCAACCGTCGCGTCGTCAGCGTCACCGACATCAACGCTATACCGTAAGCGAGTATTCACCAATCGCCTCGCCCTCTTTCTTTCGCTGGCGGCGATGGCGAGCGGGATGATTTTTCTGCTTTGGATTCTTACCACGCTGGTAATCAAGGGAATCGGCGGACTCAATCTTGCGGTCTTCACACAAATGACACCTTCACCCGGAAGCCCCGGTGGCCTGCTGAACGCCATCTTTGGTAGTGTGGTCATGGTGACCATCGGTACGCTGATCGCCACTCCGATCGGTATTCTTGCGGGAATCTACCTCGCTGAGTTTGGCAAGACCGGCTGGGTGGCTCCCACCACAAGATTTGTCAATGACATTCTGTTGTCTGCCCCCTCAATCATCATTGGATTGTTCGTCTATACAATCTATGTTGCCCGCGTCCAACATTTTTCAGCGTTTGCCGGTGCAATCGCACTTGCCATCATCGCCATCCCGGTGATCGTTCGCACCACGGAAACCATGTTGATACTCGTTCCGGCTAGCCTTCGAGAAGCTGCGGCAGCCCTCGGCGCACCCGAGTGGAAGGTAGTGAGCTATGTCGCCTTGCGTGCAGTGCGTAGTGGCGTCATTACCGGCATTCTGCTCGCAGTAGCGCGTATTAGCGGAGAAACAGCCCCACTGCTATTCACGGCACTCAACAACCAGTTCTGGTCGAGCGACTTGAATGCACCGATGGCGAATCTGCCCGTGGTCATCTTCCAATTTGCCATGAGCCCGTTTGAGAACTGGGTTGAGCTGGCCTGGGCAGGTGCTATGCTCATCACCTTCTCCGTGCTGGCGATCAATATCATCACCCGCGTGATATTCCGCCAGCGCTCCAACTAACGCTGTTGTTGACGAGACCTATATGAACGCAGTCCTGCAACCATACGAAACGCCCGTCACGCCTACGTCGAAGATATCGGTTCGTAATCTCAATTTCTTCTACGGCAGCTTTCAGGGCCTGAAGAACATCAACCTTGAGATCTTAGAGCGCCGGGTGACAGCCTTCATCGGGCCATCTGGTTGCGGAAAATCCACTCTGTTGCGCACCTTGAACCGAATGTACGACCTCTATCCTGGGCAACGTGCCGAAGGCGAGATCATCATGAACGGCAAAAACGTCCTCGATAAGTCGCAGGATCTGAATTTGCTGCGGGCTAAAGTTGGCATGGTGTTTCAGAAGCCAACACCGTTTCCGATGTCCATTTACGACAACATTGCGTTTGGCGTTAAGCTCTATGAATCGCTGTCCAAAGCAGAAATGGATGAACGCGTTGAATGGGCATTGAACAAAGCGGCTATCTGGGGTGAGGTCAAAGACAAACTGAAACAGAGCGGTCTGTCGTTGTCCGGTGGTCAACAACAGCGCCTTTGTATCGCACGCGCCGTTGCCGTAAAGCCGGAAGTCGTGTTGCTTGATGAGCCAACGTCCGCGCTTGACCCGATCTCGACGGCGAAGGTCGAAGAATTGCTGCACGAATTAAAGCAGGACTACACCATTGCCATCGTGACTCACAACATGCAGCAGGCGGCGCGTGTATCGGATTTCACCGCCTACATGTATCTGGGTGATTTGGTCGAGTACGGCGTTACCGATGAGTTGTTCATCAAGCCAAAGAAAAAAGAAACCGAAGACTACATTACGGGTCGTTTTGGCTAAGCCGTTCTGGGCTCCCAAAAAAACGCCAGCGCCACGCTGGCGTTTTCATTTGGAACCTCCCCGACAATCAAGGGTTTCACAAATCCTTCATACGGCTGTCACGTAGTGTTTCTAAATTGTGATTTGCTATCTCGCAAACACAAATATAGGGGCGCAACACATGTCATATGACAAACGCGAAGAAGATGTCGTTACGAATCTCTCCAACAATGCTCACATCGACGATATCGTCGAACAGAATCTCGCTAATCCGAATCGTCGCCGTTTGATGGCCACAGGCGCTGGCGCAGCCGCACTTTCCTTCATGTCGCTCACGGGTTGCGGTAGTAGTGACTCCAGCAGCCCCGCGCCTGTGACACCCGCACCGACCCCGACCACTCCACCGGTCGGCAAAGTGTCCGCACTCGGCTTTCCAGCCGTGTCAAAGTCACTTGCTGACGTCGTTACCGTCCCGCCGGGGTACCAAGCTTCCGTGTTATTTCGTCTGGGCGATCCGCTGAATGCAGCGACCCCCGACTACCGCAACGACGGCACTGAGCCCGGCGCTTCTTTCGAGTTCCGCGCTGGCGACCACCACGACGGTATGGACTACTACGGCCTCAGCGCCACCGGCACACGCGATGCAAACTCCTCGACGCGTGGACTCATGTGTATCAACCACGAGGCGCTGACGCCTGCACTCCTCCATGCCAACGGCGTCACATTGGTCAGCGGCGTACGTACGGTTCCTGATGAGTGCATCAAGGAAATGAACGCGATGGGCGTTGCGGTTGTGGAAATCGCCAAAGCCGCCAACGGTACATGGAGCTACGTCCGCAATTCGAGCTTTAACCGCCGCATTACAACGATCACCGATACGATTTTGTCGGGGCCTGCTGCGGGCAGCAGCTTCATGATCACAAAACATTCACCTAACGGCACCCGTACCCGTGGTACCGCCAACAATTGCGCGCACGGCACCACGCCATGGGGAACCTATCTTGCCTGCGAAGAAAACTGGGCCGGTTATTTCCGCCGCGTGACCGCCGTCGATAACCCTAAGCGTACCGCCAAAGAGCTGACGTCCTTCGCTCGTTACGGCGTCGCTGGCAATGGTCGTGAAGGCTGGGCTACCGCAACTGCAGCCGATCCTAACGATACCGTTTTCTCGCGCTGGAATGCCGAGCGTCTTGGCACCTCTGCTGACGGCAGTGATGATTTCCGCAATGCACCGAATACGTTCGGTTGGAACGTGGAAATTGATCCGTACAGCCCGACATCTACGCCGAAGAAGCGTACCGCAATGGGCCGCTTTGCCCACGAAGGCGCTTGGGTCGGTAAGGTGACCGCGGGACAACCGCTGGTCTGGTATATGGGTTGTGACTCGCGCGGTGAGTACATCTATAAATACGTATCGAACGCCAATTGGGATCCGGCAGATGCAACGCGTGGTATGGCTGCAGGTGATAAGTACCTTGACGACGGCAAGCTCTATGCTGCTCGATTCAACGCCGATGGCCTAGGTGAATGGCTGGAGCTTCGTTTTGGTGTGGGCAACATCACCAGCACCAACACAACATACGCATTTGCCAATCAAGCAGACGTGTTGATTAACGCTCGTTTGGCCGCCGATGCCGCTGGTGCAACAAAGATGGACCGCCCCGAGTGGGGCGCAGTGGACCCCTTTAATGGCAACGTCTACATCACGCTGACAAACAACAACAGCACGTTGCGTAGCGTGGCCCTGACAGATGCGGCGAATCCACGTTCCTACAACGATCCACGCACCAACGGCACCGCGCAACGCGGCAACCCCAATGGCCACATCATCCGCTTTGCAGAACTCAATGGCAGCAACACGGCTGTTGCCTTCAACTGGGACATCTACTTGTTCGGTGCCCGTGCCGGTACGGATCCACGTACGGTCAATCTTTCCAACCTCACGGCGGCCAACGATATGTCCAGCCCGGATGGTCTTTGGTTTGGTGGTAATGGCATCCTGTGGATTCAAACCGATGACGGGGCATACACCGACGTCACCAATTGCATGATGCTCGCGGCCATTCCCGGCCAAGTACGCGATGGCGGCCCGATTACTGTTACAAACACCGACGGTACCAACACAAAGGCGGTGACCACCTACATCGGTGCAGCATCGGCAACGACCGAGACCAACCTGCGCCGCTTCTTGGTTGGACCGAAAGAAGCCGAAATCACCGGTGTTACCCAAACGCCTGACTACCGCACCATGTTTGTGAATATCCAGCATCCTGGTGAGGACACCGCGCCAAACTTCACCACCCGCACCTACGGCAGCTACTGGCCGGATGGTGGCAATGCACGCCCACGCAGCGCCACGATTGTCATTACCCGTATAGATGGCGGCGTAATCGGCGTTTAGCTAGTTATCGCCAAGTAGCGCTAGAGAAACAGAAAGGCCGCACCGCGAGGTGCGGCTTTTTTAATCGGTGCCGCCGGCAACCGGGCCGCGCTAAAAAGTACGCCTCGCCAGATTTTTTGACTGCACAAGATTGGTAAAGACGCCGGAATCAAAACGGTACGTAAAACGCATGTCCCCGCTGGATCCAACGTCAAACGAGACACTACCAACAGGCGACATGATCAGCCTTGTCGGGTCGTAGACCCGTCCCAGCCACGGACCTGCTTGTACGCGGAACATCGTTGCGGAATATCGGCTACCAAGCCAGCCGCCACTTGGCATTACGTACCAAGTCGGGCTACCGTCAAGCGCAAACGTAAACCAGATAGCAAAAAAACTGGCTCGCTGCGGTGCGATAGAAACTGACCAGCCGTCCTCTGCACTTTCTCCCCACCAAAGCCCCCCCACTTGTGCTGGTGCGGCTGCGCGATTGTCCCGACAAAATTGGCACGCTGGCCGCCAACGCACTTCCAACCCGAACGGTGCATCGGCACTGCTGTCACCGGGGAGCTGTCGGCTGAGTGTCTTAGTCGCGCTGATACCGTTGATGCGATAACTCATTTCTGCGCGATCAGCATCAATGTATCGCAGTGTTAGCTCGCCAACCGCCGCACCGAGCTGGAGTTGTGTCGCGTCATAACGATCCAGCGATGCACTCCGCGGCCGATACAGTGGCCCGCGATACACCGCAAAGTTTTCACTCCACTGGCCAGCCGGCATCGAGTACCAAACCGGCTGGCCCTGATCGTCATAGGCATAAAGTTTGTTGAACTGCTGCCCGGATTCCGCCCGCTGGTTAATCGCGATGCCCCAGCCGCTCTCAGACGGTCCCACCCACCACATACCGCTGTAGTCACGCAACGGACCGTTGCGCTCAAATCGAGCGGTCACGGTTCTTGCCTGAGAGGACGAGACTCGACATTCTGCCGTGCCCGTACAACCCTCCGACCACCCCGCGAATGTTGACCCGATCTTTGGCACAGCCTGCAACACCACCGATGTGTTGGGCGCAAAGTTCCACACACACAGCGCACCACAATTGATTCCCGCTGGCGTGGAGATGACAAACCCGCTTCCGCTACCTTGAATGTTCACCGCCGTCACAGCCTGATTCAGAGGAGCATCACCCAGGTAGGCCGCGATGTTGTTGATATCGTCACGGCTGATCAAGGGCACAAGAAAACCCATTCCACTAACGGAATTTAGTGCGGACGACAACGCATCGGGGTTACCGGCCGCCTGCATCGCCCGATGGTCCGGCGGAACGCCGTGGCAGCCAGAACAAAAAGCGAGGAAACGCACCCTGCCTTCCGCCGGGTCTCCCACAACCGTGGCGAATGCACTGCCAACACCCAAAACTATGACAAGCAAAGTAAGAAGTACTGCGCGCACTCGAACCGCCGCTCAACAAATCCTCGTATCATCGCGTCCTGCGGTGACGGATACATGACAGCGGTGGCACATTCTCGAAATTCAGCAAAGTGACCGACCAGCGGGCGTTTTCGGGCATTTTTGCTCTGAAACGTCCGCCGATAAAGGACTTTCAATTTTAATTCGCCATTTATTGTGCCGCTGCTTTATGAACACCACTAGAAAGAAAGCGGCTTGCGCGCCATCCAACCTGTAACAACAGTTGCGGTCACAAACATGACAACCGAATAAACTGCGGCGGGGATGGCATACACGCCGTCGCCGAGTACGTTGATGGCGATATAGATTGCCAGCGCGGCATTGTGGATGCCGACCTCCATCGCCACCGCAATCGCCTGTGCGGTCGACAGCCCGAGCGCTCGGGGCAGCGCATAACCGATCAACATCGATAGCAGATTAAACAAGATACACGCCGCCCCCACCAGTTGCGCATGCGCCTGAAGTGCTTCGCTATTTTTCCAGATGGCGATGACGCTAAACGTCGCCAGCACAACCACTGATGTCACACGCACCAAGCGTTCCGCACGTGAAGCGAACTCATGCGCACGGGCGCGCACCAACATGCCCGCCGCAACAGGCAGCAACACCACCAGCGAAACTTCGACGATTTTCGCAAAGGGCGGCGGTACCACTTGATCAGCGGCCTTGAAATAGGCAAATGACAGACTTACGATGATTGGCAACGTGACGAGCGCAAGCACGCTGTTAATGGCGGTTAAGGTGATGTTGAGTGCCAAGTCACCGTGCGCCAGATGGCTGAACACATTGGCCGAGGCACCCCCGGGTGCGGCGGCAAGTAGCATCATGCCGATCGCGAGATCAGGCGGCAGCGCGAGCCATAAACACACCATGGCGCAGACAAAGGTCAACAAGAATGTTTGGGCGAAGAGTCCAACCAAGACTGCCTTGGGCATTCTGACGACGCGCAAAAAGTCTTCAACCGTCAGCGACAGCCCAAGACCAAACATGATGAGTGCCAATGCACCGGGTAGCAGCACATTGGTGACAACCGAGCCTTCCACGTCGCAACCTTCTACGTGCGCCTACGTGCAGCGGGCGTAATGTGTCGTCACGCTGAAGCGTTCTGCGGGTATGTCACCAGAATTGCTTGCGAGGCGGGCACTGTTTGCGCGGCCTGATGGAACACGGCCTCAAGTTCTTCGACCAACCGCTCCCAACCGAGTTGCTCAGCAACAAGTCGTGCGTTTGCACCCATGGCTTTGGCTTGCGGCCAATCGCGCGCAAGATTTGCGGCTGCCGCAACAAACGCATCTGTGTTGTCGTAAGGTACCAAGCAGCCACTCTCGCCAGAACGAATTAGTTGGGCGGCGGCGGCGTATTCAAAGGCCAGCACCGTCAGGCCGCTCGCCATGGCTTCCGGCGTCACGTTTCCGAAAGTCTCGGTGATACTCGGGAAGAGAAAGATGTCGCCAGACGCGTAGTGCCGCGCCAACGCTTCGTCGCGTTGCAATCCGGCAAATGTTGCGCCGGGGATCTGCGCTTCAAGGTCGCGCCGCGCCGGGCCGTCACCGACCAATACCAGCTTCATATCCGGCCGGACGGCGCGCATAGCTTCATAAGCCGCAATCAGTGCCCGTAAGTTTTTCTCGGAGGCAAGACGCCCGACATAGATCGCGACCGGCGTGGCCGCACCCGCACCCCATGACCATCGAAGTTGCGCGTCGCGCTTGGCGGGATGGAACAACTCGGTATCGACCCCGCGCGCGACCACACGAAGGTTGTGAAAACCCATCGCTTGCAACTCGCGACGCAACGACTCCGTCGGCACCATGGTGCATTGCGTACGGTTGTGGAATTTTCGGAGGTAGGCAAAGATTGGTTTCTGCAACCAGCCGATGCCGTAGTGGCCGCTATATGCATGAAAGTTGGTGCGGAAGTCAGATGTCACGGGCAGCTTTAATTTGATCGCCGCTTGCAAGGCGGACCAGCCGAGCGGACCTTCCGTGACGATGTGCACCACGTCGGGCCTGCGCATACTCCACAGCTTCACCAGCGCATTCTTGGCGGGCAATCCCATTTTGAGATGCGGGTAACGCGGGATCGGCAAGCCTCGCATCAGTACCTCTTCCATTTCCGCCGCGTCACCCTTTTTTTGGCGCGGCCGGATCAGCTGTACATCATGTCGACGCAACCGCAGTCCATCAACAAAACGCGCGATGGTCATCGCCACACCGTTGATCTCGGGTGGGTAGGTTTCTGTCACCACCGCTAGTCGTAACGCGCGGTGCCGTGCCTGCAACTCGTCAACAACAAGATCGTTTGTCATGAGGTCACCCGAATTTTTCATGTGCGGATAATGCGAGCGTTTGACAACGCTTTCGTGACAGAACCGCGACAGCATCGTCGCATTTCTGTCAATTAACCGTCACCATCTCGTCACCGCCTCGTCACGTGGACTTGTCACAGTTCCATCACGCTGCTTCCCTGTTACATTCAAATTTCAATCAGGAGACCCCGTGAAAGAACTACTCCGCCAGTTGCACGTCCAGCGCATGGACGACCATCGCTACTACCACCACAGCCGGATCAATCAATCACTTCACTTGCTCAGCGCTTCCAGCTTTGTGGTGGCTTACGCCCTCCTCTTCACCGACCCCGCCTTGGCCGCTCTGCTGGCATGGGGCGTGGCAATGACGAGCCGGCAGGCTGGGCATTTCTTCTTTGAACCAAAGGGTTATGACCATGTAAACCAGGCCACCCACGAGCACAAAGAAGACATCAAGGTTGGTTACAACTTGCGCCGCAAAGTTGTCCTCATGACGCTGTGGGCGGTTTCCCCGCTGGCCTTGTACTTTGACCCCACCTTGTTCGGCAACTTCACTCCCGCTGAATCAACGATGGAGCTCCTGCGTCAAGTCGGCATGATGTGGCTCTTTATCGGCCTTGGTGGCTTGATCTTCCGCGTCGTGCATCTGTTCTTTCTGCGCGATATTCCAACCGGCTTGGTATGGGCACTCAAAATCATCACCGACCCGTTCCATGACATCAAGCTCTACTGGCGCTCACCGTTTTATCTGATGCGCGGCCAGCTCATTGATCCGATGACCCACACACAAGTGGGGCACGATTAAATCGGCACATCGCGGGGAGGCGGATTACAACTTCGCCGCCCCGCCCTCTTCCACAGCCTCACCGGCTTCAACCGTTGCGACTAGAATCCAAAGCGTTCCGCCAGCATTTCGCGAAGAATGCTGCGCTTGATGGCCTTATTGGTGAGTTTGGCATCACGCCACCACCAGCCGTCGGACTGCATGGCGCTGGCCGCAGCAACAAAACGTCTTGCGACTTCCTCAAAGTCAGCGTCGCTGTAGTTGAGCGAAAAGATAAAGCGACCGGTACCAACCCAGCTCAATGCCAACCCTTCTGCGCGGAGGTAATACTGCAACATCCAGTTGTAACGCGAGGGCTCGGTGTAACTGACCGTCCAGATCGACGACATGTTGGCGACCTCAACCGGCAAACCTGCTTCACGCAGCATCGTGTTCAGCGACTCGGCACGACGATTCCAGGTCGATTCCAGCGACGCATAGACGGCTTGTATCTCGGGCGTCTCAATCTTCTCCAGAAAAACTTGCATTGCCCCCATGACGTACGGGTGCGAGTTGAACGTTCCCCGTGCAAAACAAATGTCCGCTGGCCGATCTGGATTAAAACGACGCATCCATTCACGTTTGCCGCAAACCACACCAACCGGAAACCCGCCGCCGAGGGTTTTGCCATAAGTGACAAGATCGGCGTTGACACCAAAATACTCTTGCGCCCCGCCGCGCGCCAGCCGAAACCCAACGAAAACTTCATCAAAAATCAGCGCGATGCCGCGCGCCGTGCAAACCTCGCGCAGCTGCTGCAGCCACGCGGCGTAAGCAGCGCGGTCATACTTGGCCTTGCGGCCGCTATCGACCAGCGACGAATCCCCAGGCGCATTTTTATTGGGATGCAATGCCTGCAGCGGGTTGACCAGCACACAGGCGATGTCATTGCGCGTTTTGAGAACATGCAGCGTATCGCGATCCATTTCCTTCAAGGTGTAGGTGTCGCGCGGCGCAACGGGATTGCCGGGCCCCGGCTGCACATCCTCCCACCAGCCGTGGTAGGCGCCGCAGAAGCGCACGAGATGGGTTTTGCGTGTGTGATACCGCGCCAGCCGTACGGCCTGCATGACCGCCTCAGTGCCGGACATATGGAACGACACTTCGTCCATGCCGGAAATCTCGCGAAGCTTGACCACATTGCTGGCCACACAGGGATGGTAGGCGCCAAGCACCGGCCCCATCGCGACAACACGCGCACTGCCTTCAGTCATGCAAGCTTTATAGAAATCCACGCCGAACACATTCACGCCGTACGAGCCGGTGAGGTCATAAAAAACATTGCCGTCCAAATCGGTAAAGGTGACACCCTCGGACGACTGAATAAAGCTGCCGGTCTTCAGATGCTGGCGCAGGAAAGCGCTGTACTGGTACGGCACCCGGTAGGCGCCGGTGAATTGCAAATCCGAAATGCTTTCGGCCGCCTGCTGCGTCAGTGCAACAGACTTGCTGAAGCGCTCACTGTAGATCGCCGACAGCCTGGCAAGCCCGGTCTTTCGGCGGGCGACGACATCATCCGGCGCACCGTCAGAGCCAAAAAACTTGGCTTCGTCGTAGCTATAACCGGGCAACATTTTGGCCACTCGTTTGGCCATCCGCGAGTGCCCCGCCAGCGAGGGGTGCTTGGCCATCGAGAGTTCCAAACGTCGCTTGGCCCGGGGCAGCGCCGCGGCCAGGGCGGCAGCACCGGCGACCATCAATGTCATCGTTGTATCCATCCAATCACCTATCCTTAGAAGAAGAGTTATGACAGATATACGCGCAATTGTTGACAGTTCTGTGAACGCCGAACACTCCCCGCCACCGTCGCTTGCACCTCGTTGGCGGGATCGTCTGTTTCAACAGGAAGATCTGAATTTCCTGCTGACCAACCGGGTGCCACGAATCTTGCTGACACGATTCATGGGCTGGTTTAGCAAAATTGAGCAGCCGTTGATTCGTGATGCCTCGATCTGGGTCTGGCGCTGTTTTGCGGAACTGGACTTAAGCGACGCGCGCAAACAAACGTTCACCAGCCTGCACGATTGTTTCACGCGCCAGCTAGTCGATGGTGCAAGAACGATTGACCAAGACACTACCGTCATGACCTCACCCTGTGACGCCATCGTTGGTGCTTGCGGAGCCATCGAAGGCACGCAGGTCTTCCAAGCCAAAGGATTTCCCTATGCGCTGGCCGACTTGTTGGGCAGTGAAGCAATCGCTGAGCAGTACCGTGACGGCACTTATGTCACGCTCAGGCTCACCTCAAGCATGTACCACCGTTTTCACTCTCCGCTCGATTGCCGTGTGTCACACGTAACGTATATCTCCGGAGATACGTGGAACGTCAACCCGATTGCGCTGAAACGGGTGGAAGGACTGTTTTGCAAAAATGAGCGCGCGGTCATTCACACGGAGTCGCAAGGGCGACGCATCTTGTTGGTGCCAGTCGCGGCGATTTTAGTGGCGAGCATTCGCCTTCACTTCCTAAATGTGCTTTTGCACCTGCGCTACCGGGGTCCAAACGAAATTGCCTGTGATGCACGCATTAAGAAGGGTGAGGAGATGGGCTGGTTCGAGCACGGCTCGACCATCATCGTGCTGGCCGAGAAGGGATTCTCATTATGCGACGACATTACCGTTGGCAAACAAATTCGGATGGGGCAGCGGCTAATGCACTTGCCGACTTAACGAGAAACTCACCCATCGACGGGCATTTTCAGCAATTTAGGTAAGTTTGCATTCGACTTGACGGTAATTCAGGTGGAATACAAAGGGCGAAAGATGGCATTGCGGTACTCTTTGGTTATCGAGACTAAAGGAGAACGTTAGATGCCAACTCTCAACCCGGCTCAAAGATACCAGATTGAGCACGACATTCGGCTGGGCGCGACAAACAAGTTCATTGCGCTAGGTATTGGCTGTTCATTGAGCACCATTGAACGTGAAATTGGTCGCTG
This sequence comes from Rhodocyclaceae bacterium, assembly GCA_020247545.1. GTDB lineage: Bacteria > Pseudomonadota > Gammaproteobacteria > Burkholderiales > Usitatibacteraceae > UKL13-2. The sequence continues at coordinate 1,966 of JADCIX010000042.1, read as the reverse complement.
CGGCCCGAAGGCGATGTATCGCGCAACCGTTGCGCAAGCTCACCGCGACCGCTGCGGGCAAATCAGTGCAGCCAATCATCCCACCATTTCCCCTGAAACATGGGAACTGGCCTGCGAACAAGTCAGCAAAAAGAACTCGCCTGAACAAGTCATTCGTGAGAACCACTTAACGCTTTGCCCCTCATCAATCTATCGCTATTTGAAGAGGACAGGCAAACGACTGGTGCAGCAGCAACTGCGTCACTATTCGGTCACGCAAAAGCGGGGCAGGCGCACCGGCCAAATGCCGTGGGTCAAGGACGAGGGGGTGCAGTCTATCCGCGACCGTCCTCAAGCCATTAACACGCGTGACACTATCGGCCATCTTGAGGCCGACAGCATTGTGGGTAAGCGAAATGAGCCCGATAAGATACTGGTCATCATTGATCGCGCCAGCCGCTTTGTTAGGCTCGGTTTGGTTCGTCATGGCACCGCAGCAGAGGTGGCCTCGCTATTTGCGAAATGGCAGGACAACAACGTGGGAATTCTGATGCTCAGCGTGACAACGGATCAAGGTTATGAATTCAGCGCCCTACCCAAACAATTGTCCGGACGACTATATGCCTGTGACCCAGGCAAGCCATACCCAAAAGGCCAAGTTGAGCATGTCAACAAACTGATCCGGCAATACATTCCCAAAGGCGTCAGCCTACGAGATGTCACACAAGCCAAATTGGACTGGGTTGCGCTTCAACTCAACAGCCGCGTACGCAAACGGTTGGGCTGGAAATCACCACTTACAGTACTATCCGAAATGACCGACCGCACCGTCAAGTCGAAAGCCAACCTACCTTTTTGCTCGAAACTGCCCGCCGTTGCTAGACTTTGTAAACCGTGTTCTGCGATTTCGGCTTTGGTCCCCGCTTAACTACGTAAACCCACCAAGGACCCAATGTCTAAACCGTTCGCGGCAACGATGACTTTTTCCTTTTGCATAGTGAACTGCAATCAAATTGGCTTTCTGCTGTCGAAGGAACGATGCACGATACCGAGGCAGTGTTCATAATTGGGGACAGACCACGATTAATTGTGGATTCATCTCCCGACATTGAGATTCTTGCGGTCATCTTTAGAGAGTGAGGTTAGTGAATTGCGACAGCAGAAGAAATAATAGTGGTCTGTCCCCAATTATTATACTTTTATGCGTGCCATCCAATCCATGCGTACATTAGACCAAGCAGCTGGACTATCGACCTCAATTTCTGTTCGCGTTGGCGGCTGCGCCGGTTAGGCATACCAAATCAATAGGAGTACAGAGTGAAACAGCTAGCAGTATTTCTCTTTGCCGTTTTTTTCATAGGTACGCCGACTGCGGCTGAGCCTGAGGTTTGTTCCGGTTCGATGAGCGGTGATCCAGAAAGTTTTATTTATGCATGGGTAAGCGAGACCATCAAGAAAGGAGATGATCGCGATCTTGAGTCCGTTGGACGCTGCCTTTGGGGGCTATGGCCAAAACGGGATGGAGCATTTGGGAAAACTTTGACGGACAATTTGCTTTACTTTGCCGACAAAGATATTCGCAAATTTGTTGGCACATGTCCCAACGATGATGCAATGCAATCGTTTACCAGCTCACTACAAGGACTTACGTTTACCGCGCGAAGCGCCTCCGAAAAGCGTTTCTTGGACTCGCTTCGAAACTCGCTTGTAGAAAAGTCAAATAGAAGCGATGTAAGAGCTACGTCGGTAGAGCAACAACGAAGGCTAGCAATTTTTCGGAAAGCTATCTCTGGCGTAAAAGTACGCATGCTCGAGTAAAGAGAGTTACGACAAATGGGGTCAGACACCATTTAAATCAGTTGACATTCAAACCCCGGCATTAGCGAGCATTTCCAAGCAAAAGCGTCTGAAAAAACCCGTCCCTATTAGAGTTCGACGTTTCAGCATTAGCGACAAATGGGGTCAGACACCATTTAAATCAGTTGAC
>JADCIX010000041.1 GCA_020247545.1 Rhodocyclaceae bacterium | reverse complement strand
AGCAGATGATCACGGAGTATATCGACCGCTTCTTCAACCGCAGACGCATTCATCAATCCCTCGGCTATCGCACCCCCGAGCAAGTTGAGCAAGAATACCGTGGTGCTAATCTAAATCGTCCACTAAAGGCGGGATAGCTCACGCTGACCCCTAGCGTTGACGCAACGATAATTCTGCGTCCTAGGGGGACGGGGAAGTGGGATATTCATCGTAGAACGGCGTCATTACTCGCATCGCGCGCTAGTTAGTTTTTTCGGACAGCCCTAAATTCTTCGCTAACCAATCGCCGAGGGGAATACTGAACAACCCCACTAAGACTCCCCCAACAAAGCCGGACACCTGAATGCTTATTGGTAGGCTAAGTTTTGTATTCTCAGCCACAAGTAACAAGATGACCGCAATTACTCCGCCGTAAATAAGCTTTAGTGCCATCAGCCAGCACGTCCTAAGAACACGCCATAATTTCTCATTGATCCACACCTGAGACGCCGACCAATCTGCGGGCGGCTTTGTCACTAGAACATCAGCGACATTTAGGTATCGTCGAAAAGTACGAAACAGGGCGAGCAGAAAAGCGCCCACTACCCCGCCTACAAAAACCGTAAGCGGGTGAGCAGTCAATAAAACACCCGTTGTTCTGACCTGAGCGGGCTGTACACTGTCGTTAACTGGCTTGTACGAGAGCTGGAATGAGTACTCTCGGGAAGGAAGCAACGCTAAGCTAACCAACCGTCGCGACCAATCCGCGTTTGGTACGAGTGTCACGCGACCGTCGGCGCTTCCGCCCGGCGGAACAACTATCCCGCCGGATGACGACGTGGCAAATGTGACCGGCGTAGATTTGTAAAGGACTTGTAGTACGCCGATCGGCATGATCGTAACGTCCTCCAGTGCGACTTGCTGGTCTTTGCTTGCGTTTGAAAGAACCACTCTTAGTTCGACGTTATCGGCTAGAAATGTCCCTTGCTCCGGAATCACTAATACGGAGATCTGTTGACAATGTGCCAACGTTGAAAAGAACATCAGCCATATGAACGCGCTGCCGGTTGCGAGGCCTTGTCCAAAAACTTGGTGCCGCAGGCTCAATGGGTAGTTCATTTCAACTTGTCGCAAGTCGCGAGGGCGTTCTTCAGACTTTTGTACTCAACTGAGGCCTCTCTGTAAAGGAAGCTGTGAGTCGCATTCCAACCGCCGACACTTTTTCCCTCTAAAAAGCTCTTGTTCTGCGTCTCGTACCATTTCATTTTTGGGTCCAATCTATCGATCGCCTCCTCGGCGGATTGCTTGCATTCCTGAGAGCACGCGCGCTGATTAAACTCGCTTGTCTTAAACTCTTGCGCGCTGCAGAAATTCCACTTAGCGCAACTTGACACAGCTATCAGCCAAGTTCTTGTCTGCTGAACTGTCCATGGATTGCTTCGGCGGGCCATAAAATTCTCGTGTAGCGACTTTCCGCCGGCGATTTTGTCGCCGCTAGTGCAAGTCTTTGGTTTGTCCCTTAACTCGTAAGCCTGCGAAATGGCTCCCAAGTTTTGGAAGATCAGCGGATCTTTCGGATCCATCAAGTCGAACCAAGCGAACCGTAGCTCAATCTCCTTGGTCAGATACGACGCCCTGATTTCCGTCTCTAAGTCAATATCAGTACCAACCGCGCGCATTGCCGCGCTTATATCTCTGAGTAGCGGGCTTTGGGCGAGACTAAGCTCGAGGTTTCCGTTAAGTAGTTGATCCTTAACTGCCGCTAACCATTCGACGCCGCACCGCGCGACCGTAAGCTTTTTCTTCTTATCGACGAATTCGCGAACCCTTACATCCTCGCCCCATGTCGGGCATGGGTCTTGCTGGGCAAATACCGGGCGAAAAACAGCCACAGTTAGAACCACGCTGAGGGCAATAGTTTTTGATGTTATGAAAAAATTGGGTTTGATCAGCATAGCAATTGCGTCAATTGAATCGTGAGGAGGCCACGTTAAGGCAGGTTAATGGGGCCGCATTATTTAAGCGTTAAAGGAGTCAGGGCCTTTTTTTCTGATTGCGAGAAAGATAATCGACCCCTTTAAGACGCGTATTGTTCTCTCGCGGTTATGCAAACATCGACGCTCCAGTTGATACGCGCGCGCGCAGTCCTGCTAAGAATTCCTTCTGTGGCAGACCCTCCGCCCAGATGGGTCGCAACTGAAAGTGAGGCTCATCGACTATGGATGTCCAATTGCCGCCCCACTCAAGCCCCAAATCCATGCCGAGTAAACCTACTGCCTTGTATTTGGGCGACTCCCCCAGATAGCTATTGCCTGAGAAGACCCCGACATCAAAAGCGATACCAAAGTTATGATTCGAGTACCCACCCCGTACGTTGGTAACCTTTTCGCCCGCAACTGTACGCCCCTTCGCGTACAACGCGTCCTGTTCCTCGTAGGTTCGGAAGCCACTGATCACCTTGATCACAATCCCGTTGGCGGCTGCTTTCTGAACCAATGCTCTGGCGATGGGCTGTACTTCTGGTAGCAAAGTGGCGATGTAGTTCTCGCTTCTCTCGTCCACCTTAGAAATGGCGAGAATTGGTGCCATGCCACCGATAGTTGGTTTAACAATTTCTGCGTAGATCGCGCCCCAAGTCTCGGCTCCGGCCTTCCCGTCTATTTGTACCCTCAGCTTCTTTTGAACTGCTTCAATCATTTCGGTGATCTGCATTTCTATCCTCGTAACTCATCAGGGTGAACAGCATCGTTCACTCGGTCAAGTGCGTATTCCCCACGCACTCGGAAAAATCGGCTTTGGACCCATTTTGTTCGACGGGTGCCAACATAATTCTTAGGCAAATGCGCCGAGCAATGCCGCGAGTTTGATAGCCAAAAGAATGGTCGCCTGTGTATCGGCAGCAGCATCGATCTCAGCCTTTAGGTCTGTTAGTTGTTGCAGATCCGCCGCTGAGATTAATGTTCCCTCCTTAAAAAGTGCTAACCGTGCATCTAACAGCACTTCTGCAGCTTTTGTAATCGCAGGCTTTAGATGCCATTTTTCGGCTGGTGTCGCACTCGCGTATTTGTCAAAAAGAGTGTCGAGCGCAGCCTCGGCAATCCGTACATAGTTGCGGTCTTGTTCGTCAGCCATTTCGCTTCTCCTAATTGCCAGTTTGGATCTTGCATTCTGTTACGGAAGTTAGCGGCATTGATTCAACCTGTTTCCAATATCCGTCCTTTTCCATATCGTCTTTGACAGCTTTTAGTCTTGCGGATGACTTTGATACATCAACCCCGTTTAACGTGCCAGCGAACGAAAGTCCGTATTGAATAACCCCGAGGATGTTTGAGATTGTCGCGGCATCATATCGGGCCAACAATTGATCTAGCTTCTTTCCCTGTTCTGCGGCCGCTAGCGTCTTAGCTATTGCTTCTCGGTGCTTCTTCTCGTACCCAGCGACTCCGGAATAGAAGGCATCGAACTTTTGCCTTGCCTTGTCTTTCGGTGAGTTAGTCTGAACCGCTAGCGCTTTGAAGTCTGCAAAGTCTTGCCTGAGAAGTGCCGGATAGAGGGGATTCACGTCAATATCTGATGAAAAGTTGAGTAGCTGTTTGGTGAGCTTTGCAACCGCCATTCGGCCGCAAGACACATACTTAGCACCGATCAGACTACCCTGCGGCAGCGATTCATAGGCGCTACTGAGCATTGAGTAAGCTGATTTGAGTTGCTGAAACTCGTTCTCGATTTTTGTGTTCGCCCGATCATTCTGAAGCTGCCCGACGTTAGAGATGGCGACCTCGAAGGATTCGTTCGTTACACCGCTCTTGACCACTGCATCGTATGCTTGGGCAAAAAGCTCGTCCTGCGACTCCCTCTTGACCGCTCGATAGTCCTTGAATAACTCCTCATATGCGGCAAGCGCCTGCGCGGACTGAAATTCAAAGGCCTTGATTGCCGTAAGGAGTGCCTCAGCCTTTTCTGGCGTGCAGCCCGACATGAATGGAACTGAAATAATGAAAAGCCCTGCTACAAGTGACCTAAATCGCATTAGAGGTCTCCTTTCTGGTTAAAGAAAATCATAAACGGGGGCAGGCTCGTATCTTCTGGTCGCGAGAAGACAATCGACTCTGAGCTACCCCGCATTAGCTGCTCTTGAGCTTAAAGACATTTGCAGATGGCTCCCGCGGAACAATAATCTTCACCAAGTGTGTCGAGTGTCTTCGCAGCCAGCGGTCAGCTTGCTCCTCTCCATGAAGCTTCACGAGGCCTACAGCTTCGAGCGACTGTCCTGACTTGGCGCTAGAGCCGGGTGCAAGAAAGTAGCCAACATTGTTGCCGATCGGCGCAGCAACAATCCGCATCTTGAGTGTGTGATCTGCGGTCAAGCCGTAATACGATTTCATAAGGTCTGTTCGATCAAGGTACAGGGTCCGCCGCGCTTTTGATTGGGAGTTAGCATCAACGCGCTCCAGTACATGATGCTGAAAGTATTCGGCTGCTTCGCCAGTGTCATCATGCGACTGACTCGGGTACTCTAGGAAGTAGTCCGTAACATCGACGCCATGGTCATCTACTACGTGCACGTTGACTTGAATGTACTGATGAAAGGCCTCGGCCGTAAACACCGCCTCTCCCAATGAAAGGCCTGAGGTCTCCGGACTGGCTTTAGAAGTCCGCTCGGTGACGCTATCGTCGTCAGTGGTCCATTTGGCACCGATAGCGCGATAGGCATCCAAGCTATCGCATGCCAAGGCTTGAAGCAGAAGGTCGCCTACACGCTCCGGCACACCCACGCTACTCCCGCGATCCACCAGCTTGGGTTGGGTCACTGATGTGTGGTCTCGATCCGGCAGAACTGCAATTGGGATCACCTCATTAAATCGCGACGCCCATGGACGAAATGTGGGATTTGCAATGTCCTGCGTAAAGTCGATGGTTGCACCCATCACGTTTAGGTTTGCCGCCGCTACACGAACGGTTCCATCACTTCCGAACTCATTCACCAATCTTCGCGGCCACTCTTCATATGCCCGTGAGCCAACAATGACAAAGGGTAAAACCTTGTCTGCGCCGTAAATTCGGCGACCGTCATCCACAGTATCGTCAGCGACCAAAAGATCCCGACAAGCTAGGTTCCAAGCAAAAGGTGACGACAACTCGAGCGCCTTCAACATCCTGGCGCCTGTTTGGAAGCCGTTCTTCCAACCCTTGAAGGCGCGACCAACCATGCTTTTGCCAGTGCTGGCGAGTCGCGAACCGAAGTTTGCCGGCGCAAGCATGACAAGCCTCTTCACGGGCGGCTCATCCCCCGCAACATCAGGATCACCAAAATACCCCGACAGCCACTCGCGTGCGACAAGGCCGCCGGTGCTGTGAACGATTAAATCGAATGATGCGGGGAGTGTCCCTTCGAGCTGTAGTTGGCGAACCACGCTATCCATTCGCTTGGCGACGTCCTCGATGCTGACGTCGTCGTCCATCGAGATGTAATCACCAAGCCAGATTGGCACGGCGTCATAGCCGTTTGCGCGCAGAAAATTCGCGAGTGGCTTGAACGACTTTGAATCATCACTCCAACCGTGAAGAATTGCGACGTGGCTCATGGACTCCCTATGCGGCGATGGGATGCATTTGGCGACGCGTTCAGGCTGCGGCGTTTGTTCTCGGCTGGCGCGGGCTTGTTGCCCTCGTATTCGGCAATGGCGGCCCACATTGCGGCAATTTTTTCTGGCCCTGAAAGGATGCGATCACAACACATCCGAATGTTGGCGCGGCTGAGGCGGGGTCCGGCATTCGTGCGTTTGGTCATGATCAAAGCCCCTCTATGATTCGACTAAACGTAGAAACGCAGGTTTGTGGCTGCAAGAGCAGATGGCCCCGCACCGCTCACCGAAGCAGTCACCCAATCCGGCGACCGAGAAACATCCGCGCAAGACCGTTGCGCCATTGGTGTGGTGCACTCTCCCATGCTCCCCCCCTTTACGGCTTGCCCGTGCCAGACAACCCGATCACCAGCCAGCACGTACAGCAATTGTTATCAACATTAGAATAAACATGCGTTTTGTGATTTATATCACTGCGCAAAACAAAAAGGAATAACCCCGTAAGTATTTTTTAACGATTTGTGGTTTTTGATGATGCCGCGCAGCGAATCGGCAAATTGGCCAATTACTTCTGCGTGCAAGAGGTGAGGCGCTGCATCAACACAACGAAATTGTGACAACGATTCATCAAGCTTTGTGCGTAGGTAAATCCCTGATCGGCGACCGACAGTGTTGCGAGCCGACAATCCTTGCAGAACAATGGCTGTTCAAGCAGAATGCCTCGCGCCGCATCGCGGCACACGTCTGGCATTGGCGTTTTTCCATTTGCTCTCGCAATCGCTTCGCACGTTGCCCCTTTACCTTTACGGAGACTTTTTCTTGAATAAGCTGTCGATCGAATCTTCTTTCGCGTCTGGCTTCCCATTCACCCTACCGTTGCTTCTCGCAGGCTGCGGATCTGGCGTGACAGACACGCAGAAGCAGGCCGCCGTCGAGCGTTGCGTGGCTAAACAAAGTGGCAAGCAAGGATCAACCGATATCCAAGGCCATGCCACGCCTGAAATGCGCGCGGCCATCGAGCAAGCTGCTCAGCAGGCCAATGCCGAATTGGCGAAGATCAATCGGCAGATGTGCGAAAAAAACGTCACTGAGACGTGCAAACAGAGTTCAGGTGCGTGTAAAAAATTGGTGAGCGAAGGCTAAGCAAAACCACGGCTTCCGAAAAGTCGTTGTCATTTCTCACAGCAAGCAGTAACGATGCGTCCCCGCGAGCGGCGGGATCACCGAATGGAGGCCATCATGAAACCGAACCAACTCGAAAACAGCTTCTCGTTTTGAAACCACCAGCAAACGAAGGAAGGGTTATCCCTCTGAGACAGGCGTAAAGCGCTCGTTTGGCGGCGTACGCATCGTCAACGGTGACAAGGAACTCCTCGAAAAATTAGGTCGCAACGACCTTTGCCCGTGCGACTCTGGCCGTAGATTTCAAGAACTGTTGTTTGCAAAGCGGGAAGTTTGACGGCGCGGAACGTAACGATTACTTCCGGGATTAAACAAAACGGCGGACAGAAGTCCGCCGTTTTTGTTGTTGTACCGCATCTAGTCGACGCAGCCACCCGCGCAGGTGGGGAACCATTCACCTTTGTGTAAAGCTATTTTCGCTAAAGGCTCTCCTCAAGAGACTCTTCGCATTCCCGCCCAACACGTCGATTGAAGATGGTGGCTACATGCCTATCAAGCTTCGTCGAGTGCCGTTCCGATTCGAGCCTACAATGGCCTGATGACCACTCCGCCTGTTTCTGCCACACCCCCACCAGCCACCGCCAGCAAGATGCCTTCGAGCATCTACATCATCGGGCTGGTGAGCATGCTCAACGACATCGCCACCGAGATGGTGACGCCGATCATCCCAATCTTGCTTGCCACCACATTGGCCAGCGGCCCAATCGTGCTGGGCTTAGTAGAGGGTCTAGCCAACGCCGTGGCATGCGTGGTGCAGATTTACGCTGGGCGGTTATCGGACGCACGCGGCGGACGACGTAAACCATTGGCAGTAACGGGTTATTTGGTCTCCAACGTCGTGCGGCCTTTGCTCGGGTTCGCCACCGCTTGGTGGCACGTGGTGTTGATACGTTCACTCGACCGGGTCGGCAAGGGCATTCGTAACGCGCCACGCGACGCACTGATCGTCGATCTTTCCCCCCTAGTGATGCGCGCACGCGCCTTTGGCATTCACCGTGCGTTTGACAATCTCGGCGCGGTGGGTGGTGCACTACTCGGCGCACTGCTCATCACCGCGTTTTCATCGAACTTAAAAGACGTACTGATGATCTCCGCCATCCCCGGCCTGTTATGTGTGGCGCTGTTTGCGTTTGGTGTCCGCGAAAAACGCAAAGCGGTCGAGCAGAAACCGATGGTCTACGCACTCCATTGGCGTGACGTGCCGCCATCGGCGCGCGGCTATCTCATTGCGGTCATGATGTTTACGTTTGCACGCACAGCGGAACTCTTTATCGTACTTCGCGCACACGAGTTAGGGGCATCAACCGTGCATGCGCTGATGTTGTGGGCCGCGCTCAACTTCATCAAAATTTTTGGCAACTACGCGGCAGGTGCGTTTGCCGATCGTTACGGTCGCACGGCGTTACTGCGGGTCGGTTGGGTGTTGCACAGCGTCGCAATGCTGGGCTTCGTGTTGGTATCGAGCCTGGCCTCGCTTTGGATCGCGGCACTCTTTTTTGGCTTTGCCATGTCGATCAGCGAAGGCGTTGAGCGCGCAGTGATTGGCGACCTCGCCGATGAACGTGCACGTGGCGCTCTATTTGGCTGGTACTACGCGCTGGTCGGCATCGTTTCCATTCCAGCTGGGCTGCTGCTTGGTACGTTTTGGCAGGTGTGGGGTTCACATGCGGCGTATGGTTTCGCCGGCGTGGCAGGGTTTGTTGCCACGGGATTTTTGGTGATGCAGGTGCCGAAACGCGTTTAGTCTGAGGTTCTCGCTAAGCAGCAGAATGGCAGACGACGCAGAGCTTGTTACCGTCCGGGTCATGGAAATACGCGCCGTAATAGTTGGCGTGATATTGCGGGCGTAACCCCGGTGGCCCCTCGCAGACACCCCCAAGTGAAATTGCAGACGCGTAGATCGCATCTACAAGGTTTCGGGTAGCCGCTGAAAAGGCAATCATCTGCCCATTGCCCGGCTGGTGGGTGTGGCCGTCAAACGGACGACCAATCACAAACAATGGCCGCGCACCGCCTTCGGCGTTCCAGTCGGCCCATGGTTTTGCCGCGTCGTAAAAACGCTGTGGTAAACCGAGCGCTTGGAATAGCGCGGCGTAGAAGTTATACGCGCGGTCGAAATCTGTGACACCGATAAAGACGTGTGATAACACTTAGGAGCTCCTGTTTCCAATCATCAATGGCGCGATGTTGATCATCAAAACTCACCTATCTACGTGCATTTTCAGCCAAAAAGGCTTGAAGAGTGCCGTCAATAAAAGAGTTTTACAACGTGGTTGGGTACTTCCCCCTTAGGAAAAGGGGGATCGAGGGGGATTTGCGGTGCCTGCTGCATGACGCGCCTAAAAATCTCCCTCCTGCTCCCTCGCTCACACTCTCCCTCTTTAGAAAAGAGGGAGGTGCTTCGCTCCACGCACGATAAGTGGAAAAATGTAGTTTGAAAAATGTTCCGGGCAGCAGTGGGCCTAGGCCAGGGTCCAATCTCGATTTACCTTCTTGACAGCGAACCTGGGCCCCGGCTCGGCGCAGTGCTTGGGGAGGTCAACTCGGGTCCCCGCCGTCGCAGGCAGATCAACTTGGGTCCCCGCCGTCGCGGGCAGGTCAACTTGGGTCCCCGCCTTCGCGGGCAGGTTAACTTGGGTCCCCGCCTTCGCGGGGACGGGTTAGATTAACGAACACTAAACCAATACTCCCCCGCTCCCGCGCAGGCGGGAGCCCAATTTTCTAAAGGATCCCCCCGTTGCAGGCAGGTCAACTTGGGTCCCCGCCGTCGCGGGGACGGGGTTAGATTAACGAACACTAAACCAATACTCCCCCGCTCCCGCGCAGGCGGGAGCCTAATTTTCTAAAGGATCCCCGCCTTCGCGGGCAGGTTAACTTGGGTCCCCGCCGTCGCGGGCAGATCAACTTGGGTCCCCGCCTTCGCGGGGACGGGGTTAGATTAACGACCACTAAACCAATACTCCCCCGCTCCCGCGCAGGCGGGAGCCCAATTTTCTAAAGGATCCCCGCCGTCGCGGGCAGGTTAACTTGGGTCCCCGCCTTCGCGGGCAGGTTAACTTGGGTCCCCGCCTTCGCGGGGACAGGGTTAGACTAACGACCACTAAACCAATACTCCCCCGCTCCTGCGGAAAACCAAAAGGTTACGCTGCGAAGACAGGCTATGGCTAGCGCATTCACAGGCACCTCAAAGGATTGAATCGCCGATGCGAGCGCTGCGCCGTCAACCGGCGGCACGAGCTTAACCCGTCCCGCCCTTATTGAATCCAACCGTCAGAAATGGTCAACGTGCGCTGCATTTTTGCGGCGAGCGATGGGTCATGCGTCACCATCACCAGCGCAGTACCGATTTTGGCGTTGAGGCGCAAGATGAGATCAAACACGCCATCTGCTGTCGCGCGATCAAGGTTGCCGGTGGGTTCATCGGCCAGCACACATGCCGGTCGGGTCACCAGTGCCCGTGCTACTGCCACGCGTTGACGCTCCCCGCCGGACAACTCGCCGGGTTTGTGGGTGAGGCGATGTGACAGCCCCACTTCACCAAGCATGTCGGCAGCTTCTCGTCGAATCTCCGCGTCGGTCAATACACGTTTGCCCAGTTGCGTACCAATCCACAGCGGCATCGCCACGTTCTCCAGCGCAGTAAACTCGCCGAGCAGATGATGGAACTGATAGACAAAGCCGAGCGCCTCGTTGCGTAATGCGCCTTGGGCAATAGCGGATAGCGAATCCATGCGTTGGCCGAGCAGCGAAACCTCACCGGAAGTCGGTGCATCGAGACCACCAAGGATATGCAGCAAGGTGGACTTGCCGGAACCAGAGGCACCAACAATGGCGACGGTTTCACCCTTTTGAATTTCCAGCGAAATGCCCCGAAGCACCTCTACCCGTTGTTCACCTTGGTCAAAGGATTTGGTCAAGTCACGACAATGCAAAACGGCGGTCATCGCATGTGTCATCAGTCGTACCTCAATGCATCGACCGGGTTGACTTTCGAGGCACGCCAGCTCGGGTAGAGGGTTGCGACTAACGCAAGCACCAACGCAATGACAGCGGTGACCCACACATCCCCCCAGCGCAAATCACTTGGCAGTGAACTCAAAAAGTAAATCTCCGGCGACAACACACGAAAGCCGAATGCGGATTCGACTGCGGACACGATGGCACCGACATTGAGCGCCAACAGCACGCCGCCCACCACACCCAGCAATGTGCCAATCGCACCCACCAGCGCGCCTTGCACCACAAACACCCGCATGATCATGCCGGGCGACGCACCGAGCGTGCGCAAGATGGCGATGTCCGGATGTTTATCTCGCACCACCATGACGAGTGTTGAGACCAGGTTGAACGCTGCCACCGCGATGATCAGCGTGAGGATAATGAACATCATGCGTTTTTCAATCTCCACCGCGCGGAAGTAAGTCGCGTTCTCCACTGTCCAATCCTGCACCACGCCATCGAACTTGAGGGCGTCCTGCAAGCGACGCGCAATCGACCTGGCTTCGTTCAAATCCGCGACTTTCACTCGCAAGCCGGTGACGTTGTCCCCCAGACGAAACAGCACTTGCGCATCGCGCAGATGAATCAGCGCAAGATTCATATCGAAGTCATAGTTGCCGGACGAAAATACGCCGACCACGGTAAAGCTGCGTAGACGCGGCTGCATACCGACCGGTGTCATCGTTCCCTGCGGGGTGAGGAGCTGGATACGATCGCCAATATTGACCATCAGCGCCCGCGCCAGATAGGAACCCAGCACGATGCCGTACTCTCCCGGTCGTAGGTCTGTCGTTTTTCCAATACGCATTTTGATACCGATGTCAGACACGGTCGCCTCAAGTTCCGGATCAATACCGCGCACGCCGACGCCGCGAACACTCTGCCCGATGGACAGCAGTCCCTGGCCGTTTACAAAGGGTGCAACGCCGATGACGTCTTTCTGCGCACGGGTTTCAGCCAGTAACTTCGGCCAGTCCGCCAGCCCCTTCTCGAAATTCAAGATCTGGATGTGGGACGCGACGCTGATCATGCCGGCGCGCACTTCCTTTTGAAAGCCATTCATCACCGACATCACGGTAATGAGCGCGGTGATACCGAGCGCGATGCCGAGCATAGAGGCCAAAGAAATAAACGACACAAAGCCGTTGCGTCGCTTGGCGCGGGTGTAACGCAGGCCGATAAAAAAGGGAAGTGAACGCAAGATGTGGTTTTTTTCAGGGAGAAATGATGCCGCGTCGAAGTCTGCCACAAATGTGCGGATAATTCGGCATGGTGCAAATCAAATCATCCGAACCACCCAAAAATCTAACGCTGCTGCTATCGGACATTCTGCCGCCTGCAGGGTTCACCCGCCCTGCTCCCAGCCCGGTCATCGATGCCCTGCTCCATCGCAGCCGTGTGTTGGTCGCCCAGCCTGCCGCGCTCGAAGCCGCGCTGCTCCACGTCTTTGGCCTGCCTGCCACGACAGGTGTCGCACCCCTCACCCGCCTGGCGGACGCGGGCAGCGCTGCGGGCCAAGCGTGGTTACGCGCCGATCCCGTCCACCTCGCCATTAGCCGCGATAACGCGCAGCTGTTTGATAGCCACGTCATCAACCCCACTGCCGAGGAAATGGCGGCAATCGCGGCTAGCGTAAATGGCCATTTTGTGAATCAAGGCATCAAGGTCGAGTTCCCCGATCCGGCACGTGGTTACATCGCCACCGATTTGAATAACTTGCCGAAATCGACACCGCTTTGGCAAATGGCCGGGGCAAACGTGTTCGACAACCTGCCATTGAGCAAAACCAAAACCAACTGGCGCGCGATCAGCAATGAAATGCAGATGTTGCTGCATGAACACCCCGTCAACCGAACACGCGCAGCCAATGGCATTCCGGCGATCAACGGCTTGTGGATTTGGGGCGGGGGTAGTGTCGAGACGATCCTTTGCGCATCCGATCCCGCCGCTGAGCCGCCGAGGTTTACCCATGTCTTTGCCCGTCTCGCGTTGGCACGCGGTTTGGCCATGGCAAAAGAACTCGCGTTAGCAACACTTCCGCCGCGCTTTGATGCCAACGTTATCGCTCCACATGCGCTGGTGGTGCTACATACGGCCACCCGCGAGATTCGTGGGCAATCGCGCGAAACCTGGCCCGCCGAAGTCGCCGCCATCGAACGCGATTGGGTGGCACCAGCCGTTGCCGCCCTAAATGTCGGCGAGCTGGACGCGCTGACACTCTTGATACCTTGTGAGTCGGTGACACTCACCATCAAAGTCGCACGCGACGGCATCAAGGCGAAAGTACTCGGGTTGGCGGGTGTCTTGTCGGGCAAGAAGTCGTTGGCTGACTTCGCCTAGGACGTCGAACTCCATGCGAGAAATCCTCACCCGCAGTTTCGATCCCGCGGCCTACGATTCATTGGTGGCGCAAAACATCGACCCACGAATGGCAAAACTCTATGCAGGACGGGGCGTTTCAGATACTTTTGCCCTGAACACCAAGCTGGATGCGCTACTTGCCCCAACGCTCTTGGCACATATCGAGGACGCCGCCCGTTATTTGGCTGACGCCATCACCGCAAAACGGCGTATGTTGATCGTCGCGGATTACGACGCGGACGGGGCGACTGCTTGTGCCGTGGGTGTTCGCGCCTTGAGGCAGATGGGAGCCGTCGTCGATTTCATCGTGCCGAACCGGTTCACGCTTGGCTACGGCCTGACGCCGGAAGTGGTTGACCTTGCCCTTACCCACCACGCAGGCAAACCCGACATCATCATCACGGTGGATAACGGTATCGCGAGTGTTGAAGGTGTGGCGCGTGCCAATCAGCACGGCATCGATGTGGTGGTGACCGATCATCATTTGCCGGGCGCGTCGCTACCCGACGCGACCGTGATTGTGAACCCGAATCAGCCCGGCGATACCTTTCCATCCAAAGGCTTGGCCGGTGTCGGCGTGATGCTTTATACGATGCTGGCGCTGCGGGCGGAGTTGCGGCGTCGAGGCGTATTTTCGGGTTTGGGAAACGCGGCGGGAAGCGATCCCAACCTCGCCGCCCTGCTCGATCTGGTCGCGCTTGGCACGGTGGCAGACGTGGTCAAACTCGAACACAACAACCGTATCTTGGTCGAGCAAGGCTTACAGCGTATCCGTGCCGGTCGCGCTTGCAAGGGCATCGCTGCGCTGCTAGCAGTCGGTGGACGTGACGCCAGGCGTGCATCAACCTACGACCTCGGCTTCGTGCTCGGCCCACGTATCAACGCCGCTGGACGCTTGGAAGATATGTCGGTCGGTATCGCGTGTCTACTAACCGACGATACCGCGGCGGCAACACGTTTGGCCGCAGAACTTGACCATCTCAATCGCACCCGCCGTGTGATCGAAGCCGACATGAAGGTCGGGGCGGTGGCGGCGCTCGAGAGTATCGACATCCACAATCGCTACGCACTAGCGCTGTTCGAGCCGGGTTGGCATCAGGGGGTGGTGGGCATATTGGCTGGACGCATTCGCGAACAGACGCACCGCCCGGTGATTGCGTTTGCACAGGACGGCACGGGAGGACTCAAGGGATCTGGGCGCTCGATCCCCGCCTTGCATATGCGGGATGCGCTCGACCTCATTACCAAACGGCACCCTACCCTCATCGAAAAATTCGGTGGCCACGCCATGGCGGCCGGACTGACAATTCGCGAATCCGGTCTCGCCGACTTTGCGCTGGCCTTTGAACAGGTTGCACGTGAATTGCTCACGCCGACAGACCTGCAGGAACGCATCGAGACCGACGGTAATCTCGCGGCAGGTGAGCTTGACTTCGATTTTGTGCAGGCGCTCGAAGCCCAGGTGTGGGGACAGGGTTTTGTGGCGCCGAGTTACGTCGGGGGATTTAAGCTGATCGAGCAGCGGGTGGTCGGCGAAAAACACCTAAAACTCAAACTCAGCCTCGGCGGGGCCACGTTTGAGGCGATGCGTTTTGGCTCACCAGACGCGCTGCCCGCCAGTTTTGATGCAGTCTATAAGCCATCCATCAATACCTTTCGCGGTAATTCGGTGGTGCAGCTAATGCTCGACCACGTCGCGTGAACTCGGGCGCAATACACGACCCGATTAGGGCTGCAATGCTACGTATCCCGCTGGTACCGTGCCAGCGTTACTGATCAGCCACGGCTGAGCGCCGCTTGCATTCATCAACCACACCGCTAGGCTATTGTCTGGCCTGATCCAAACAACATCTGATATACCGTCGCCGTTGAAGTCGCCAGATGCAAAGAATCGCCAGTTGGACTCCGTTCTAGGCATTGGGTAACTAAACGACAACAACGGTTGCGAGGTCGCTGTGCAAGAGGCGTTTGGATCGTCGGGGTTGGCGCTTGGTGCGGGCATGGTCAAACCAGCCGCGCTAAGTGATAACAGTTGCGTGTCTCCTGTCGCGCTATTGCGCAGCAAAATATCTCCTCGGTTGCCGCCTGAAAAATCCGCCAATTTCAGCGCGGTAAATCCGGCGGGAATCGTTCCGGCCGCGAAGTTGGCGCAGGTGCGATTTGCCGTTGCCATCAGCGCCCTGATCTGCCGGTCGGGACTGATGTAGATCATGTCAGCGGCACCGTCTCCATTCAGATCGGCGGCGCCCAGGAGCGTCCAACTCAACGGCGCACCACCGCGCTTTCGCACCTGTGTAACGCTACTAGCATTAGTAAACCAGATATACGAAACCCCTGTATCTCGCGGATCATCTGCTACATAACGCCATACAAGATCGGCAAAGCCGTCACCATCCAGATCACCGATCGCTTGTACATCCCAAACCTGCTTTACCTGACGCCAGAAAACCTCATTTGCGCCAACAAAGGACCGCCAGATCTTTACATCGCCAAAGACGCCCTGCGTCATATTCTGATACGCCAGGTCTGAAATACCGTCGGCGTCGAAATCAGCCGCTGCAAGCAATCGGTTGTTCCCGCCCGGACTTGCCATCGATGAAAAAGAAAAGGCGTTGTTAACCAATCTGCCCGCAAGTATGTCCGATGACGTATTCTTGAGCATCAGCGTGCCGACGCCCTGTCCCTGCAAATCTATCGATCCACGCCTCGACAAGGGCAATCCGACGTTTTGCATAACACCAAACGAACTATTGTCACTCGCCAACGCTAGGCGACCGTTTACGTAAGTCGGTAACAACCACTCAGTCCACTGCGCTGGCCTTCTGGACAACACAACAGTCGAGCGCAGGCTTGGCCACTCAACTTTCTGCAGTATCAGGCTCTGATAAAACGTACCGTCACCACCCGAAGTGCGCAACACCCAAATTACTTTGCTGGCACCACTGCCGGTGACAGTGAAATCAGTCACGACACCCTCATTCGGCACGGCAGGCAGCACGACTGGCGCGACGTTGGAGAAGTCAAAGTTACTTGGATTGAGCAACACGATCGTGGGCGCGCCCTCCCAATCATGCCCTCCCAAAAGAAGATCCGGTTTGCCGTCATCGTTTACGTCAGCCACCTCAATATTGAAGTAACTCTTTTGTCCTAGTTGCGGTAGCCGACGGGTTGACTCTCGAACAAAGGTTCCCGCACCTTGGTTGAGGAGTACGGCGGACGAGTTCGGGTCAAAATTGTTCACCAAAATGACGTCGACATGCCCGTCGCCGTTTACGTCAACAGCAACGCCGCCGTGAAAGAAACCAACATCGTTCGAAGCATCCACGATGTTGTACCTGCCATCAGGTCGGCTCAAGACGATTTTGTTTCTTTCACCAGGAAATGGAGCCTTGTCATAGCCATGACAAACAACAAAAATGTCAGGCTTGCCGTCTGAATTGAAATCGGCAGCGAGGGCCTTCCTAGGGTGCAGACAGCCCTCGCCGCTTGCAATGCGCCCCGCGTCGAGGACAAACGTGCCATTCGTCTGGCGAGCCCAAAACTCGAACTTCGCAAGCGTCGCCTCAGCAAGTGGCTTCCAATCGTTCGTACCGAAATAAGTAACCGACGCGCGAAAGAAATCAAGGCGACCGTTACCAATAAAATCGCCGTACCCTCTGGCGTGTGCGAAGGCGTTGCCTGTATCAGGCGGCAAGGCACTCGGGGTAAGCCCGACTTGTTTGAAGGTCCGATAGGACGTCTCCGGATTCGGCGCAGAGTGGCCGACAAGGCTTACCGGCATTATCGCTAGGAGAACCAGAAAAGATGACAATCGACACATGGGTTTAGCTATCTCTTGAAGGTTCATGGTTATTGGTGGGCCAAATAGAAAATAAGCATCGCTCTTCGCGCACCCTGATCTCCATGGGCATCGCGGATTATAATGTCGCCTGTTTAGCACTACTTATTTTTGAAGAAAATCATGGAAGCCGACCGCATCAACGCCATTTCCAACCAACTTTCCGATTTGTCCGCCCGTTTGGGCGAACTGCGGAGGTATCTTTGACTTCGACGCCAAAGTCGAACGGTTAGAGGAAGTCACGCGGTTATCGGAAGACCCGGCGGTTTGGAGCGACTCCAAACGTGCGACCGAATTGGGCAAAGAAAAAAAGATGCTGGACGGCGTGGTCAACGCGATCAACACCGCCACCGCCGGCGTGAAGGACGGGCTGGAGCTGTTTGAACTCGCTAAAGCAGAAGGCGAGGACGACACACTCGAATCTATCGAAGCCGACGCCAAGGGTATCGAAGCGATCGTCGCGGATATGGAATTCCGCCGCATGTTTTCGCATCAGGCCGACCCGTGCAATGCGTTTATCGATATCCAGGCCGGCGCCGGTGGCACCGAAGCGCAGGATTGGGCGTCTATGTTGCTGCGGCAGTATCTCCGCTATGCCGAACGCAAAGGCTTCAAGACGGAAATTCTTGAGGAATCTCCCGGTGAAGTCGCCGGACTCAAAAGTGCGTCAATCAAAGTCACCGGCGAATACGCCTACGGTTATCTGCGCTCCGAGACGGGTGTTCATCGGTTGGTGCGGAAGTCGCCCTTCGATTCGTCCGGCGGCCGTCACACGTCGTTTGCGTCGCTGTTTGTGTACCCGGAGATTGATGACTCGATCGAGATTGAAATCAACCCGGCAGATCTACGCATTGACACCTTCCGCGCCTCCGGTGCCGGTGGTCAGCACATCAACAAAACCGATTCGGCGGTGCGTATCACGCACGCACCAACCGGTGTGGTGGTGCAGTGTCAAAACGATCGTTCACAACACCGCAACCGCGCTGAAGCGATGGCGATGTTGAAGTCCAAGCTGTACGAGTTGGAGATTCGCAAGCGTCAGTCCGAGCAGGACAAACTCGAGGCCACGAAAACCGATGTAGGTTGGGGACACCAGATTCGTTCGTACGTGTTGGATCAATCCCGCATCAAAGATTTGCGTACCAACGTCGAGATCAGCAACACGCAGAAGGTGCTGGACGGCGACCTCGATCCGTTTATTGAAGCCAGTCTGAAACAAGGCGTGTAGGGCGTGACTCCATGACCGATGCCTTCGAAACAGTCCAGCCTCCGCAGCCTCAAATTGAGGAGCCAGCGTTTTATAACGACTTAGCGGCAACGCTCGCCCAGGCGTGGACGCTACTTGAGGCTGGCACCAAAGACCGGCGCTCCGCATTTCATGCACCGTCTGTGGCGAGCATCGGGCTGGAAGGCTCGCCACAACAACGCACCATGATCCTGCGCAAGGTTGACGTGATCAACCGGCGGCTACGATTCAATACCGACCTGCGCTCAACCAAAATACAAGAATTGAACGTGTCACCTGCCGTTTCGATACTGGCCTACAGTGCCGCCGACAAGGTACAGCTTCGATTATCCGGGCTTAGCCATCTTGACGCGTCATCAGCGGTGGCGGACGCCGTCTGGTCGGCGATGCGTGATCAATCCCGCGCCGCCTACGCCCAACCGGCAGTGCCGGGTGCAACGATTAAGGCTCCGCCAGCCTATGTGCCACCGTTAGAACTTCGTATCGGTGAGCCCGCCGCTGTCACCGCACGCGAACATTTCTGTCTTCTGCATGTCGAGATCACCTCGCTCGAATGGGTGTATCTGCACCTTCACGGCAACCGACGTGCACATTTTTGCTGGCCAAACGGGATGTTGGAATCTCGCTGGTTGGCCCCCTAGTTCTCTTATTGGCGAATGATCATGACCGACCAAACCTCACCCAACACTGGCAACCCTGCCACGCCGCACATCGACGAAAACCATGTCATTCAGGAACGTCGCCACAAGCTTGCAGCCATTCGCGAAAAAACCGGCGGACGCGCGTTCCCGAACGACTACCGCCCAGAGCATCGCGCCGTGGATTTGCACGCCGAGTACGGTGAGCGCTCGAAGCAAGACCTGGAGGCCAACAAGACGCCGCTGGTGCGCGTTGCGGGTCGCATCATGTTGAAACGTGTGATGGGCAAGGCGTCATTCGCCACCATCCAAGACCCGACCGGCCGTATCCAGTTGTATGTGAATCTCGAAGGCGTTGGCGAAGCGGCGCTCGAGGAATTCAAACATTACGATTTGGGTGACATCGTGGGCGCAGAAGGCGTGATGTTCAAAACTAAAACCGGGGAGTTGTCGATCAACGTATCGTCGGTACGACTCATCACCAAGTCGCTGCGCCCGTTGCCGGAAAAATTCCACGGCCTGACCGACACCGAACAACGGTATCGGATGCGCTACGTCGATTTGATGGTGAATCCAGAAGTCAAACGCACCTTTGAAGCCCGCTCAAAAATCGTCGCCGAAATTCGCGCGTTTATGGTCGCGGCTGGCTACCTTGAAGTTGAGACGCCGATGATGCATCCGATCCCGGGTGGTGCCGCGGCCAAGCCTTTCATCACGCATCACAACACGCTCGATATGCAGTTGTATTTGCGAATTGCGCCGGAGCTTTACTTGAAGCGCCTCGTAGTGGGTGGCTTTGAGCGCGTGTTTGAGATCAACCGTAACTTCCGTAACGAGGGCATGAGTGTCCGCCACAACCCGGAATTTACCATGATGGAGTTCTATATCGCATGGCGCGATTTCCATCACCTCATGCAGTTCACTGAAGACATGTTCCGAGCGGTCGCAACCAAGGTACTCGGCAAGACCCTCATCGAATATCAGGGCATGCAGATCGATTTTGGACAGCCGTTTGCCCGCCTGACCATGCCGCAAGCGGTGAAACACTACTTCCCGGAATATGCCGACACCAATCTCGACGACATCGAAACGCTGAAAACCTTGTGCAAAAAACACCACGCCGAGGTGAAAGCCAACGACACGGTCGGCACACTGCAACTGAAGCTCTTCGAGGAAACGGCAGAGTCGAAACTGATTCAGCCGACCTTCATTGTTGACTACCCGGCCGAAGTCTCACCGCTCGCGCGACGAAACGACACCAATCCGGCAATTACAGACCGCTTCGAGCTATTCATCGCCGGCCGCGAAATCGCCAATGGTTTCTCAGAGCTGAACGACGCCGAGGATCAGGCAGCGCGGTTCCTGGAGCAAGTCAAAGCCAAAGACGGTGGCGACGAAGAGGCGATGCACTATGACGCAGACTTTGTCCGCGCGTTGGAGTACGGCATGCCGCCAACGGCGGGCGAAGGTATAGGTATCGACCGTCTGGTCATGTTGCTGACCGACTCGGCATCGATTCGCGACGTGATTCTATTCCCGCAGCTGCGCCCGAGCGACGTAGACAAGTAAGCCAGCTCTAACTGCCTGACCAGCCAATTTGGGAGCTTCTAAAAACCTCAAAATTGCCGTCATTGAGCGGGGAAATTCACCATGTTTAATTACCGCATCAATAGAATTTCCCAATTTTGAAACACCAATATCGACGGGCTTTTTCAGGCGGTTTCTCTTGAAAATGCCGGTCATTATTAGGGTTTAGGTTTTGCTGATGGCTGGGCAGACTACGCTTTAGGCTTCTTGGTGCGCGCTTGCTCCCACACTGCAAAAGAGCCAAAGCCCCACGCAACGAGCGAAACCGCGCCAGTCACACAAAAAATCATCACCAAATAGTGGGTGGCGCTACTCGGTTCCGTGCGGTCCAAGCCAAGAGCAACAAACATAAAGACGACCGACGCGAGAAATCCGCCAACGGCGAGACCAACGACTCTTGATGGATTCTGAGACAAACGGACTAAGATTTTTGGAGGGTTCTTAAGCATACGGATTCCTTGTGTTGTAAATAAATACGGACCGATCAAATTCTACGATACTCGTTCTTCAGTTCGACTGAACGGAGTCATAAAGTCCCCGCCCCTGTCCTGCGATACCATGCCTTCAGCGGATGGCTGATCCGATAAACCTGCCGGTACCGGGATCAGTGTCCCATCGGGCTGATACCCGTGGTTTCTTTCACACACTTCATGAACTCACGGCTCTGTTTTGGCTCGCAGGTCTTGAAGGCTTTTACCTCTGCTTCACACTCTGCGCCCGCTTTGCCGGTGAACAGCTTGCAGCTCAATGGGTTCGCCAATAAGAACTCACGGTCACATACAAAATGCACCTCACCTTTCAGTGGTCCGCATTTCTCCGCCATCTTCTCGTGGCGCTCGCAGCGAGCTTTTTCCACGCCTTCTTTTTTGCTGCAGTCCCCAACGTGTGATTGTGCAAATGCCGAACATGTCGTGAGTAGAAAGACGAGCAATACAAAGATACATTTCATGGAACTAGCTCCTAGGAGGTTGGGCGACAAGTTTTGCGACAATTTTCCGCACGATTGGCCCTGAAAGCAACGCGGCAAAAAACGCGAAGAACCAAGCGATGGGAAACGCGTGCATCCACCGCTCCAAAAACAAGCCGGGCGCAATCGGCCGCAGGTTTACAAATGTCAGTACGCCGGACATCATAAACGCCATCAACATCGACATAAAAAATGCGAACACCACAGGGGTGTATTTTGTCGGAATCACTTCGCAACTCCTTGAATCATCCCCGCCGCAACCGTGCGGTTGGTCGTATCGTCGATGAGGATGAAACACCCGGTCGCGCGATTGTCGGTATACGCATCAAACACCAACGGCTGCTGGCAGGCCACCGTCACGCGCGCAATATCGTTGACTTGTATTTTTGGAAAAGTTTCCACCGTCTCTTCGAGGGTCTCCACATTGAGCCGATATTCGATTGATTCAACCACGGCCCGGGTCGAACGTGTTGTGTGTTTGATCCAGTAGCGGCGATTCAAGTCAATCGGTGTCGTATCTAGCCAGCAAAGGTCGGCGGCAAAGCGGTCGGCGACGACCGGCATCGCTCCCAGCCCATCTGCACCAGAACCATGCTTTACCAGCATGTCGCCTCGTGACACATCGATCTGTTGATCGAGCACCAGCGTGACCACCTCGCCGGCGTTCGCGCGAGTGATTGGCCCTGCGTAAGTTTGGATGGAATGAATCTTTGCTTCCAACATGGAAGGCAGGATTGTCACGTCTTCACCAACTGTGATCGCGCCACCGTCGAGCCGGCCCTGGTAGCCGCGCAAATTACTCATTTCGCCGAACTTGGATCGGGCCACACGTTGCACCGAAAAACGAAACGGTTGTTCGACGGCCTGATGCGCCTGAGTTGTTTCCAGCGTTTCAAGCAACGTTGGCCCGGTGAACCACGGCATCGCCTCACCACGGTTGGCGAGCATCTCGCCCTTTAGCGCGGAGACCGGAATAAAAGTCACTTCAACAAATCCAAGCTGGGCTAGGAACGGGGCAAATTCATCACGCAAGCGGACAAAAACATCTTCGGCGTATCCCACCAAATCCATCTTGTTGATTGCGACGACGACATGCGGAATCTTGAGCAACCCCGCGATTGCCGCGTGACGGCGCGATTGTATGGTCAGGCCACGCGTCGCATCGACCAAGATAATTGTCAGATGGGCCGTTGATGCACCTGTGACCATATTGCGCGTGTACTGCTCGTGCCCGGGTGTATCGGCAATGATGAAGCGGCGTTTCGGCGTAGCGAAGTATCGATACGCAACATCGATGGTGATACCCTGCTCACGTTCGGCGATCAAGCCGTCCGTCAATAGTGAGAAGTCGATGGGTTCACCGGTATCGACATGCCCGTGTTTGATGGTCGCCCCCTTAAGAGTCGCCAGTTGGTCTTCAAGAATAGCTTGCGCATCAAACAACAAACGACCAATCAACGTGCTTTTGCCGTCATCAACCGAACCCGCAGTGGAGAAACGCAGTGTGTCGATCGACGTCGTCAGAGGGGTGACTTCAGCCGACATCAGAAGTACCCTTCTTTTTTACGCAGCTCCATCGATGCTTCGGCAGTCTGGTCATCGAGCCGCGTCGCACCTCGTTCGGTGACGGTGACCGCTGCCGTTTCCAATACGACTTCATCCATTGTGGCGGCGTTCGAAGCCACCGGACAAGTGCAGGTCATGTCACCCACCGTACGAAAACGCACACGTTTCGTGACCACCTTGTCACCGTCTCGCGGCGGCGTGACAACCGTCACCGGCATTAACAAGTTACCGCGTTCGACAACTTCCCGATCGTGGGCAAAATATATCGTTGGCACTTCAAGCTGCTCGCGTGCAATGTATTGCCACACATCGAGTTCGGTCCAGTTGGAGATCGGGAAAACACGCAGGTGTTCGTTCGGCTTGAGGCGTGTATTAAAGAGACTCCAACATTCCGGCCGCTGGTTCTTTGGGTCCCACTGCCCCCAAGCGTCGCGATGCGAAAAAATGCGCTCTTTGGCGCGTGACTTTTCCTCGTCGCGGCGGGCACCACCAAACAAAGCGTCAAATTTGTGTTCAGCGATGGCATCGAGCAGCGTGATGCTTTGATGTGCGTTGCGGCTCTCGCCCGGATCAGCTAACACCACTCGTCCGCGACGAATGCTCTCCTCCATCGAGCCCACCAGCAGACGTTCTCCCAACTCCGCCACGCGTTTGTCACGAAACGTCATCACCTCAGGGAAGTTATGCCCTGTATCGATATGCAACAACGGGAACGGAAACGGATCGGGTCGAAACGCCTTTTCTGCCAAACGCAGCATGACGATTGAGTCTTTGCCGCCCGAAAACAGCAGCGCAGGGCTCGCGCATTCGGCGGCCACTTCCCGCATGATATGGATGGCTTCTGCTTCTAGCCAGTCAAGGTGTTTCAAGATGAGGTCAATGCAGAGATGGGGGGCAGAAACGGGCAGGATCGGTTTAGACAGGGTTGAATGGCTTTCTTGTGTTTTTTATCCCTGTTTCGGGGCTAATTTTAGCAGTAGGCTATACAACAACCTGAAACGATAGGCAATGTCAGGAAAAAACTGCCTGCTCGGTGAAGCTAATAGCCAGCCGCACAGTCGACTTGTATAGGCGGGCAATTTTTGGCTATAATTCACCCTTACGCGGGAATAGCTCAGTTGGTAGAGCGCAACCTTGCCAAGGTTGAGGTCGAGAGTTCGAGACTCTTTTCCCGCTCCAAATTTGCGGTTTAGAAAGGGGAAGCGACAGCTTCCCCTTTTTCCCTTCCGGCTCCCAGTTTCGGGAAACGGCTGCGGCGGGTTAGCAAAGTGGCTATGCAGCGGATTGCAAATCCGTCTACGTCGGTTCGATTCCGGCACCCGCCTCCAGATGTAAAAAATGCCCGCAACTGCGGGCATTTTTGTCATAAGGAATGTGTCTGCAGCCCCGCGTGACCAAAGTTAGGGGAAAATACAGTTGTCCTCACCGCCCGGGTGGTGAAATAGGTAGACACAACGGACTTAAAATCCGTCGAGGCTAATCCCCTCGTACCGGTTCGATTCCGGTCCCGGGCACCAAAAACTAAACGCCTGCGAAAAGCAGGCGTTTATGTTTCTGATGGCACTTTAGCCGCTCACCCTGGCGGCGTATCAAAAGCTGCCTTTAAGTAATAAACCATCGACCAAAGCGTCAACCCCGCCGCCACCCAAATGAAGATGGTGCCGGCGATGCGGCAATCAATAACGCCGAACAGCATGTCGTTATACAACAAGAATGGGATGGCCACGAGCTGGGCGACGGTCTTGATTTTGCCGATCATCGAAACAGCGACACTTTTGGACTGGCCGAGCTGCGCCATCCATTCACGGAGTGCGGAAATCGTGATCTCGCGGCCCACAATGATCAGCGCAACCGCTGCTTCTGTGCGCCCAAGCTCGACCAAGACGATTAACGCTGCAGCTACCATGAGCTTGTCGGCGACCGGATCAAGAAACGCGCCGAATGCGGATGTTTGGTCCAGCTTGCGGGCGAGATAGCCGTCAAACCAATCCGTGACAGCTGCGGCAATAAAGAGCACCGTCGCGGCGATATTGGCCTGCTTTACCGAAAGTAGCCCCCATTCCGGAAAGTACAGGACGGCTACAAACAACGGGATGGCGGCAATGCGAAGCCACGTCAGGATAATGGGAATGTTTAGCTGCATACCGGCATTATGCGGGGCTAATGCAGCTCGTTGTAAATGACTTCGGCTAACTCACGCGAAATGCCCTCGACCTTCGATAAGTCTTCGACACTCGCCGATGTCACCCCCTGCAACCCGCCAAACTGCTGCAGCAGTGCCTTGCGCCGTTTCGGCCCTACACCTTTAACGTCCTCCAGCCGCGAGGTATTACGTTTCTTACCGCGCCGTGCGCGGTGGCCGGTTATGGCAAAACGATGCGCCTCATCACGGATTTGTTGGATAAGGTGGAAGCCAACGTTATCCTTTTCGAGATTTAACTCTTCTCTCGGCCGGGTGCTATGTATGCCGAAAACAAGCGTCTCCAATCCCGCCTTGCGCTCTTCGCCTTTGGCAACACCGATCAGTAGGATGTCGCTCAAACCAAGGTCTGTCATGACTTCCTCAGCCACACTGAGCTGACCTTTGCCTCCATCGATCAACACTAGGTCGGGCCGTGGCCGCAGTGCGATTTCATCCTCTGGTTGCTCGGCGACCTTCTTGTAGCGCCGAGTGAGGGCGTCCCGCATCGCCGCGTAGTCGTCGCCTGGCGTGATGCCCGTGATGTTGTAGATGCGGTACTGGCTCGATTGCATAGCACCCTGATCAAACACCACGCACGATGCCACTGTTGCCTCACCCATGGTGTGCGAAACGTCAAAACACTCAATACGCTCGATCGGTGATGCGCCGTCTGAGCCGAGAACGTCATTCAGCGCACGAATCTTGGCGTCCTGCGACGCACGATCAGCGAGGCGTTGCGCAATCGCATACGAAGCATTCTTAGCTGCCATCAGCATCCACTGCCGCGCCTCACCAATCGGTCGCGACACCACCCTCACCTGTCGGCCTGCCAGCCCGCTCAACGTCTCCTGCCAATCGGTGGTCTCAAATTCACCGTCAACGATGATCGATGCAGGAGGTGATTGGTCGGCATAGTGCTGTGTGATGAAGGCCTCGAGCATCGAGGCGTGATCCGGCGCGTGTACATTGGCGGGAAAAAATGGTTTGTCGCCCAAGTGCCTGCCGCCACGCACCATCGCCAAATTTACACACCAAGTACCGCTGGATTCCGCCACCGCGATGATGTCTGCGTCACGCTCGGAGGTGGTTTCGACAAACTGCTTCGACAAGATTCGCTGCAACACCCGAACCTGGTCACGAAAGCGTGCGGCGAGTTCGTATTCCATGTTCGCCGCCGCCGCATCCATCTTGCGGTTGATCTCCTCAACAACATCGTTTTCTTTACCATCAAGAAAAAGCGCCGCGTTTTCGATATCCCGCAGATAGTCAGTCTCGCTAATCAAACCAACACATGGCGCGGTACAGCGTCCGATCTGATGTTGCAGGCATGGCCGTGACCGATGAGCAAATACAGTGTCATCACAGGTGCGCAGTCGAAATACTTTTTGCAGATGCGAAATCGTGTCCCTCACCGCCCACGCGGACGGAAACGGCCCGAAGTAGCGATGCGGTTTGACATGTGGCCCGCGATAGAAGCGTATCTGCGGGAACTGTTTACCCGTCACCATGATGTAGGGATAACTCTTGTCGTCACGGAACAACACGTTATAGCGCGGGCTCAACGACTTGATGAGATTATTTTCAAGCAACAACGCTTCTGATTCACTTGCGGTAATTGTGGTGTCAATGCCGGCGATTTGCGAGACCATCATCGTCGTGCGCGGGCTGACATGCTCCTTTGCAAAGTACGACGACACCCGCTTCTTTAGGTCGCGCGCCTTGCCGACATAAATCACCTCGCCCACGGTATTTTTCATCCGATAAACACCCGGCAGATTCGGCAACTCACCCAGAATCGGTCTCGGGTCAAACATCGGCGGTGATTCCGGCTCACTCATCGGCAGTGTTTATCAATCAAGCGGAATACGTCGTGAAATGTTTCTTCAGTGAGACGACGCGTATTGGTGTTGTAGCGCGAGCAGTGGTAACTATTGAACAACGTTGCGCCGTTGGGCAGCAAGTGTTGTGCGCCATGACCAAACTTTGCCGCGCCCTTCTTTAGACCCATCGTCATCAACACCGCATCGTGGGCAATGCTTCCCAACGCGAGGATGGCAGTGGTAACAGGCAGTGCTGCAATCTCTTGTGCGAGGTACCGATTACACGTGCGGATCTCTTCAGGTGTGGGTTTGTTCTGTGGTGGAAGGCACTTGACCGCATTCGAAATGCGACAGTTGATCAGTTTCAGTTTTGCATCCAGCGCGCCATCGGCCCTCACGGTCGTTGGCTGGCTTGCGTAACCGAACGCATGTAACGTGCTGTAAAGCAACTCACCAGCGGTGTCACCCGTGAATGGTCGCCCGGTACGGTTCGCGCCGTGCATTCCCGGTGCCAAGCCCACCACAAACAGCTTTGGCGTGGCGGCACCAAACGCCGGCACCGGCTTACAAAAATAGGTTGGGTGGGTCGCTCGTGTCTCATCGAGAAACGATGCAAGTCGCTTGCAGTCACGGCAGTCCGTCGTAAAGGTTGGATTTGGCATCTTGCTTAGGTTCACCTGGCTTAACTCGGCAGCGGCGATTCAGGATCAACACCGCGGGAAACAAAAAAGGCACGGAACCCGTGCCTTTTGAGTATGGCGCAAATCGACCCCGGATTAGACGCGGCGACGATACTCGTTGGTACGTGTATCGATTTCAATTTTGTCGCCGGTTTCGCAAAACAGCGGCACGAGGATTTCATGGTTGGTTGGCTTGATGCGCGCAGGTTTCATGACTTTGCCAGAGGTGTCACCACGAACCGCTGGATCCGTCTCGATTTCACGCACGATCGAATTTGGCAATTCGACAGAAATTGCGCGGCCGTCGTAAAACACCACTTCGGCGGTCAAGCCATCATCCAGATACTGGAGTGCATCACCCATGTTCTCAGACTCAATTTCATACTGGTTGTAGTCCGCATCCATAAACACATACATTGGGTCGGAAAAATAGGAATAGGTGCACTCCTTTTTCTCCAACTGAATGACATCAAATTTATCGTCCGCCTTGTAAACACTTTCGGTACCAGAGTTTGAAAGCAGATTCTTCAACTTCATTTTCACCACAGCAGAGCTGCGACCGGATTTGTTGTATTCGGCCTTCAGAACGACCATGGGATCCTTGCCGATCATAACGACGTTACCGGCGCGGAGTTCTTGTGCGATTTTCATGAGTTACCTTGAGTGCAAATTGCGATACGAGTAATGGGATAGAGATGCGAATGCGGTGCCTTGTTGAAGGCGTTCGCGGACGGTTCAGCAAAGCCTTAAATTTTAAGGAGTTTTTGCGCTTTTTTCAACCCAGGCGACCAGATTTGTGTTGCGAGTTTTTAAGTTGTCCGGTTTTGTAGCACGCAAACTGTCCGGTCGTCATAGTGCCCTGAAGAGGGTTCTCCTTGTCAACCTTTCTGCCTGCTTCCGGCGTCGTCCGAGGCTGTGTGGAAACAGAATTTCTGGGCGGGCTTTAGGTATCCCAATGCCGTTTCCGGTGCAAATTGAATGGGGTTTCTTCAGTCGAGCGCAAATATCTTGTCGCCAAGCCGCTTTCATTGCCCCTGTTAGGTTTCTTACCCCCATGATTTGCATCATGCGCTTCATGTTGTAGGCCAGCACGTACAAGCTCATCTCCGTTCTGACATGCGGCAGCGTCTTCATCGTGAAATGCGTCGCCCCCATCCAAGCCTTCAGCGTGCCGAAGGTATATTCCACCGTTCGACGCCTGATCTTGGAAGCCTCAGGTGTGCGGTTTAGTCGCTCTTGCATCCGCTCAAGCACCGCCTTGTGTTCCCACCGAGCGTTGATTTCAATCCAAAAAGCTGCCACGTTTTCAATTTAAAACGAGGCCACCCTTTTGTTGCATAGACGGGCTATGCGGTTGTGGATAAGTCTGGATTTTCGGTAAGTTTGCCTCCTTTCGGTTTGGTTGTCTTGCGTTTGTTGTTTGCCGTCATTGAGCTATGACTGAAACGCCATGACTCGTTGCCGGTCTCAACGATATGGCAGTGATGTGTGAGCCGATCCAGTAACGCCGTCGTCATCTTGGCGTCGGCAAATACACTGCCCCATTCACCGAACGACAGGTTGGTTGTAATCACCACACTCGTTCGCTCGTAGAGCTTTGACAGCAGGTGGAACAACAGTGCCCCACCAATCTGGCTGAACGGCAAGTAGCCGAGTTCATCTAGGACGACTAAGTCAACGTGGACTTGCCGGTTGGCAATCTGGCCGGTGCGACTGGTGGCCTTCTCTAACTCCAGCGCGTAGACCAACTCAACCGTTGAGAAGAACCGGGCACGCTTACCGTGTTTACGCAGGACTTCAATACCGATGGCCGTGGCCAGATGCGTCTTGCCGGTCCCAGGCACGCCAATCAACACCACGGTCTGTGCGGCTTCCACAAACGCGCACTGATGAAACCCCGGACCAGCGTCTCATCGACGCTGCCAGAGGTGAAGTCAAACCCGGCTAAGTCTCGGTCCATCGGGAAACGTGCCGCCCCCATCTGGTAAGCCATCGAGCGCACCGTCCGCTCGGCCGTCTCAGCTTCAATCAACTGGCGCATAAAGGCATCCGGCTCAAATGCGGTATGCCGAGAATTCGCCACCAGCTCTTGGTACATCGAATGGACGGTGCGTGCGGCATTGGGGACAGCAACTGTCTTGATTTCACGCACTAACCGCGACTGTTTTTGGGTTCCACGGCGTGTCAGCTTTTATCATTGCGTTTATCGTTACGAGCAGTTTTCGCATACACGCCACGATGGCCACTTTCTTCGGTT
>JADCIX010000040.1 GCA_020247545.1 Rhodocyclaceae bacterium | reverse complement strand
GATGACGCGTCGCCCAAGGTGCCCAAATTCAAGTCGCCTCGACGCTAAAGCTTCAGTACAATTTGGCATCGGCGTTGCTCGTCTTTTGTGTGTTGATTCGATACCTCCATCATAGAAGAGATAAGAGTCAACGCCGATTTCATTTTACAACTATGGTGAAATATTCAGGCTAGACGAGTGCCTCCAACAACACCAGCAGCAGTAACGTCACCGCCAGATAGACGACTAACCACCAGGCTTGTTTGTCGATTTCGCCGGGCACTGTATTCCATTTACCTTGGGTGGTCGCACGGCCTTCATTGGCAAAACGTGCTCGCTGCCCGGGGATCGAGTAAGCCGACCATTCGGCCTGTTTACCGTCTAGCACTCGGCTCATGCTCCAGCCGACAATGGTGGTGATGGCACCGCCAATCAAACAGAACCACGGCCACGCAATGCGCGTCTGTGTGGCCACATACCAAATGATGGCAAAGCCCGCTACGACGCCGACCATTAAGCCGCGTTCGGTGGTGTGTTTCGAAAAAAAGCCGAGCGCGTACATCCCCAACTTTGCGCCGACAAAGTAACTGCCGATTTTGCTAATTACTTCGAGAATCGAGCCGTCGCTGCGGGTGTAGAGAATCGCTGGGAAAATGATCAGGACTGCCCAAAAAACAGTCGCCCAGCGCGTCGCCAACAAGTAGTGTGCGTCGGATTCGTCACGCTTGAAGTAACGTTGGTAGAAGTCCACCACACTTGCGGTAGCCATGGAATTAAACGCTGAACTCAGTGTTGACATGGAGGCCGCAAGCACCGCTGCGGCCAAGATGCCCAACAATCCGGGTACGCCCGAATCTGCCGCAAATTGCAGAATGATTTCGTTGTTGTTGGCAAACGGCTTACCGCCGTAGTAGCCGTATGCGAGTACACCGATAAAAAAGAACAAAAAATAAATTGGAAACGCAGCGTACCCCATCAGCAGATAAGCTTTCTTCGCTTCACCGATGGTTGCTGCACCCAGCGTACGTTGCACCATCATTTGGTTTGCGCCATAAACCGTGATGTGAAATAGGGTCATGCCAATCAGGCCAGACCAAATTGTGGTCGAGACCGTGATGTCGGGTACTGGGTTCATCGCATTGAGCCGTCCCAGCGATTTCAGGTTTGCCAGCACCTCAAGAATGGGGACTGGCATGGCGACAATCAACGCCACCATGATGACGATGGCACCACCAAACAACACAACGGCCTGAAACACGTCGGTCCAAATCACCGCCAACATGCCGCCCATCGTGGTGTAAATGAGCGCCATGAGGGTAATGAGCACAATACCCGCCGGAACCGAGATGCCGGTGATGAATTGCAACACCAGAGCGGTAGCGTACAAAATCGCGCCGGTTGAAAGCCCTTGGGTGACGAGAAAAATAGTCGACATCACCGCGCGTGAGGTCGGGCCGAAGCGCCGTTCTTGGTAATCGTAAATTGACGCCACGCCACTCGCATAAAAGAACGGCAGGAAAAAACTTGTCACCAGCAGAATCACAATCGGGTAATTGAGATGGATCGCCAGTGCGGCCAAACCGTCTTGGTATGCCCACGCTGGCGCACCGAGGAACGACAACGCGCTGATGTAGGTTGCAATCACCGATAAGCCAATTGCCCACCACGGCGTACGGCCGTTGCCAATGTTAAATTCACGCGCGGTGCTGACCTTCCCGCCGACGATGTAGCCGAGCACCAAATTGCCCGCCAAAAAAGCGACAAGAATAGTCCAGTCGAGTGCATCAAATTTCATATTGGCTAACCCCTCGGTGAGCGCACGGTCACCGCTGGTGACCAACTTCCAGCTCGGCCATAGACCACTGGCACGTCTGTCGCGCATTGTGCTCGTTCAGAAGCAAAAGTCCTTTATACGCGGGCATCTTCAGCCGCTTGTGCCTGAAAACGCCCGCCGATACGGGCGATCCACTCTCGGAGAATCGCCGCTGTCTGTGATGGTTGTTCGAGCGGCGCGAGATGTCCGGCCCCACCGATTAACCGAAACTGCGCTTGCGACAGCTGTGCGGCCATCTGTCTATGTTGCGCTGGTGGGCACAACAGGTCGAATTCTCCACACGCAACGAGCACTGGTTTCTTAATACACGAGAGCAGCGGCCAATAGTCGATTCGCGACGCTAGCGCTGCAGACTGCTTTACAAATGTTGTGAGGCCGGCATCCGCCGCCATGGCCAACACGGTCGTTTCGACAACTGGCGACACTGCGCGTGGGAAGTAGCTGGGCAATAAGTGGGATCGCACCAAGGTCTGTAGGCCGTTGGGGCCGGCAAGGTGCGCTTGGTCGAGCTGGTGTTCACGGGCGCGACGTCTGGCCTCGGTATCAGCGCCGGGATTGGTGTCAAACAACGCTAATGCAGCGATACGCTCCGGCGCTAATCGCCACATCTCAAGGGCCACGATGCCGCCCATCGAGACACCAACCGGAATCAACAACCCGCTGGCGGCTGATAACGCGCGCGCGGCCATCTCCGCCACACGATCTAGTGCGCCAAAATCGACAAATTGCGTCCGCCATTGCGGATCAAGTCGCTCGGCGACGGGCTGCCAGACGCGTAAGTCGCACAAGGTGCCAGGAAGCAAGACCAGCGTCGGTGTTGCCACATTCATCGGACGCGTTCAGGCCAACACAGCGGCGGCTACCGCTGCCGTGTGTGGACGCACTACAAAAACTTCAGCGTCGTGACTTGCCTCTAACCATCTTGCTGTATTGGCGGGTGCGCTGAAGGTGTCGCCGGCCGCGAGCGCAACACATGCTTCGTTACCCATACCCAAGGTGTCGGCATTCATTACGTGCCAATCGAGGCGACCACGATGGACTAATAATACTTCGCTCGCGTTAACTGAATATGCGGCGCTACGCGCTCCAGCCTTTAAGGTCAGGCGTCGAACGGTGAATCCATGCTTACTGGTAATGGGTGCCGTGTTGTGGGCATCGGCAACAATCACTGCTGCATCTTCGACGCCCTCGGCGTTCAGCGGCGAGGTGTGGTCGGTAACCAGATCGGTACCGCGGGCGACGTTGGCAAACATTTCTGCCGCCGTGGGAACCCGGATATATGCAATCTCATCGGCGCGAGAAGGGCGCACCGCCACGTCGTTAACAGGAATACTCTCGCCTAGTGTGGTGTCAACCAAGCGCCCGCTTTCTAGCAGCACCAAGCCATGGCCGCGCGCCTTTTCGATCACATGTGGTGCCCAATGCACGCGACCAGGGTCGTCGCCACCGAGAACCGCAAACATAAAGCCGATATCGTCGCCGACGTTCTCAAACCCGCGAAAGACATGAATCGGTATCGAGATGGTGTCGCCCGGCTGCAAAACAACTTCACCCGCGTCGCCGTGTTCACCCCAAAAAAATCGCCATGTGCCCGTGTGGATGATGAACACCTCCGCACTGTCGTGGCTGTGCAGCGAGTTGGTGCAACCCGGCGGTTGTCGTGCCGCGCCGATGTTAAAACCATGTGGCTCACGGATATGTACGTGTTGCTGCGGGTTTTCTGCCACCCCGGGGCCGATGATGGTGAAGTTTTCCTTCTGATCGCTGCCGGGGCTGCGGGCATCAATAAAGGCGTTGGTGCACGGAATTAGCTCAGCGTAACGCACCAGCCGCTCTGCCAGCCGAGTCGATAACAACGGCGTCGCGTTCATGTCAAGGCCCTCCCACCATCAACCGCAAATACGCTACCGGTGGAAAATGTGAAATGCGTGGCACAAGCAATGACGGCCTGTGCCACTTCGGTAGGAGTACAGAGCCGATGTAAGGGGGTGCGTGTGACCTGTTCGCCGCGCCAGCGTTCATCCATGCGTTTCACGAATTCGGTGTCGACCAGGCCCGGTGAAACCGAGACGACACGAATGCGTGGCGCCAGCGCACGCGCGAGCGACTTGGTGAGGTTATCCAGCGCGGCTTTGGACGCGCAGTAGGCAATATTGCTGCCCATTGCAGATTTCGCTGCGATTGAGGAAATGTTGACGACGAGACCATCCGCATGGCGCTGCAGCAGTGTCTTCATCGCGCGCACCATCGCAATCGGGCCACGGATATTGGTCGCCAAAATGTCGTCAATGAGTTGGTCATCTAGCTGGTCTAGCTCGGGGTGCGGCACAAAGCGTGTAGTGCCAGCACAGTTAACAAGCATGTCTAATCGTCCATAGCGACGATCTATCTCGTCGGCGAGTGTGATCAGGGCCGCGCTGTCGGTCACCGGCGAGGCTAAGGCAATGTGTGTCGCCCCTTCCGTTGGCAAATTCGCGGCGAGCGTCTTTGCAGCAGCGTGCGAACGATGATACCCAATCACCACGCTGGCCCCTTCGTTGGCCAATGCCAGACAAATAGCCGACCCCAAGCCACCTGCGCCGCCAGTCACCAGCGCCACCTTACCCGCAAGTTTGCCCCGCGCATTCGGCGTTAGTTCAGGCATAAGTATCGGCGCCGGGCGAAAGACGACGAACACGGATATCAGCTTGCTCTTGGTGGCCCGCAAAATGTTCCAGTGCACAGAGCCTGGAGCAGTACTCACCGACCATCACTGAGGCCTCATCGGTTAAAACGCGTTGATAGGTATGGGTTTTGATGAACTTGCCTACCCACAGGCCGCCGGTGTACCGGCCAGCGCGATTCGTTGGCAGTGTGTGGTTGGTGCCGATCACTTTATCGCCGTAAGAAACATTGGTGCGATGGCCAAGAAAGAGCGCGCCGTAGTTGCTCATACGTTCGAGGAACCAATCGGGATTCTTGGTCATCACCTGTACGTGCTCTGAACAAATCCGTTCGGCTTCTTCGAGCATCTCTTGATCCGTTTCACACAAGATAATCTGGCCGTAATCGCGCCACGCGACGCTGGCAACATCGCGGGTCGCAAGACGTTTGAGTACGCTTTCGATTTGCGCTGGCAATTCGGAGGCAATTTTATTGCTGGTGGTAATGCAGACGGCTGGTGAGTTCGGTCCGTGTTCGGCTTGACCAAGCAGATCGACCGCGACCAATTCCGCATCGACGGTGTCGTCGCAGATGACCATGGTTTCTGTTGGTCCGGCAAACAAATCGATACCCACACGTCCGTACAGCTGGCGTTTTGCCTCTGCCACGTAGGCATTGCCGGGGCCTACCAACATATCCACTGGAGCCACGTTCTCGGTGCCCAGTGCCATCATCGCCACCGCCTGCACGCCGCCGACAACATAAATCTCATCCGCTCCAGCCAGCGCCATTGCTGCGACGATGGCGGCGGCGGGTTTACCTTCATAGGGTGGGGCGCAGGCAATGACACGCTTTACACCAGCCACCTTGGCCGTCAACACACCCATGTGGGCCGAAGCGAGCAGGGGATACTTTCCACCTGGCACGTAACAGCCGACAGATCGCATCGGGATATTCTTGTGGCCGAGGATGACCCCCGGCAAAGTTTCAACTTCCACATCACGCATGGACAACATCTGCACCTGCGCAAATCGTTTGATCTGCGCTTGGGCAAACTTGATGTCATCAATTGCTTGTTTGGGTAGGCTGTTAATACAATCTTCGATCTCGCCAGGAGTCAGCCGCAACGATGGCGGGGACCATTTGTCGAACTTGGCCGAATACTCACGGACTGCGGCATCGCCGCGTGTATCGATATCGGCCAGAATCGCCTCTACTGTGGCGCGAACACCCGCATCGATTTCTGCCTTTTGTGTCACTGTTTTGCCATGCTTAAGAATTTGGATCATTCGCGTTCTCGGTTTCAGAAATTGCCAGACAGATAAAGCAGCCAGACAAATAAACGATAAGCCTCGCTGCCATTTTGACTTAATTTGTACTGCGAATGCAAACAATTATCGGATTGACCGCCGTAGTGGGCGAGAATTTTGTGTTTTTTTCTAAGGTTAAAAAAGCGTTATAGCTTGAATACGCAGTATTGAATATAGTCTTACATTGATGCGCTTTTGTCGGCGGGTGATGCAATACCATCCATTCACCCCACCAGCGGTATCCTCGTATCCTGATTCCCATCATTTGTTAGCCATCTTGCACTCTCTTGCGCAAATAGGCGCCAAACAAGCGCGACGCGACTCCAAAGGACTAACTAGCTCATGACGATCGACAAACAACACAACGGGAACGAGGCGATGGCGGGCTTTGACGCTGAATTTCGCGACCTCGATCACTACATCCGCGTCATTACCGAGCGTATTTGGGAAGGACGGCGTATCGGTGACATTCGCCGCTACTACAGCGATCCATGCCCGGTGGAAACACCTTCATCGGTATCGACGAGTGTCGATAGCGTCATCAACAGCACTGAGGCCACGCTGAAACAGTTTCCTGATCGTCGCTTGCTCGCTGAAGACATCATTCAATCCGGCGAATCAACGGGAGGGTTCCTGAGTTCGCATCGCATCATCTCGACCA
The DNA here is from genome assembly GCA_020247545.1 of Rhodocyclaceae bacterium. Lineage (GTDB taxonomy): Bacteria > Pseudomonadota > Gammaproteobacteria > Burkholderiales > Usitatibacteraceae > UKL13-2. The sequence goes on along the minus strand of JADCIX010000040.1, from coordinate 57,858 downwards.
TGACCCATCTGGGCGATGGTAACTTCGGTCGTGCAACTGGCAAACCCATCCACGTACGCACGATTGCAGACTGCGTGTGTAAAGACAATCGCATCGTGCACGAATGGCTGATACGTGATCAATCGGCCATTGCGATCCAAATTGGGATTGCGCCGAGGCAGCTGGCAAAGCGTTGGTTAGATGACAGCGGCGGCTGGACAAAATCCATCGCGCCGCCACCGCTCGCGGGCTATGTTTCACACTTGAGCCAAGATCCAGTAGCCTTGGGTTATTCCGCATTCTTGGGCGCTAGTGCCACGGGTACCGGAGGTGCGCCCGACCACGCACTTGTCTCACGAACCTACGACGATGCGGTGCATCATCTTGGACCAGGCGGCTCGACGCGTTATGGCCATGCCGAGGTGGGCCAATACTGGCAGACGTTGTTTACGACTTTCAGCGTAGAAAATTTTGCGGTTGAGCATCTAGCGGCGCAACGTGGCGGTGGCCGCGCCGATCGAGTGGCGATACGCTGGCGAGCAACGACAAAACACACTGGAGGCGGCGCCGACGCATCGTTTGGAGCAGCAACTGGCAATCGCGTCGAGATCATGGGTATCAATCATGTCGAATTCTGGCGCGGGCGTGTGCTGCGCGAGTGGGTGCTGATCGACGAAATTGCGTTATGGATGCAAGTTCTGGGTGGCTCGCCGAACACATAGTTATAGACGAAGTGTCCGGCTGGCGGGCTTTTTCGGTCGAGTTTGCTTGGAAACACCCGCCCAGCAAAGAGTTTTATAACCTGTAGCAGTTACGCTGGCGGCGCAAGTTTGCTTGCGAGTGTGCGTGCACCATCGAGAATAAATTGCTGATCTGAGGCCAACATAAAGAACGTGGCGCCCACTTTCTGCCAGCGTGCGCAGTCCTCAGCTGGCGGAAAAAACATACCTACGGTTTTACGGTGACGCTGCCCGGCTGCGCAAATCTGCTCGACGGCGTCTATGACGACACGATCCAGTGGACTTGCGGCACGTAGTGAAACGGTGAGATCCATGCGACCGATGAACAAACAATCGAGCCCGTCTACCGAAGCAATCGCATCTAGATTGCCGAGTGCCTCGGCGTCTTCGATTTGCGCCACCAGCGTCGTCGTTGCCGCGCTATGTGCGATATGCTCGGACATCGGTTTATTGGTGTAGCGCGCGGCACGACTGGAACCCGCGTAGCCTCGACCACCTGGTCCGTAGTGCGACACCTGCACGAGTTCACGCGCCTGTTCACCTGAGACCACATGCGGTAACACCACGCCGGTGGCGCCACAGTCCAGCGCGCTAAGAATCTCTCCCGCGTTGCTCGACTGAATACGGACCAGTGATGGCATATCGGCCGCGCGCAGTGCGGCGATAGACTGGTCAAGCTCGAGTCGGCCGAAGGGCGCGTGCTCCGCGTCGATACAAACACAATGTAGCGGCGACAAGCCCAACACCTCACAGGTGATCGAAGAGGGCGTTTTGAGAAACGTCCCCATCATGGCCTCGCGTTGCCGCAAACGTGTACGAAACGACTCGATTCGACTTATCCGGCTCATGCCGCCTGCCCCCACAAGCGTTTGCTGGCGATTGCCGCACCCTCAGCAAGCGCGCTTAACTTGGCGTAGACGATCTCCGCGTCAACGTTGCCAAAGCCGGCAAAGGTCGAGAACCCGCAATCTGTTCCGGCAATGACCCGATCCCGCCCAACGATGTCGGCAAAACGCGTAATCCGTTCCGCCACCAACAATGGGTGCTCGATAAAGTTGGTCACCGAGTCAAGTACGCCGGGTACGAGAATTTTGTCGTCTGGAATTTTGCTGTCACGAAACACCGTCCACTCGTGTGCGTGGCGCGGATTGGCAGACTCGAATAGCAACGCCTGCGGTTTTGCCCGCAGCGCAATCGGCAGCACCACGTCCATCGGCGCATCGCAGTGATGTGGGCCCTCGTAGTTGCCCCAGCAAATGTGCATTCGCGCCTTCTCGGCAGGTATGTTACGCAGGGCGTGATTCATGGCTTCCACGTGTAGATGCGCAAGTGCAACGTATTCTTGCTCTGTCTTATCTTTGAACATCATGTGTCGGCCCAGACCTAAGTCCGGGCAGTCGAGCTGTAGCGTCAATCCAGCGGCCACGATCGCCTCATACTCTGGACGCATTGCCTCCGCCAAGGCTTCCAAATACGTCTGATGGGACGGGTAATACTCGTTCGGCTGGAACAGTGCGATGACGCCTGGCGAGGCGGCGTTCATAAAGGTTCCGGTCGGCGGTGTGGCTTGGATCGCGGCGCGGAAGTGCTTGATGTCAGCCGCTAGCGGTTCCAGCGTTTTGGGAGCAATCGGACCAACGCAACGCGGCCGACGATAACTAGGGGTGCCACCAGAAGAGGCGAGACGCTTCATGAACGAAGGAAACAATTCCAAGTCTTTTGGTGTTCGCCGCGGACTGTCGCCGTCGAATCCAGTGATGCGGTCTTTTATATAGGTGGCGTAACTAATCTTCGATTGTTCACCGTCGCTCACCAGATCGACGCCGCTCTGTACCTGTCGTTTGACCACCGTGCCGACCGCATCTGCCATCGTGGCATCGAATTCCGCTGGGTCGTAGCCGCTCCCCAGCTCGTGGGCAAAAATGAGTTCGGCGACCCGCTCCGAACGAGGGAGACTGCCAACGTGCGTCGTCAATATTCGGTTCAAATTTATCTCCAGTTAGTCTGTGATCTTGCCGAGCCTTGCGGTGCCGCCCTCAATAAACTGAGCCGCAAACACTCGCTTTTCAGGCGCAGCCGAGGGGTTGTTAATGATCGATGTCACCATTTCGGCTGCCGCCTGCGCCATTTGCTGCACCGGCTGTCGCAGCGTAGTCAAGTTATAACTTAACCATGTCGACGGCTCCACGCCGTCGAAGCCCGCCACTGACAGCTTAGAAGGTACGTCGATGCCGAACTCGTGTCTGGCGGTATCCACGCAACCAATTGCCATGACGTCGTTGCCACAGATGATGGCGTCTGGGTGCCGCCCGCGGTGTTGAAGTATTTGTCGTAACCCGCGCGCCCCACTCTCGTAATCGTAATTGCCTTGCACCACCAACGGTTCAGCCAGACCAAGTTCAGCAATTTTTTCCCGTGTTCCGCGCGTTCGCTCTTGCCCCACCACTGAATCCTTTGGGCCGCTGATAATCGCGAAACGTTTGTGTCCCGCCGCCGCCAAGCGTGATACGAGCATACGGGCACCCTCAATCTGGTCGCAAACAACTGCGTTCACCGTTCGTTCGCGAAGCGTTCGGTTGAACAATACAAAAGGGATATGGCGGCGTTCAAATTCCGCAACTTGCTTTGGATTCAAGCGCGCGGCGGCAATGACGCCGTCAACTTGGTATTCCCAAACTTGCGCGACCATCTTATCTACATCGCCTTCGTGCGGCAGAGTAAACAGCAACACACGCAGGCCTTGGCGTGCGAACTGCTGGCTGAGCTCGGACAAGACCTCCGGGTAATACAGATTGGTCAGATTCGAAATTAGCACCGCAACTAAGTTTGAGCGACGAGTGATCAAGCTACGGGCGATGGCGTTTGGCGTATAAGCCAATTCGTCGGCAGCTTTCATCACACGTAAGCGCATCGCCTCTGACACGCTGGCTCCGGGTTTGAAGCAGCGCGATACAGCTGATTGCGATACGCCGGCCCTTAGCGCGACGTCATAGGAGGTGACATGCGGGGGCCGAACGGCGTTTTGATCAGCGCCCGCTGGTGGTAATTTGCGCGCTGACGCGGTCGCTTTTTTCCGCGCTTGCGGCAACGATTGTGGTGGTTTAGGCGTTGAGTTGCTGCGCTTCACAGCAGGCTTCCAATTGGCGTGAACGATGCGTGGCAGTATAGATGAAAACAAAAATTGGCCGCTACAAAACCGCTGGTACCTGCATGCGCTGTCAACGAATTTGACGAAGCAAAGTGTACAAGCTAGCGCCTGTCAGACAGCAATCACCATCTCACGCCCATCCCAAAGAGGCAATTTCGCAACATCAGTCAAAAATCGGCAAAAAAATAGACTGCGAATGCAAAAGTCTGCTAAATTAATTGTGACAGGAAAATGAGAAGAGCATTTCTGCGCCGAATATATGCCTCCAACCGTGTCGACAACGTATCAATCATTTTTTGCATTCGAAGTACGGATTCGCTTCATGGTGTTACGACTGTTCCGCACTTTCCGGATCATGTTGCCAACACCGTGGGGCGTTTCCGCTGCACCCACAACAATTTTCTTTGGAGGCACGGATGAAACAATACCCACGTAAAACGCTCGCAGTCCAAGTCGCAATTGCGATTGGTGCGGCTGGTGCCATGAGTGGCGTAACCTTGGCACAAGCGCCGGCCGCTCCAAGCGCGCCGAAAGCAGCCGGAATCGAGACCATCACTGTTACCGCGCAGCGTCGGGCAGAAAATCCCCAAGAGGTTCCGGTTTCCGTTTCGGCTGTTGGCGGAGATCAGCTCGCAGAGCGCAATATCACGGATCTGTCGCAGATGGAGTCGATGTCGCCAGGATTCACGTTTGGTCGTTCAGGTACAGATGCGCGTCCAGCCATTCGCGGCGTGCGGACAGAAAACGTTGCGATCAACGGTGACACAACGATCGGATTTTTTGTCGATGGCATTTATAAGTCACGTGCCCAGCAGGCGCTGGCGAGTTTCATCGACGTAGACCGCGTAGAAATCCAACGCGGGCCACAGGGTACGCTATACGGTCGAAACACCTTCGGCGGCAATATTTCGATTGTCACCAACGCGCCCGATCTTAAAAAATTTGAGGGCAGCGTCAGTTTGCTAGGCGGTGCGTTCAATCGTGTACGCACGGAAGGTGTTATCAACATTCCGCTCAATGAGATGTGGGCGGTGAGATTTGCTGGTGCCGTTGACCGTGCTGACGGCTACGTAAAGAATGATTTCAACTCCTCGGCAGATTTGTTTGATCAAGACCTAAAGTTTGGCCGGGTCGCGCTGCGCTTCAAGCCGAACGCGCAATTCGATGCCGTTCTGCGCGTCGAGGCGACTGACCAAGGGGGTAATGGCGGCTCAGCGTTTGGCTACAAACAAAAAGGCACCTACTACGACCCGGCGTCCTGCCAACAACTATTCAACACGACGGAACTGCGGATGAACGTCCGCGCCGGTAACCGCGATGGCGTCAACGATTGCGTTCGTACGGTGGGTGCGGGAGCGGGAGCCGGCGCTAACGCGGTCGGCTCAGGTGTCGATCTTGGCATTCCACTCTATCGCGCAGGAGATGGTTATCGCGTCGATACGGACTACCAAAGCTTCCTGAAGTTAAAAGATACCAGCGCTTCGCTCGATATGAGCTATCGCATGGACGCCTTTTCATTGCGCTCAATCACGGGTTACACCGACTTTAAAGCCGAGCGCACATCCGATGGCGACTTCTCAGCCTCGACCATCGCCATTGACTATCAGCGCACCACGGCGAAGACGTTCACTCAAGAATTGCAGCTGATTTCTGAGGGTAAGGGGCCGCTGGGCTACGTTGCGGGCTATTACTACTTCAAAGACAAGTTACGCGGTACCTTCATCAACCAGCAGTTGCCTCGCACAGTACGCTCTGCCGCCATTGCGGCCCCGCTGTCGTTGCCGCAAAACGGCGCTGGCTTCTTCGACGACCCGTTTGCTGAAACTGAATCTAACGCGTTCTACGCACAATTCTCATGGAAAGCGACCAACCAACTCACGCTCACACTGGGTGGCCGCACTACCGAAGACAAAAAAGACTTCCGCTTCGCTAATGCCAATGCCGTGCTACCTCGCAATGCGGCCGGACAACCCGATGGCAACTTGATCACGCTTGCGACGCCTGCGCCGCCGACCTCTGCATACGGAGCAGCGGGAACATCAAACTGTAATCCAGTACGTGGTCCGGGGTTCTATTGTGATCCCGCTAACCCAAGTATTCTGCTCGGTGGTACATACGACCAAAAGACTTTCAAGAAATCGACAGGTCGTTTTGCTGCCGACTATAAGTTGTCCAAGCAAAACCTACTCTACGTGGCTTACTCAACCGGATTCCGGTCGGGCGGTTTCAACTCAGGCCAAGCACTTGAGCAAGTCCGAACATTCTTGCCTGAGGAAGTGAAAGCCGTCGAGATCGGCTCCAAGAACCGCTTCTTCGACAACACGCTACAAATCAACGTTGCCGCCTTCAGCAACAAGTACACCAATCTGCAAGAGCAGCGCCAAGTGCCCGTGGGTGCAACCACAATTTCGACGATCTTCAACGCCGCCAAAGCAAAAGCCGAAGGTGTTGAATTGGAAGTCGAGTGGCGCGGTATTGAGCGTCTATCCGTGACCGCCGGATTGTCACTGCTTGATGCAAAGTACACCAGCTTCCCAGACGTTGCCCTGCCGTTCGGCACCTCTATTTTGGTGACCGATGCCTCGAACGTTGCGGGGACGACGGTCAATGGTGTACTTATCGCTCCGCCTGGTCAGCGCCGTGTGTTTGCGCCAGGTTACTCCTGCGGCGTACTTCCAGGCACCGGTGGTGCCGGTCAGCCGGCGGTTGCTTTCGGTTGTGATCTGACAGGTAAGCGTGTGCCGTATGCGTCACGCTACCAAGGTTCGATCTCGGCCGCATATGAATTCGATACGCCTAACGGGGGTCGCGTCACGCCAATGGTGGTCGCCAACTTTAATGGCGGCTTCTATGGCCAGCCAACCAACGCCGAAATCGAAAAGCAGGGCGCATATACCAAGTTCGACTTGAAGGTGAACTGGGAAATCAACCGGAATTTCAATGCGCTGTTGTATGTCGACAATGTGACGGACAAAGAAACCATTAACCGCTTCGTTTGGGGTGGCGGTGGTGCGCTACAGGTCAGCTCCGCTCCGCCGCGCACATTCGGTTTACGTCTTAACTATAATTTCAAGTCCTTCTAGAATTTAAAGCCCTCTACCTTTGTATTGCAGCTAAAGGCCGTCTCTCTAACCGGGCGACGGCCTTTTATTTTCCACTTAGCATTCATGATCTTGCAATGATTACGCCAGCTGATCAGAAAAGAACTTATCTCGCGTTGCTCGCGGGCCTAGACGCGCAAGCACCCGAAGAGAAGTTGCATGCAATTCGAGATGTCTACAGCGAAGATGTGGACTGGTATGGGCCGCATCCGATTAACGACCTCCACGGGTCTGACACGTTAATAGCCAGTTTTTGGTCACCCTTGCTGGCCGCCGTGCCAGACCTAGAGCGGCGCGATGACATCGTCATTGCGAATAGTTTCAAAGGTGGTGACTGGATTGGTGCAACCGGCCACTATACGGGCACGTTTACGAGCAACTGGCTAGGAATCCCGGCCACCGGTGGGGTAGTAAACATCCGCTATGGTGAATTCAGCAGGATCGAAGCAGGCAAGGTTCGTGAGGTCTACTTGATTCTTGATTTGCTTGACGTGATGCGCCAAGCTGGATGTTGGCCGAGGGAGCTCCCAGTTGGGCGTGGCGTCGCAGACCGCGTTCCAGGCCCCGCCACGCGTGATGGCGTCACGCTGGAAACGGCTGCACCCGGCGAAAGCGAGCAAAGTCTTAGGCTAGTCGAAGCCATGATTGCCGGTCTGATGCAGTACGATCAAAAATCGCTTGAGAGTATGGGCATGGAGCGTTTCTGGCACCCTGACATGATGTGGTACGGCCCGGCGGCAATTGGCACTAGTCGTCGGCTAAAGGGTTTTCAGGATGTTCACCAACGCGCATTTTTGCAAGCGTTCCCAGATCGGATTGGCGGCAATCATAAAGCACGTATCGGTGATGGTGCCTATGTTGGATCGTGCGGCTGGCCGTCTATTAACGCCACACATCGAGGCTCATGGCTTGGGCATCCGGCAACGAATCGGCGCATCACGATGCGTGTGATGGATTTTTGGCGGCGGGAGGGCACGTTACTGCGGGAGAACTGGGTGTTTATCGACCAGATTGATTTGTTGTTGCAACTGGATGTGGATGTTATGTCGCACCTTCGGTAAAGACATCAGCATTGCCTTTCAGTCAAGTTTGCTAACGCGGGTGCCAAGACCATCAACTGTATGCAGTTTGTCTCGTTAGTCAGCGGCGCGAGCATTGTCTTACCCACGGCGCAGTTGAGAGCAGCGACGCCGACACCGGTGTCGCCAACCATAACGAGCCGAAACTGGTCAGCCTCGTTTCTTTGGCGCGTTCCTCATTTGCCGTGGATGCAGCCTGCACGTTCGCTCTCGGGTGATTGGTCGGCAACGTGTTTGCCACTGCAGTTGACACGCAGTTGATAAACACGCGCTTTCCTACCGAACGCATTTGGCAGACACGGCTCGCGGTACTGTAGTCGGTCAGGCAAACAATCGCTCACCCGCTCACCCGCCTTCGAACGCGCCCCCATGAAATGCTCCGGCTAGCCGTTATAATCGCCTTCGGTTGGAGCGTGGCGCAGACTGGTAGCGCACATGCATGGGGTGCAAGGGGTCGCAAGTTCGAATCTCGTCGCTCCGACCAAAAAGTATTAGCAGAAGCCGGTTGGTGAATCACGAACCGGCTTTTGCTTTGCTGATTATTGATTCCTTATTTGGCGGTATTTACCCTGCATGAGGTACACCTCGTTATGTCCATCACATTTATTGGCTTCCCGGCAACAAGAGCACGGAGTTCACTCGTCTTTGTATGCATTAGCCTAAGCGCCGCATTATCGGCTTGTGGCGGTGGTGGTAGCGGCGGCGAGGGCGGTTCACCCGTTCCCGTGGTTAAGCGTGCGGTGGATTTCTCCAGTAGTCCGGTTTGCACTGGCGCTGACGCCGACTACACCGTTGCCACTGCGCCACCCGATACGATTTCGGCAATGGCACCTGCGCCTGCGCCATTTCAGGGGCAGGGCTGGCGGCTTTCGGGTACTAACCGCAGCGATGATTTGTTTATCTATACGAAGTGTCGGCTGACCGGCCTCAAGCCGCAGCAGAGCTACCGCGTGGACTTTGCGGCAGATTTTCTGACCAGCGCTCCCTCAGGCTGCGCCGGCGTGGGCGGTGCGCCCGGCGAAGGGGTGACGGTCCATGCGGGTGCCACCACGCAAGAGCCGATGACGCAACTCAACGGTAACGGGTATTTCCGCGTCAACCTTGACCGCGGCAACCAGACGGTGGGCGGCTCTCAATCGCAGGTGCTAGGGCATATCGGTAACGCGGTCAGCACCTGCATGCAGCGCCAATTCGCCGCCAAGACATTAGAGCCTCCTGCGGTGCTGCAAACTCAGGCCGATGCGCAAGGTGGCATCTGGCTGCACGTCGGCATTGACTCAGGTTTCGAGGCCTATAGCGAAGTGTATTTGCGATCAGTTGCGGTGACCTTCACACCACTTGCGCGCTGATTGTGGGTAGGGGAAGAGTGGATAGCCGCTGGGGTTGATGACTTGCCACAGACGCGACCGCACGATTGGTCCGGTCGCTGCGTTCACGCCTGAATATTTCATGGGCTACCCGCCGCGTCGAAGGACGTTGCCTCTGAACGAATGGCAAACCAATTTGGATCGTTCCTCTTTTGCGATGGATGCCAACTGCACGTTCGCCCTCGGGAAATTGGACCGTGTCATGTTTGACGAATAGGCCTTGTTCTCCCACACGGATCTGACAAACACCGCTCGCTGGGCTGGGTCGCTCAGGCGAGAAATCGCGCGCCCGCTATACCGCTCTCCAACGCGCCCTCATGAAATGTTCAGGTTCGAGCAAAATTTGCCGAAATATATTCCAAAGCGTAATGGCGTAAGTCTGGCTGGGATCGTTGGCCGACTGCCAGGGATTGCTGCGATATCTCCGTGGGCACGATAGAATCTCTGTGCTGTTGCGTAGCAGCGCGCCGATATCTTTCTGCCCATCCGCTGAAGAAATAGGAAGTGTTGTTCGGCAAAGCGGCGCTGCTTCTCACCAGATATCTCGAATTCGCTTACAGTAGGCAATTGGTAGCCAGTTCTGCTAACTTCAAGACCCAACTGAGTCATCGCTGAAAATCAAGAACGTACAGATGCTAACCTGCCATCATTCTGCGCTAAGCGTTCCGGTCGAAGTCATCAATCGCATCGACCAAGGCATCATCTTGGCGGATGCAGACGGGCGGGTTCAGTTTGTGAATGCTGCCTTTTCCGACTTGGCCGGTCTGAACCTTGAGAATTTGACTGGTCTGGCGGCGGAAGACGTTTTTGCACCGGCGTATCGGACCAAGCTTAAGGAGCGACGCCAGCAGAGGCAGGCGGGACAAACGGCGACTTACGAGTCTTCGCTAATCAGCGCGAGGGGCTCGGAACTCGCAGTATCCATCACTGAGTCACCTCAATGGAAAGACGGCAAGTGTGTTGGTTCCGTGATGATCGTGACACGTGTAGCCCAATGCCGAATCGGACAAGGGGCTTTGCCAGATAGTGAAGTGAGTTTTTCCAAAGTAGCCGATTCGTCTCTTAGCGGGTTTGTGGTTCATCGGGACGGCGAGATTATCTACGTTAATCCGACTGCTCTTAGGCAATTTGGTGTCGATAACGCTCGTGACATGGTGGGGCGGTCCTTGATTGCGTTCATCGCTCCGTCTTCGCGAGCGTTTGCAGCACTTTGCATCCATCCAGCTGCGCATGCTGTAGCGGCCTTGCCTGTCGCCGAGATACAGGGTCTTCGCCCCGACGGCACGGTCTTTGATTTGGCTGTGCAGAGCACACACATCACCTATGAAGGTGAGCCCGCGACCTGTACAAGTATCCGAAACATTAGGCAATGCCAGCAAGCTGAAACAGCCTTGCGCCAGGCAGAGGAGAGACTACGGCTGGCACATGAGGCAATGATTGGCGTTGTTTATGATCAGGATATCGCTACCGGAACCATCTGGTGGAGCGACCGGGTCACGCAGCTTTATGGTTGGGATGATCCCGCAATGCTTAGTAGTCCGACGGTTTGGAGAAAATGCTTGCACCCAGATGACTGCGACCGTGTGATTGGCGACTTCGGCTGCGTTAGTGCCACGAGCGCCAACACATACTCAGGGCGATATCGCTTACTACGCAAAGACGGTCAGTATGCCCATGTTGAAGAGCGCTGTTGCCTGGTCCGCGCTGAAGATGGCGGGGTCATCCGCATTGTCGGGGTATTACAGGATGTGACAGAGCACCGGTTGGCCGAGCTCGCAACCAACCGCAACTTGCAAGACCTCAGGCTGATCCTAAACAAAACTGGGGGATTGTTCGCCCGGCTAGACCGGGATCTGCGGTTTACCTTTATGAATGATCGCTATGTGGATGTATTTGGTAAACCACTAAGTGAAAGTCTCGGGCGTTCCCTGCTTGAATTCCACGGCGAGGAGTTCTTTGCGCGCATGGTGCCATACGTCACTCGCATGTTCACAGGCGAGACCGTTACATTCGAGAACTATTTTGAGAGTCCCATCGGTCGGCGCTACGGGTTATGCAGTCTTATTCCGGACCGCGACGAAAGTGGGGTGATCGTCGGTTGTTTTGCGGTCGTCGTGGACATTACCCGGATCAAGCGAACTGAGGCAAAGTTGATTGCCAGTGAAGAGCGTTTTAAATTTGCCATTAACGCAACTGAGGAAGGGCTGTGGGATTGGAACATCACGACCGGGGATCTTTTCCTCGCGCCGCAGTGGGCACGCCTGCTTGGCTATGAAGATGGCGTGGTTCAGCAGGAGCTATCTTTCCTTCTCTCTATCATCCATCCCGATTACGTAAGCGTACACCGCGAATCCTTGGAGGCACATCTGGCTGGCATGACGCGTGTTATGTACACCGAATTGCGCTTGAGAACAAAGTCTGGTGAGTATCGATGGTTCGCCAATCGCGGTCGTATTGTCGCGACCGATGAAATGGGAAAGCCGACGCGAATGGTCGGCACCATTTCCGACATCTCTGCGCAAAAGAAGGCAGGCGTTGCGCTCCGGGAGAGTGAAGAGCGTTATCGGGGTTTAGTTGAGTGGTCACCAGATCCTGCAATCGTGCACCGCAGCGGCAAGTTGATCTACGTTAACCGCGCCTTTGTCAACCTGATTGGTGCCCGAAGTGTCGATGAGGCGATGCAGTGCAGTCTGTTAGATATCGTGGCTCCCGAGTTTCATGCCTTGGTCATCGAGCGGATGCTTATGCTTGCATCAGGTGCCGAGTTTGCACCATTAATGGAAATGCGCGGTATCAGACTGGACGGGAAGGACATTTTCGTCGAGACACATGGTAGAAGAGTGAGTTACGATGGCTTGCCTGCATCACACGTGACGATACGCGATATCAGTGATCGCAAATTCGCCGAGCGGGCCCGCGCCGAACTCGAGAGTCAGCTACGCGAGGCCCAAAAAATGCAAGCGATTGGCACCTTGGCGGGGGGGATTGCGCATGACTTCAACAATATCCTCACCATTATTCTTGGCAACGTTGATCTGGCGCGGGAAGACGCCAAAGATAACGCGCGGGAACAGGAAAGTCTTGAGGAGATTCGTAGGGCGGCGACACGTGCTCGCGACCTCGTCAAGCAAATCTTGTCGTTTAGCCGTCGGCAGCCAACGGATCTTAAGCCTACCCCGCTGCGCCCAGTCGTTGATGAGGCGGCAAGACTCTTACGGTCAACCTTGCCTGCTCGATTATCCCTAACCACTCAAGTTGAAGCCGATCTGCCGCCGGTGATGGCGGATTCCACACAGATTCAGCAAGTCATCATCAATCTTTGTACCAATGCAATGCAGGCTATCGACCGGCAGGGTGGGGCAATCGAAATTTCAGTCGAATCCATCGTGCTAGATGACTCACTGGCGTCGACCCATCCTGACTTGGCGGCACTCAAGCAGAAGCAGCATGGCCCGATGCAGAGGCTGACCGTTCGCGATAACGGTTCAGGAATGTCTCGCGAAACTCTTGTGCGTATTTTTGAGCCTTTTTTCACGACCAAACCCGTTGATGAGGGTACCGGGCTAGGGCTGTCGGTGGTGCACGGAATTGTCGAAGGACACGGCGGGGCGATTACGGTTGAAAGTGAGCTTGGCGTAGGCACGACCTTCTCGGTCTACTTGCCGCTTTCCGTTACGCAGGAGTTGCTGCCCGTCGCCGAGCGGTCGAAGGAGACAGAGGTCGCAGCCTTGTCCGCACCGACTTCGCTACGTCTGCTCTATCTTGACGACGACGAGTCACTGGCCTTTTTAGTAGAACGCTACCTGCGGCGACGCGGGGTTCAGGTCACGGTGTTTACTGAACAAGTGGCGGCGCTCCAAGCGCTGAAGGAGAACCCCTCGGAGTTCGACTTAGTCTTCACTGACTACAACATGCCGGGCATGTCCGGGCTGGAGGTGACTCACTCTGTTCGGTTGATAAGCCCCACGCTACCTGTTGTTATTGTCTCAGGGTTCGTTGATGAAACGCTGCATACAGAAGCGCAGAGCGCGGGCGTTACTCAAGTCGTATTCAAGGCCAGCGGTGTCGAAGAGTTTTGCGAAGTGTTGGTACGCATGTCTAAAGATGTACGGGTAATGACGCGACCATGGCACGACACGCGAACAGTGCCGCACTGAACATACGATGATCATTCGAGTTTGCTAATCGTTCAGAGGTCGCGTACTTCGCAGCAGCAGGCGGGTCGGGAAGGTTCAGATTTTTGCTTCAACCACGCCGGCTGATAAACTTTGCGCAGCATTTTCGTCAGTTTACTGAGTCGAACAATGCTGCCGACGCCTGCTACAAGGTATCGCCTTGAGCTTCGGTCGGCCGCCCGCAGCTTGGAGGCAATCTACTGAATCTGCTTCCAAGCATCGTTTAACCCTAGCCAGAAGGCCTGATGTAGCTTTATCGCACCGGCATTGGTACGAACGGTCGGCATCTGATTGCCGTGATAACCAATGACCACGACCTTGCCGTGTAATGCGGATAGGGAGGTTTTGCCTTCAACCACATCAGCAAATGAGAAGTACGCAGTATTGTCAGCTCCACGAAATGTACTGGCAGACAATGTGATCTGGCTCTGAGCATCAAGAGAGATCGATTTCCCGCCGAGTCGCAGTTGTTTTCCCGGCACGATGTTAAGCACGGGGTCACCCAGCGCCAATGAAATTGCGGCGACAGTAAGAGAAGGGTAGCTGCGTTCAGCCAGTCGTTCAAAAGCAGGGACGCGGTCGGCGCTGGTGATATCGACAAAACCGACGTTGTGGGCGCGATTGCTAAGTATCGGTAGCGGCAGCCACCCGGATACACCGCTTACCGCAACTGGGCCAACTGGTACGGTGATTGCAAATCGATCGGGCAAGCGATTGGGTTTGGCTTCGCTGTCGTCGATGCGTGCTTGCAAAATAACTTTCGTTTTGCTCATGGCGCTCGCTAACGCGACATCGCTTGCCGTATTACTAGGTGCATCATAAAAAAACTTCAGCACTACGCCACGCACACCCGCGGCGGCAAGTTTATCGATCACCTGCGCTGTTAATGCACGATCAACAGGGAAACCGCCGTACTTTGCCTCACTCGCTTCATCAATCATCACTAGCGCGAAGGGCGATTGAGCAGTGACCGTAAGCGGCACGGCCAGCAACAACATCACGACAATATTGCGCAAGATTCTTGTAGTAATTAGCATCATCATCACATCTCGCCGATCGGGTTTCGCATCACACCAATACCTTGAATTTCAGTTTCCAGCAGGTCCCCTGGCCGCATCCATTCGGGCGGCTTGCGGGCAAAACCCACACCTTCCGGCGTTCCGGTTGAAATGACATCGCCAGGTTCAAGAGTTTGCCCGAGCGAAAGATCATGGATAAGGCGCGGGATCTTGAAAAAGAGATGTTTGGTGCTCGATTGTTGTTTGACGACATTGGAAACACGGCACTCGACTCTAAGATCCGCAGGGTCGAGCGCATCGGCCGTGACGATACACGGCCCCATCGGGCAGGTGCCGTCCAATGATTTTCCCTTGTCCCATTGCCCGCCGTGGCGACGCTGAATATCGCGCCACGTGACGTCGTTGATGACGGTGTAACCAAACACGTGCGACATTGCATCGGCTTCAGCAATGTTTTTGCCGGCCTTGCCCAATACCACACCCAACTCTACTTCCCAATCCAGTTGGGTCGAGACATTGGCATCAAATGGAATGGCGTCATAGGGCCCCGTCACCGCCGTTGGTGCCTTTGAGAAAAATACCGGCCAATGCGGCAACTCGCGAGAGTCTTGCATCGACGCGGCACCTTCGGAAAAGTGGTCGAGGTAGTTCCAGCCGACACAGAACACGTTCTTGCGCGGCCGCGGAATGGGTGCCTTTAACAACGCGCTGTTCAATAGTATTGGTGTTGTCTTGGGCGCGCTACTGATTTCGGCGAGAAGAGCCAACGTTGCTGCGCCTCCATCGATGATGTCGAGCATCGTTGTTAGATTGAGTGGCGACTGGCGCGCGGCGGCTTCGGCGGCCACGTCGATCACCTCGTATTTACTCAGCCAGATCCCGGTTCTGAGTTCATGAGTACCGAGCATCTGAAAGGTGACAAGTTTCATGGCTTATCCAAACTGCTCTTCGAGTTTTAGCAATGGGTGTTCGGCCGGCGACCAACGCGGGGCAAAGAATGATTCCACCACATCACCCCTAACCTCGGCCAGCGTGGCAGGACACCAACGCGGCTGATTGTCTTTGTCGATTGCCAGTGCTCGAATACCTTCGACCACATCCGGGTGTTCAAAGGCGCGGTACATCATGCCGAGTTCAAGCCGCAAACAATCGGCCACGGATAGTTTAAGCCCGGCCTCAAGTTGCTGCTTGGTAACTTCCATCAGCGTCGGCGAACGCTTCAACAAATCTGCCGCTGTTTTCTGCGCCCAATCCGACCCCGTCGGTTCAGTTTCGGCCAAGAGTGA
Source organism: Rhodocyclaceae bacterium (assembly GCA_020247545.1). Classification (GTDB taxonomy): domain Bacteria; phylum Pseudomonadota; class Gammaproteobacteria; order Burkholderiales; family Usitatibacteraceae; genus UKL13-2. The sequence goes on along the minus strand of JADCIX010000040.1, from coordinate 41,964 downwards.
AGCGATGATGTCCTGCACATTGTGTTTTCCCACAAAGTGTTTTTCTATCGTATGGCTTAACGCGGCGAGATTGGATGCAGGGGCCGTTGTTGCGTGGGCGGTGACCAATCGAACAACATCGTTCAACGGCGCGGCACCCCAACTCACTTCATCCAGCTGCTGGAAAAACGCTTGTTGAGCACCAACCGTCATGTATGTATCTGCAAGTTTTGCCGCCACCGCGTCCGCACCGCTGATCACATTGGATGTCAGCCCCAAATAAAGTCCCATCGCGCCGGTGGCGCGCGACAAAAAGTAGGTGCCGGCAACATCCGGGAACAAACCAATTTTGGTTTCGGGCATGGCCATCTTGGTTCGGTCACCGACGATACGAAACGTGGCACCCTGTGAAATACCCATGCCGCCGCCCATGACGATGCCATCCATCATTGCGATGTAGGGTTTGCCGGTCGACTTCAAAAACCGATGCAACTGGTAGTTGAGTGTGTATTCGGTGATGAAGAATTCTTCATGCACACGTGGGCCGAGGCCGGTGATGCTGTTGTAGAGGCCGCGCACATCGCCGCCCGCGCAGAAGGCTTTTTCGCCACTGCCGCTTGCAACAACGGCATAAACGTTTGCGTCGTGCGCCCATTGATCAAACAGTTCACGCAATCGATGCAGCATCCCGAGAGAGAGTGCATTAAGCGCCTGCGGGCGATTCAGCATGAGGTGTGCGACGTGGTTTCGGACCTCGACGAGGATTTCGTCGTTGGGTGAGTGATACATGAATTGAAAACGAAAGTCGTTTATTTGTCGGCATTTTCAGCCACTTATGCCTGAAAATGCCCGTGGATGGTAGGGTTTACTTGTTTTTCCAGTTGGGTTTGCGCTTTTCTAGAAATGCATTCACGCCTTCCTGCTGGTCTTCAAACGTGAACAGATCCATGAACCGCTCACGCTCCAACGCCAGCCCTGCGGTGCGAGGCACACCATTACGTGCGTTGTGAATAAGCGACTTACAAAACGAAACTGATTTTGGCGATAGGCCGGCGACGCGCTCCGCCATCTTCATCGCGGCATCTAACGACGCGCCTTTCTCCACCACTTCTTCAACCAACCCGATACGTAACGCAGTTTCCGCGTTCACGCGTTCGTTGGTAAGGATCATCCGTTTGGCCCAGCCTTCCCCCACCAGCCAGGGCAGGTTTTGTGTGCCGCAGCCGCCGGGCAGCAAGCCGACCGCAGGTTCGGGCATCGCCATCTGCGCGTGGGTCTCGGCAATACGAATGTCGCACGCCAGCGCACCTTCGAGCCCACCGCCCATGCAGTAGCCGTTGATCGCAGCAATGGTGACAAACCGGGCATTCATCCAAACCTCAAAAGCTGCGCCAAAGGTATGGATGAAGTGGCGCGCCGCCATGATGTTCTTTTCATCACCGCCTTGGAAACGGTTCAAGTCTGCACCGGCCGAGAAGAATTTCTCACCTTTGCCGGTTAACACGGCGGCGTAGATGTTGTCATCGGCTTCGAGTTTGTGCGCGAGGTCTTTCAGTTCGCTGAGTGATTCAGGCGTCCAAGTGTTGGCGGGAGGGTTGTTTAGTGTGACCACGCAGGTGTGGCCGACGATCTTTGTCTCAATCATTCGTCGTTCCCTTTTGTCATTCCGACCGAAGCGCAGCGGAGCGGAGGAATCTCATCTGGAAACACCAACGTACATCGACGGGATGAGATCCCTCATTGCATTCGGGATGAAAGTGAAAAAATTAGTCTTTCTTGTATAACTTAATGATGCTTGAAAAATCCAATGCGCCATTGCCCATCGTCGAATGCATTTGGTAGAGCTGCTGGGCGGCCGCGCCGAGCATGACAGGTTGCTTGGCGGCCTTCGCCGCCTCTGTTACCAATGTCAAATCCTTCAGCATTAAGTCCGAGCCAAACCCACCGCTGTAGCCGCGATTCGCTGGTGCCGCCGGCACCACGCCGGGGAAGGGGTTGTAGGTATCGGACGACCAGCAGCGTCCACTCGAGGTATTCGCGATGCTGGCAAACACGTTCGCATCCATACCGAGCTTGGTTGCCAATGCCATACCTTCAGCCGTGGCGATCATCTCGATGGCCAGCATCATGTTGTTGCAGATCTTCGCAACCTGACCGTTCCCGGCATCACCGCAGTGAACGATGTTCTTTCCCATCCCTTCGAGAACAGGTTTTGCGCGTGCAAAGTTTTCCGCAGTGCCACCAACCATGAAGGTGAGTGTGCCGGCTTCTGCACCGCCCGTTCCGCCTGAAACCGGCGCGTCAATCATCGCCAAACCTTTGCCCATCGCGTCCATCGCCACGTCGCGAGAGGTGTGGGGGTCGATCGTTGATGAGTCAATCAGTAATGTGTTCGGCGCGGCGGATGCGAGCACGCCGTGTGCTTCCTGATACACCCGGCGTACATGTGGCGAGGAGGGCAGCATGGTGATGACGACATCCACTTCTTGTGCGCACTTGCCGGCCGAGGTTGCAGTTTCACAGCCAAGATCGGCGAGCGGTTTGACCAACGCAGGAACGATGTCGAACACTTTTAGCGTATGGCCATGCTTGAGGAGATTCCGAACCATCGGATTACCCATATTCCCCAGACCAATGAACCCTATCCTCATAAATCGCTCACTTTCGTCGCAATACTGCGTTGCGCTCGCTTGCCGTACGACTTGTACTGTCTGTGCTCGCGCGCCCGAACTTGCCAAATGAGTTGCTCGAAATTAAGCAATTTCTGAGGCGCTCGTCTTCGAACTGTCATTCGATTTCTTGCCAGCCTGCTTCCATTCCCGCCACGAAAAATGCCAGACGACATATGCACAAACCAAAAAGAACGTGCTCTTGGCGATTCGTCCCCATTTTTCTGAAAACAATGCCATCAATAGTCCATCGATCCAACCGCCACGGCTATAGGGCGAGAGCGGTTGGTTCGTTGCAAATGTGCCTAGACCAACGATCACCAAGACCAGCGCAAATCCAAAGCCAAGCGACGCGGAGAAGCGACTCTTCATTTACTTCAAACTTATCGTCGTATTCACACCACCGCTGTTGCCACCATTCACAGCCGCATCATCAAACCATCTTGCCGTCACGGTCTTCACCTGCGTATAAAAGTGCACGGCCTGTTTGCCATACGGACCCAAATCCCCGAGCTTTGAGCCGCGTGAACCGGTGAAGCTGAAGTAAGGGACCGGCACCGGGATCGGTACGTTTATTCCGACCTGGCCGACATCGATTTCATTTTGAAACTTGCGCGCTACCGCGCCTGACTGCGTGAAGATGCCAGTGCCGTTGCCATAGGGGTTGGCGTTGGTCAGTGCGATCGCTTCGTCAAGCGTATCGACCGAGACGATCACCAGCACCGGCCCGAAAATCTCTTCGGTGTACACGGTGTGGTGCGGCTTCACGCCGGAAATCACCGTTGGTGCAATGAAATTACCGTTGGGGTAGCCATCAACCTTAACGTTGCGACCATCAAGATCAATCTTGCAGCCTTCCGCCGCGCCCTTGGCGATCAAGCCTTCGATGCGCGCTTTGGCTTGTTTGGAAATCACCGGACCGACGTCTGTTCCCGCAATCACACCGGCATTGACCTTTAGTGACTTTGCTTTTTCGACAATATCGGGAATCCAGTTATTGGCCTCGCCAACCAGCACCGCGACCGAGGTCGCCATGCAACGTTGTCCAGCCGCACCGAACGCCGCGCCCACCAGTGCGTTTAGGGCTTGGTCTTTGCTCGCGTCGGGCATGACGATAGCGTGGTTTTTCGCACCCATCATGCACTGCGCGCGTTTGCCGTGGGTTGATGCCAAGTTATAAACATGTTCTCCGACGTGACATGAACCGACAAACGAAACTGCCTTCACCGTGGGATGGGTACACAGACGATCCACCGCCTCCTTGCCGCCGTGCACGACATTCAATACGCCGGCCGGCACACCCGCTTCCATCGCCAGTTCCGCGAGTAAAACGGTGGTCATCGGATCCTGCTCAGATGGCTTCAGCACAAAAGTGTTGCCAGTGACAATCGCCATCGGGAACATCCACAACGGAATCATCGCCGGAAAATTAAACGGCGTGATGCCCGCGCAAACCCCAATCGGCTGGCGGATGAAGTAGGTATCGACCCCCGTGGCGACGTTCTCTGCCATCTCGCCCAGCGACAATGTGCCGATGCCCGCAGCGTGCTCGACGACTTCAAGGCCACGAAACACGTCGCCTTCTGCGTCGGGCAATGTCTTGCCCTGTTCGGCGGTGAGACACGCCGCCAGTTTCTTCGTGTCGCGGCGGATCAGCTCTTGCAGTTTCAGCATGATGCGGGCACGCTGACCGATAGGGGCGTTCTTCCAAGTCTTGAATGCCTCGGCCGCAGATTTGACGGCTTCATCAATCTCGTCTGCGCCGCACATTGGCACCCGTGCCAGCACTTCCTGTGTTGCCGGGTTGACGATGTCTCGCCAGTCGGACGAAGTTGAGTTGCGCCACGCGCCGTTGATCAGAAGCTTGACGGTTGGAATCGCGTTGGGTTGAAGTACGGCAGCCATGAAGCGTCTCCTCGAAGTGTTTCGAAAATTATACGCTGCGGACTATTTTCGATTTTGGCAGGATGCCTTTCTGTAGAAGGACAAAATGTCCTAATGACGGGTGATTTCGGCTGAAAAGCCTTGTAAACCCCCGTGTTTATTTGACTTTGACCAGAGCTAATCAGCAAAAGCAAATAGAACTGCATCCGCTGGAACCATCTCTCCGACCTGAAACGCCACTCGTTCCACCACTCCATCACGCGGACTGACGATGGTGTGCTCCATCTTCATCGCTTCCATGATGATAAGCGGTTGTCCTTTGCTGACCTTGTCACCTGCGGCGGCCATGAGTTTCACAATGCGTCCGGGCATCATCGCCGTTAAGCGGCCGTCGTTGACGCTGGTGTCACCTTCAAAGTGATAGGGGTCAAACAGCGTCAGCGCCACTCGTCCGCTCTCGGTCAGGATGGTGATGTTGTCGCCGGCCTGAACAAAACGACAAGTTTTGCCGCTACCATCTAGTCGAATGTGGAACGAGCCATCTGCGCGTTCAGTCCACGCAAAATCACATGCGGCGTCGCCGTGTTTAAAGCGCAAGCCCTCCCGGCTTTGTTCAACATGGCAAACAATTTCGTTTCCACTGGCATTGAATTCGATCAAACGTGACGCGACGGTATTGAGGCGCCAACCAGAGTTGTTGTCCCAAACATCAGGAGAAAGCGGGCCATCGATTTGTTCCGAGTGCAATATTCCCGCGCACGCTGCTGCCAATACAAAGCCATCAATTGGCGTGGGTTGCAGCAACGCCGTTTTATGTTTCGCAATGAAACTTGTATCGGTCTCGCCGGCGAGGAAGGCCGGGTAGTGCAACAACGATTGCAAAAAGCCAAGATTGGTTTTGACGCCAATGACTTCGGTCTCCGCCAACGCGCCCTGCATACGACGGATGGCCTCGGGGCGGTCACCGCCCCATGTAATGAGTTTGGCGATCATCGGGTCATAAAAGATGCTGATCTCATCCCCACTGGTCACACCCGTATCGAGCCGAACATCTTCGCCGTCGATCAGTGTCGGCGTCGCGAATACATGCATCGGACCGATTTCCGGCAGGAAATCGTTCTCAGGATTCTCAGCGCAGATGCGGACCTCAATGGCGTGCCCACCGGTGATGATCTCGCTTTGGTGCAGAGGCAGCTCTTCTCCGGCCGCGACGAGTAATTGCCATTCGACCAAATCTTCGCCGGTAATCATTTCGGTGATCGGGTGCTCTACTTGCAACCGCGTGTTCATCTCCATAAAGAAGAACTCACGATTTTCACCAGCAATGAACTCGATCGTTCCAGCGCCACGGTAATTGATAGCGCTTGCCGCAGCAACGGCGGCGGCACCCATGGTGTCGCGCATCAAATCATCAACTTGATCCAAAAATGGCGAGGGCGTTTCCTCCAATATTTTTTGATGACGGCGCTGGATCGAGCATTCACGCTCAAACAGATGCACCACGTTGCCGTGGGTGTCGCCAAACACTTGAAACTCAATGTGGTGCGGGCCTTTAATGAAACGCTCGATTAACACATCGTCATCACCGAAGGCATTTTGGGCCTCGCGTTTTGCGGCGTCGAGTTGGGCGGCGAACTCTTCAGCCTTTTCGACCAAGCGCATGCCTTTACCGCCACCGCCGGAAACCGCCTTAATCAGTTGCGGATAGCCAATCAACTTCGACTGTGTGGCGAGGAAGGTCGGATCCTGATTGTCGCCATGGTACCCCGGCACGACCGGCACACCGGCGGCTTCCATCAGGGCCTTCGCAGCGCTCTTCGATCCCATTTTTTGAATTGAATCCGGTGTTGGACCAATGAATGCAATACCGGCGTCTTCACAGGCTTGTGAGAAGGATTCGTTTTCGGAGAGAAAACCGTAACCCGGATGAACCGCTTCCGCGCCACATTGTTTAGCCACCGCCAGGATGATTTCTGCCTTGAGGTAGGAGTCGGCCGGTCTGGGGCCACCGATATTGATGGCTTCATCTGCCAGCAGCACGTGCTGCGCGTTGGCATCTGCGTCCGAGTACACAGCCACGGTTTGGATGCTAAGTCGCTTACAGGTTCGGATCACCCGGCAGGCGATTTCGCCACGATTGGCGATTAGGATCTTATTAAACATGGGGATCGATATGGGCAGGCAATGTGGCTCCGGCCGCTCGCCAAGGCGAGCTTAACGTGTGCTGCGCACAGTTAGCCTGCGCTGAAACGGCGGTGCGAGGCGCCTTGTTTTCACCACGATTAGCGATGAGAATTTTTTGAAACACGTTATACCTTTGATGACGTCGCAAGCTGATAGGCAAACATCACCCAACCACCAAGCAGCATCAAACAACTCGCCGCAAATGCATAAAAGCGCAGCATCACCGTGTTGCTAGTGAGGTGGATGTAGCTGTGGGCATAACGCGCGGCAACATAGGCCCAGGCGAACACGAGTTGCGGCAGGCATGTCAATCCCGTCGCCATCAGGGCCAGGCACAACACATAAAACATGACTGGTAACTCAAAGAGATTCCGAAAATTATCGGGTGCTCGTGAATCCGGCATGGTCGCCGTCATTTGTGCGGACGTCGCGGTCTGCTGCGGATGCACACGATTGGTTTTGTAGAACGCAACGCGGCGGCGAAACATCGTTACTGCAACGATGACAACCAGCAGGAACATTGCCAGCACGGGGTAAAGGATAAGTTTGGCGTCCATTTGGGCCTTGGAGTATTAGTTGATGTCGCTTGGGTTGTTGGTTGGGGGTAGCGGCGGTGGCACCCAGGCGGCGTCTCGCTTGGCCAAGAAAGCGTGCAAGCCTTCTTGTCCTTCTGCGCTAACGCGAACTCTGGCGATTCGCGCCGCTGTGTCTGCGATGAGCGTGTCGTCGATGGCACGGTTGGCAACCGCGCCAATCAACTGTTTGGCTTCGTGAATTGATTCTGGACCGGCGACCAGCAATGCGTTGATGAGTCGTTCAATTTTCTCGTCTAATTCATCTTCAGAATTGGCAATATCCGTGAGCAAGCCCAAACGAAACGCCTCACCAGCATCGAAGCGTTCGGCGGTTAGAAAATAGCGCCGCGCTGCGCGTTGTCCGATCGCGGCGATGACATAAGGCGAGATTACTGCCGGGATCAAGCCGAGTTTGACTTCTGACAGGCAGAACGCCGCATCGTGTGTGCCGACGGCCATGTCGCAGCATGCGACTAGTCCCACGCCGCCACCAAAGGCGGGCCCATGCACGCGGGCGATAGTTGGTTTAACCATGCCATGGAGAGTCTTCATCACCTTGGCCAAACCCATGGCGTCGCGTTCGTTATCAGCATGGCTATATGCCGCGACACGCTTCATCCAATTCAGATCCGCTCCGGCGGAGAATGACTTACCGCTTGCAGAAATGACAACCACCCGCACGTCGAGCCGCAGATTCACGGCTTCCAGATGGTGTGTCAGTTCGGCGATAAACGTGTCGTCAAACGCGTTGTGTTTGTCCGGCCGGTTCAGTGTGACAATGGCCAACGGGCCGTCAATTTCAGTGAGTACGTAGCTCATAGGGTTCGATTTAGGTTTGCTTCGATGACTTCAAGCACGCTGTTGGTTTCATTGAGTACTTGCAAGTTGTCAAACCGCAGCACCAATAGCTGTTGGGACTGCAAAAAGTGGGTACGTTTTTCATCAGCGCCTTGATGGACTGATGTTAGATGCTGGGAGCCATCAACCTCGATTACAAGTTTGGCAGACGGTGCGATGAAATCAACAATGTATGGGCCCACCGGCCGCTGCCGATTAAATTGAACGTTGCACAGCTGCTTGCGCCGTAGGTGATACCAAAGCTTTTGCTCGGCCTCGGTCATATTACGACGCAGGCCTCTCGCGAGAGGCTTCAGGTCAGGACGATAATTCAACATCGAGAATCCCCCTCGATCTCCCTTCTCCAAAGGGCTGAAGGAAAATCCCCCTCGATCCCCCTTTTCCAAAGGGGGAAGTGGCTTCGATAAGCGTTTGCACCAACGCGCTGGACTCCTCCCTTTTCTAAAGGGAGGTTGGGAGGGATTTTGGCTTGACGAAAACTCATTGCCGATCACATCCGGAAGACGCCGTATTCGGTCTTCTCAATTGGTGCGTTCATCGACGCTGAGATCGCGAGTCCCAGCACCGTGCGGGTTTGCGCGGGGTCGATCACGCCATCGTCCCACAGCCGGGCGGTGGCGTAGTAGGGGTTGCCTTGGCGTTCGTATTGGTCGCGAATCGGCGCTTTGAAGGCCTCTTCTTCGGCTGCCGACCAACGACCACCCTTGGCTTCGATGCCATCGCGCTTCACGGTAGAAAGCACTGATGCCGCTTGTTCCCCCCCCATGACGGAAATTCGGGCGTTTGGCCAAGTCCACATAAAACGAGGGTTGAATGCGCGACCACACATGCCATAGTTCCCCGCGCCAAACGAGCCGCCGATGATGACCGTGAACTTTGGCACTTTTGCACATGACACCGCTGTCACCATTTTTGCGCCGTCTTTGGCGATACCGCCGGTTTCATATTTTTTGCCGACCATGAAGCCGGTGATGTTTTGCAGGAACACCAGCGGCACACCACGTTGATTACAAAGTTCAATAAAGTGCGCGCCCTTTAGCGCTGACTCTGAAAACAAAATGCCATTATTGGCGACGATGCCGATCGGGTAACCGTGCAAATGCGCGAAGCCACAAACCAACGTGGTGCCATACAACGCTTTGAATTCATGAAACTCGGATCCATCAACAAGCCGGGCAATTACTTCGCGGATGTCGAAGGGCTGCTTGGTATCCTTGGGGATGATGCCGTACAACTGATCGGCTGGGTAAGCCGGCTCTACCGATTCCCGTTTGGCAACCGGCACGGACTTTTCGCGATTTAAATGTGCGACGATCTCCCGCGCGATGCCGAGCGCATGTTTATCGTTTTCCGCGAGGTGGTCTGTTACGCCAGAGGTGCGGCTATGCACATCACCGCCACCCAACTCTTCGGCAGTCACCACTTCTCCCGTCGCTGCTTTGACTAATGGCGGGCCACCGAGAAAAATCGTGCCTTGGTTTTTGACGATGATCGACTCATCACACATTGCGGGGACATACGCACCCCCGGCGGTACAGGAGCCCATCACGCAGGCAATTTGTGGGATACCTTTTGCGGACAAATTGGCTTGGTTGTAGAAGATGCGACCGAAGTGCTCCTTGTCCGGGAACACTTCGTCTTGCAGCGGCAGAAAGGCACCGCCGGAATCCACCAGGTAGATACACGGCAGGTTGTTTTGCATCGCCACTTCTTGTGCGCGCAAATGCTTCTTTACCGTCATCGGGTAATAGGTGCCGCCTTTAACCGTCGCATCATTCGCCACGATCACACATTCGATGCCGGACACACGACCGATTCCCGTGATCACGCCCGCGGCGGGGGCGTCTCCAGGGCTGTCATCGTTACTGCCCGCGTTGTTTCCATACAAGCCCCACGCTGCGAGGGGAGACAATTCAAGAAATGGCGAGCCGGGGTCGAGCAGTGCGGCAATACGATCTCTCGGCAATAACTTGCCGCGTCCCACATGTTTGGCGTTAGCCTCCGCGCCGCCACCCATGGCGACCGTCGCGGAGCGGGCGATCAGCTCATCGACAATGGCGCGCATTTGCGCCGCGTTGGCTTGGAATTCGGGCGAAACGATATCGATGCGCGATGAGAGCTTAGGCATTATTTATTGGCTGCAACAAAAATTGTCGATAGCGAACGCGCATCAGAAGAACAAAGCATCTGGTTTTCCTTCCAGTCAGTCTTTGGCGAGTTCACGCGCAATCACCATACGCTGGACTTCACTGGTACCTTCATAAATCTGGGTGATTCTGGCGTCCCGATACAAGCGCTCAACCGGATAGTCTTCTAGATAGCCATACCCGCCATGAATCTGGATAGCCTTGCTGCACACCCACTCCGCCAGCTCGGACGCATACAACTTCGCTTGTGACGCCTCTGACAAACAAGGAAGCCCGGCGTCGCGCATCTTTGCGGCGTGTAGGATCATCAATCGTGCGGCGTTGATGCGGGTGTGCATGTCCGCGAGCATGTTGGCGATCGATTGATGCTCAACAATCTTCTTACCAAACTGGTTGCGCTCTTTGGCGTAGGCGAGTGCCGCCTCCAACGCGGCGCGTGCGATGCCGAGTGCTTGCGCCGCAATACCGATTCGTCCACCTTCGAGATTCGACAGCGCGATGGCGAGGCCTTTGCCACGCGGGCCAAGCATGTGATCATCCGGCACTGCACAATCGACCAAGCTGATGGGGCAGGTATCGGACGCACGAATGCCGAGCTTCTTTTCCATTGGACCAACGTTGAATCCGGGTGTGTCAGTGGGCACGACAAAACAAGAGATGCCTTTTTTGCCGAATTCAGGATCGGTGACGGCAAACACAATGGCCAACTTCGCACGTTTACCGTTGGTAATGAATTGTTTGGAACCATTGATGATCCACTTGCCATCCTTGAATTCCGCTTTGGTTCTTAGGTTGTTTGCCTCCGAGCCCGCTTGCGGCTCAGTTAAACAAAAGCAGCCTATTTTCTTGCCGGTCGCCAGGTCACGCAACCAGCGTTCCTTTTGCGTCTCCGTTCCCCACGCGTCCACCGGCCCGCAGCCAACGGAATTGTGCACACTCATGAGTGTGGATGTTGACGCGTCACCGGCGGCGATTTCTTCAATGGCCAACGCATAAGCAACGTTGTCCGAAAACGAGCCACCCCATTCGTCTCCGACGGTCATGCCAAGTAGGCCAAGCTCGCCCATCTGGCTGACGACCGCATCAGGGATCCATTTATCCCGCTCCCATTGCGCGGCGTGGGGTGCCAGCTCGTTCTGCGCAAAATCGCGCGCCATGTCGCGAATGGCGCGTTGGTCATCAGTCAAGAAATCGTGCGTGGCCATCATCAGCATTACTGGTCGGCCTTTTTCGCTCGATCTGCGGCGACCTTGGCAGCCTCATCCGCCGTGGCTTTCGCTTTATCGAGCGCTTGTACTTGGGTGCCAAACACCGGCGACTCTTTGGCTTTCTCGCGGCTCTCTGCGCGCTGTTTGTCGGTGGGCTCAGCAGTTGCCGGCCCCTTGCCGCAGCCGCCAAGCAACAACGCTACGCACCATACGGCCACTAATGCTGTGATCTGTTTGCTTACCATGAGAGTTCAGCTCCGTCGTAGTTGAAGAATCGGCCGTTTGATTCAGGTGTTGCATTTGCGATGACACGGCGCATACCCGCGATACTTACAGTCGGCTCGATATCCGCGTTGGCACCTCCCATGTCGGTCTTGACCCAACCAGGATGCATCACAAACGCGGTAATACCTTGCGGCCCGTATTCAATGGAAGTCGCCTTCACCACGGCGTTGAGAGCGGCTTTGCTGGCGCGGTAGGTTGGAGCAACTGCGCTCGCCATCAAGCCAATCGAACCCATGCGGCTGGAAATGAAGGCAAATTTGCCCCTTGACTTGAGCAGGGCTGGTGCGACCACCGGGATTGCTTGCAACGCGCCAAACACATTGGCATGCATGACTTGGTCAAACACCTCTTTGCTCGGCGCCACCGACGGACCTTCACGAGAACCAAACGCACCGGCGTTGTAGATGCAGACATCAATACTGGTACCGGCAAGCGCCCGATTGAGCCCCGCAAAGCTATCGGGGTCCGAGACATCCAACCTGATCGCAGTCGCACCTTCGGCACTCAGTAGCGCGTCCTGTTCGGGCGAACGGCAGGTGCCGAGGGTCAACCAACCGGCTTTGCGGTACTGCCGCACAAACTCCAAACCGAGTCCACGCGAGGCGCCGATGATCAATACCGATTGCATAAAATCCTTTAAGTCCTATAAAGTCCAATAAGGGCGGACATCTTCAAGCAAAAATGCCTGAAAACAGCCGTCCTTATTGGGGTTTTAGATCATTTCCACAGCGATGGCCGTCGCTTCACCGCCGCCGATACAAAGTGAGGCGATGCCGCGTTTGCCGCCGCGGGCTTTCAGCGCATGCAACAGCGTGACGATCAAACGTGCACCGGATGCACCGATCGGGTGGCCGAGCGCACACGCGCCACCGTTGACGTTCACTTTTGCGTGCGGCAGATTCAAATCTTTCATCGCCGCCATCGCCACCACCGCGAATGCTTCGTTGACTTCATAGAGATCTACATTGTCTGGGCCCCAGCCAAGCTTGTTGTGCAGCTTGTCGATGGCACCAACTGGCGCGGTGGTGAACCACTCCGGCTCGTGCGCATTTTGTGCGTGGCCAACAATACGCGCAATTGGCGTGATGCCCTTGGCCTTTGCATCCGATTCCTTCATCAGGATCAACGCGGCGGCACCATCAGAAATTGAGGACGACGACGCAGCGGTGACGGTGCCTTCCTTGTTGAAGGCGGGCTTGAGTGATGGAATTTTTTCTGGTTTGCATTGGCCCGGAGGCTCGTCAGTTGCCAGCACGGTGTCAACGCCTTTCACCGTAACGGTCACACCGGCGATTTCATCTTTGAACGCGCCCGAGGCAACCGCACCTTGTGCACGCTTCACACTCTCCGCAGCAAATGCGTCTTGGTCTTGGCGGGTGAAGCCATACTTCGCTGCGGTGGCATCGGCAAAGATACCCATCGATTTGCCGTCGTAGGCGTTCTCCAAACCGTCAAAAGCCATGTGATCAAGCGCTTTGAAGTGGCCGTAACGATAACCTTGACGCGCTTTTGGCAGCATGTGTGGCGCATTCGACATGCTTTCCATACCACCAACCAATACGGTCGATGCTGAGCCTGCCATGATCGCGTCGTAACCCATCATGGTGGTCTTCATACCCGAGCCGCAAACTTTGTTGACGGTTGTACATGCGGTGGTCTTCAGCAAATCGGCACCGAGCACGGCTTGGCGCGCAGGCGCTTGGCCGAGGGCTGCGGGCAACACACAACCGATGATGGCTTCGGTAATGTCTTCGGCCTTCACGCCGGATGCCGCAACGGCTGCTTTGATGGCAGTAGACATCAACTGGGGTGAGGTGAGGCCGACGAGCTGGCCGTTCATGGAACCAATGGGGGTGCGTTTTGCGGCGACGATGACAACGGAATCATTTGACTGAGACATATATGACTACCTTTCTGACTGTCGCACCGGCGGAGGCCGGTGCCTAATTTACCGTTTGAAACTTGGGCACCGGCCTCCGCCGGTGCGACAACTAATACTTAAACAAAGACAATCCAAACTGCCACGGCAATGGCTAAGACCAAAACGAAACTTGCGACAATGGTTTTTGAGCGTAAGGGGACTTTGGGAGATGTTAGCCAAGAAAAAAATGACAACACGCGTTCAAAGAGGGCAGCCAAAACCGAAACAAAAACTTCAACCAAGCCCAACATCGTCTACGCACTCTCCCCAAACAACTCGCGACCAATCAACATCCGGCGAATTTCATTTGTTCCCGCACCGATATCGTAGAGCTTCGCGTCACGAAACAATCGTCCGGTCGGGTATTCATTGATGTAACCGTTACCGCCTAAACACTGGATGGCTTCGAGGGTCACGCGCACCGCTGACTCCGACGCATACAAGATACAAGCGGCGGCGTCTTTACGCGCCGCACGGCCACGACCCTGGTCCAGCATATTCGCCACTTTATAGGTGAAAGCGCGTGAGGTTTGTAGCGCCACGTACATATCTGCGACCTTGCCCTGCATCAGGCCAAAGGTGCCGATCGCGGCACCAAATTGTTTGCGTTCGTGGATGTAGGGCAACACCACATCCATCGCCGCTTGCATGATGCCTATCGGCCCGGCCGAGAGCACAGTGCGTTCGGTATCGAGCCCTTTCATCAGCACCGTGGTGCCGCCGTTGACTTGACCCAAGACATTTTCGTCTGGAATTTCACAGTCTTCGAACACCAACTCACAGGTATCAGATCCACGCATTCCGAGTTTGTCGAGTTTCTGTGCAGTGCGAAAACCTTTGAATCCGCGTTCCACGATGAACGCCGTCATCGCCTTGGAGCCCATCTCTTTGGGTGCCGTACGCATGTAGACGATCAGCGTATCGGCGTGCGGCCCATTTGTGATCCACATCTTGTTGCCGTTGGCGATCCAACGATCACCTTTCTTTTCCGCGCGACACGCCATCGAGCCCACTACGTCGGATCCGGCACCGGGTTCGGACATCGCTAATGCGCCGACGTGTTCACCCGAGCAAAGTTTTGGCAAGTATTTGGCGCGCTGCGCGGCGGTGCCATTGAGATACAAATTGTTCACACACAGGTTGGAGTGGGCGCCGTAGGCGAGTCCAACTGATCCCGAAGCGCGCGAAATTTCCTCCATTGCCACGGTGTGGGCGACGTAGCCCATGCCGGTGCCACCAAATTCTTCAGGGATGGATACGCCGAGCAGGCCCATGTCGCCAAACTTCTTCCACATGTCCATCGGGAAGGTGTTGTCGTGGTCGATCTGCGCCGCACGCGGTGCTAGCTCGTCGTCACACAGGCGCTTGACGGTATCGCGTAGCGCGTCGGTGTCGTCGGAGATATGGGTGTCAAAGATCATCGGTAAGCTCCAACATAAAGACTGTCATTTCGACCGGAACGTCGCAACGCGACGTGAAGTGGAGAACTCTCATCCAGATGTGCGATGGCGTTATTCGGCCAGATGAGATTCCTGACCAAAAGCCGTTCGGAATGACGAGGACTACTTTGTCGGGTTTGAGCGCATTGGGGTGTCACTTAGCCCCCATGCGAATAGCGCCGTCCAAGCGGATGACCGTGCCGTTCAAGACTTCATTTTCAACGATGTGTTTTGCCAGCGCCGCGTACTCCTCGGGCGTGCCAAGGCGCGACGGGAAGGGCACTTGTGCACCGAGCGAGGCGCGCACCTCTTCCGACATGCCTTGCAACATCGGTGTATCAAAAATGCCGGGAGCAATCGTCACCACGCGAATGCCAAACTTGGCTAACTCACGTGCAATTGGCAGCGTCATTCCATTCACACCGGCTTTGGATGCAGCGTACCCCGCCTGACCAATCTGACCTTCAAAGGACGCCACCGACGAAGTATTGATGAT
The DNA here is from genome assembly GCA_020247545.1 of Rhodocyclaceae bacterium. Classification (GTDB taxonomy): domain Bacteria; phylum Pseudomonadota; class Gammaproteobacteria; order Burkholderiales; family Usitatibacteraceae; genus UKL13-2. Next base: position 26,319 of record JADCIX010000040.1, on the reverse strand, counting down.
GACGCCGCGTGTCCCCGACTTGTCAAAACCGGCGTCAGGCGACTGTGTGCTCATGGCGTGCGCTGCAAGACGGATCACGTTAAACGTGCCGATGAGGTTAATGTTGATCGTTCGCACAAAGTTAGCCAGCAAATGAGGCCCGCTTTTGCCAACAACGCGTTCTCCCGGCGCGACACCCGCGCAGTTCACCGCGCCATGTATGCCACCAAAGGCAGACTTACAGAGATCTACAGCAGCTTGAACGCTAGTTTCATCGGTCACATCGGTGCGGATGAAGGCGGCGTGTGGGCCAATTTGGCCGGCGAGGGCTGCAATCGCGTCAGCGTTTACATCCGCGAGTACGACGTTTGCCCCTTGTTCGGCGAACAACTTAGCCGTTGCCGCGCCCAGTCCGGAACCGCCGCCGGTGATCAGAAAAGTATGGTCCTTGAATTGCATCGGCCGCGCCGCCTCAGGTAAAGACGAAAATTATAGTCTTTCGCCTTCGGCAAAAGTGGACCGATCCAATTCGGCGCGAATGTGGCCGGGCTGCAGCCCTAGTGGCTATCTTCGTCCAGCACAATATTGCTCGATAGACGTCGCCTTTGCTGCCATAGAAGCCACGCACCCCACCAAACAGAGATCAGCAAAGTCATCGCGCCGAGCAGATAAAAGACGTAACCCACGCCATGTGCGCGTTTAAGCAGGCCCAGCTTTGTCAGCAAATAAATCCAATCGTGCGGACCACCATCGTCGCCAGTGCGACCACCGAGTAACATAAGTTGGGGCTGCAATGCATCGTAGGCGTATGGGGCGATATCCAGCAGTGACGCGCCGACCAGCCAAAGACCGATGGCCGCGCCAAAAGGATCGCGATTCTTGATTAGCAGTGCGCCGCAAAGAATCCCAGGCATGATCAACTGGCCGAGTGTTCCACCGGCAATCGTCATAAATTCGCCGAACAGCATAAAGACGACATGACCCGCTTCATGAAACACCAGCAGCGGTCCATGCAAAAAACTTGCCCCCATCTCACCAGTGCGGATATCCAGGAGCAACAGCCGCCCCGCCCATACGGCGAAGACCGCCCAAAGTGCGACGCGAAACCAAAACGACACCGCGTCGACGCGGGTCGGTACAAGCGTGAGCAAAGCCCAAACTTCTTGGGGTCGACCTGCCAACGAGGGCGCGCTCTCAGCCAATTGTCGCATTGGCACGACGCCATATTTCGCCAATATCAACCCACAAGCCGGACACGCTGCAGGCAGGGACTGGTCTGCTGGCAGCGGTGTATGACGACATTTGGGACATTCTTGGTACATTAGCAAGGATATGCGCAGCGTATGCTGATTAGAATTCTCGGCGTAATGCTACCAAGATACCCTGCGCCGCCGCCAATTTAGCGTAAGCCAAGTGGCTTGGACTGGTGTAGTTCTGGCGGCTTAGCCTTTCCCAGAATACGCAGCAAGAACTTTTCGGTGTCGTCGACGAAGGTGTACACAGCGGGTATCACAATGAGTGACAACAGTGTTGAAGTCACCAAGCCTCCTATAACGGCAATGGCCATTGGTGAGCGGAAGGACGGGTCGGCCCCAAAACCCAAGGCGATTGGCAACATGCCGAATCCCATGGCCAATGTGGTCATGACAATCGGCTGCGCGCGCTTGTGGCAGGCGTCAACCAATGCGTCAACTCTGGAAAGACCCAAGTCGCGCTGCGCCATGATGGCGTATTCCACCAGCAAGATTGAGTTCTTGGTGACGACGCCCATCAGCATCAGCAAGCCGATGAGGGAGGGCATCGAAAAACTCTTGCCGGTCAGCAACAGCAAAACAAATGCGCCACCAATGGAGAGCGGTAGGGCGGCCAGAATGGTGATGGGTTGCAGGAAGTCCTTAAACAACAGGACTAACACCGCATAGATACAAAGGATTCCGATGATCATTGCCAAGCCAAAACTGGCAAACAGCTCGGCCATCATTTGTGCGTCACCCAAATTTGCTTCGGTGACACTAGGTGGCAGCGCCTTCATGGCAGGTAGGGTGTTGACTTCATCGGTCACCGCACCCAGTTCGCGACTGCCAAGCTCGATCTCGATGGTGATTTGGCGATTGCGGTTCAGACGATCGATCTGTGACGGACCACTACCGACTTCCACACTTGCGACTTGTGTCAGCATGACCGGACCGCTTTTACCCATCACTTGCAAACGTTTGATGGCTTCCAAGTCTGCGCGGGTCGACAATGGCAACCTGACATTGATTGGAATTTGCCGCTCGCTGAGGTTGAATTTCGGTAGGTTTTGACTGTAGTCGCCTGCGGTGGCCACGCGGATGGTCTCGCCGATGGCAGAGGCCGAAACGCCTAAGTCGGCTGCGCGCGCAAAATCCGGTCGCACGATGACCTCAGGGCGCACCAAACTTGCGGTGGACGTCACGTTGCCAATACCTTGTATGGTCCGCGCATCGCGCTCTACCGCCTGAGCTGCCGCAACCAGTGCCACCGGGTCCTCCGACTGTAGTACCAGCAGCTTTTTTGAACCAGTGTCTTGTGGGCCAACCGTGATACGTACGCCAGGCTGATCTGCAAGTTTGTTGCGAATCTCTATCTCAACGCCGGTTTGACTTCTCGACCGCTCACTGCGATGCACCATCTCGACGGTCAGCGCCGCTTTACGCGCCTCGGCGGCCACACCTAGGGCAAAAGCGTCGCCAGAAACCCCACCACCGACGGAACTAAACACGTGCTTTACGTCCTTCACCGTCATGACCGCCAGCCGGGCGCGCTCTGCCGCGGCCAAGGTTTCGGCGAGCGTGCTACCCGGCGGAAGCTCAACGTTTACGATGGTTTGGGATCGATCGGCGACTGGAACAAACCCGGTTGGGAGAAGCGGTACGAGTGAAATCGAACCGACAAAAAACAGTGCCGCTGCGATGGCGGTCACCCACCGATGTTCGATGCACCAGCGCGCCCAACCTAGGTAGCGTGTCATTAACGCGCTGTCTTTTTTGACCATTTCCTTTGGTGGTTTCAGCAAATATGCGGCCATCATCGGCGTCAGCAGGCGCGCAACCACGAGTGAGGCGAAGATCGCAAGCACGGCGGTCCAGCCAAACTGTTTGAAGAACTTGCCGGCGATACCCGCCATAAACGCCGTTGGCAAAAACACCGCAATCAAGGCAAAGGTGGTAGCAATCACGGCAAGGCCAATCTCGTCGGCGGCCTCACGCGCCGCATCAAGCGGCGATTTGCCCATGCGTAAGTGGCGGGCAATATTCTCGATTTCGACTATGGCGTCGTCGACCAAAATGCCCACCACCAACGCGAGTGAGAGAAGCGTCACGGTATTGAGGGTAAAACCAAAAAAATACATGCCCAAAAACGTCGGGATGATAGATAGGGGGAGGGCGGCGGCGGCGACAACGGTCGCGCGCCAATCGCGCAGAAAGAACCACACAACGATGACCGCAAGAATGGCGCCCTCAAGTAACAGATACATCGAGCCGTCAAAATTCTCCTTTACCGGCCAGACGTTATCGATCGCTTCAACGATCTGGATGGTCGGATGTGCCACGCGTAATTCGTCCACTGCGGCGCGAACACCCTTTGCAACATCAAGTTCAGAGGCACCTTTACTGCGGCTCACCTCAAACGCCACCACGCGATTGCCGTCGCGCAGCGCAATCGCGCGACGCTCGGCGATGGTGTCTTTCACGGTGGCGACCTGGTCAAGCCGAATTCGACGGCCATCTGCGAGCGGCACGTCCAATGCTTGCAACTCTGCGACAGTTGCCACGGTAGCAATGGTACGCACCGATTGTTCCGCACCGCTGATATCGCCGCGGCCACCCGGTGCCTCCTGCTGTACCCGTCGCAGCGCGTGGGACACGTCGGCTGCCGTGACGCCGATGGCTGACATCTTGGATTGGTTGAGTTCGACCAATACTTCGCGGCTGACACCACCCAGCCTGGCGATTTTTCCCACACCTTGCACGGAAAGCACCCGCTTGGTTGCCGAGTTATCGACGAACCAAGACAAAGCTTCTTCGTCCTGGGATTCGGATGACACAACATAGGTGAGGATTGGACGACCGGCCGTCGAGGCCTTCTGGATGACCGGGTCGCGAAGCTCTTGCGGAAGATCGGCACGGATTTGGCTAACCGCATCGCGCACCTCGTTGGTGGCTTCGTTCAACCCCTTTTCCAAGACGAACTCAACGTTGATTGTTGCAGTGCCATCCAAGATGTTTGTATAGATGTTCTTGATGCCCTGCAAGGTGGCGATCGAGTTTTCGATCTTCCGTGCGACTTCCGTTTCCATCTGCGCCGGTGCGGCACCGGGTAGAGTGGCCGATACCGTTACCATCGGCAGTTCGATGTCGGGAAAATCCTGCACACCGGTTTTGAAAAAACTCACCAAGCCCGCAAAGGTGAGCAGGATAAAGAAGACGATCGACGGGATCGGGTTCTTGATTGCCCAAGTGGAAAAGTTCATGCGCGCGCCCCGTTACTTCTTGTCCGGCGCGGTAGGTGCTATCGTCGTCAGCCGCACGATATCGCCGTCTTTGAGAAATCCCGCACCGCTGGCCACAATCGCGCTCTGCGTGGTCAAGCCGCTCCTGATCTCAATCCGATCTGCAACTCGACGTCCCGTTTCGATTTTGATCTGCTTGACGCGATTGTCGCCGCCAACGGTGAAGGCGTAGGAGAAGCCATCACGCGACACGACCGCCTGCTGTGGGACGGTGAGGCCGGGCGACTCCGCTAGTTGAAATTCGCCGCGTGCGAACATGCCCGCTTTGGCCAGAGGGGTTCGTGCAAGATCGACATAAACCTGAACGTTGCGCGTTGCTGGGTCGACCGTCGGCGCAATGACCCGAACCGTCCCGGCAACCACGTCGCCCGCCGGGGTGATCACTTTCACTTTTTGGCCAGTGGCTACCTTGGGCAGTTCAGCCGCCGTGACTTCCGCGCGCCACTCAAGCCGGTTTTGTCTCACCAAACGAAACAGCTCCTGTCCACCTTGAACGACCGCACCCACTGTTGCACTACGAGCCGAGATGGTGCCCGCGTCAGGTGCCAGCACCTGTGTGTTCGCCAAGCGGACTTGGTTGAGTTTTGCATTGGCTCGCGCGGCGAGCAAGCGGGCTTCTGCCGTTTTCTCTGCTGTTGTGTACTGATTGATCTGTTGCGTAGAAAGCGCGCCGGTAGATGCCAACGTGCGAGCACGGCTGGCGTTGGATTGGGCGTCCGCAAGAGCGGCTTCAGCTTCGGCAACGCTGGCTCGCGCTTGCGCCAATTCTGCTTCGGGGGTTTCTGGCGCAAATGTCGCCAATACTTGGCCCTTGGCCACTTTGTCGCCGACGTTCACGCGCACATCGTTCAGTCGCAGACCATTACTTTCCGCGCCAACGATGGCCTCCTGCCAAGCCGCGATGTTTCCGCTTGCGGCAAGTGTAGCGGCGATGTTCGATTGCACCGGCGTGATCGTTGTTACAGTTAAGGATGGTTTTCCGGCGGCCGGGGCTTTGTTTTCAGCAGCGGCACGACTGACCAACGTGGTGAGTAAGATCGCCGCAACTGAACAACCGGCAAATAGCGCGAGGAGGGTGGGTTTATCTCGCAAATTTATATTCCGTTTCATCGTTTCGCCTCGACATCATTGTTTGGGTTGGCCGCAGACCAGCTGCCGCCTACCGCTTTGTACAAGTTAATCCATCCGACGAGTCGGTCGAGCGTGACGCCAACCGCCACACCTTGTGCCTGCACAACGGCTCGTCTTGCTTCCTCTAACTCTGTTAAGCTACCTGCGCCTTCCCTAACCCGCGCTTCCGATGCGGAGAGGAATTGCTGGTAGCCGGCCAGTGCCGTGCTTGCATCTTGCTCGCGACGCGAGGCGCTATCGAGTCGGACTAACGCCTCTTCAACTTCACGCACAGCGCGCAGCGTTTTTCCTTGGTACGTCGCGATGGACTCTTCAAATCTTGCGCGGGCACCATCCACATTCGCCGCACGCCTTGCCATGTCAAAAATTGGCAAAGAGATAGCTGGGCCGTAACTCCAAGTCCTTCCACGCGTGTCATATCCGCTACCGCTGTTTTCACTAAAACCAATACTGCCTGTGAGCGAGACGCGCGGAAACCGATCGGCCATGGCTAGGCCGATATCGTTGCTTGCGGCCATCAACTCCCGCTCTGCCGATGCAATATCAGGCCGCTGTGAGATGGCCGCAGCCGGGATAACGCTAATGGCAAAACCAGTAGGCGAGGGTAGCTTCGCCGTCGATGCCATGAGCTTTGCGCGAAGCTGCGTTTCGTCAAGGGCAGTCAGTTCTGCCAGCGATTTGATGCTCAATTCACAATTGGCTTGCTGCTGGGCCAGACGGGCACGTGCCTCCGCCGCACTGGCATCTGTGAGTGCAACATTTGCGGGTGCCTCGAAACCCGCATCTGCTTTAAGTTTGATGAGCCGTGCCGTCTCGGCGCGCGATGCGGCGTCAATACGGTAGCCGCTCAGTAGCACTTCACAAGCGCGCAGATTGACGTAGGTGGCTGCCACCTCGGCCGCAATTGACACTCTTGCGTCATGCCAGTCGGACTCACGGGCGAGAGCGCGCTGGGATGCCGCTTCCCGGCCACGTCGTGCACCGCCAACCACATCGAGTTCCCAAGCTGCGTCCAATGCAAGGCTGCGATTGCGTTGCGCCTCGGACGCGCCCGGTGCAAATTGGGCACTCTGCGGGCCTGACGTACTCAGCGCGCTCTGGCCACCCTTGCTGCGGTAATCGCTGGCGTTCGCGGTAAAGCTGGGGAGAAGTGTCGACGTCGTAGCGCGGTAGCTCGCCCTAGCTTGTGTAATGCGCGCGCTCGATTGTGCGAGGGTTTGATTTTGTTGCTGGGCCTGCTTGAGCAATTCGAGCAACACGGGGTCGTTCCAGCGTTGCCACCAGTTGATGAGTTCACCGGAACTACCGTCGTGGGGAAGTGGTGCGACCCAACTTCGCATTGCAGCGGAGCCAATCGGTGCCGGCTTGACGTAGTCAGGCCCGATCGCACATCCGCCGGTACCGAGGACTACGAGCCATGCGGCCAGCGCGAGAGGACGGGGAGATCTCATTTTTGTTTCCTACGGGGTTTTGACGCAATCGCCGGCTTTGACTTGGAACTTGCGAGTCCTTTAGTGACGATATCAAAGGCGTAATGCACGATCTTGCGTGCCCGCGCGAGTGATTTTTCGCTGGACTCGCCAACGTCCAGCAGCAGGGCACCGACATACGCCGCATGCAGAAGCTCAATATCGGCGTCTGGAATCTCTATGCCAATTCCTCTAAGTAGCGCCGCCAATTTGGCGCGGTTTTCGTCTTCAAATGCGCCGAACCAGGGTTTGATTCGCGGATCCTCATCAGATGCGGCCACGAGCGCTGCCATCAGCCGGCCGAAACCACGGTCGGCCTCTTCCACTGAAAACAGATACTCACGAACCTCAGAAAGGGTGAGTTGCTGCGCTTCAGTCACTTTGGCCATCGCGGCCAGCATCGTTTCACAGCCAAACACTGCCGTTTCGCGAAGCAGATCGTTGCGGGTCGGAAAATAATAAGTGAGGTGGCTTTGGCGTATCCCGGCGCGCTCACAAACATGTTGCTGCGTGAGCGCTGAGAAGCCATCTTCATTCAGCAGCACGAATGCAGCGTGAAGGATGCGTTCGCGAGTTTTTGTCGGTACCGGCACGGCGCGCACCGCGTTCTCAAAACTACTGGGCATTGCGGGCAGCGTGCGCGGTGCCGCCGTCCGTCCGCTCTTAGGTGCGGCTAGCTTAACTGACGGTTTCGGGGGTGCTTTTGGCGATGAAATTTTGTTCTTCATTTTGGTAATAATACCAATTATTTGGTTTAATTACCAAAACAGTCGTTTTTTTGCGAACACCAACAAATACGGGCTTTATCAAACAAAAAAGCGCGGAAATCCGCGCCTTTATTGGAGTTTGGTAGTACGTGCCTACCAGAGTTTCCACCACGGTTTAGTTGCGCGGGCTCCGGTGGAAACCATCGCGTTGTTCGGGAAGTTGGTTTGCAGAACGCGGCGGGAAGCATCGGCGAGGTCCTTCATGCCCAACTTCTCGTAGGATTCAACACTGATGGTCAGTGCTTCTTCGGCAAGTGGTGCTTGCGGGTAACGCGTAATCACAAACTGCGCACGGTTGACCGCGGCAAGATAGCCGCCCCGGCTGAAATAGTAGCGGGCGACCGCAAGATCGTGTTTGGCCAGGGTATTTACCAAATAGACCATACGGCCGCGTGTGTCGTCGGCATAGATACTCTCTGGAAACCTAGTGATGAGTTCCTTGAACACGTCGAACGAGTCACGCAACGCCTTGGGGTCGCGTTCGGCGGGGTCAAGATTCAATACTTGCCCAAACAAACCCAAATCCGGCTTGAAGTAGGCGAGCCCCTTAATGTAGAGGGCGTAATCAAGGTTTGGATGATTTGGGTGCAACTTCATGAAACGATCTGCCGCAGATACGGCCGCCGCCGTCTCGTTATCTTTGTAGTTGGCGTAGGCGATATCGAGCTGCGCCTGCTGAGTGTAACGACCAAACGGATAACGCGCTTCTAGCGCTTCGTATAGTTTGATGGCGCCGGCAAAATTGCCTGACTCAAGCTCGTCTCTCGCGTTCTTATAGAACTGCTCGACTGTCCAGTTTTTTTGGAGATCTAACTTGTCGCCAAACCAGCCGCAGCCCGACAGAAACACGGGCAACAGGAGGCAGGCAAAGAGTGAGCGCAATAGAGTACGTGTCATACTTTGGCCGATGCATACGAACGATTTAGAAGATGACGATTATAGCCCAGCGACCATACCAGACGCTGAGCCCGACGCAATCATCAACACCACACAAACGCTTCGGACACCGTTGCAGTTGGCTGGTTCTCGCTTGGACCAAGCGCTGGCGGTGTTGTTTCCAACATTCTCGAGAAGTCGTCTGAGCAGCCTCGTCAAAAGCGGCGACGTGACCCTTGATGGTCAGCCGGCCCAACCCAAAACCAAGTTAACTGGTGGAGAGACCATCTCCATTCATCTGAAGTCGCGTCCCGAAGACACGGCGTTCCTCGCTGAACCCATCCCGCTAGACGTTGTCCACGAAGATGCCGACGTCATCATCATCAATAAGGCACCGGGGATCGTTGTTCATCCAGCCGTTGGCAATTGGTCTGGCACAATCTTAAACGGCATGTTATTCCGCTACCCGGAAACCGCACACATTCCGCGAGCGGGGATTGTCCACCGTCTGGATAAAGACACGAGCGGACTGATGGTCATCGCGCGCAACGAAGCGGCCCAGCTTGCCCTAGTCAGGCAACTTCAAGCGCGTTCCGTTTCGCGGCGTTACATCGCGTTACTCCGTGGCATATTGGACGTCGACGGCACGGTAGACGCGGCGATCGGCAGGCACCCTAGGGATCGCATCAAGATGGCCGTTGTGAATAACGCCGACTATGGCAAGCCCGCAATTACCCACTACACGGTTCTCGAGCAATTTCGCTACCACACGTTAGTGGAATGTCGCCTCGAAACCGGTCGCACCCACCAGATACGTGTACACATGGCGTCGCTTGGCTTTCCGCTGGAAGGCGACGCCGTTTACGGAAAGGGTGCCAGGGGGCTTGCCCCGTCACTTCAGGACGCGGCGACTGCATTTGGCAGACAAGCTCTCCACGCTCGTGCACTCGCTTTTGAGCATCCATCGACTCATAAAGTGGTTTCCTTCGAGGCGGCAATTCCTGAAGACATGGAAACGCTGATTGCTGCCGTTGCGGAAGTATGACGCTGAACAAGCGCGACTGTATCGTTCCAGATTGGCCCGCGCCGCCCGGGGTCCGCAGCTTGATTACAACCCGCGCGGGTGGCATCAGCCAAGGGAGTTTGGCGAGCTTAAACCTCGGCAAAAGTGTCGGTGATGATGTCGATGCCGTAGAAGAAAACCGCCGACGCGTGACCAGCTTAGTAGGCACCGCGCCGCGCTGGATGAGTCAGGTACACGGAATTGATGTCGCCAATCTCGACGAGATCCGGCCTGAAGTACCGATATCAGCAGACGCCGCTTGGAGCCGAAGTCGTCGTTCAGTTTGTACGGTGATGATGGCTGACTGCCTAACCGTACTGTTCTGCGACCGCGCCGGAACAACAGTCGCAGCGGCCCATGCCGGCTGGCGGGGACTTGCGGCTGGTGTGCTGGAAGCGACAATTGCATCGATGCACGTGCCGCCTGAAAATCTGATGGCCTATATGGGGCCGGCGATCGGTCCCGGCGCATTTGAAGTGGGCAGTGAAGTTCGTGATCGATTCCTGTCGGGTGCACTTCCAACCGAGCAATTGGCGGTGTCGGCGGCATTTGTTCCGCAAATCGGCGAGGGGGGGGGAGCAAATGAAGACGCTGCTGCCATCAAGTGGCAGGCGAATATTTACGTACTCGCTGAAACACGTATGCTGCGTGCCGGCATCGTATCTTCCGCGATCCATGGCGGCGGGCTCTGCACATATACAGACAGCAACCGGTTTTTCTCGCACCGACGCGGCACTCACCTTGGCCAATCTTCGGGTCGCATGGCAGCCCTGATCTGGTTGGAATAAGAAACTAAGTTGGTTCATTCGCGGCTAGCCAGTAAGTTCGAGCTGTCGCATTCGCGAATCACGTTGACGTGATAAAATTTTGCAATTAAGTTGCAATAATGATTTCACGTTATCACCTTTGCCTCGCTGGATAGTAGTTACAAGCAGGGGCACCGAACTGAGTTCCCCATGACACTGACTTACATCATTGCTGCAGCACTTCTTGGCGGACTGTTATCCGTCTCGATGGCGGCCCTTCTTGCCTGGCGCCTGCAACCAAAATTAATCCCGGTATTTGTCAGCTTTGCGGTGGGCGCGCTACTAGGCGTGGTATTCCTCGATCTGATGCCGCACATTTTCGAGTCTTCAAAAAGTGGCGAAACATCTGCCGGCTGGATCCTTGCCGGTATCCTTGGCTTCTTTGTGATGGAGAAACTGGTTCTGTGGCGGCACAGCCACGATCATGGCGCTTCCATCGATCTCTCGATCACGCCGGCACACCAACACGAACAGTCAGCCGCGCGACCTCACGGGCATCAACACGGCGGCAGTCAACAGGGAGGGCACGCGTCGGCATGGATGGTGATCATCGGCGACGGTTTTCACAACTTCACGGACGGTCTCGCGATTGCCGCCGCATTCGTGGCCGATGTGAGGCTCGGCATCCTTACCTCAATCGCCATCATCGCGCACGAACTTCCACAGGAGCTGGGCAATTTTCTGGTATTGGTACATTCCGGATTCAGCAAACGACGCGCTCTGGTGTGGAACTTGATTTCGAGTCTTGCCACGCTGGTTGGTGCGGTACTCGCTTTTTTCCTGCTTCAGGCCTTGGAAAACTACTCAAACATTTTTTTGTGTCTCGCCGCTTCTAGCATGATCTACGTCGCGATCGCAGACCTTATTCCGGGGCTGCACCGCAAAACATCGCTGCGAGATTCAATCGCGCAGTTTTCCTTGATCGGTTTGGGTGTTCTCTCGATCTGGGGTGTCCACATGCTCGTGGGTCATAACCACTGACACTTGCTCGGGCGTATTTGGGATGATTCGCCGTTTACGACTGCGTCTGCCAGCTCCACCAAAGAGCCACAACAGAAGGGCGCAAGGGGCTATGCCCAGGAAGACAAATGTCAGCACGCCACCCGTCACGCTGCTCGCCGTGATTGATATCATCAAGATCACCCATAGCCACGCAATTACGACGATATGCATTTTGCGTTCGTTGTCATGTTTGAGAAGCCACAAAATGTCAGAATGACATTTGTTATCTCGCCAATCGAAGACTAACTCATGTCCAATACGCACTTTGTAGATTTTCAGAAATTCATCAGCGATATGCAACAGGCCGGCCAGAAATGGGTTCACTCGTTGAGTGGCGCGCCGATCCCGGCAAACACGGCGGAGCTCCAGGCCGCATGGCTGAAGGCGATCGAGACAATCGGCTCGTTCACACCATCCAAGACTGGGTCGGAAGAGTTAGATGCGATGCAGGCGCATTGGAACGCAGAACAACAGAAGCTGATGGCGCAGTTTTCTCAAGGGTCCGGCCAGAGCGCACAGGACAAGCGCTTCCAGGGGGCAGATTGGCAAACTGCAGCCCAGTACAGACTGTTAGCAGATGCCTACCTGGCGACTTCTCAGTCCCTACTGCAGAGCCTCGATGCCGTCAATCTGCAAGAAGCACAAAAAAAACGGGCGCGATTTTTCCTGAAGCAATACTTGGATGCGATTGCACCCTCAAATTTTCTCGCCACAAATCCGGAGGCGCTAAGATTAGCGCTAGACACGAAGGGTGAGTCACTTCGCCAAGGCGCTGAAAACTTTACCGGCGATCTGGCCAAGGGGCATGTATCGATAACAGATGAAACCGCTTTCGAAGTGGGTAAAGACATCGCCGTATCCCCCGGCAAAGTTATCTTCGAAAATGACTTGTTTCAACTCATTCAGTACCAACCGAGCACAAGTCAGGTTTACCTGCGTCCGATGCTGTTCGTGCCGCCTTGTATCAACAAATTTTACATCCTCGATCTCACGCCTGAAAATTCGTTGATCCGTTACCTTGTCAGCGAAGGACACACAGTGTTTGTCATGTCATGGCGCAATGTCGATACGTCACTGGGAAACCTCACATGGGACGATTACATTGCCACCGGCGTGGTGAAGGCAATTGATGTTGTGCGATTGGTAACGAATGTTGAAAAGATCAATACGCTCGGGTTCTGTGTCGGCGGAACGTTGTTGGCTTGTGCGCTTTCGGTATTGCGGCGGATGGGGCATGATGTCGTCGAAAGCGCGACCTTCCTGACGACCTTTGTTGATTTCACCGATGTTGGCGATATCGATGCCTATATCGACGAGGCTTTTGTGGCGACCCGCGAACGGGAAGTAGGCCAGGGGGGGGTCGTCAAGGGATCTGATCTTGCCTTTGCATTTTCCTCACTCAGGGCGAATGACTTGATTTGGAGCCATGTCATCAGCAACTATTTGAAGGGCAGCAAGCCACCTGCATTTGACTTGCTGTACTGGAACGCCGACAGCACCAACTTGCCGGGACCATGGTACTGCTGGTACATCCGGAATACGTACCTAGAAAACAACCTCGTCAAGCCGGATCGCGTGACAGTCTGCGGTGTGCCGATCGATATGTCTTATCTTGATATGCCATCCTTTGTCTTCGCCGCCAAGGAAGATCATATTGTCCCTTGGCGCTCAGCCTATGCCAGCGCTGCGAGTTTTGGTGGCGATGTTGAATTTACGCTTGGTGCCTCGGGTCATATTGCCGGCGTTGTGAACCCGGCATCAAAAAACAAGCGTAGTTTTTGGCAGCACAAGTCCTCCTCGGCCCCGTTAGAGGCCTCCGCCGACCAATGGTTAGAACACGTTGAGGAAGTCCCAGGCAGTTGGTGGGTGAAGTGGGTTGATTGGTTAGCCCCCTATGGCGGACGAAAAATCCCCGCGCGAAATTTACTGGGTAGTCACCAATTCCCGTCGATTGAAGACGCGCCAGGCCGTTATGTGCGGGCAAAGATGAACGAGCAACACTGAGCGCCAGCGTTGCTGCGGTGCGGTGCTATCGCAGCCCAAAAAAACGTAAACTCGTTGCGGTCTATCAGGTCGCGCTCATCTTACGGCGACCAATACAACAACACGTGAGGAGAGAGTGCAATGGCAGCAACACAACGTAACGCGATCGTTACCGGCGGTATGGGCGGTCTTGGCGAGGCAATTTGTATGAAGTTGGCGCGCATGGGGATCAAGGTCATTGTGACCTATTCCCCGAGTAACACCAAGGCAGCCGACTGGCTTAAGGAAATGGCGGAACGTGATTATCATTTCCATGCCTATCCGGTGGACGTCGCGAATTTTGATTCTTGCGCCAGTGCGATTGCGAAAATTCAAGGCGAGGTAGGGCCGATCGACATCCTTATCAATAACGCTGGCATCACGCGCGACATGACATTCAAAAAAATGACCAAGGTCGACTGGGACGCCGTGATTGGCACTAATCTGGACAGCGTTTTCAACATGACCAAACCCATCGTTGACGGGATGGTGGAGCGTGGCTGGGGTAGGGTGATAAATGTTTCTTCTGTGAACGGCCAGAAGGGTGCGTTCGGGCAGACCAACTACTCGGCGGCGAAGGCCGGAATGCACGGTTTCACCAAGGCGCTGGCGCTGGAGGTTGCCAAGAAGGGGGTTACCGTCAACACAATTTCCCCAGGCTACATCGGCACCAAAATGGTCATGGCAATCCCTGAAGATGTGCTGAACTCGAAGATTGTTCCGCAAATTCCCGTTGGACGCCTTGGCAAACCCGAGGAGGTTGCTGGTCTTTGCGCCTACCTCGCTTCAGACGAAGCGGCGTTTATCACTGGTGCCAATATTGCGATCAACGGGGGGCAGCACATGCAGTAGTTGGTACGGGCGGAGGCATAAATTTGCCGCCTGCGGCTATTGATACAAGTGCACACCGCCATTTACCGCTAGGTTTGTGCCAGTCACGTAACTTGCCTCATTGCTGGCGAGGTAGGCAACAGCATTGGCAATATCTGCCGGCACACCCATACGTTCGATGGGGATAGCGGCAATAACGGCAGATCGAGCAGCGTCAGGCATCGCCTGGGTCATGGGCGTATCGATAAAGCCCGGCGAAATCGCGTTGACGGTGACGCCCTTTTTGGCAACTTCAAGCGCCAAAGACTTGGTGAAGCCAAGGATGCCAGCCTTCGCAGCAGCATAGTTCGTTTGGCCGAATGCACCCTTGACGCCATTGACGCTGGAAATACTGATGATGCGCCCCCATTCCTGCGCCACCATGCCCTCTATGACCTGTTTGGTCACATTAAATACGCTATCAAGATTGGTGGACATCACACTGCGCCATTGCTCCAATGACATTTTGCGGAAGCTTGCGTCACGCGTAATCCCTGCACAATTGATCAAGATATCGACTGGACCATACTGGGCAATAAGCTGCGCCACCATCTCCTCGGCAACTTTGAAGTCACTTACGTCGCCAGCCATCACGGCAAACTGCGCATCGCTGAAGCCGGCGGCTCTCATTGCTTCAACAAAGGGCCCCTCGGAGCCCGGTATAACGTAGTTTGCGATGACAAAGACGTTCTCTTTGGCGAGACGTCTGGAGATGCCGGTGCCGATACCACCGACGCCGCCGGTAACCAAGGCGATTCTACGTTTCATGTTGTGTCCGGGAACTTGAAGCGATGATTCTAACGATCCCAGACGAGAAAATCACGGTCTGGACTGGTGTGCCTCGCGCAAACTGGGCGCATAGAAAAAGAAGGGCGGTGCTAATAAATAACCCCAAGGGTGCTGGACGTAAAAAACCCCAAGGGTTTTGGCCCCTGGGGTAAGTCCCTAACGTACGTTAAGGAGGAGGAGACGTCAGTCGAACGCAAGTTCTGTGGGGCGTTCGACGATCAAAATTACTTGCGCTTGGCTGTCGCAGGCTTAACCGTTTTTTCGGCTGTTTCAGTTGCAGTTTTGAATGCGGTGTCTGCAAAAGCGGAGGCTTGTTTGGCTGCTTTGGTAAAGCTGTCTGTAGCGGCTGTGGTTGCGGCCAGTCCAGTTTTCATCGCGGTAACAAACACATCCGAACCTGCCGGTGCAGCTTTAGACACCTTGTCCAAAGTGTCTACCATTGACTTTTGAAATAGGCTCACACGTTCTTCAACGAGAGACGTATATTGCGCTTGGGCGCTGGAAGCGATTTCGTAGAAATTCTTCGAGTAGCCCATCAAAAACTCCATGCCGGTTTCAGCAGCCTTGGTAGACAGACTGTTTAACTCTTGTGCGTCCTTGACGCTGGTGACGGCTTTGGCACTTTTGCTGGTGGCATCGAAGCCGACTTTCGTTGCTTCAAAATTCAAGCCAAAAAAACGCTCCGCGCTGCCAACACCTACGGCTGCAAACTTCATTGCTGCGTCAACATTTGTCTTGGAAAGATCGCCTAATTGTTCGGCAACGGTATTGAGGGTAGTCATATAAATTCTCCTGTGAAGTGTCTAAAAGATCTCGCCGAAAATAGGCCGGCAAGGCAGGCAGTCAAAATAAATCACCGAATCAAAATACAACCCAATATGCTGCGCTGCACAAACTTAATAATAGGGGCTGATTCTTTCGAAGTCAAGCATTTATATTGCGCTGCATCATTTTTTGTGAGCAAGCCGGTAAATCGCCAAAAATGCTAAACTAATCAATGTGCTATTGTGCTTTGCAATAATCGGGCCAAACCGTTCAGAAGCCGCAAAGCCGATGTTTTATGGTGTACCGCAACATGACAAACCAGCCCGCACGAAGAGCTACCTGAGGAGAGGCATATGGCCCGCGTCGTAAAAAAGTATCCAAATCGGCGTCTTTATGACACTGAGACCAGCGCCTACATCACGCTCGCCGAAGTTAAGCAATTCGTTCTGGCGCACGAAAATTTTCAAGTACAGGATGCGAGGAGTGGAGTAGACATCACGCGCAGCATCCTCTTACAAATCATTCTGGAAGAAGAGTCAGGGGGTATCCCTATGTTCTCCACCGATATGTTGTCGAACATCATTCGCTATTACGGGCATTCAATGCAAGGATTGATGGGAAGCTACTTGGAGAGATCCATCGGCGCGTTCCACGAAGCCCAAAAGAAGTTTCAGGAACAGTCATCCACCATCTACGGTAGCGTGCCCAGTTTTCGTCCGGACGCTTGGGCGCAACTCATCCCCGGTGCATCGACCGCGAACCCGATGGGTGACTTCCTCGAAAAGAGTGCGTCGAGCGTGATTGGTATGCAAGAAGAACTCCGCAAACAGGCGATGCAAATGTTCTCCTCCTTCCCGTACACCCCTCCTGCCGGGTCGCAGCCCTCTTCAGGGGAGCCGACCGACGCCGAGGCGCCTCCCCCCCGTGGGAAAACTCGGCGCGCGAAGTAATGTCAATTATGCGTCCGATCAAAATTCGCGCTATGGCGAAGGAAAAAATTCGCCCGCCGCGTGTGGGGTTCGTTTCACTCGGTTGCCCCAAGGCGCTCGTAGATAGCGAACAAATCCTCACGCAACTACGCGCCGAAGGGTACGACATCGCACCAAACTACCAAGGCGCCGACTTGGTCGTGGTTAACACCTGTGGTTTCATTGATTCAGCCGTCCAAGAATCGCTCGACGCAATCGGTGAAGCCCTGCACGAGAACGGCAAAGTCATCGTCACAGGTTGCTTGGGTGCTAAGTCGTCGGCGGACGGTAAGAACCTCGTTCAGCACGTACATCCGAGAGTATTGGCGGTGACTGGGCCGCACGCGAAGGACGAAGTCATGGGGCATGTCCATGCACATCTTCCGCAGCCGCACGATCCGTTTGTTGATTTGGTTCCGCCGGTCGGGATAAAACTTACGCCGAAGCACTATGCGTACATGAAAATCTCAGAGGGATGCAACCATCGTTGCACGTTCTGCATCATCCCTTCGATGCGTGGTGACTTGGTATCGCGCCCGATCGGTAGCGTACTACAGGAAGCCGAGAACTTGGTGAAATCGGGCGTCAAGGAACTCCTAGTCGTTTCTCAGGACACCAGTGCATACGGCGTTGACGTGAAATACCGCACCGGATTTTGGAATGGCCGTCCGGTGAAGACCCGATTGTCCGAACTATGTGAGGCGCTTGGTTCGATGGGTGTTTGGGTACGCCTCCACTACGTTTACCCTTATCCTCATGTTGACCAGGTGATTCCCCTAATGGCGGAAGGCAAGATCTTGCCGTATTTGGACATTCCGTTTCAGCATGCGAACACGCGAATCCTGAAGGCGATGAAGCGGCCAGCAGCGACCGAAAAAACGCTGGAGCGCATTAAAGCGTGGCGAAAGATCTGTCCGGATATCACGATTCGGTCGACGTTTATTGCGGGCTTTCCCGGTGAAACCGACGCCGAGTTTGAAGAGCTGCTTGCGTTTCTAGAAGAGGCCCAGCTCGATCGGGTGGGGTGTTTTGCATATTCACCAGTCGAAGGAGCCGTAGCCAATAGCTTGGCTAACCACGTTCCCCCTGAAGTCCAACAAGATCGAGTGGGCCGCTTTATGCAAACCCAAGCACGCATTAGTCGGGCGAAGTTGGCGGTCCGGGTTGGCGCGGTCGAGGACGTGTTAATTGATACAGTGTCCAACGGTGGTGCTGTGGGTCGCACAAAGCGTGACGCCCCCGAGATTGATGGACAAGTCCATATCGAGGGTAAGCATTGCTTTGCGCCCGGACAGGTGGCGCGTGTGAAAATCGCCCGTACGTCGGAGCATGACCTAGTGGGTGAGTTCGTGCAGTAATTGCCCTGCAACGTTTTGCGCAGATTAAAGTTGATGTACGTTTCTTCTAATAAACAATGTTTTACAAGCGTTTATTCATGTAGAACATTCATATGCGTACATTGAGTTTTATTGTTCTCGGTGTTGCCGTTTTAGTGGTTTCAACAGCCGCGTTACTCGTTCGAGTGGCGCAGGCCGAACAGGTCTCCTCGATCTCAATTGCCTTCTGGAGACTCACCATCGCAAGTTTTAGCCTCGTTTTATATGTGGCGTGCAAACCCAAACACCGTGCGGAACTGTTCAAAGTCGAAGGGAGAAGCTTTGGCCTCATGGTTCTATCTGGCTTGTTCTTGGCAATCCATTTCGCAACCTGGATTGGCTCTCTGGCCTTCACGTCAGTGGCTAGTAGCACCGCTCTAGTGTCGACAAATCCAGTATGGCTGGCGCTTTTTTCTTGGCTTGTGTTAAAAGATCGACCAGACCGCTGGATCTGGGTCGGCGTAGCCGCTTCTCTGCTAGGGAGTACCCTAATATTCTTGGCGGATTCCGCGACCATGCTGTTGCCCGCTGCCAATACGACCCTCGGTAATGGCCTCGCACTCGTTGGATCCATCACAGTTTGTGGCTATCTACTCATAGGACGGTCACTCGCCCATTCGGTGCCGATCTTGCTGTACGTCACAATTGTATTCTCCTCGGCGGCTGTCACCCTGTTTGTGATCGCAGTCTCGTCTGGTGCTCCCCTGCTCGGATATAGCGCAACGGCATGGCTCTGTCTGCTGGCGTTAGCGTTCGGCCCGCAGCTGATCGGCCATAGCGGCATCAGCTGGTCGTTACGACATTTGGCACCGACTATGGTCGCTGTAGTGATACTCGGGGAGCCAGTGTGCTCAGCTCTACTCGCTTGGTGGTGCCTCGGCGAACAATTCGGTTGGCTTCAGGTTGCAGGATTTTTGCTGATCTTGACCGGGATTTCTGTGGCTGCAAAGTCGCGAACCACCAATTGAATGGTCATAAAGTGCAATTGCCCGCCCTCACAACCACCTGCGTATAATTCGACAGCTCGTAGTCGAGCCAACTCAAACTCATTCACCAAAGGCATTTTTCTGTTGATGTGGTGACGCGTTTTGCGCTGCGCCGCCGTGAATCCATACCCTTCCGAATGCCATTTATCGCCGAGATTATTGTCGCGTTGCCCGAAAACTGGGAATCCGCTCGTCGCGCGATCGACGGAGTGCTTGGCGCAAGAAACAAAGCGGAGGCACATGTCACGCTCCTGCGCGGTGAGAACCGCGACAAACAGCTGACGGCTTATTTGCATGAACTTGAGCAGAACGGCGGCTTGAGCGTTTTGGAGTACGGTGCCAGCCTCGGACTTGCGGCCGCGATAAACGGAGTGGTTCACACACATCCTACTGGCGACGTCATTTTTCTCGACTGCGGAGCGATCGTATCCGACGGATGGCTTGATGTTATTGGCTCTTGCAAAGATCGATTCGAGCGCATTGCAACCATCAGTTGCTCGTCAAACTCGGCCGGGATAGCTGGATATCCGCGGCCATGGACACTGAATCCCCATTTGCCTGCAAGTGAGTTAGATCGATTGCCAAGTTTCTTTTCCAAAGCCAACGGTGAAACGTTTTTGGAGTTCAGTAAACCACACACAACCTGCGTTTTTCTTCCTCGTGAGTCAATTCGTATTGTTGGCGGATTCAGCGAAAGTATTCGTCAGGAATGGCCGACAATGCTCGCTGAATGGGCCGAAAGAGCCTCGCGGCAAGGGCTTAAGCACTTTTTATGTGCTGGCCTGTTCGTTCGAGCTGATGTTGTTGGTGGTTGCGGCGATGCAATCTCCGACATAAGTGAGCCGCCCGCCGCTCAACAAGAAGACCCGGCCCGCCCAGTTCGACGGCTAGTCGACTGGGAAAGGCTTTGCCGCTCCCGCAAACCTAGAGTACTTCTAATCACCCATCGCCAAGGCGGGGGGGTGGAGCGACACGTCGCAGACCTCTCGTCAACCCTAGAAGAGTTCGCAGAACCAATCATATTACGACCTGCTGGCGATGGCGCAGTCTCAATCCAATGGTCGCGCGCGGGCGAGGACTGGCAGTGTTGGTTTGACGGTAGCGATGACTGGCATCAGCTGCGCTATTGCCTCAACCGCCTGAATCTCCGCCGCATACACCTGCATCATGTTGACGGACTGCCGTCCGACATTTGGAATCTTGCAAGTTCACTAAAGGTACCGCTGGATATCACGCTACACGACCATTGGCCCATTACCTCCAAATATCATCTTCGACCTCAGACGCTGGAGCAGTGTGGTCGTTCGGAGCTAGACTGGCAGAAGCGGACGCGCGCGTTGCTAGCGAGCGCTGCGCGTATTTTTGCACCCTCAAAATACCTGGCGGACGCAGTTCGCACCGCTCACCCGGACACGAGGATCACGATTTGGCCGCACGGTGTACCTGAGGCTGGGGCCGTTGGTATTGCGCCGATGCGGTTAAAAGTCGCACTGCTGGGCCGGATTTCTGATGAAAAGGGATTGAGTGTTTTGCTGCGGTGCGCACAATATGCGCAGCGCGAAAACCTAGCGATTCACTTCAGAATCATCGGATCGCCCGCCTACCCCATCCCAACCTATCCAAAGTTACCCCTAGACGCGACCGGCTCATACGACGACACCAATCTTGCCGAGCTGATTGCAATTGAACGCCCCGACGTGATTTTGTTTCCTTCCCAGGTTCCCGAGAGTTTTTCGTATACCCTAACAACCGCGATGTTGAGCGGGCTACCAGTCGTGGCTTCTGATCTGGGTGCGCTGAGTGAGCGGCTCGTGGGGTATCCGAAAGCGATACTCTTGAGTTATGACGCAGAACCTGCCGCCTGGTGCCACGCGTGTTTAACGTTCTTTCCAGCCAAACTTGGAGAGGTAGATCGACCTAAGGCTGCGGTTCGCGATACGCTACTCATCGATTATTTGGCGGTATTTTCTGCCGAGCCCCCCGTTGCCGACGACGCACCTAGCTTTGCCGCGGCTGCCCCGTCGCTCGCCCACTATTTCCCTCCAAAAGCCGCCTCCACATCCGACGAACTTTCGTTGACCGAGCTTTATCAATTTGGGGTGGCAGCTGGCCACGCTGAGGCGAAGCAACAGTTAGTCAGACGCCTTGGCGAGGTGGATCAAGAATGGTCCATGCTCAAGTCTGAATTGCGAGAGCTTAATCGCCAACTAGGATTGGCGCGCGCTGATCATTACGCCGCAAGTCAGGAGCTAACCTCCAAGATTCAGCAGTTGGAAGTCAGAAACCAACAGCTCAAGGAGTTTGAATCTTCGCTATCCGCAGCCCGCGAAGCCTTTGCCACAAAGGCAGCCGAAGTCGAAGTCCGAAACAGACAGTTCGCGGAGCTTGAGGCCAGCTCAAAACAATCGTTGCTCGACGCTCGCAATGACTTGAATGTTGAAACAACTCGAAAAGATGAGCTCAATCTCGAGGTCGCAAAGCTTAACGCACACATTAAGCGACTTGATTCTGAGCTTTTGGAGCAGCTACAAAAATTTAATCACGTGCTTCAGCTGACTCGCGAAACGCTAGAAAACGAACGCGACGCCGCGAGAGCGGCTTTCGCGGAAATATCCGGGTCCAAGTTTTGGCGAGTCACGGCACCTCTCCGACTCGCCGCACACGCAGTCAAGTCACTTCTGGTCCGCACCAACAACTTGGCAAACCACTCAAAAGGGCTACCTCGCAAAGTTTCTATTGCGACACAAATTCTTCGTGAAGAGGGTCCGGTTGCTCTCGGGAAAAGAGTTCATGAAACCCTAAATAGAAGGGGTTTTGAGCCAGACGCAAACGACCAGCGTGAGTATGAACAAGCTACACGATTTGAAACGCTTACCGTTCCACAATCTGCTCACCCTAAAGTTTCGATTGTAATTCCTGTTTACGGACAGCATTTGATGACCTTCACTTGCCTGCGAAGTATTGCGGCAACATGTGCTGACGAAGAGATTGAAGTCATCGTCATTGACGATTGTTCACCCGAACCTGCGGCCCATGCTTTATCGATGGTCTCGGGGGTAAAACACATACGGAACAGCGAGAACTTAGGGTTTCTAAAGAACTGCAACAAAGCTGGCGCAGTCGCCACAGGTAAGTATTTGTTGCTCCTGAACAATGATGTCATTGTTACCCCAGGGTGGTTGAAAGCGTTAGTTGGAACTTTCGCACAGCGTGAGAACGTTGGCATGGTCGGTGCAAAGTTAATCTACCCCGACGGACGCCTGCAAGAGGCAGGCGGCATAGTTTGGAGAGACGGTTCGGCATGGAATTGGGGTAGGGATCAGGATGCTTCCAGACCCGAGTTCAACTATCTGCGAGAGGTTGATTATTGTTCCGGCGCGGTGTTACTGCTAGAACGCACATTTTGGAATGCGCTTGGTGGATTTGACGAACGTTATGCCCCAGCGTACTACGAAGATACCGATCTTGCATTCCGCGTACGCGAGGCCGGGAAAAGCGTGTTCTATCAGCCGAACGCAGTTGTTGTTCACTTTGAAGGGAAGAGTTCTGGTACCGACTTGACACAAGGCATCAAGCGCTATCAAGTCATCAACCGAGAAACGTTTGTCAATCGATGGGCGACCACGCTCGGAAAACACCGCATCAACGGGCAACTGCCTCGTCTAGAAAGAGACCGATACGTGGCAAAGCGTGTTCTGGTTATTGATGCTTGTATGCTCACACCCGACCAAGACTCCGGTAGCCTGAGGATGTTTGAGATGCTTGGTGTCCTCGCAAAGATGAATCTAAAGGTAACTTTTTTCGCCGACAATCTTGAATTTAGAGAGCCATACGTCAGCCAAATTCAAGCGCTTGGGGTAGAGGTTATTTATCATCCAGTCGAGTCATACGTGACACCACTGTTGGAACGTATTGCTCAAGAATATGACGTCATCATGTTGTCGAGAGCCACCGTTGCAGTGAAACATATTGATACGGTTAAGCGCGCTGCGCCAGAGGCAAAGGTGATTTTTGACACCGTTGATTTGCACTTTCTCCGGCAGGAACGAGAAGCGGAATTGGCGGATAGCGCGTTGCAGCGTGCTGCGGCTGCCAGTATGAAAGCGCAAGAGCTTAGTATCATGGCGAAGAGCGATCTCACAGTCGTGGTTAGCCCGGTAGAACAAAAACTTCTAGCCGAGATTGCCCCTGACATCCGCGTCAGCATTGTCTCCAACATCCACGTCACGATGCCCGGGGAGAGATCGTTCGATCAACGTAGTGGCGCGATATTCATCGGCGGATTCCGTCATCCCCCGAACCTCGACGCCATCACTTGGTATGTCGAAAACGTTGTTCCAATCTTGCGACGAAGGAACAGTGGCATTGTGACGACCGTTATTGGAAGTAACGCCCCGCTGCGTCTGCAAGAATTTGCCGCAGAGGACTTTGTCATTGCTGGCTTCGTCCAAGACGTAACTTCTTTTTACGACGGGGCGAAGCTATCATTTTCGCCGCTACGTTACGGCGCAGGCGTTAAAGGCAAAGTGAACATCGCGATGCAGTATGGGGTACCAGTTGTTGCGACATCTCCGTCCGTTGAGGGGATGTATCTTCGGCACGAACAAGATGTTCTGACGGCCGACACAGCAGAAGCTTTTGCCGACGCCATGATTCGCCTGAATACTGATCGGGACTTGTGGGAGACGTTACGCGCCAATGGGCTGACAAACATTGAGACGCACTTTTCGCGGACGTCTGCAAGACAAGCCCTCAAGGACATCGTCGGCCTTGCCTCCTAAATTAAGCGTTTTTACCGCAGATCTGGCTAAGACGATTACTGTAATAGAGCGCAGCTAAGTCCGCCCAATAATGGCGGCCGTGGAGATCAGTTCTTCCAACAGCGCCATCGAGACATCACCTGATACAGAATAGGGGTCGAGTACCGGTCGAGAAGAGTACTTTAGAAGAACGGATGGATTGATTTTATCGATGTTGACATGGCCCATCGTCCAGCCATAGAAACGTCGTTCGGTAATTTCTTCGTATTTCAAAATTACCACGTTCTTGTGTCGTGGATCGCGCGTAATGAACCCATAGAGTTCATTGACTTCCATACGTCCGCCTTCGAGCACCTGCATGAAGATATCGCCACCGTAACAGAGAATCCCAGTGATGCCACGCTCCGGATTGTGCGCCCGAGATTGCAGCATGATGGACTCGATCGCCGCAGCATGATTATCATCGGCGGCGCGACTCGCATACAGCAGTCTGACTAACATAACGCTTTCACTTTCGGTTTGCCAGCAGGGACAAAAACTCCCGCCTGAGGTTTGCATCTTTTAGGAATACGCCGCGCATTACGCTGTTGATCATCTTTGCGTCCGTGTCCTTAACTCCGCGCCAGTGCATGCAAAAGTGATCTGCTTCCATGACGATTGCTAGTCCATCCGGCTGTAGTTTTTCTTGGAGTAATGCCGCGACTTGGGAGACTGCTTCTTCTTGAATTTGTGGTCTGCTCATGACCCAGTCAATCAGCCTGGTGTATTTGGAAAGACCAATCAGGTTGGAATGTTCGTTAGGCATCACACCAACCCAGACCTTGCCGATGATTGGGCATAAGTGATGCGAACAGGCGCTTCGGACCAGGATAGGACCGACGATCATCAGTTCATTTAGGTGGGATACGTTGGGAAACTCAGTGGTCGATGGTTGCGCGACGTAGCGTCCATGGAAGACTTCGCGGACAAACATTTTTGCGACGCGGCGCGCGGTTTCCTGAGTATTGTGGTCGCTTTGCGTATCGATTACCAAGCTCTCCAACACGCCTTGCATTTTTTGCTCAACTTCGGCTTGTAGTTGATCGAGCTCGCCCGGTTCGAGAAAAGCGGAGATATTGTCGTTTGCGTGGAAACGATGGGCCGACCGCGTAAGCCGCTCCCGAATTACGGTTGACAGCGGGATGCCGATGTCAACTTCTGAATTGTTCGATGCGGTGTCCATCCTTCTATGGTAGCACGAGCGAGTAACAAGCGATTAGGGACATAGCACGATCCGCAATGGGTTCCGCAGCGCACGTCATGGAACAACGATGTTTAGGTCAAGTGTCTATCGATTAGCAGGTAATCGCGGCGCAAAAAAGGCCCATGCCACTTCGGCAAACTCGATGTCGCGGTTCTGGATGCCGGTGAGCGGGTTGGGGCTCACAATCACGGTCTGGCTAGCAACCGTGTGGCCGGCGCCATCCAGCCGCCACCACTGCAGCGGGATGGTGCCGGCGTAATCGAAGCGGTTGGCCGGACCGGCATCCGTCTTGCTTCCGTCGAGCACGGTCTGTGAAGGGTTCACGCCGCTCAGGCCGTTGATCTGCAGCCAGCGGTCGCGCGTGGCCTCTGCGGAGATCACCCGCCCGCGATTGCACGCACTGCCGACGTTAGCCACGCAGCCGCCGAGCCAGGGCATTTGCGTGTCGCTGGTGCCGTGCAGGACCAGGATCGGCAGCGGGCGGCTGGGACCGGTGGTGCAGGGGCCTGGTTTCGGGTTCACTGGCAGGCTGCCCGACGCGGTGGCCACCGCGGCCACCAAGTCGGCGCGGTTGAAGGAGAAGGCGTGCGTCATCTGCGCGCCATTAGAAGTACCGGTCATGAACATGCGGGAGGTGGTCATCCCGTACTCGGTGCGTACTCGCTCGACCAGCGCCACCAGGAAGCCGACATCGTCGGCACCACTGGAGGTGGTGTTATCGGCGCGACAATCGACCCAGCCCGGTCTGCCCTCGATGTCCTTGGCGGGCAGACCGCCGGGGTAAACCACCACGAAGCCCTCGCGGTCGGCCACGCTGCGGAAAACCGACAGCGGATGCTGGCCCGTGTTGGACACATTCAGGCCTTTGCCGCCGCCGCCGTGCAGCACCAGCACCACGGCCTTTGGCGCGCCG